>DASRHQ010000034.1:0-38427 GCA_035650455.1 Solirubrobacteraceae bacterium
AACAAAAACCTCTCAACCGCCCTCGCAACCATCCTCAAACCCGGGCAATGGATCCAACTCATCCAACGCCTAGACCAAATCCCCGAACCCACCGTCCCCATCAACCCCAGCAAATACGCCGTCAAAAAATAACGGCACCACTGTGGCGGTCAGTGCCTGTCCTCGGGCCGGTTAGGCGCCTTGAGGAGGTTGGTTGAACGGACGGGGAACCTGGGCGGCGCCTACCGCGCTTCGCTCTTGACCCGAACAGAAGTCGACAGGGTTCGGCGCGTCGGTTGCAACTCGTTGTCTTTTGCTCGCCTGGCGACCACCTCTGACCAACCGACATTGCCCGCGAGAATGAAGTCCATTTTGTTGCGCCGGTTCGCCTCGTCGAGCTCGTTGCGTGCCGCGGGCTTGCGGTACTCGGGCGACCCCGCCCGTTATGGTGCCAGCTCCGGTGGGGGCTAGAACGAATTAGCCGACAGCTGCGCGGAGGTCAGCTCTCCCCAGAATCGCGGCGTGGCCGACGTGTACCCCGCTCGCCCGCAGCGCGACCTGGAGCTCGAAGCGAGCCTCGGGATCGTCCAACGTCGCACCGTACAGCCGATGGAGCTTGGCCAGTCGGTAGCGCACAGTGTTCGGATGGCAGTTGAGATCCTCCGCGGCCCGCTTCACATCACGGTCTCGCGACAGCCACGCGAGCAGCGTCTCGGGGAGCTCGCGGCGAGACGATTCGGGGAGGCTCCGAAGCGGAGCGAGCCATCGCGACGCGAGCGCGTCGACGAGCATCGGATCCTCGTGCAGAAAGAGGGCTCCCAGGTGATCCTCGGCATGGACCAGGCCATGGGCCTGAATAGCCCCACTCTCCACGAGCTCGAGCGTTTGTCGCGCCCAATCCCAACTGCGGGCGACCTCGTCGCGCGGCCCCGAGGATCCCATGGCTGCGTCAGCGCCGCGTAGCGCGGTGACAAGCCGCGTCTCTCCGCGCAACTCGGGGTCCGGGATCAAGACGCAGACCGCGTCGGCAAGTCGGCCGCCGATCGCGTTGGGACCTACCCGCGCCGCGAGATCAGCCGGCTCGTCGGTCCGGCACGCGAGTGCGGCGATTCGCTCCGGCAGGCGGTAACGGGCGCGCTGCGCGGCGGCATGGACAGTGCGGGGATCAGGTGCCGGCGAGAGCGTAAGAAGCTCGACGAGCTCCTGGCGTGAGGCCTGTGTGGTCTCGGCCGCGGCGGCACTCTCGGCGCTGTAGCCCTCCGTCGATGCCGCGGACAGCTCGTTGATGTAGGCGATCAGGGCCTCCGCCACCTGGTAGACCGCATGACTGTCCACCGACGCCGTTTCGCAGGCGGCCACGATCTCGCGCCATGCCACACGGGCACCGATGCGGTACGCACCAAGCAGCGCATCCAGTGTGCGGCCACGGCGGAATTCACTGCGGCCCAGGTCGTAGTACAGAGACCGGCTGGGACCGAGCGCGTCCGCCTCGTGGTGCTCGATCATCTCCACAAATCGAGACACGGCATTCTCTACGCCTGCGCGCATCTCCCGCCCGAACTCGCCGCGCAGCGCCCTGTTGTAGGCCGGGATCTCCTCCCGGATAGCCGTCATAACGCGTCGAGCAGCCCGGGGGATTCCCGCCCGCAGCACGGCACCTACCTCGGGCGGCACCCCGATCCATGGGCCCTGGTCCGTCCGGTTCATTGTTCCACCCATACAAACCCTCCTCCAAAATTTGTATGGCCAAACTCTAGACAGCAGGTACAGACACGACTACGTTTCTTCGAGCGCGGGAGGCGCCGGAGCATATACCTCCATGGACAAGAATGTCTATAGCGCCTCCCCAGGCCTTCCGTCGGACTCTGTGGCCGTTCCGTTGGCGCTCGTTGCTCGACGAACAGCGCTGAGACAGCGCTCGAGCCCCCTCTTCCGCATCCCACGCTGACCAAGGAGTGCCGCGACATATGAGTCTGCTCTCTCGCCACATCAGCGCCATTGCCGCGACCAGCTGCGCCCTGGCCGTCTGCGCCGCATCCGCGCAGGCCCAGGCAATCCACTCCGGGTCGCGCCTCGCGCGTGGCCTGCCGGACGGGCGAGCCTACGAGCAGGTCACCCCGGCCAACAAGGACAACGGTGACCCCTACGTCAGGCCAGGGATCTTCGCCGAGGATCAGGTGAACCCTGCCGGCAGCCGGGTCAGCTATTTCTCGCTCTACGGGTTCCCGGGGGTGAAGGTCTACGGCCTCTCTTATCTCGCGACGCGCGCGAAAAACGACTGGTTCTCCCAGAACCTCATCCCGCGGCAGTCACCCGACTTCGGCGGGCTTTGCGCTGCGTTCGTCGACATGGTCGGCTACTCGTCTGACATGTCCAAGGGGATCTTGGCGGACGGCAAGAACCAGTCATCGGGCTGCAGTCACGACGCTCCTCGGCTGGTGGCTGGTGAGCCCAAGGGCGTTCAGAACCTGTTTTTGCGCAACAACGCCACCGGCACCTTCCAGCTGATCAGCCTCAATCCGGTGTTGGGGCCTCCGGCGGACGCGAACTACGACGGCGCCTCGACCACCCTGAGCCATGTCATCTTCGACGAATCGGCGCAGCTGACCTCAGATGCGCCCTCGGGCGACGATTTGTACGACTGGTCCGCGGGCACCGTCAAGCTCGTGTCCGAAGTCCCCTCCTCAGGGACGAGCTGCAGCGGCGGCAGCTGCACACCTGCGGTCGGATCGCTTGCGGGCGGAGCCCTGGGCAACGTGATGCACGCCGTCTCTGCCGACGGGTCGCGGATCTTCTTCAACGCCAACGGCAACCTGTACGTGCGCGAGAACGCCAACACCACGGTGCAAGTGGACGCGCCCGCCTCGGGGGCCCCCGGTCCCGGCGGTGGAGGAGTCTTCGCGGCCGCCAGCTCCGACGGGTCCAAGGTGTTCTTCACCGACGACTCGTCCGCCGGGCTCACTTCCAACACCCAATCGGCCAGCGGCACCAACCTGTACGAATACGACCTGTCAACCAACCAGCTGAGCGATCTGACGCCGACGAAGGGGATTCAGGTCCAGGGAGTCGCCGGCGCGAGCGCTGACGGTTCCTATGTCTACTACGTCGCCCTCGGCAAGCGGGCGAGCGGGGCGACCAAAGGCGAGCCCAACCTCTACGTGCGTCACAACGGAACCAAGTTCATCGCGACGCTTAATGGGAGCCCCGCGCCGGCTCCTAACGACAGCTGCGACTGGAGTTCCTGCCTGACGTCCCGGGTGTCACCCAACGGCCAGTTTTTCGCCTTCGAGTCCGTGAACAGTCTGACCGGCTACAACAACACCGACCGCGCCACAGCGAGCCCCGACGACGAGATCTTCCTCTACGACGCCGGTACCGGCTCCCTCGCCTGTGCCTCGTGCAGTGGCGGGCGCCCGGTTGGGAATACGGTCGTCAACGCCCCCGAGGAATCCGGCTCCGACAGCACTATCGACATTCTCGAGCGCTATGTCTCCGACGGCGGGCAGGTGTTCTTCGACACACCCGACGCCTTGGTGCCCACCGACACCAATGGCCTGCAGGACGTGTACGAATACGAGGTCAACGGATCCGGCACCTGCACGCAGGCGGGTGGATGCAGGTATCTGCTGACCAGCGGGACCAGCGACGCGAACTCGCTGTACTTCGACAACACCTCGAGCGGCAGTGACGCGTTGTTCGTTACGTCCTCGCAGCTTGTCCCCACGGACACCGACGGCGCATATGACGTTTACGACGCGCGCGTAAACGGCGGCTTCCCGGCGCCCAAGCCACCGCCCCCACCGTGCGTGGGCGAGAGCTGCAAGCCGCCGCCGAAGGGCCCACCGCCCCTGCCGGTCGTCGCAACGATTACGTTCAGCGGTACGGGCAATGCCTCCACGGAGGTCGCTAAGAAGGCCGTCAACGGTTCGTCTTTCAGAGTGGCCGTGGCCGTGCCGAGGAAGGGTCGGATCACGATCGCCGGGGCCGGTATCCAGACGGCCGCGCAGTCCGCCTCCCACGCCGGGAGCTACAAGCTGCGCGTGACCCTCAATCAGAAGGAGAAGCGCCAGCTGAAGCTATGGGGGAGGCTGAAGCTATCGATTGGAGTGCGGTACGCGCCCGCGGCCGGACACGCTGCGACGGCCCGGTTCAAGCTCACGGTGAAGGCATAGGAGGCCGCGATGAATGGGATCAACAACCAGGCTTCGATGCGCCCACAAGCGAGCATCGATCGGGCGCCGTGGCGCCGCCGCCTTCGGTCCGCGCTGATCGCGCTGGCGGTCGGATGCGCGCTGCCGTGCATCGTGGGAACGGCGCCGGCGCTGGCGAAGTTCGGCATCAAGAGCTTCTCCAACACGGTGATCAAACAGAACGGCAAGCCCGCGACGCAGGCCGGCTCGCACCCGTGGGAGGCGATCACGAGCATGACCTTCACCGCCCGCAAGAACGGCCTGCCGACCGAGAACGTCAAGAATGTCGTCGTGAAGCTACCGCCGGGGCTGATCGGGAACCCGACCACCGCGCCCCGGTGTGAGATTACGCAACTCGACTCTGGTAATTGTCCGGTCGACTCGCAGATCGGCACTTTGGGCCTCACCATCCTTGGCAACACCAGCCCGAGCTCATTCCCTCTCTACAACCTGGTGCCGCCGCAGGGCGAGCCCGCGGAGTTCGGAACCAACATCCTGCTCGTCAACTCCTACCTGGACATTTCTGTCCGCACGGGCTCGGATTACGGGCTCACGGTGACCACGTCCAACATCCCCACACTGCTCCCGATCAACGGGATCACAGTCACTCTATGGGGAGTGCCGGCAGACCCGAGCCACGACGCCGATCGGGTCTGCCCCGGCAGCGTCACTCCGTGCTCCAGCGGCGCGCCGCTGACGCCGTTTTTGACGAACCCGACCTCGTGCACGGGGCCGCTGAAGTCATCCCTGAGCACGGACTCGTGGCAGCACCTGCGGTATGTGACCGAGACTTCGCAAAGCCCCGCCATGAAGGGTTGTAACCGCGAGCAATTCAACCCCTCGTTCACCGCGCAGCCAGACACGAAAGTGGCCGACTCACCGATGGGGCTGGACACCGACCTTCACGTTCCCCAGGCTCCACCCAATCCCAATGGCCTAGCCACGCCCGACGTCAAGAAGGCGGTTGTGAATCTCCCGGCCGGCGTGTCGATCGACCCCTCGGCCGCCAACGGCCTCAAGGCGTGCACGCAACAGCAGTTCGGCCTCGACAACGCCAACGAACCGGCCTGCCCGAACGCGTCGAAGATCGGGTACGCGGAGATCGATTCGCCGATCCAGAGCGATCCCCTGGTGGGGTCGATCTGGTTGGCGCAGCAGAAGAGCAACCCGTTCGGGTCGTTGCTCGCGATCTACGTGGCCACGGAGTCCGACGGGGTGCTGATCAAGCTCGCCGGCCACATCGTGGCCAATCCGAAAACCGGCCAGCTGACCACGATTTTCGACAACAACCCGCAGCTGCCGTTCACCGACTTCAAGCTCAACTTCTTCGGCGGGCCGCGAGCGGCGCTTGCATCCCCGGATCAATGCGCTACGGATACCGTCGCGACTCGCGTCGAACCGTGGTCCTCGGGGCCGATCGCGACGCCCTCCACATCTTTCACGATCTCCAACAGGTGCGTGTCCGGCTTCAAGCCGTCGTTCCTGGCGGGGTCGCGGAATCCGCGGGCGGGGGCATTCACACCATTTGCGGTTTCGTTCCAGCGTAAGGACACATACCAGGAATTCTCCGGTTTCTCGGTGACGTTGCCCGAAGGGCTCTTGGCCAAGCTCGCTGGGGTGCCGTTGTGCACGAGCGCGGAGATCGCCCACGCCGCGTCTTCGAGCGGGGCGCAGGAGAAGGTGCACCCGTCGTGTCCGGCGGGCTCGCAAGTGGGGCGGGTCGAGGTGGGTTCCGGTCCTGGACCTGACTCAGAGTTCCTGCCCGGCAGGGTGTACTTGACGGGGCCGTACAAGGGCGCGCCCTACGGGCTGGCCGTGATCGTCCCGGCCCTGGCCGGGCCGTATGACCTCGGCACGGTGGTTGTGCGCCAGGCGCTGTTTATCGACACCAAGACGGCCCAGGTGACCGACGCCTCTGACCCGTTGCCGACGATTCTCAAGGGCATTCCGCTCCGTGTCCGGCGCGTCGACACGATCCTCAACGGCAAGGACTTCACGCTGAATCCGACCTCATGCGCGGTGAAGGCGGTCAAAGGCACGATCATTTCGACCGAGGCGACGAACGCTCCCGTGTCGTCGCGCTTCCAGGTCGGCGACTGTGGCGCGCTTGCGTTTTCGCCCAAGCTGACGGTCGGGCTGTCCGGCACGGGCCAGACGCACTCGGGCGATCACCCGACGCTGACGACAACCCTGACCCAGCCGCCGCACCAGGCGAACATGCACTCGGTCAAGTTGACGCTCCCTCTGTCGATGGCGCTTGATCCGGTGAACTCAAACCACGTGTGCCCGTACAAGGTGGCGAAGAAGGTCACCACCGGGCCGGTGCCTTGCCCCAAGGGCTCGCTGATTGGCTCCGCCAGCGCGGTCACGCCGCTGTTGTCAAAGCCGTTGACAGGCAACGTGTATTTGGTGCAGGGCATCAAGATCGTGCACGGTCACAAGATCCGCACGCTCCCGACGCTGCTCGTCGCGCTAAGGGGCCAGATCGCGTTTGATCTTCGGGGTCCGACCTCCGTCAACAAGCACAACGAGCTCGCGACGAGCTTCCCGGCGATTCCCGACGCTCCCGTTTCGAAGTTCGTCCTCACGATCAAGGGCGGGTCCAAGGGGATCCTGGTCATCACCGGCAACCACGAGAACATCTGCAACAAGCCTCAGATCGCTCACGCCACGCTCCGCGGGCAGAACGGCAAGTCCGAACGTCCCACGATCCACATGTCGACGCCCTGCACGAGTCACTGAGCGAGACGTCGACCTTCGCCTTGAGCGAATCGCGCGTGCCTCGAGCTACTACGAACACAGGAATGTGTGCAGGGCGGTGAAGGGCGTACGATTCGCCGCCGAAGGCGCAGCGCGCAGGCCGGCCAACTTTCCGGGCGCACGCGGAGCGCGCGCCGGCTCGTGCGCGGAACGCAGGCCAAGCTAGTCGAAACGGAGGTCATGACGATGCGCAAGGTTGTAGCCGCTGGGGTTGTGGCGATCACACTGGCGTTAGGGGCCGCAGTCGCTCTCGCTTCCTCGACCACCACTAGGGCGCCGGCGCGGCTGAAGACGGGCGGCGTGAAGCTGTCCACCAGCTTTGGCTGGACAGGGCTTTCGCGAAACCGCGCCCCCATCATCACGGGGTTCGATCTCTGGTTCCCGCCCGGCTCGCAGTACAACGGCGCCCGCTACCCGAGCTGCTCGCCCAACAAGCTTGATGCCGGGGGCCCGGCAGCGTGCCCGAAGGGCTCCATCATGGGCAGCGGCGAGGGGATCGCCTTTGCCGCCAGCACGACCACGCGTCCCAAGATGACGGTGGTCAACGGCGGCGCCAAAGAGGTCCTGTTCTACGTGGTAATGAACAATCCCGCGCGCGTCCGCAAGGCCGTGATCGGACATATCACGAAGGTGTCAGGGAAGTTCGCCTATCACCTGAGCGCCGTGATCCCGCAGGAGCTACGTGTTGTTGCCGGCGTGCCGATCAAGCTCACCTCGCTCAAGATCACAGCGGGCAAAGGCAAGTGGCTGGCGATCACCTCGGCTCCGTCGGGAATCGAGGTCGACACGTCCTACAGCACCGGCTTCAAGACGTCGGCTCAGGTCCTGATTCAGAACTCATAGTCATCACGCCGCTGGGACTGTCATGCCCACGCGGCATGATCCCGGCGTGACGTTTCGCACGATCATCGAGCCCTTCCGCATTCATGCGGTGGAGCCGTTGGTCATGACGACGCCCGAGCAGCGACAGCAAGCCGTGCGCGAGGCCGGCTACAACCTCTTTTCGCTGCACTCGCGCGCCGTGCTCATCGACCTGCTCACCGACTCCGGGACTGGGGCGATGTCCAGCGAGCAATGGGCAGGCCTACAGCGCGGGGACGAGAGCTACGCGGGGTCACCCTCGTGGCATCGGTTTCTCGAGGCGGTGCAGGAGCTATTTCCTTTTGCCCATGTAATCCCCACCCACCAGGGGCGAGCGGCGGAGAAGATCCTTTTCACCGCGCTCTGCGGCCCCGGTCAGATCGTCCCCAACAACACGCATTTCGACACCACCCGAGCAAACATCGAAGCTATCGGTGCCGAGGCCGTGGATCTGCCGTGCGTAGAAGCCGGCGATCCCAGCGGAGTCCATCCCTTCAAGGGAAACATCGACTTGGATCGATTGGATGCGCTGCTGCGCGACCGCGCGGCGTCGATACCGGCGGTCATGGTCACGGTGACCAACAATTCCGGCGGCGGGCAACCCGTGTCGCTGACCAACCTGCGTGCCGCCAGGGACATCTGCAGCCGCCATGACGTGCCGTTGTTCCTCGACGCCTGCCGCTTCGCCGAGAACGCGTGGTTTATCCGGGAACGCGAGGATGGGCAATCGCAGCGCGATGTGCGCGAGATCGTGCGTGAAATGGCCTCTCTGGCGGACGGGATGACCATGAGCGCCAAAAAGGACGGCTTAGCCAACATCGGCGGCTGGCTGGCGCTCAACGATGCGGACCTGGCTGCGCGGTGTCGCAATTTGCTGATCCTCACGGAGGGATTCCCCACTTATGGCGGCCTTGCCGGCCGCGATCTCGAGGCCATCGCCCAGGGCCTGCACGAGGTGGTCGAGCACGACTACCTGCGGTACCGCATCCGCTCAACCGCCTATCTAGGAGATGCCCTGGTGGAGCTCGGAATCCCCATCGTGCGTCCCACCGGGGGTCACGCCGTGTACATCGACGCCCGCGCGATGCTGCCCCATATTCCGGCGTTGCAATATCCGGGGCAGGCCCTGGCGGTCGCGCTGTATGAGGTCGGCGGGGTACGCGGGTGTGAGATCGGATCGGTGATGTTCGGTCGGCATCCGGATGGATCGGAGAGCGCCGCCCCCATGGAGCTGGTACGGCTGGCGATCCCGCGGCGGACTTACACACAGAGCCACATCGACTACGTGATCGAGGTGTGCGCTGAGGTGGCGCGTGATCGGGAAGCCCTGCGCGGCTATCGCATTGTCTCCGAGCCCCCGGCACTGCGGCACTTCACCGCCCGCTTCGAGCCAATAGCCTGACATCCGGTTGGCGTCTCCTTTCTGTATTCGCGCGCTTGCGATACCGTCGCCGCCATGGCCACGGTCAAGCCCGAGGGAGATCGCCCTTCTGAAGCGGGACCGATCGAGCCGCGGCGGCTCGACAAGCGAGGGTACGAGAAGGAGCTCGAGCGCCTGCAAGTCGAGTTCGTCCGGCTCCAGGAGTGGGTTGTCCACAAGGGGCTGAAGGTCGTCGTGATCTTCGAGGGTCGCGACACCGCCGGCAAGGGCGGGACAATCAGGCGAATCACCGAGAAGACCAGCCCCCGCGTGGTCCGGACCGTCGCTCTGGGCACGCCAACCGAGCGTGAGCGCACGCAGTGGTACTTCCAGCGCTACGCCGCCCACCTGCCCGCCGCCGGCGAGATCGTTCTGTTCGACCGCAGCTGGTACAACCGCGCCGGCGTCGAACGCGTCATGGGATTCTGCACCCAGGACGAATACGAAGAGTTCATGCGGACCTGCCCCCAGTTTGAGCGTGACATCCAGCGCTCCGGAATCACTCTCGTGAAGTATTGGCTCTCGGTCAGCGACGAGGAACAGGAGCGGCGCTTCAAGGCACGCCTGCACGACCCCGCGAAGCAGTGGAAGCTCAGCGCCATGGACCTCGAGGCGCGCTCGCGCTGGGTAGACTACGCGGAGGCGAAGGACGAGATGTTCGCCTACACCGACACGCGGGACTCACCGTGGTACGTGGTCGAGGCCGATGACAAGCGGACATTGCGACTGAACCTCATGAGCCATCTGCTGAGCCTGATCCCTTACGAGAAGGCGCCGCACGAAAAGATCAAGCTCCCGCCGCGGCAGAACAGGGCCTACGTCCGCCCGCCTCGCAGCGTTCAGAACTACGTCCCGACGCGCTACCAGGTCGGTCAGTAGCGCCGCCGCATGAAAAAGCTCGTAGAACTCCTCCTCTGCATCCTGCATCCGGTCGCTGTGGTGTTGATCTGGATCAACCTCGTTAGACGCCGCGATCTGGGGCTGATCCCGAAGCTGACCTGGGGCATCGCCGTGCTGGTTCCGTTCGTGCCGTTCGTGTACGTGCTGACCGGGAACGACTTCATCTAACCCCACTACCACGGGCCGCGCCATCGTGTTCTAAGGTGTCGTGCTCGTGAGCACGGGCGCCTCTGCAGCCGCGGCCAAGGACAGCGAATTCTCCGTTCGCAGCCTGCTGATGCGGCACAAGCTTTTCGCATTGGGGCTGGCAGCCGCGGTCGCTTTGATGCTGGCGATGATCCTGGTCGCAGTGCTGGGTCCGAAGGGTGGAGCGGTCACCGACTCCACAACCTGCACACAATGGGGCTCTGCGAACCAGGCCCTACAGGCCGCCTACGGCAGGCTTTACCTCAAGGAGCACGGTCCGCTGCCCGGCGGGGGAAGTTCCCCTTCGAAGGTCATCGCGGCGATCAACAACGGCTGCACGCAGGCTTATGGCGACGACGTGTCAGACACGGCGACTGTGCGCCAGGCGATCTCCGGCGGCTTCTGACGCGCCGAGCCGGTGCAGGCGTCTAGCTCTCTGCGGCGGCGCGGTCAAGGCCTGCAGCGCCTGGGTAGTGCGCTGCACCCCGCAGCGGCGGCGTTCGGAGCCGTGCGTTACGCTTTTCGACTGATCGACCAGATCGCGCGCGAAAGCGAGGTAGAGGGCGATGCGAAGCTACTTGATCGCGCTTGGGGCCGTCGCAGGCCTGATGGTCACCAGCGGCGAGGCCGCCGCACCGGCGGCGGCCACCGTGACGGGCGGTCTGAAGGTGCCGAGTATCGGAGTATTGGCTAAGCCCCTCTCCGGCACACCACATTTCAGCGTGAAGCATGCAAACCCGGTGGAGCAGGTGCGTCAGCTCGTCCAGTGCGGCTCCACGATGTATGCGGTGGGGTCGTTTTCTCAGATCCTTCAGCGCAACCATGTCTTCGAGCGCCACAACGTCTTCAGCTTCCACGCCCGTCCGCCGTTCAAAGTGACGTCGTGGCGCCCGACCGTCAGAGGGACCGTCAACTCGATTACCTTCCGCGAGGGCCGATGCTCGCACGCTTACATTGGCGGTAATTTCACCTCGGTGAACGGCAAGGGAGCCAGGAAGATCGCCGAGCTCAACACGCGTACGGGTCGCCTCGTCAAGAGGTTCGCCCACAGCGCCTCAGCGCAGGTCGAAACCCTCCAAGCGGTAAACGGTCGCATTCTGGTAGGCGGCGACTACAGGTCGATCAACGGCAGCACGGCCAACCCGTACATGACCAGCCTTAACCCGATCACCGGTCGCGACGATGGGTTCGTGCACCTGAGAATCAGGGGGAACATCCGGTTTCCGGGTGTGGTCGGGAACCTAACCCACATCTACAACCAGGCACTAAGCCACAGCCGCAAGCTGGACTTGGTGATCGGTGATTTCGCGTCGGTCCGCGGACGCAAGCGCCAGCAGATGTTCATGATCAATGTCGGCGGCGCCAGAGCCAAGCTCACCGGGTGGAGGTCGCCCGCTTTCAACGGTCACTGCGATGTCCACGAGCCGCTCTACGTCCGAGCCGCGTCCTGGTCCCCGAGTGACGGCAGGATCTACATCGCGTCTACGGGGCGCTTCCCACACGGGAGTTCTCCAAAGTATCCGCTAACCGGGCTTTGCGACGTCGCGGCGGCGTTTCCGGCTGCCGAAAAAACGGTCTATCCGATCTGGAAAAACTACACCGGCTGCGACTCCCTCTACAGCACAGCAGCTGACGGCAGCAGAGCCTATTTCGGCGGTCACGACCGCTGGTCGATGAACCCTCGCGGGTGCAACTTCAAGGGTCACGGCGCAATCACAGCCAGCGGGATGGAGGGACTTGCCCCTGCCAGCGGGCGCCTGCTCACGAACAAATACCACACTGCCGGGTACTACGAGAGATCCCGCGGGCACGGTGCCGACGACATGCTGCGCACCCGCGCGGGCCTCTGGATCGCCAGCGACAACTTCGGCCACAGCCAGACGTGTGGCTTCACGTCGGGGCTCTCCGGCATCTGCTTTTTACCGAACAGATGAGGCTCGCGGCTTGCTTGGAGATAGGTAGACGGGCGATGCAGAGGTACTTGATCGCGTTGGTGGCGGGCATCGCACTGATGGCGTCAGGCGTCTCGGTCGCTCGCGCCGAGATACCGATGAACGGGAGCGGGGTGCCGGCCCCGGGTACCGGGGTGTGGCCCAGACCGGTCGCCGGCACGCCACATTTCAGCGTAAAAGATTCCAACCCGATCGAGCAGATCCGCCAGCTGGTTCAGTGCGGTGAGACGATGTATGCGGTGGGGTCGTTTTCGCGGATAGTTCACCGTGGCGTCACGCGTACGCGCCAGAACGTCTTTAGCTTCGGCGATACCTGGCCGTTCAAGCTGACGAAATGGCGTCCGAAAGTCAACGGTGAGGTCAACTCGATTACCTTCGTCCACGGCAATTGCTCCCACGCTTACATCGGCGGGAGTTTCACCTCGGTGAACGGAACTCACGTAAAGAATCTCGCTGAGATCAGCACCATCACCGGCGGACTTGTGCCGGGGTTCGCTCACCATGCGTCGGCTCCCGTGGAGACGCTTCTTGCGGTGGGCGACCGGATTCTGGCCGGTGGCTATTACACGAGGATCAACGGCAGCACCGCCAACCCGTACATGACCGGCCTGAACCCCACGACGGGTAGGGACGATGGGTTTGTGCACCTGGACATCAGCGGGCACTATCAGTTTCCGGGTGTGGCGTACAACGGAACCAAGGTGTACAACCAAGCGCTCAGCCACAACGGCGAGCGGGATTTGGTCATGGGCGACTTCACACGAGCCGGAGGACTAAGACGCCAGCAGATCTTCATGCTGTATCTCGGCGGCTCGCAGGCGAAGGTGACCGGCTGGTACTCGCGCGCTTTCGCCGGTCACTGCAAAGAGACCGAGCCCTTTTATGCTCGGGCGGCATCCTGGTCACCGGGCGATGGCAGGATCTACGTTGCTACGACGGGCGGTAAAGCCTACGGGCTGCAACACGGTCAGTTCCCGCTGACCGGACTCTGCGATGCCGCGGTGGCTTTTCCCGCTACCCAGACCAGGGTGAAGCCGCTCTGGATCAACTACACCGGCTGCGACTCGCTCTACAGCACCGCGGCCGATGCCAGTACCGCCTACTTCGGCGGCCACGAGCGCTGGTCGATGAATACCTACGGCTGCAGCTTCCAGGGCCCTGGCGCCTACAACGCGGTGGGAATGGAGGGGCTAGCACCTAAGAGCGGAAAGCTGTACTTAGATAAAACCAACGGCGCCGGGTACTACGAGAGATCTCGCGGGGTCGGCGCTGATGACATGCTGATCACCAAGGCGGGGCTCTGGATCGCGAGCGACAACGAGGGAAACAGCCAGACCTGCGGCTTCGTGTCCCACCTATCTGGGATCTGCTTCCTCCCTTATAGACACGAACCCAGTCAACTCGACGGTCCATCAGCTGGAGTTCGCGAGCTCACGAGCGGTCTGCGCAAAGACCCAGACCGCAAGTAGCCGTCCCAGCGTCTCGCGGAGACTGCTTGGCACCTCGCTGGACTCTTGGTCGAGCTCGATCACCGACCGTGATAGCCAGCTAATCGCATCTTGTGTCATTTGAACCACGGACGGTGGCTCCTGGTCGAGGCGAGCAGAGCGCAGAAGCCCAGTCGCGACGTCGCAGATGCTTGGCACCGACTCCTCCGTGGTGTAGCCATGGGCGGCAGCGTCAAGCTCGAGCGCTCGATGGCACTGGTGCAGGGCGCTCGCGGCATTGCGTTCCGCATTCTCGATGAGCCGCTGCGCAAGGTCGCCTTGAGCGCCGGCGCGGAGCAAGTGGAGTACGTAGACGGCCACACCTAGGGTCGCGCTGGCTGGTAGGGCGGTGGCAACCGCCGGGAGTGCCCGGTCGGCATCTCGCCGTCCGCGCCTCACGCGCACATCTCCACCCGTGGCGGTCCGGTACCGAGCAGCAAGCTCCTCTTGCTGCCAGGTGCGCGCAAGCCGCTTGTAGATCTCATCGAGGTCGCTCATCTATCGACCGCCAGCATGACGAGCGGCACGGTTGTGTGCCTGCTCGGTGGCTCGGCCTCCCGGCGCGAGAAGTGCAAGCGACTCGCCAATACCTCTCCGATGTGCCCGCTGTCCTCGGCGTCTCAGAAGCAGTCGTGCCGCGGTGAACCGTCGGCTCCCGCTGCGTGGTCGCATCTCACCCTCGGCTCGCGTCCTGGCTTTGGCGGCGATGGGCGTTGCGGCGCTCGTATTGACCGCGTTCGCCGTCGCTCCAGCACCGAAAAGAACCCTTGTGGCACGTCACCCGTCGCGAACGGCGACCCGTCGTGCCACCACAGGACGATACGTGTTGCGCCACGCCGAGACGGTCTCACCCGGCCAACTTGCTCGCGCACGTGCAGCGACGAGTCGGTTCATGAGGGGCTTCTTGCGATTCGCCTATGGCGACGGCACGGCCTCCTCGGTCCACGCGGTGGGCCTCCCGTTGCGCCGCGGGCTAAGACGGCGCGCCTTCGTTGCGCCCGCCGAGCGAGGTCGCCGTCCGCGGGTCATTTCGCTGGAGGCGAGCGGTCAGAAGCGCGGCGTCGTGCTTGCGACGGCGATCATCGATGACGGGGGGATCGTGTCCTACGCGGTTCGCGTCATGGTGCGCGAAACACCAGCAGGGTGGGTCGTGAGCGCGGTCGACGGCGGGTGAATCGGAGCCGTGCCGATAGTCACCCGCAGGCGCACGACCTGGATTCTGGTCGTCGGGGCCGCCGCCCTGATACTGCTTGCGATCGGTCTCGCCCTGATCTCTGTGCTGGTCGGCCAGGGATGCTTGGGCGGGGCTGGGGTTGGAGACACGCCGTCGCAGGTCGCGCGACGCGACATCCCCGCCGACTTTCTGCGCATCTACGAGCAGGTCGGCGCTCGCTACAAGATTCCATGGGAGGTCCTTGCCGGAATCGGGGAGGAAGAATGCAATCAAGGCCGCTTCCCCGCCCCCTCTTGCACGCCGATCCCGGGTGCGCGCGGACCGGGAGTGGCGAATTTCGCGGGAGCGTCCGGACCGATGGCGATCGGCATCGGCGGAGCCGCCGGCGACGCATACGACGCGCTGCGTCATGACCTGCCAAACCCGGCGCTCGGGCCACATGACCCGACGACAGCGGTGGAGCTGGCAGCCCTCGTCTTGCTCAAAGACAAGGGGGCGCCGACTGGTAAGCCAATCGATGCCTACTGGCGCTACGCCGAGGCCTACAACGGCTCCGGCCCCGCGGCCGCCGCCTATGCCGACCGCGTTATCGCCGATGCGCACGCCTACCAGGGCGCGGGGACGGCGACCGTCGCGGCGGCGGGGTGCGTGACCGCCCCGGGCGGGTATATCGACCCCTTCAAGGGTGAGGCATGGGCGCCGTCGCGCAACGATCAGGGGGTCGATTACGACCCGCTCAAGGTCGAGCCGGTCAGGGCGATCGGCGCGGGCACGATCGTGGCAATCGGGTCGTGGGGGGTCTACGGACCGTGGTTTGACTACCGCCTTGCCGCCGGCGAGTTTGCCGACAAGTGCATCTACGTCGCCGAGCACATCGGGAGCATCCTCAAACCCGGCACGACCTTCTCTGCGGGCGATACGATCGCCACCGCCTATCCCGGGCCCGACTGGACGGAGTGGGGGTGGGCGAAGGGGCTCGACACGCCATCCGTTCCGTGGTCGCAATGCGGCTGCACCGAACAGGACAACGTCGACCCGGGAGGGCGGGCGTTCGCGCGCTTTCTGCGCAGCCTCGGCGCTAAGACAGAGCAGGATCCCGGGCCCGGGCCTATGTACGCAGGCGGCTCGTGCTGAGGACTGAAGGGTCGGCGCCGGCGCGCACCAAGCCCGCTGCCGGAGCGGGTCGCAGACGGCGCGCGATCCTCAGCGTGGCCGTGCTCGTGCTGATGCTAGGCGCAACCTCCATCTTGACTGGGAGCGCCGGCCGGCCTGGCGCCGGCTCACGACGCACCCACGGCCGCTCAGGGCATTCGCCGATCGGCTTCGCGCCGCGCTCATCCCCCTACGGCGGTGAGCCTGACCTGGCGCGCCACTCAAGCGTCCCTCGTCCGGTACGGAATGCCGCGGTCAGGTTCGTGCGCGACTACGGGGAATGGAGCGAGGGAAGGCTGGCGAAGCTGCCCGCGCGCGATGGCACGGCTCGGGTGATCGTGACTCTTGAGCGCCGCGGCAGGGCCGCCGGGGTGGCGGCATCCGGTGTCGCGGGGCCCGTGCGCCTGGCTTCCGACGGACGGCGTACTTACATCGTCACCAGTCGGGTTGGCAACTTCATCATCCGCCGACACCGCTCACTCTGGCTCGTGGTGTCGCTCCCAGGGGATTGACTGACCGGACCTGTCCGCTGCGCTTGCGAAGCTGAGCGCGTGGCCCGCGCGTTTGCAGAGGAGTGGGAGGACCCTCCCGACTTCACCAAGCCGCGCGCCGACCTTGCCGGCCTGAGCCTTGCCGACCTGTCCGCGGTCCCATTCGAGGGTCTTGGCCGCTTCAAGCAAGCCGGCAGATTCCCACCGGGCTACAGCCAACAAGCGCTCAGCTTCTACGCGCCCCGTGACCCCGGCATCCACCCGGTGATCATCTGGACGCTCCTCCAGGCCACACACTCGATCGCCGTGAACATGTACGGATTCGACGACCCTCAGGCCAGCGCGATCATTCGCATACACACCCTCAACGACGCCATCGCCGTAACGCTCAGCCTCGACAAGAGCCAAGCGGGCGGAAAGGCGGAGAAGGCCATCCTCGCGTCGTTTAACAACAACCTGATCGGTAACTCGATCGCGATCGGTCGTTCCTCGCGTGGTGATATCAGCCACGACAAACTGCTCGTCGTCGATGGTCTGTATCTGATCACGGGCTCGACCAACTGGTCGTTCGGCGGCGAGGAGCTGCAGGACAACCAGCTCACGCTCAGCCGCGATCCGCTCTCTGCCGCCGAGGCCCGCACGATCATCGACCTGGACCACGACGACATGCTCAAGCAGATGGCGGCCGCGCGCTCCTGAAGCAGCCGCTCTTCCGAAGGCTCCCTCGGGTGCGAGCCGCTAGCTTGCGTCCCAGTGCCGGAAGTAAGGCTCAGGCGGTGGCGGATGGCGGATATAGACCGGGTCGCTCTGATGACCGAGGACGAGTATCTCCGTCCTTGGTGGCGGATGGCGGAGGATCTCCCGGCATGGCTCCACAGGGAGGTGTCCGAGGACCGTGGTCCCACGCGGGCGATCTGTCTGCCCGACGACGATCGCGCGCTTGGGAGGGTCGCCATACGTTTGCCGCAGTTCGCCTCGGAGGCGGTCCGATCTGCCGCGGTGCAAACCAGCGACCAGCCGGCCGGGGAGCTGAGCTTCTGGCTCCTGCCCGATGCGAGAGGGCGAGGGCTGGCGTTTGCCGCTGTGTCCGAGATGATGAAGATCGCCGCCGATGCGGGGCTGCATTCATTGGTTCTTGACATCGAGGAGGGCAACCGGGCTTCGATACGAGTCGCGGAGCGTCTCGGTGCCGAACGCCGAACCCCAACCCGAGTACACCCAGACCGCTTCGGTGACGGTCGGACGATGGTGGTCTACGTGCTCGGCGTTTGATAGCGGGCGCGATTCGGCCTTACGCCACGCGCGGCAGCGCTCGGGCGAGCTTGCGGCGGGCGCGGTAGACGACCTGGGACGCGCCCTTGGCGGTGCGACCCAGCGCTGGGCCCAGGCGCTCGTAACGCTCCCCGTCAAGGACGCCGGCGAGGGCAGTGCGCTCGCCGTCGCTGAGTATCGACAGCGCACGCAGCACGCACATGAGCTCTTCGTGCACGAGCAGGCGGGACTCAGGGTCGGTACGGGCGTCCGCCGGGGTCGCCAGGCAGTCAACGATCGCGAGCGGCGGCCGGCCGTCTCGGGCCGTGCTACGGCGACTCCGGGTGTCCTCGAGCCGGAGTGCCTGGTTCAACAGCTCCTGTCTGCGGGTGAAGCCCGACTGCACGGCGAGCAGTGCCTGGTTTGACGCGCAGCGGTCTGCGAACGGGGGGAACGGACCGCGTTCGGGGCGCCACGCGCGGATTGCGGCCACGAGCCCTATCCGCGCCTCTTGCTCGAGATCCTCACGCGTCATGTGAGGGGGTGGCCTCAGCTCGGCGGCGACACGGTGCACAAGCGGCTCGTAGCGCTCAAGGAGCTGGTGTTGGGCGTGGCGATTCCCGCGCTGAGCCGCATCGATCAACCACCGAGGAGTTCCAGAGCTCATCCGCGGTCCAATATAGATTCTCTAAGACTCAGATAAACTCATTAAGACATACTTTTCACACGCCGAGCGGCCGTCGCGCGTCCTACCTCGTTGTGCAGGCGTCCCTGGGTAAGTCCGAGCATGGTCCGCCCGAGCACGCGCCTACCTTTATCCTCGCGCCGTGCATATTCGTGAGCTCACCGCCGTGGAGCAACGGGTGCTTGGCTGCCTGATTGAGAAGCGGTGGACGACCCCGGACCAGTACCCGCTATCGCTCAACGCCCTCAGGTTGGCCTGCAATCAGTCGACCAATCGCGATCCGGTTACGAACTACGAGGAGGCGGCCGTGCGGGAGGCCGCCACCCGGCTGAGTCGCTATGGACTCGCGCGGCTTGCAAGTGGCCATGGCAGTCGGGCTGTCAAGTATCGCCATTTGGCCGAGGAAGCTCTCGGTCTCGGCCGCGAAGAACTGGCGGTGCTGGCCGTCCTGCTGCTGCGCGGGCCGCAAACTCCGGGCGAGCTCAAGGCGCGCAGCGATCGCATGTCGAGCGTGGGCTCGCTCGACGCGGTGGAGCGGGTGCTTGGAACCCTTGTTGAGCGTGGCTACGCCAGGCGGCTGGAGCGCCGCCCGGGCCAGAAGGAGGATCGATTCGAGCAGCTGCTGGGCGAACAGGCATTGGCCCAATCCGGCCTCACGCCCTTGGTCAAGCCCGGCCCCCGTCTGCCAGCGGCAGGTGGCAGCCTCGAAGCGCGTGTCGAAGCGCTCGAGGCGGAGGTCGCCGAGCTGCGCAAGCAGCTCGCCATCACGAACAACTGAGGAGCGAAGATGCGGATCGGGATCATCGGTGCTGGAAACATTGGCGGTGCGCTGGCGCACCGCTGGACAGAGCTCGGTCATGACGTGGTAATCGCAAACTCGCGCGGACCGGACTCGCTGCGCGAGGTGGAGAACGAAACGGGTGCTACGGCGGTCTCGGCACGCGAGGCGGCTCGAGGCAGGGAGGTGGTTGTGGTGACGATTCCCGAGAAGAACGTGGCGTTGCTGCCTGGGGATCTCTTCGACGGCGTGAGCGACCGAGTCGTGGTCATCGACACCGGCAACTATTACCCCCGCCAGCGCGACGGGCGCCTCGATCCGATCGAGGCGGGGATGCCGGAAAGCAAGTGGGTTTCGCAGCAGCTCGGCCGCCCGGTGATCAAGGCCTTCAACAACATTTATGCAGCGCACTTGCGCGACTACGGCCGGCCCCCAGGGTCTCCTGACCGGATCGGCCTTCCCGTAGCCGGAGACGTCGAGGCCGCGAAGTCGACCGTGATGGAGCTTGTCGACCAGCTGGGCTTTGACGCCGTTGACGCCGGAGGTCTGGACGAATCCTGGCGCCAGCAGCCTGGCACGCCTGTGTACACAACCGATCTCAGTGCTGACGGCGTGAAAGCAGCCTTGGCGCAGGCGAGCCCAGAGCGGTCGCAAGAATTCCGGGCCACGCCTGCCAGCCCCGGCACTTTCACCGATCCCGCCTAAACCGCAGAAGGAGTCTGAGATGGCTAAAACAGTGGTGGTACTCGGAGCGCGCAACCTTGGGGGAGCGGTCATCGATCACTTCCTCGAGCTCGGTTGGAATGCCGCGGGTGTGGCACGCAGCGAGGACACATTGGAGCGTGTGCGGCAGCGGGGCGCGTTGGCGCTCGATGCCGATGCTGCGGATGCGGCCTCATTGAGCGATGCGTTGACGACGGCGAGAGCTGAGTTCGGGTCGCTGGACGCCGTCGTGAACGCCGTCACAGCCGCACGCCCCATCACGAGTGGTCCGTTCGGTGGCGGCCCTTTGGCCGCGGCAGACCTCGAAGCGTTCCGCGGTTGGACGGTCGCGGTGGCGGAGCAGGCGTTCGTGTTTCTCTCGGTCGGAGCTGCGGCGCTGGCGCAGAGCGAAGGCGGTGCGCTGGTACAGATCACCGGCGGCTCGTCGCGGCGGGCCATGCCGGGCAGGGGGCTGTGGGCAGCCGGGGCTTTCGCGGCGCGCGCCCTGGTACAGGCGGCAGCGCAGGAGCTTCGCCAGGACGGCATCCATGCCGCGCTGCTGATCGTCGACGCGACCATCGAGTCGCCCAAAACGGAGGCATTCACACGGGAGACGCCGCGTGACGCCCTGGGCGATATGGCACAGATCGCAGCGGCGGTCTCCTTCTTGGTGCAGCAGGAGTCGCGCGCCCTCACGCACGAGCTGATGGTCACGCCGGCCGGCGAGCGGTGGGTGCCTTAGCGCGGGTCGGGGATGCCTGACGCGACCCAAACACACAGGCCACGAGACATACTCAGTGCGGGCCGTTGACGGCGCGGGCGACCTCTGCGAGCGTGATGGCGCCGTGTGTGGCGCCGACGCATGCCTTGGCGGCCCGAAGGAATGATGGCGCTTTCAGGTCGACACCCGCGGCGCTCATCATCTGCAGGGTCAGCTGTCCCTGGGCATTGGGGTCGGGGAAATCGGAGACGCCGTGGTTGCGCAGGCACCCTGCGAAGGTAAGCAAGATCGCCTTCGATGGCCCTGAGTGCGCCTGCCCCCCGGCTCCCGGGGCCGGCATGATCCCACGGCACGCCTTCTGGGCGGCCTTGAACTTCGGCGAACGCCCGACCGAAGCCGGGACGACCTGCCGGATTCCGACTCCGTGGCCGCCGGGCGTCGTCGTGACCTGCGGGTCTGGGAAGTCGCGCACGCCATGGTCGCGCATGCAGGCCGCGAACCTGAACGCCTGGGTGGCGGGATTGCGCGATGACTGAGCGGTGCCAGGCGAGCTGGGCGAGGATCCGCAGGCCGCGGCAAGGAGTGCAATGGTGATGATCGCTAGAGGTCGCATGCCCGCCGTTGTAACCGGCGGCGGGTGCCAGGACCGTCACAGCCGGCGTGACCGTGCTGTCACCTACGCTGCGCCATCCTTATCAGGGACGATGAGGGTGTTAGTTGTCGAAGACCACGGGCGGCTCGCCAGCGCGGTGGCCGAGGGGCTGCGGCGTGAGGGGATGGCGGTCGACTTGGCGTTCGATGGCAATGAGGCACTCGCGCAAGTCACTGTCAACCGCTACGACGTGGTCGTGTTGGACCGCGACCTCCCGGGGGTGCACGGCGATCAGGTTTGCCGAGCGCTGGTCGCCTCCGGCGCAGAGACGCGGGTGCTGATGCTCACGGCTGCAAGCACCATCCGCGATCGTGTGGAGGGCCTGGAGCTCGGAGCCGATGACTACCTGCCGAAGCCATTTGAGTACCCCGAGCTCGTCGCACGGATCCGCGCCCTCGGACGACGGGCGGTTACGCCGTTGCCGCCGACCCTCGCCCGCGGTGATGTGGTCCTGGACCCGGCCAGGCGGATGGCCTTCCGGGGCCAGCGACCCCTGTCGCTAACGCCGAAGGAGTTCGCGCTGCTGGAGTGCTTGCTCGCGGCCGATGGCCGCGTGGTTTCGGCCGAGGAGTTGCTGGAGCGGGTATGGGACGCGGCGACCAACCCGTTCACGAGTACCGTCAAGACCACGATCGGTCGCCTGCGCGCGAAGTTGGGCGACCCACCGGTGATCGAGACCCTGCGCGAAGCGGGCTATCGGATCTGATGCCACGCACCGTCCGCCTGCGTCTCACGCTGCTGTACTCGGGCGTGTTCCTGGCGCTCGGTACGGCGATCGTGGTCGTCATCTATCTCGTGGGGTCGCACGGCGAGATGGTCGGTTCGAGCAGCGGGGTTGCCGCCGTGCCGGTCGGGCCCCACTCGCTCGTCCTGCACCACGCGGTGTCCCAGCAGCACTTGGCCGACGTGAACCAGCTGCTCGCAGCGTCCTGGGTGACGCTGGTGGTGACGGCCGTGGCGTCCGCCGTGTTCGGTTGGTTTCTCGCAGGGCGGGTCCTCCGTCCCGTGCGCCAGATGACGGCGGCCGCGCAGACGATCTCGGCGGGGAATCTGCACGAGCGGCTGGGCCTCACCGGGCGCGACGACGAGTTCAAGCAGTTGGGAGACACCTTCGATGCCCTGCTGGCCAGGTTGGAGGCGTCGTTCGAGGCACAGCGCCGGTTCGTAGCCAACGCTTCGCACGAGCTTCGTACCCCGCTGACGGTCGAGCGCACCTTGCTCCAGGTTGCACTCGCCGACTCGGACGCAAGCGCCACCCAGTTGCGGGCGACCTGCGAGGAGCTGCTGGCATCGGGGCGCGACCAGGAGCGTCTGATTGAGGCGCTGCTTACGCTTGCGTCGAGCGAGCGCGGGCTCGAGCATCGCGAGCCGCTCGATCTGTCTGAACTTGCGGCGCGGGCACTGGCCAAGGCGGGGCTTGAGATCGAGCGCGCGGGGCTTCACCCCGCGCCCACTTCCGGCGACCCGGCCTTAGTGCAGCGGCTGGTGGCGAACCTGGTCGACAATGCGATCCGTCATAACGACCACCGCGGTGAAGTCATGGTCCGGACGACCGCCGAGGCGGGTCGGTCGCTGCTGACGGTGACCAACACGGGGCCGCTGGTCGACGCTTCAGAGATCGATCGTCTGTTCGAGCCCTTCGAGCGCCTCAACGGCGGCCGGGGCGCGGCGGCTGACGGCCACCACGGCCTCGGGCTGTCGATCGTGCGCGCGATTGCGGTTGCTCACGGGGCGACATTCGCGGCTGAGCCATTGGCCGGCGGGGGCCTCGCGGTAATCATCAATTTCGAGGGCCGAGCCGATCCGAAGTTAGTCAGGTAAACCGCCGCAGGCTGAGTATGGTTGGCCGGGATGGACCGGTATCTAGAAGTGAATCGTGCCAGCTGGGACGAGCGCGCGCCAGCTCACGCGGCGTCCGCTGATTATGGCCTGCAGAGGTTTGTCGAGGACCCAGACTTCCTCAGTGACGTCGTTCGCTTCGACCTTCCTCGGCTGGGCGACATCCGCGGGCTTCGGGGAGTCCACCTGCAATGCCATATCGGCACGGACACGATCTCGCTGGCACGGCTGGGCGCTCACATGACCGGTTTGGACCTTTCCTCCGCATCGCTCGAGCATGCGCGGATGCTCTCCGAGCAGGCGGGGCCGCATGTGGAGTTTGTCGAGGCGGAGGTGTACCAAGCTCCGGCGGTACTCGGCACCGGGGCGTTTGACCTCGTGTTCACCGGGATCGGGGCGCTCTGCTGGCTGCCCTCGATTCGCCGATGGGCCGATGTCGTCGCCGGCCTACTGGCGCCCGGGGGACGGCTGTTCATGCGTGAAGGCCATCCGATGCTTTGGACGCTGGAGGATGAGCGCCCCGACGGGCTGTTGGTCGCCCACTATCCGTATTTCGAGCGCGACGAGCCGATGATCTTCAACTATTCGGGCACGTATGTCGAGACCGAAGTCACCTTCACACAGAACCTCACTCATGAGTGGAATCACGGACTGGGGGAGATCATCACGGCGCTGCTCGACTCGGGCATGACACTGACGATGCTGGTAGAGCACGACACCGTCCCCTGGGAGGCCATACCGGGGCAAATGACGCAAGTCGAACTCGGCGAATGGCGACTGACCGACCGTCCGTGGCGTCTACCCCACAGTTACACGCTCGGGGCGGTCATGCCGCGCTAGCTACACGCTCGGAGCGGTCAAGCCGCGCTAACTACTCGCTTGGAGCGGTCAAGCCGCGCTACTGGCCCGGAGCGGTCAAGCCGCGCTACTGGCCGGGTGCCTTGTCGCCGAGCACCAGGATCTGTCCGCTGTAGACGGCCACCCACACGTCTCCGGTCTTCGGGTCGTAGGTGATCCCGATTGGATGTACCCCGGTCGGGAATGTCTGGAGAACGTGCAGATCGGAGGCGCGAAGCTTGGTGATGGTGTCGGAGTCATAGTTGACCACGTAGAGCGAGCGGCCATCGGTCGAGATCGCCAGCGAACGGTCTTCAACGCCCGTATGGACCGTCGCGATGACGCGATCGTCCGCGAGGTCGACCTTGACAACATCCCCGGGTCCATTGAGTGACACGTAGAGGAACCGCCCGTTGGGCGACATGACCAGATGGCGGGGATTGTCACCGACGACGAAGCTTCTTTCGGTCTTCAGCGTGGTGAGGTTCACCTTCACGACGTCGTCGCTGCCCATGATCGCGACATAGGCGGTCTTCGAATTCGGAGACACAGCCAAGCCTCGAGGGAAGGCGCCCATCGGCAGACGGGCGACCTGCTTGGCTTTGGCGATGTCCACGATGCTCAGGTCGTAGGAGCACCAATTGGAAACGAGCAGATACCGACCGTTGGGGGTGACTGTCAAGAACTTTGGTACTAAGCCGACCTTGATCACCTGGTCGATCGCCAAGGTGGACGTGTTGATGCGGTACACGTAACTGTCGGTATCACCGGCCGCCTCCGCGCTCGCCGGCGTACAGGAATCGCTGCCCTCTGGACCAAACCCACTTCCATACATCGAGTAATTCGATACGTACACATATTTGGCGTTTGGGGTAAACGCCGCTTCCACCGGGGCGCCGTGGGTGATTCCGGGATGTCCAGGGAACCCAAACTGGGACATGTGCACGGTGTCGGGAATGGTCTTCACAAGGCTTCCGGAGCTGCTGTTGTAGACAGTGACGGTGTGGGTGTACATCATGTTCTGTGCGAACACGAGCCCCGTGCCAGACGCGTCGACGGACTTGGGGGAGATATGGCCGGCGATGGTCTTCAACAGCACCAAATGACGCTGATCGCTGGGCGGACCGGGAGGGATGTGCTTGAGGGGCGAAACGGCGGGTTGCGCGTGGCCGCCGCCCTTATCTTGGGACGCGTCCTTATGTCCGTGTGCACTCGCCAACGAGGCGGATTTGCCGGTCGCGGGCGCCGATCCGCCACCGGACGTGATCACCACAACGATGACGATGAGGACTACGGCCAGCGCGGCCATGGCCGCGAAGCGGCGGCGACGCACGACAGCCTGGCTCCGCCGATATGGTGATCGGCGGCGAGAACGCGTTCTGCGGGGCGGGGATGTCCGGTTCCCCGTTGGCATCGTCAGAAGATAACCTACAGCCCCGACAGTCAAGCCCCCGCGAGCGACAGAACGCGCCGCTAAGCCAGGCGGCTTAGCGACCGCGCCGTTGCACCTCCGCGAGCCGTAGCTCCACGAGCTTTTTGACTAGTCCTTGCGGGAGGGGGCGGTCGACCGGGAAATGCAGAGCGCTCTTGGTCATCGTGTAGTCGCCAAGCTCGTCGGCGAGTTGCTCGAGGATGGATCCGCTGAACGGCAGGTAGCTCAAGTGATCCTTGAAGGCGGCGAAGCCGGCAACGGTCTTCCCGCGCACCCGAAAAGCGGGTACGCCATAGGAGATCACCTGTTCGGCTTCTGGGATCACCCCGAGGATGGCGCGGCGGAGCGCCTCGAGCGTGCCGCGCTTTGGCTCGTCGAGGCGCCTTAGATAGTCATCGACCTGGTCGTTTTTGGCACTCAATGGGAGTCCTCCTGGTCGATGGTCCTAGACGGGCGCCGGTCGCGCAAGTCTCGTTGCAGGAGCTGTCCGTGAAAGGGAGAGCTGGTAGGTTCGCCCGCGTCCGCGCTGCCGCCCGGAGCTTCACATGCAGCGACAGATCACACTTCGTCGCGGTGTGCTCGTGCTCGCCGTGCTCGCATCATTCACCGCGATGCTTGTCTGTGCGCCCGCGGGGCTCGGCGACCTTGGCTCACGAGAGCGCGCGCTCGAACACAGCGTGGGCCAGGACACGAGCCGGATCGGCGCCTACGAGGGACGGCTTAGCGACTTGCACTCGAGACTCGCCTCCGTCGAGTCAAGTCTCGCGATCCAGCAGACGCTGCTGGCGCGCAGCCGAGGCGAACTTGCAACTGATCGCACTCGGCTGACATCGCTGCGCGCCGAGCTCGCCAGCGACCGGAAGGTCCTCGCCGCCCAGCTGATCTCCCAATACGAATCCCCCTCGCCCGACCTCGTCGATGTCGTGCTCGAGTCGCGCGGATTTTCTCAGCTCCTGGAACGCATCGATCAGATGAGGCGGATCTCGACGGCAAACGCAAATGTCGTAAAG
Source organism: Solirubrobacteraceae bacterium (assembly GCA_035650455.1). GTDB lineage: Bacteria > Actinomycetota > Thermoleophilia > Solirubrobacterales > Solirubrobacteraceae > Palsa-465. Next base: position 26,460 of record DASRHQ010000034.1, read on the forward strand.
CAGGTCGCCGCCACTGAACTACAGGTGCGCATCCAGACGGCTCGGATGGCCGAAGCGGTGGCGCGCCGACAGCGCGTCACGGCGGCGGTAGCGGTTGAGCGTGACCAGGTGGCGAGCCTGCGCCTCGCCGTGCTCGAGCACGAGCGCACGACGGTCCGCGATCGCGCCCGCAAGCAAGCCGAGCTGGGGCGGGTCAAGCATCAGCTGGCAATCCTGCAGGCCCGCGCGGCCGCCAGCGAGCGCGCCTCATCTGCGAGCGGCGCAATCACCGGCGGGCCGGCGCCGGACACCGGACAGTACGGGTTCTTTGCAGCACCCGGCACCAACTACACCTTCGGCGAGGAGCCCGAGATCGCCGCCCGCCTCAACAGGCTCGGTAAGGCGCTTCACCTTCATCTGATCGGTATATCGGGCTACCGCACGCCGCAGCACTCGGTGGAGGTCGGCGGCTACGCCGACGACCCGCATACCCGCGGCGAGGCCTCTGACACGCTTGGCATCGAAGGCGTCCCCGAGCAAACCCTGTTGCGGTTCGGCCTCACCCGGCCGTTCCCCGGCCCAGCCGAAGCCGACCACATCCAGCTGGCGTAGAGGGCGGCCTCCGTCGGCCGCCCGCCGGCTCACGCCGGGCGCCTGCCAACCGCTCGCGTTCGCGATCGTGGGTGGGCGCGAGCAGCCAGTGCCAACCGCTCGCGTTCGCGATCGTGGGTGGGCGCGAGCAGCCAGTGCTAACCGCTCGCGTTCGCGATCGTGAGTGGGCGCGAGCCCCCGGGCAGCTGCCCCGCTAGCGACCCGTACCAGATCGCGCCGAAGCAGTTGACTCCGCCGTCCGAGCGCAGGATGCGGTAGCCCTCGGTGGTCGGCGAAGTGGCAAGCGAGACCGCTTTGACCCCAGCAGGAAGCTTCCCGGCCGCCGAGCCGTAGTACTTCGCGGGTCCGAAGTGGTGCACCGCGCCGTTGGAAGTCAGAATGAAGTAGCCGCCGCGTTGTGCCGCCGCCAGCGAGACGGGTCTCGTGCCTCCGAGCTTGTGCTTGATCCCGCCGTAGGAGGGGGCATCAAAGCTGTCCACACGGCCGGTGGACCTCAGGATCCAGTAACCACCGGTTTTGCGGTCCCTGGCCAGTCCGACCGCCTTCACGCGGCGCGAGAGCTTGCCGGCGTCGCCGCCGTGCCGAGCGATCGGACCAAACCCGTGCACGCCTCCGTTGGAGGTCAGCACGAGATAGCCGCCGGCCGGCGAGCCCTCTAGCGCGACCGGTCGGGTGCCGTGCAACTTTCCCCTCAGCGAACCATGGAAGGGCGCGTTGAACCCTTTGATGCCGCCGTCTGACCGCAGAATCCAGTAGCCCCCCGTCTTGCGGTCTCTGGCCAATGCGACTGCTTTGACGCCGGGAGGGAACTTGCCCACGTCCGAGCCGTGCCCCCTGATTGGCCCAAAGAGGTGGATGCCTCCGTTGGAGGTCAGAAGCATGTAGCCGTTGCGGGCGTTGGCTGTGGCCCCGTTGATGAAATCCTCGTCCAGGCTGAGCGTCACGCCTCCATAGGTCGCTTCTTGATTTCCGAGGTATTGGTGCAAGCGTTGATGGTGGGACCACTCTCTGGCGGGGACGTACGGATCGTGTGCGTTCTTTTCGCCGTTCCAGTCAGCGATGTGGATGTCGTTCGGCTCCGGGTATTTGCTGTGGTACCGGCTGACGAGGTCCCTGATGCCCGAGTTGTCGCTGCTGTAGACCCCTGAGATGTAGCCGTCGTTGTGCAGCCTGAAGGTCCAGCCGGCGAGGAAGGCCAGCACCGCCGGCGTGTTGGATCCTCCCGTCACGTAGGCCTCCATGTCGTAGTAGATGGGATTGCCCGGGAGGATCCCTAGCCGTGTGGCCGCAGCTGCGGCGGTACTTGCCGCCGCGGCGCCCTGATGCTTCGCTTGAGCCTTGTTCGCGCTCATCGCGCGACAGCCGCATTCATTATTTGGGGCCTGCGGTCCGACCCAAACCGGAACCGGATGCCAGCCCGATGCGATCTCGTGGCGGACCCAGCCCTTCGTGAGGTTGGCCTGGGCGCAGGCCATGTTGACGCCGCCGAGGTAGATCCCCACGCCGCGATACGGCGAGGAGCGCCAGGCTGCCATTTGGGAGCGAGAAGGCGCGGCACACGTATCCAAGCCGAGGCCCGTGAATGTGCTTGCTCTGAAGGAGGAGCGCTGGGGCGGCGCGCCGGCGCTGGCCTGGGCGGCTGGAGCGGCTCTCGTGGAAGAGTTGGCCGCAGAACCGTTGAGTCCCGGCAGCGAGTCGCGGCCGAGAGCGTGCGCGACCACCTCCGGTGTGTGCGACCACGTTGCGGTGACCTCGACCCCCGTGCGGGGGAGGCCATAGCTGGACGCGTCTCCCTCCAGCGCGAGGCCGCTCGCCGTCGCGGTTGGAGCGCCTCGGCCGGCGTGAAGCGGCGAGATAAGGATCGCGTCAGTGCGTCCCACGGCGTGGGCCGGGCAGCGCTCCTGACGCCCGGGAGTGCCCACATAAACCGCATGGCGGTTGAAGCGCACGCATGTGTGCGGATCCTGTGCCAGGTCGAAGACGGGCCAGGATAGGGGCACGTGCACCGAGACGCCGCGGTAGCGCACCGTTTGAAGCGCCCGCGATGCACTTGCCAGCGCTAGGCCGGCAAACCCGAGCAGGACACAGATGCAGGCAAACGTCGGTCCCGCGGCTTTGAGCGCGCGAAAGCGTGGGATTCCTCCCATCGCGTGCAGTTAACACGACTACTTGTCATAAGGAGCGCTTGAAAGCATTCGCCCACTGACGCGCGCGAGGCTTTAGAACAGCTGCAGGTAGCGGTCGAGCTCCCAGCGGGTGATCTGCTCGTGCGCTTGCTGCCATTCGCGGCGTTTGACCTCGATGAAGTAATCGACGTAGTCCCCGCTGCGGGTCTTCCCAAAGGCGGTGCGCAGGACCTCGTTTCGCTCCAGTTCGCGCGTGGCGTCGAGCAGGTTGGCCGGCAAAAGCTCGATGCCCTGCGCGGAGCGCTCAGCCTGACTGAGCTCGTACAAGTTGGCCGAGTTGGGCTCTCCCGCGTCCAGCTCTCGCGCAACCCCGTCGAGGCCGGCGCCAAGCATCGCGGTGGCGGCGAGGTACGGGTTGCAAGACCCGTCGACCGTGCGATCTTCGATCCGTCCCGCCGCGGGCACGCGCAACATCTGGGTGCGGTTGTTATAGCCATAGCTGATGTACGCCGGCGCCCAGGTCGCGCCGCTGGTGGGCGCGCCGACAACCAGCCGTTTGTAGGAGTTGACGGTCGGCGCGGTGAACGCGATATAAGCCTTCGCGTTGGCCTTTAGCCCGCCGATGAACTGATAGGCGAGTTCAGACAGGCCAAGGCCGCGCGGGTCCTCGCTCGCGTCGCGCTCAAAAGCGTTCTCGCCGTCACGCCACAGGCTGAAGTGAAAGTGCGCGCCTGAGCCGGTCAAATGCGCAAACGGCTTGGCCATGAAGGTCGCGATCAACCCGCGCTGCTGGGCCAGGGTCTCGACCATGTAGCGAAAGAACACCGCACGGTCGCAGGTCGTGAGCGCGTCGGTGTACTGGAAGTTCTGCTCGAACTGTCCGTTTGCGTCCTCGTGGTCGGTCGCGTAGTTGTCCCACCCGAGCTCCGTGATCCCCTTGGAGACCTCCGACACGAAGTCGAGGTTGCGGGTCAGTCCGCGCATGTCGTAACAGGGAAGCTCGAGCGTGTCGAGCCGGTCGGCCACCTCGATCCCACCATCCTCGGTGCGGCGCACGAGGAAGTACTCAAGCTCGCAGCCCATCTTCAGCTCGTAACCAAGTGCGCCCAGACGCTCCAGCGCGTTGCGCAGGATCGTGCGCGGACAGTACGGCCACGGCTCCCCCTCCACCTTCACGTCGCACGCGAAACGCGCCACATTGCGCTGCCACGGCAAGATCGTGAAGCTCCGAACATCTGGGATCGCCACGAGATCCGGGTCATGGGGACCCTGGCCGATGTCCCCAGCCGCAAAGCCCGCGAAGCCGGCGCCCTCCTCAAGCAGGTCATCGAGGTGATGCGCGGGCACCAGCTTGGCGTTCGGCTTGCCATGCAGATCGACGAACTGCGCGAATAAAAACTCGATCCCGGCCTCGTTGACGATCCGCCTCACGTCCTCGGCGCCGCCCGTCTCCCGTGGATTGAGCGCCTGTGCTGGCGTGCTCATGCCGGGAGGTATACACCGCGATGCCCGGCGCGGCAGTGTGGCGGTGCGGGCTACCCGGCCCGTGACCTTGCGCAACGGTCCGGATTGCGCTCGCGGTCTGGGTGACTCCAGGTAGAAGCCAGTACGCCGCCGCTGCTGGCAAAATGTCGCGGTCGGCTTACAACCTAGGCTAGGAGCGCCGTGCCCTCTTCCACTCTCACTTCAGCTCTGAAGAACGAACACACAGCGCGCATCCTGCACGCGACCGGGATTCGGCGGCGGTCGTTGACCCAGCGCGAGACCCCGCACTACCGCATGCCCAAGCTCGTGGCGGCAGGCGGGTATCTGTCGCTCAAGAAATACGACGGTCCTGAAATCCCCCGGGCCGAGTACGAGAATCTCGACTACGTCATCACCGCGAACGATCCCAACACGCATACGGCGCCGATCACGTCGGGCAACGGCGAGATCGAGCTCAAGGGATTCGAAACCTATGGCAGGCCCGATATCGACGGCGTCTGGACCGAGAACGCCAAGAAAGCTCCCACGATTGTCAGCTGGGTCGAGTCGATTGGGGCACGCTTCGGGCGTGTCTCGGTGCTGAGGATGGCGCCCAACACGCTGCGCGAATGCCGGTGGGGACTGCACCTTGACAATCTCAATCCGCTCAACAACCCTGACGAGAACGGATGGATCGTGCGGGTTTGGCTTGAGTTGACCGATGATCCGTCCAGTGCACTTGTCGTCCGCAGCAGACAGTTCGACAAACGCACTGAGCGCAAGATTCCGCTGCCGCGCTATCAGCAGGCGGTCGTTGACTCCGAGCTGCTCTACCACGGCGGCTTCCACAACGGTCACGAGACACGCTACGCGATGCTCGTCAGCCTTGAAAGCGGCCCCGCGCTAGAGAAGTGGATCGACTCCCAGCTTCCTTAGAGGGCAGTCGACCGCGGCTACAGATGTTAGCCGGCGCGCTAGCGAGGATCTGCTCGGCGGTCTAGCCGGCGTAGAGGAGGAGGAGCCCTCACTGAATCGACCGGGCTGAGGGCCGCAAGACGCGCGGCGTGCGCGACGAGGTCGCGCACAACACCTCGTGGGGAATGGTCTTGCCGGCGTCGGCGATCTCGTCGGCCCCGAGGTGGTTGCCGTGGAGGTCACCGAGCAGGGCAGCCACGTCACCCTTGCGCACGACGTCGCAGTCGGTTACGTCGACCATGATCTGGTCCATCGTGACCCGGCCGATGATGGGACTTCGCCTACCCCCGATGAGCACCGTGTCGGTTCCTGCCCGCCACCGGTGGATGCCGTCCGCGTAGCCGACGGGCAACGTGGCCACGCGCGTGGTCCGCCCTGCGGTCCAGGTCCTGCCATAGCTGACGGTGTCGCCCTCGCTGATCTGCTTTACCTGGGTCACTTCGGCGAGCATGGTCATCGCCGTGCGTAAGGGCACCTGGGTGTCGACCATCGGGTAGCCGTACATGGCGATGCCGAGCCGAACCATGTCGTCGTGGGTCTCGGGAAGGCGCAGGATGGCACCGCTATTGGCGGCGTGGATTAGCGCTTCGGGAGCGAGCTGACGCAGCGGTTCCGCCCGCTCGAGGAACGTTGCGTGCTGGTACCGGGTGAACCCCAGGTCGGGACCCTCGGAGTCGGCGAAGTGGGTGAAGATGCCCGCGATGTCCACCTCGTCCCGAGCGGTTTCGAGAGCACGCCGCAGCGACTGGAGATCCGTCGTCTGGGCACCGAGGCGGTGCATCCCGGTGTCGATCTTGACGTGGACCCGTGCCCGACGCCCGACCTTGGCTGCGGCGCTGGCGAGCGCCTCGACCGACTCGGCGTCGAAGACCGTCAGCTCGACGCCGGCCTCGAGCATCGTGGGGTAGAAGCGATCGGGGGTGGCGCCGACGATCAGGACCGGGACGCCGAAGGGCACCGCTTGCAGGGCCTCGGTCGTCGACGAGACGCCGAGCCACGTCGCGCCGCCCTCGATCGCCGCCGTTGTGGCCAGGTCCGCCCCGTGTCCGTAGCCGTTGGCCTTGACCATGGCCATGAGAGCTACATCGGGCGCCAGGGTCGCCTTGACGGCGGCAACGTTGTCCGAGATCGCCGCCGTGTCGACGTCCAGCCACTTCTGCGGGCTCTGCATGTAGCTGCTAGGCCGTGGCCGCAGCGGGCAGCTGCTCGGTGATCTGCCGTATGAGCCCGAACGGGGTCTGCTCGGCCGATTGGCCCAGTGGATTGTCGGAAACCAGACCGCGCAGGGTGGGGATGCTGAAACCGTTGGTTATGGCGAAGACCTCCGACGTCAAGTCATTGGCGTCGATGATGGCGACATCGATTCGTGCGCCGAAGCGGTCGCTGATTGCGGCGGCAATCCGGCGCGCCTCACCCTCGCTGTCGAGAGGGGCCGCCATCGCCCAGTGATCGAACGGTGGCAGGTTGGCGTGCGAGGGTCCGTCGATGGCGTTGACCTGCGAGCCCGCCACGCGGTAGAAGACGCCGTGGCGACCGAAGGGCCGCGTGACCCCCGCCGCCGCCGTCGCCAGCAGGATCCGCCCCAGCCCGACCTCGTCGATGGCCAGCTGCATCGTCGTGGGATGCCCCAGGCCGATGCCAATGGGTGATCGGGTGACGAACCGAGACAGCACCTTGCTGGCAATGGTGCAGTGGATCTCGTCCACCGGACGGCCCCGGCCCTGGCTGATCGCAAGCGCCTTCTCGCTGATCACGACCAGGTCGCCGTCACGCGGCTCGCAGCCCTGCTGTCGCAGCTGGTCCAGGCACCCGGCAAGGACATCGGCGACGTCGTCCCCGCGGTCGATCACGGGCGACCGGAGAGGGATGCGGGCATACGTGCCACCGTTGCTAGTCATGAACAGGTGGCGGCGCGGGTTCGGCCCCGATGCCGCCAGGCCCTGGGCATCGGCGGGGTCGAGCGCGGCCCGGACGTGGGCGTCACCGCGGGCCGCGAACCCGCTGGCATAACTATGGTCGTTGAGGCTCGTGGCCTGGTCGTCGATGAAGATCCGCATCCAGACCTCGGCGTTGATCGCTCGCCAGAAGAACATGTTCTCCTCGCGTTCGCCGACGCAGGCCTGCCGAAACGCCTCGGCCACGGCGGGACCGTTCCACCACGGGCGCCCGGAGAAGCTCGGTGACCGCATCAGACTCTGGAGGGCGGCGCGCTGGCGCCGGAACCAGCGAAACTCCGGGGTGGTGAAACCAATCTTCTTTCGGCGCCGGCGGATCTTGTCCGGCAACACGGGGCCGAGCCCCTGGCGCAGTACGGCTCGATTCCATCCGTTGTTGATGATCGCCGCCGCCGGGAGACTGAGTATGTGCTCGACAAGCTCCTGATCGAGGAAGGGCAGACGGGCCTCGAGGGAGTGGGCCATCGAGATGCGATCCTCGTAGCGCAACAGGGGCGGCAGGCTGTAGGTGACGAAGTCCTGTAGCAGGCGTAGCTTGAGGTCGTTTTTTACTCGGTCGTCCCGTGGGGGGTCGTGTCGTCGCAGAAAGCTCGGCTGCAAGAGGCCAGCGACGTCGACCCGTTGCCGGCGGTCACGAAGGCGACGTCGAATCAGCGGCACGACCACGTCTCGGGCGCGCCACGCCTCGTGGACGAACTCACGCCAGCGGCGCTTGTGAGCGAGCTCTCGCAAGTAGACATAGGGATAGTGTTGGTAGCCGGCGAGCAGCTCGTCGCCCGCCTGGCCGTCGAGCACCACGGTGACGTCCTGGCGGGCGCGACGCATGACCATCCACATGGCAAACGGGGCGCTGCTCACCATCGGTTCCTCGACGTGCCAGACCCAAGCCTCGAGCTCCGTGATGAAGTCGGAGGCCGTGGGCTTCACCTGGGCGTTTTCGGCACCGGTGTGCTTGACAACCTCGGCTATGTAGTCCGACTCGTCGATGGGATCGCCGGGGAACACGGCCGAGAACGTCTTCAAACGGTCGCCCATCGAGGTGGCGTCCGGCACCCTCTCGCGGAGGAGCTTCGCCATGACCCCGCAGATGGTCGAGGAGTCAAGACCGCCGCTGAGACAGATCCCCAGGGGGACGTCGGCGACGAGCCGACGCTCCACGGCGCGCTCGAAGACGGCTCGGAAGTCTTCGGGATCGGCCGAGCCAGACTCGCTGAGCCGGGGGGTCCAGTAGGTGGTCTCGGTGACACCGGAGTCGTCGATGACGGCGAACGCAGCCGCCGGAACCTGGCGGACTCCCTCGAAGAACGTCGAGGTTGTGTGGTCGAACAAGCCGTATGCCAGGTAGTCGAACATCGCCTGTTCGTTGACAGCCCGCTGGAAGCTCGGGTCCTGCAGGATCCCCTTGACCTCCGAGGCGAACAGGACCCGCTGCCCACTGCGGGCGAAGAAGAGGGGTTTGATTCCGAAGTGGTCGCGGGCGAGCACGAGACGGGGCGCACCGTTACGCCGGTCCAGCAGCGCCAGGCCCCACATCCCGTTGAAGCGGGCGAAGCAGTCGGTCCCCCATTCTTCGTAGGCGTGGAGCACTACCTCCGTGTCGCAATTCGTGCGAAAGGTGTGGCCGACGGACTCGAGCTCGGCCCGCAGCTCGCGAAAGTTGTAGACCTCGCCGTTGTAGACGATGTGCACAAGCCCGTCATCGGTCGCCATCGGCTGCTGCCCGTGCTCGATGTCGATGATGCTGAGGCGGCGGAACCCGAGGCTCGCCTCGTCGGCTTCGAAGAAGCCCTCGTCGTCAGGCCCTCGGTGGCGCTGGGCGTCGGTCATCGCCTCCAGCAATTTGCGGTCGCGAGGACCCCAGAAGCCGCTGATCCCGCACATGACGCTGGCAGTTTACCCTCGGCCGCGGCGCCGCTTAGTCAGCGGGATCGAGCTGATTTTGGAACCAGGCCTACGGCCTCGCGTTCCGCGCGTCAGTGAGTGTTGGGGCCCGCGTGGGCGCCCACGCTGTTCAACCACGACCGCATCCACATGCCGGCCGCAGTCATCGCGCCACCCTCCGCGCCGGTGGTTGCACGCGCGAGCGTTAAGCCGTTAGGAGTCGACCACCCGAACTCGATGCCGGTACCCGAGGACGCGAAGCGCGCGATCGTCTGTCCTTGCTGGAGGATGCTGCCAGGTCGCGCGAGCTTGGTGATCTCCTCGGCGACGTACTGAATCTTGCCGGCCTGTGGCCCTGCCAGGAGTTCGAAGTAGATCAGCGGCTGTCCGGCATACCAGTTGGGCTCGATGCCGAGGATCTTGACTCTGGAGGGCGCCAGAATCGGCGACCCGACGGGCATGGTCGCGTCAACTCCCTGGTCGGTGCGCTCCCAGACTCCGCAGCATGTGACGTAGCGAAGCGGGTTGATGTACGTCGCACTCGTTGCGTGCGCGGCTACGTACTCGAGCCGCAGCTCGCGTCTGATTTGTGACAGCGAAGGTGCATGAGCGGTCGGATCCCAGACGGGGCCGGGGCTGACCTGCTGTACCTGAAGGTTCGCGGTCGGCGCCTGCACCCCAGCGGTCGGCTGGACTGCGTGCGGCTGGACCCCGTGCGGCTGAACCGCATGCGGACGGCTCTGAGTAGGCGCGCTCGCCGGCGTGGCGTGTTGGACAGCGGCTGCTGTCCCGCACCCGCCCACCCCGAGCGCGAGGGCCAACAACACACCACACCTATTCACCGGCAACCTCAACCTCCCGGCTCCGTCGGACGGAGTCTGAGCGCTCTGACCGATCGCATGAAAGCGAACAGTTGCGCCCAGTGTCGCAGTAAGCGACCACAGTGGGCCGCGAAAAGAAGGAAAGTCGCTGCGATGTAGCGAACCGGGGCTTCGTCCGCATGCGTCGCCAGAGCACCTCGAAGGAGATCCCGATGCGCCCAATAGATTCGATGGCGACCGCCGAGCCTCAACACGATGCGATTACCGGACGGCGCTGCATTGTCTGTGGGACGGATCGCCGGATCGATCCGGCGCACCTCATCTCGCCCTTGCTCGGCGGGTGCGACGATCCGCTGTGCTGCGTTCCCCTATGCCGCCTGCACCACCGAGCGTACGGCCTGGGCGAGCTCGACCTCCTGCCCTACCTTGAACCCGCATGGCGCGCTCAGCTTGCGCATGCCGTCGGCCACGTCGGACTCGTCGCGGCGCTGCGCCAGATCAGCGGATGGCGTGAGACGCCCGCCGTGCTCGCGGCCGAAAGCGAACGATGATTGACGCGCTGGAGCTGGGCTCGCTCTAAGGCCTCCCGTAGCGCGTTGCGCCCTCCATCGAGGTCCCTTCAGCCTTGCCGGGCGGTCCCCCCAGCGCCTTAACGAAGGCCGAGAAGTTCCTGCCGCACCGTGTTGGATAGGTGTACTGATGGTGCTCGGCCGCGAGTGTCTCGGTGCCGATGTTGGCACCCCACCCGATCTCAATCCCACTCGACCATCCGGGGATCAGGTGCGCCACGACCCTTCCCGGTCGCACCAGCCGCCCGACGTGAATTCCATTTGCGGGCCGCACGCCCTCAGCGTAATACACCCAGCGACCGGCATGGCCTCCGTGCAGAAGGTGGTACTCGATGAACGCGCCTGGCCAGCCGGTGTTCTTCGTTTCAACGCGCGTGATCCTGGCCCACCCGATGGCGTTGAGGTTGCCGGTGCCGGCATAGTCGACGCCTTGGTCGATTCGCTCGGGCGTGACCTTGGCGTGAGCCAGCGGGTTTACGTACTTGGCGGCGGGCGCGATGTCAGGCGTGGGGCTCATGGCGAATGCATTGCCCGCCATCGCCATCAGGGCGACCGCGAACGCCCCACCGAGTTGGAGAACCGGGACGCGCACGACCCGGCGCTTGAACGATCGCTGACATACGTCACTCCGGCCAACGTCCCGTCTCCGGTCCACGTGGCTCTCCTTCCGTCGCATCGGAAGCCTGCGGAGTTAGCTGTCGGGCTCGCGCTTTCGCGCTACGCGGGCGGGCTACCTGCGATTCGCCCCAGCGGTCAAAGACCGCCTTTTGGGTCCCCCGCTCGCCGACCACGGATGGCCGGCGACTCGGCTTTATGTTGACCGCGGCAAACTATCACGCGCCGCACACGGATGCCGCACTCTTTCTTGCGACGTCTCAATCCGGCGGGCTGCGCCGTCTCGGCCCGGCGGCCGGTGCGACGTGGCCTACGGGATCCCGGGCGGTCCTCCCAGCGAAGCGATCAAGGCGGAGAAGCTCTCGCCGGCCGCCGTCGGGAACGAGTTCTCGCCGAGCTTCTGTGCCAGCGGCTGGGTGCCGAGACCGGAGCCCCACCCAATTTCGATTCCCGACGACCAACCGGGAATCAGGTAGGCGACGGTCTGGCCGGCCCCCACCACCTGGCCGACCCGGACAGCCGGCCTCACGCCTTCGGCGTAATAGACATATCGGCCGGCGTCGGGCCCATTCGTGAGCTGGTATTCGACGAACGCTCCGGGCCAACCCGTGCCCGAGGTTCCGACGTAGGTGACCCGACCTGCACCGAGCGCGGTCAGCGACCCGGTACCGGCATAGTCGACGCCAGCGTCGATTCGCTCGGGCGTCACGCTGGCATGAGCGAGCGGGTTGACGTATCCCGTGCTGGATGGAGGGGGCGAAGAGTGATGATGCACCGGGGCCGGAGAATGATGCGTAGTCGGTGTGCTTCGCCGCCTCGTGCGATGCGGGAAGTAGGCTGGATTCGGACGGATGATCGGTCCCGGCGGGAGCCCCAGGGCATGGCGTGTGGCCGGGCCCAGGATCCCGTCGACGACCAGGCCGTGATGGGATTGGTAGGCCTTCAATGCCCGTTCCGTGGCCGGGCCGAAC
>DASRHQ010000035.1:0-29715 GCA_035650455.1 Solirubrobacteraceae bacterium
TACCCACAGACCCCGCAGTGGCGATCGCGCCGCCTGCGAGCAGACCTCCTAGACCCAATGCGCTGACGGCCGCAATCGAACACAACAGACGCGTAGTAACCCTCATCGAAAATCCCTCACCGGCATCGACCTGTGAACCGCCCCCGACGCGCCCAGTCCTCGGCCCTCGGGATTGGTCACAATCTACTACGGGCCGGACGCGCGGTCGAGCGAGCGTGTGCAGTCTCGGGAGGAGCCCATTTGTCACCTCGACGTCACCGAACATAGTCGGACGGGGCATCCAGCACGCACCGGACAGAACCCTATATTTGGCCGATGGCCCTTTCCCCAGGTACGACGAAAACCACGTGAGTTTGCGCGCCGCCTCATCAACGTTCGCCTCCATGCCCGCGTCCGCCGAGGAGGTGGCCGCCGGGCTGCGGGAGGCGGGCTATTTGCCCGAGTCGTCGACGACGCTGGTCTCGTTCCTCGCCACCAAGCTGGGTAAGCCGGTCCTCGTCGAGGGCCCCGCCGGCGTCGGCAAGACGGAGCTCGCCAAGGCGCTCGCTCGCTACATGCGTCGACGGCTGGTGCGCCTCCAGTGCTATGAGGGTCTCGACGAGGCCAAGGCACTGTACGAGTGGAACTACCGCAAGCAGCTCTTGCGGATTCAGGCCGAATCAGACGGCGCGGGATGGGGCGAGGTGCAGGACGACATTTTCGGCGAGGATTTTCTGCTGGAGCGGCCCCTGATGAGCGCGATCGTCGCGCCGGAGCCGGTCGTGCTGCTGATCGACGAGATCGACAAGACCGACCAGGAGTTCGAGGCGATGCTGCTCGAGCTGCTGTCGGATTTTCAGATCTCGATCCCCGAGCTCGGCCGCATCGAGGCAAAGACCCGGCCGGTCGCGGTGCTCACCTCCAACAACACGCGCGAGCTCACCGAGGCGCTCAAGCGCCGCTGCCTGTATCTGTGGCTCGACTATCCCTCGCTCGAGCACGAGCTGGAGATCGTGCGGCTTCACTGCCCCGAGCTGGGCGAGGTGGTAGCCCGGAGACTGGTCGAGATCGTCCATCACGTGCGGGAGCTCGATTTGAAGAAGCCTCCGAGCATCGCGGAATCGATCGATTGGGCCCGCTCCCTCATCCTGTTGGGCGCGGGCGAGATCGATGAGCGCCTGTTGCGGGAGACAATGAGCGTGATCGTCAAGCACCGCACCGACCTCGACACGGTCGCGGAGCGGGTCGGCGTCGTGCTCGAGCCCGCAACCCGCCCGTGACCATTTACGGCGGTTTGCCCGAGGGCCCCCCGGCGGGCTTCGATGCCCAGCTGCTCTCCTTCGCCGAAGATCTGCGCGAGGAGGGCGTCGCTATCGGGACCTCGGAGCTGCTCGACGCCTTCGAGGCCCTGCGCCACGTCTCCTGGTTAAGGCAACCTGATTTTCGCGAGACGCTCGCCGCGACGCTGGCGAAGTCTCCCGAGGACCGGCGCATTTTCGAGCTCGTCTTTGAGCGCTTCTTCTTCCGGGCAACCGAGGCCGAGGCGACTCGCCTGGAGGACGGGGGCCGGCGCCTTCAGGAAGGCGAAGCCGATCGCATCGACTTAGATGCGCTGCACCAGCAGATCGCGCAGGCACTGGCCGACGGCTCCGAGGCTGCCATGCGCGACCTGGCCCAACTGGCGATCGCCGCTCTGGCGGGCGAAGGGTCGGGGGTCATCGGGGTCGACGTACAGCGAATCCGCCGGGCGCTGGGGCTGAGGACGGAGCCCCAACCTGACCTGCCAATCGACGATCCTCGTCGCCGGGGTCTGCCCCGAGAGCAGCTCAGGCGGTTCGAGCGTCACTTGCGCCGCGAGCTTGAGCGCAACGCGATCGCGCGCACCGCGACCCTCCCGCCGAAGCGACCGCTGTCCGAGCTCGATCGAGCGTTGCCGTCGGGTCCGATTCAGGACCTCGCGGCCGTGCATCGCGTGGTCGCACAACTTAAACGCCGGCTTGCGACCGAGGGTCACGAGCTGCGCGGGCGGCGTCGCCACGCGCACGTCGATGTGCGTCGGACGATCCGCGCCTCGCTGCAGACGGGAGGGGTCCCGGTGCAGCTCAAGTACCGGCCCTTGCGACCGCGACGCCCGGAGATCTTCGTCCTCTGCGATGTCTCCACGAGCGTCACCTCGGCGAGCACGTTCTTTCTCTCGGTGCTCCACGCTCTTCATGACGCCTTCCGCAAGCTGCGGTCGTTCGTCTTCATCGAGCGCATCTCCGAGGTCACCGACGTGTTCGAGCGCGAGCGGGACTTCCGCGCGGCCTCAGAGGCCGTCTCGCGTACTGCCGGCGTCGCCGACGTCTCCGGCTACACCGATTACGGCAGGGTCTGGAGCGAGTTTCTGGCGCTCGTGGAAGCCGAGCTCCATCCCCGCGCGACGGTCATCGTCCTCGGCGACGCACGCACCAACGGGCGGCCGCCCCGCGAGGATATGTTCGCGGCCGTCTCCGCGCTGGCTGGCCGCACCTTCTGGCTCAACCCGGAGCCGCGGCTGTACTGGAACTACGGCGATTCGGTGATCGCCTGCTACGAGCGTCATTGCACGGCCTTCGAATGCTGGCGGACAGATCAACTGGAGGGGTTCGTCAAGGCGCTCGCGCGCGGTTAGGGATCCACGACCCCTTGAGCCGGCCCCGTTTTCGCGGAGACTTTCCCGGGAAGCGCTAGGATCGCATTCGACCGATCAAACAGGGGGGCTGGCGGGAAAGCCGGCTGAGATAGCGCCTTACCCCCACCCGGCGCTGACCCTTCGAACCTGTGGGGTAATGCCCGCGAAGGGAGTGACACAGACACCAACCGAGACGCCGCTGAGGCAGTCTCTCGACGGCGACGAAGCCGTCGGCGTAGTCGTCGAGGCGGTGACGCGCACGTTCACGGCGCGGCGCAAGACGGTCACGGCCCTCGAGGGCATGTCCATGTCGGCGCATGTCCGGGAGATCGTCGCGGTCGTGGGCCCGAGTGGCTGCGGCAAGACGACGCTGCTCGAACTGATCTGTGGGCTCCAGCGGCCCGATGCAGGAGCCGTGCGTGCCGCGCCGGCGGCGTTGATGCCTCAGCGCGACTTGCTGCTTCCCTGGCTCGGGGCCCTAGACAACGCCGGCCTCGCCCTTCGTGCGCGCGGGCTCTCCCGGGCGCAAGCTCGTGCGACCGCGGGCCCGTGGTTTGACCGATTCGGCCTCGCGGGGTTCGAGCACACCCACCCGGCCGAGCTTTCGGGCGGGATGCGCCAGCGCGTCTCGTTCCTCCGCTCGCTGCTGGCCGGCAAGCCGGTGCTCTGTCTCGACGAGCCCTTTGCCGCGCTCGACGCGATCACCCGCCTTCAGATGCAGGGGTGGCTCGGCCGTGTCCTCGAGCGCGAACCGCGCACGGTGGTGCTGGTCACGCACGACGTCGAGGAGGCGGTCATGCTCGCCGACCGGGTCGTGGTGATGTCGCCCCGCCCGGGGCGGGAGGTCGCCGCCATCGAGGTTGCGCTGCCGCGGCCCCGGCACCGCAACGACCAGGCTGTGATCGACCTCCGCGAGCGCGCCCTGACCGCCCTGGGGGTGCCCTCATGAGGGCATTCCTCGCCGGTCTGCGGGTCGGGTGGCGCCCAGCGCTGTTGTTGGCGGCGCTGATTGGCGCGTGGGAGCTGTTCGTCGACCTCGGCGGAGCGGACCCCCTGATCCTCCCGGCCCCCCACGCCATCGCGACGGCCCTGTACAACGACCGGTCGCTGCTGTGGTCGAACTTCAAGGTGACCGCGGAGGAGGTGCTGCTGGGGATCCTGCTGGCCGCCGCGGCCGGCTTTGTGTGCGCGGCGGCGATCCACTTCTTCCTCACGCTGCGGCGTGCCATATACCCGCTGCTGATCGCCTCGCAGACGATCCCGATCCCGATGATCGCTCCTGTGCTCATCCTGTGGCTGGGCTTCTCGATCCTGCCCAAGGTGGTAGTGATCGCATTGGTCTCCTTCTTCCCGATCGTGGTCACCACGCTGGCTGGGTTTGCCGGCGTAGACGCAGGGTTGATCAAGCTCATGCGTACGTTCGACTCCACGCGCCTGCGAACGTTCAGGCACGTGGAATTGCCCGCGGCGCTGCCGGGCGTCGTGACCGGCGCCAAGATCGCTGTGGTGGTGGCGGTGATCGGGGCGGTTTTCGCCGAGCTTTCAGGGGCCAGCTCCGGCCTCGGATACCTTTTCCAGCAGTCGCTTGCGCAGATCCTGACGGCGCGCGCCTATGCCGCCGTGGTGATCCTGTCTCTGTTCGCGATCCTGTTATTCGCGCTCTTGACGGTGGCCGAGCGGGCGGCGCTGCCCTGGGCCTACAACCAACGAGGAGAATCATGAAACGCGTTCTCGTCGCGCTCGCGGCGGTGTCCGTCTCGCTGGCGGTCGCGGCCTGCGGTCAAAAGCGAGAGCAGATCAACCCGACCACGTCGCAGGGAACCACGCTGATGCTGGACTGGTTCCCCAACGCCGACCACGTCGGCGTCTACCGCGCACTCGCGCAGGGAGAATTCAAACGCGCGGGGTTGAACGTCCATGTGGCGGTGCCCTCGGATCCCTCGGCGCCGTTGCGTCTGCTTGCCGCGGGCAAGATCGACTTTGCAATCTCCTACGAGCCCGAGGTGATGCTCGCCCGCGACCGCGGAGAGCCGGTCGTGGCGGTCGCCGCGCTCGTGCAGAAGCCGCTTACCTCGATCATCTCCCTCGGCCACAAACACATCTCCAGACCAGCCCAGCTCCGTGGCAAGCGTGTCGGCGACGCCGGCATTCCATATCAGCACGCCTATCTGCAGACGATCCTGGCTCACGCACACGTGCCCAGCGGGAGCGTCAAGGAGATCAACGTCGGCTCAGACCTCGTGCCCGCGCTGCTGTCGGGGCGCGTCGACGCGATCCTGGGGGGATATTGGAACTACGAGGCGATCCAGCTCGCGCAGCTCAAGAAGCGCCCGCACGTGCTGCGCATGGACAAAGTGGGAGTGCCCACCTACGACGAGCTCGTGGTGGTCGTCCGGGAGAGCACGCTCACCACCCATATTGACCTGGTGCGCCGCTTCGTGCAGGCGCTCGCGCGCGGCTATAAATCCGTCCGCCAGGATCCCTCCGCCGGCGTGCGTAGCCTGCTCGCCGCCAACCCGAGCCTCGACCCCAAACTGCAGCGCGCCTCAGTCAAGGCCACGCTGTCTGCCTTCTTCCCCTCCGGGTCAGACGCGGGCAAGCCGTGGGGCTGGCTCAATCAGTCCCAGTGGGCCGCCTACGGACGCTGGATGCGCGACAACCATCTGATTTCGAACCCCACAGCCGTCGACGGCGCCTCGACGAACGAGGTGCTGGCCGGCCAGGGAACATAGGCCGGCGGACCTCGGCGCGATCGTCGGCGAGAGATGGCCGGCGGGAAGGTCTCGCGCTGCCGGCGCGTCTTTCAGAGCCAAAGACCGTTGGCGCGAGATGGGTCGGGAGCGCGCTCGAAAGGAAGGCAACATGGTTGGATTGGCGAGCCCCACCCACATCGCGCTACTTCTAGTGGTGCTGCTGCTCGTGTTCGGCGCCAAGCGGCTCCCCGAACTGGGCCGCTCGCTAGGTAGCGGGATGCGCGAGTTCAAACACTCGCTCTCAGAGATCTCTGAGCATTCCGAGACGCCGGGACCACGCGGGCAGTCGGACGGATAAGCCACGCCCCGCGCCGCGCTGCGCTCCGCCACTTCGCGGACGCGCGCGGCGCCCCGGTACCGTTGGGCAGGCGTGGAACTGAAGACCAGCAGCGCACCCCTCATCGTCGCGGCGCGCGGGCTGTTTGCACAGCGCGGGTATGCCCTAGTGGAGCTGACGGAGATCGCGCGGGAGGCCGATGTCTCCGAAGAGGAAGCGCAGCGCCTCTACCCGGGCGGCAAGGAGGAGCTGTTTCGAGCTGTAGCGGTGAGCTTGAGCGCCGAGACCGCAGCGCGGATACGAGCGGAAGCCCGGCTGGGGAGCGATCCCTGGGAGGCGCTCGAGCGAGGAATCAGTGCCTTTCTCGATGCCAGCGAGACCCCGGAAGTCGGGCAGATCCTCCTCCGCGACGGGCCCACGGTCCTCGGGGGCGAGGTATGGCGAGCAATAGATTCGGAATATGCGGTGGGGTTGTTGGAGAGGGCGTTGCAGGACGCAATCGACGCGGGGCAGGTGCCGCCCCAGCCCACCCGCGCCGCCGCCCACGTACTGGTGGGCGCGCTCGAGGAGGCCGCGATCGCGGTAGCGGGTGCCGAGGACCCGATGACCGCGCGGGCGGAGATGGGACGGACGGTGGAGCACCTGCTCGCCGGGCTGCGCGCGCCGATGGCGTAGCGCCCGGGCTCGGCGCCCACGGCGTAGCGCCCGGGCTCGGCGCCGATCGCGTGAGCGCCGGTGGGGCCGATTACTCCGCCGGACGCCCCAGAACCTGGACGCGCAGCAGATAGGTGTGCGTGCTGATCACCGGCAGTCCTTCGGCCGAGCGCCGCGCCGCCAGACCACCGCTACGCCGCGGCCTGCGCCCGCCGCGGCGCCTGACCAGGGCTGCGGCAGCCGCGCCCGCGACGAAGCCGGTCGCCGCCAGCGCCGCCGCCTGCCGCGCGGGCACGGCGGCCACGCTGGGCCGATCGAGCGTCCTAAATTCTGTGACCGCGGGCAGTTCGTCGGAGCGCAGCTCGCCGTCGCTGAACTCCTCCGCCTCGCCTTCGACAACCTCGTCGAACTTGTCCGCCATGCCCCACATGGTGACATCGCGGGCAGCTGTCTTCAAAGAGGGCGTTACGATCAGGGTGGTCAGCCCATCCGTCCAGGGCCGCCGGCCCAGCCCCGCGGGCCGTGTCCTTTCACGAAACGAAGATGCCCACGATCACCGACGTCTTTGCCAAGGCCCGTGAGAACGAGCGCATGCAACAGCTCGCGACAGTGCGCGAGCTCGACGCGCTGCCTTACTTCCGCGTCCTCGAGGGCCCCACTTTGCCGGTCGTGGAGATGGAAGGGGCTCGGCGAATCATGCTGGGATCGAACAACTACCTCGGCCTGACCGGTGACGAGCGGGTCAGGAAAGGCGCGCTCGACGCGCTCCAGCGCTACGGGACGGGGATCACCGGCTCGCGCTTTCTAAACGGCACCCTGGACCTCCACGTCGAGCTCGAGCGCGAGTTGGCCGACTGGCTGGGCACGGAGTCCGCCCTGGTCTTCACCACTGGCCACCAGGCCAACCTGGGCACGCTGGGGACGATCCTGGGGCCGGCCGATACGGCGGTCGTTGACTCGGGCGATCACGCGTCGATCCTCGACGGCTGCATCCTGTCGCGAGCCAAGCTGCGCGCATTTCGCCACAACCGGCTGGACCGGCTGGAGCGGACGCTGGAGAAGGCGGCCGGCGATGGCGGAGGCGTGCTGGTGGTGGTGGATGGAGTCTTCTCGACCGAGGGCGACGTGGCGCCGCTGCCCGAAATCGCGGATCTCTGTGAACGCTTCGGCGCCCGCTTGATGGTCGACGAGGCACACGCGCTGGGCGTGCTGGGGGAGCGGGGAGCCGGCGCGTCGGAGCTGCTCGGGGTGGAGGATCGAGTGGACCTGCGGATGGCCACCTTCTCGAAGTCGTTGGCTTCCTGTGGAGGGGTGATCGCAGGGCCCGCCGAGGTCATCGAATTTCTTCGTATTCAGTCGCGGCCGTTCATATTCACGGCGTCGGCCGTTCCGGCCGCCGTGGGAGCCACCCTGGCGGCAGTGCGGATATGCCGCTCGCCAGAGGGGGCGCAGCTGTTCGCAAAGGTCCTTGCCAATGCCCGCTACCTTCATGCCGGGCTGCAGGAGCTGGGCTTCCGGGTGGCCAAGCCGACGCGGCTTGCAGACGGGACCGAGGTAGTAACCCCTGTGGTCCCGATCGTGGTCGGCGACGACTTCAAGGCGCTGTTTTTGTGGCGGGCGCTGTTCGACGGCGGTGTCTACGTCAATCTGATGGTCCACCCTGCGGTCCCGCCCGCCGGCGCGTTGCTACGCATGAGCCTGATGGCCACACACGACACTTCAACGCTGGATGCGGCGCTCGAAACCTTTGCTGAGGCCAAGCGTGACTTCGAGCGCGAGCACGGCCCACTGCCCGGGCCGGAATGAGGGCACCGCGACGATCGGCTTGTCCGATCGTGCACAAGTAATCCCGGCGAAGAAAAACCCGCTCTAAGCAGATGTGATGGCGCCTTGAGGTTGCCCTGGGCAGCCGACTCGCATACCTTTTCAAGTCAGTTGGTGAGCGGTTGGACCCGGACCAGCAGTGGGTTCTGTGGTAGGCACGGGGGCGAGCAGGCCAATGCAGCGGCTCGGGACCGATCGGAGAGAGAAGAGACCCGGCGCATGCGAGGGCCGATCGTGTCCGCGGGGGAACCGTGTTGTCCAGAGGGCCCCCTTTGGGGACCGCAATTCAGGGAGAGGGGAATGACGGATATCGCCACCTTGACGCCGGAGCTTGAGGCTCCACCCGCGCCGCAGCGGATGCGTGCACTCGAGCGGGCCAACGCTGTGCGGTTGGCGCGAGCGCAGCTGAAGCGACAGATAGCACGCGGACGCTTGTCTGCCGCGCACGTCTTACTTGAGCCTCCGCCGGAAGCGTTGAGCTGGCCGGTAGGCGAGCTTCTCATGAGCCAGCGCCGCTGGGGGTGCAACAGGACACGCAAGCTTCTCTCCGGGCTCCAGATCTCAGAGAACCGGCACCTGGGCGCATTGACCGAGCGCCAGCGCCGGTTGCTTGCCGCCGAGTTGGACAGGCGTGTGGCCACCGACTTGGCGCTGGCTGAGATCTAACGAGCGGCGGCCCGCGGCTCTGCCCCAGCCGCAACGGGCCTGCCACGCGGCTTTGCCCCAGCCGCGACGCGCCGCACCGCGCGGCTCTGCCCCAGCCGCGCGGTGCCCCCCGCCTCGGGGGGCGCGGTGCCCCCGCCGAGTGTCCCGCAACCCTAGAGGGAGATATCGACGGGAACCGGGTTCGCCCCGGAGAGCAGGAAGAACCAGATCAGGAACGCGACGACGGTCAGGCCCGCGCTCACCACGAGCACAACCTCCAACACGACATGTCCAGTGTCGTTGCGGCCGCGCGAGAGGCGGTTTTCCCGGTAGATGTCGCTCAACTTCGCGAGCACCCAAGCCAGGAGCACCACCGTGGCGACGGCGCCGGCAAACGCCGTGGCGAAAGCGGTGCCCAATGACTGCGTGGCGCCCTGGACCTGAGAGCCCACCCACAACCACAGCAAGGGAGTTCCGATCCACAGCCCGAAGCTGCCGATGAGCATGATCATCACCACCAGGACTCCGCCAGCCCCGTTGCGAAGGACGGCGCGCATGTCACTGAGGATAGATCTGACTGCGGGCCACGGCGCGCGGCCGTGGCCCCGGACTAAGGGACAGCCCGAGGAGAGCTTGACCTCCCACCATCCCATCAGCATCCCGATCAGACCGAGCCGCGGCCTGACATGCCACACCCCGCAGCCCGGCTCACCAATGTCGCTGGCGGCGATTCTGACGAAGCGGTACTTCCCTGGTTCCAGCAGCATGCGTTCGAGTGCCACGCGGTTGGCCGCCTGAACCTCAGCGCGCTGCGCGATCGTGACGCGTGCTTCGTGCAGGCGCTGCGCCAGCTCGTCTCTTATGCGCTCCAGCGCGCCCAGGTCGAGCACCCGAGGCTGCGCGGGGCGTTGGGCGGGCTGCCCGATGCCGCCCATCCGGTAGGCGGTCACAAACGCTTCCGCGAGCTCGCGCTCGAGGCGGGCGATCTGGTGACGCAGAGAGCGGCGCGCCGCCCGCTCGTCGAGCTCCTTGGTAGCGGGTGATCCGGTGAATGGATCCTGCGGTACGTGGAGGCCCTGCTCGAGAAGCTCCATCCCTTCCTCCTTCCAGACGCCTTGGCGAGATTAGCACCGCGCAGCCCGGCGAGAGGGCCAGATCAGGCTGTCCGCATGGCCTCGACAGCGATCCACAGCGCCTCCTCGATATGGATGGTCGGCACCCCTTCCACCCCGACGGCGTACAGCACGGCGCGCTCAGTGAAGCGGCCGACGCCGTGCCCCGGCGCAACGTCATCGAACAGCAGGGCGTGGATCAAGCGTCCGTCCGCAACAGCGAGCTGTCCCGCCGCAAGCGGCTTCGCGTATTCCCCTGACCCAAGCTCCGCGTTGGCTTCGGTCACCCGGATGCCCAGCCCACCCACGGCGACGAGATCGGCGTCGAGTGCCCACACCGGCACGCCGGTCTCGATCACGGCGATCAGGCGGGCGTCATCAACGACGTTGCGCGACTCAAAGCCGCCGTGAAGCAACCGCTGCACGGCTGCCGCTTCCGCGGGGATGCGGGTCACATCGGGGTCGAGACCGACCTGGCGGAAGAACGCCCGAAAGGCGTGCGGGATGGGCTGCGTGCGCATCGCGATGACGTTCTCGCCGCGATAGCGGCTTGACAGCATGCTCAGACGGCGCTTTAGCCCGGGGGGGCTGGATCGGAGTCGGGCCTCCACGGAGACCCACAGGAGCTGCAGGCCGGGGAACTCTGCCGCGAGCTCGGGCGCGATCGAGCCCTGGGCGGCGTAGAGCTCGCCCTCGTCCTGCATCGGTCACCCGGTGAGCGCCCGGACCTTCGCCGCGAGCGCGGACGGCTGCAGCCACCGGTTCCCGATCAGCCTGTACCTGACCACGCCGCCACGATACGCGAGCTCCAGGAGCGGACAGATCTCGACGCCGTAGAGGTCACCGACAGCTCCATCGAGGTCATATGCCACAGGGACGGTCCAGTGGTGGGAGCGGACGAGCCTCGCGGTCTGGGATCGCGAGGCCCGCACCGCGACTGCGGCGAACCCCACCGCGCCGCCGGCGAACTGTCTGGAGACCTTCTCCAGGGTGTCCACCTGGCGCACGCACGAGCTTGACCCGGTCACGAAGAACGCCAGGACGAGCGCCCTGCGTCGAGTCAGCAGGCATGTGTTCACTGCCCGGCTCCCTAGATAACCCAGCCGGCACGGCTTGCTCAGGTTGGCGTTGCCGTTGAGACTCGAGGTCGCAACGGGTGCCGCGAAGTTGTGCAGACGGTGCCCGGGTGGCACGCCAACCGTCCCGACCCCCCGGGAGAGGAAGAGGACGACCGAGATCACGACGGCGAGTCCCAGGCCGAAAGCGCCAATTGCCCAGCGGTAGGGGCGCGTGTCGATCGCCTGGCGGACGGGCGCCCTGCGGCCTCTGCCCACCTCCGGCCGCGACGCAGTCGCGGCGGCCGAACCTCGGTCGCCGTCGGCGGCGCTTGCTGCACCACCGCCCTTCGCCCCCGCCTCGACCCGATCCGCGCGCGCCGCGCTGGCCGCCAAGTCCGGATCGAGCCTGTGGCGCACCGAGTCTTCCTCCGGGCGCTGGCTTCCGGATGCTCCCGGGGCTGGCTCTTGGGAGTCGCTTTCGCTCACACCACGCTCGGGCGCCGCCGCAACCGCGCAGCGCGGGAGCCAAAGCGGCGACCGAGCTCCCCCGCGCGGTCCGCGAGCGCGCCGTGCTGCGCCGCCTTCAGCGTGGCCGGCAATACCAGCAGCACGCCGGCGAGCGACACGGCGAGGTCGATAACGGTCACCAGCCCGAAGTCTCGGAGCATCGGAATGCTCGAGACGATGAGCACCCCGAATCCGGCGATCGCGGTGATGCCCGAAGCCAGCACCGCGGCCCCAGTCGAACGGTAGGTCCGCCTCAGAGCCTCCTCGAGCGGGAAGCCGGCGGCCCGCTCCTGGCGGTAGCGCTCGGACAGAAGCACGCTGAACTCGGTGGAGATCGCGATCACGAGCGTCCCGAGACTGGCCGACATCGGATTGAGTGGGATCCCGGTCAAAAAGACGATCAGCGCCGACCAGCCGGTGGCCAGGGCGATCGGGACCAGGGGCAGCAGCGCTCGGTCCGCTCGTCGGAACACTGCAAGCAGCGCCGCCCCCACCGCGAGCAGGCCCGCGAGCAGCGTGAGCAGGCGACGCGCGGATGACGAGAGCGTCGCGTCGGCCTGCGCGGCCAGTACCGGGATGCCCGCCAGGCGGGCGCTCACGCCCGCCGGTGGGTGCAGCCGCGAGTTCATGTAGTCGATCACGCGCTGCTGTCGTGCGAGCGGCATCAGGCGGATGCCGAAGGCAAGCGTCGCCTCGCGTCGGTCCGGCGTGATCACGGCCTGCTTGAAATAGGCCGGAACCGCTGCCAGGAGGCTGTTGATCGAAGCGGCGCTGAGCGGAGCTGCGCTCGTGCTCCCGGCGGTCGAGAACAGGTCGGGGAGCGAGAGAGCAGGGCACAGCGTTGCGCGCGCACAGCCGGTGGTCTCGGCGTAGCCGAAATGCCCGAGCAGGCTCTGCTCGTACCGCGTCATCCAGCTCACCACCGCTGGGCGCGCCACGTTGCTTCCCCGGACGGTCACGTCGATCTCGCCCGAGACGCCCGACGTGCGCTCAAGCGTGTGCAAGTCGCGCAACGCCGGCATCGACGACGGGACGAGCTTGGTCACGTCGGACTGAACCGCCGTCTGCGTATCGGCGACCCAGCCCAGGACCGCCAATCCGAGCGCCAGCCACAGGACCAGCCCGGGCCGACGCAGCGGGACCGCCATGAGGTTCGCGGCCCGGGGCACGGCGCTTGCGCGACGGCTCGACACAGCCGCATACAGATGCTCGGACTGGACGCGCAGGACCCTGCCCGCGGAGATCGCGGGACGCGCGAGCACGCCCAGCATCTCGCCTGCCCCTCTCAGCGACGCGCCGACGACTCCGCCGTCGCGATCCGCAAGCACGAGCGCCGCGGTGCACGTGACCAGCGCGCACACGAAGGCGACGGCGATCCCCACGACCAGCACCACGCCGAACGAGCGCATGAGGGGCACAGGCGAGAGCAGGAGCACGAGAAATCCGGTCGCGGTCGCCAGCGCGGCAGCCGCGATCGCGGGAACGCCGACCCGGGCCGCGGTCGCCACCGCTTCGGCGGTTGTCGCCGCCGGTAGATCGCGCCGCGCCTCCTGGACGCGAGATTGGAACTGAATCGCGTAGTCCACCGCGAGGCCGATCAGAATCGGCAGCACCGCGAGCGAGCCCAGCGTCAGCGAGCCACCGGCCAGCTCAATCGCACCGAACGTGATCCCCGCCGCCATCAGAGCGATGGTCAGGGGCAGCAGCCGCAGAGTGCTGCGGAATACCAAAAGCAACGCGAGCGCCATCACGCAGAGTGCGACAAGCAGGATCAGCGCGATGGAGCCGGTCAGCGTGGAGGAAAGATCCGACAACACCACCGGCGCACCGGTGACCGTGTATCTGCCGCCGTGGCCGAGCCTGAAGGCGGGCATCTTGACAACGGCGCGTATCGATGAGATGGCCTGGGTCTGCTCTGACGGAGTCAGCGACGACTTCAGGCGGACCTGGATCAGCGCCGAGCGCGAAGTTGGGAACAGGTAGGAGAACCTGGCCTTGGGCTGGTCGGCACCGCGCGTGGCATCGAAGACCACTTGAGAGATGAACTGCTGGTTGTCGATCCGGGGCTGCGAGGTAAGCCCCGACTGGTAGGCCAGAGTCTCCGCGCGCTGGAGTTCCTGCTGCTGGGCCAGGCTGCCGGCGGCCTGGGCGAGCTGCTGGGCCTTCGCGCGACTCTTGTGCTCGCCGAGGGCGAGGGCGTAGGCGGCATGCTCTGCTTTTGCGATCGACTGCTGCGCACCGCGGGTCATCGTCCCGATCGTCTGGTTGATCGCCACGACGGCGTGGTTGAGGAAGGTCGCCGGCCCATAGACAGCCTTGACCGGCTGGCTGCGCATGAGCCTTCCGCAAGGGCTGCCCCATCCGCCATAAGGCGCCTGCCCAGACACTTGCGTGTACGCGCCGAGCTGGAGATTTCGCTGCACCACCTTCCCCGCCAGGCACGCCTCGAGGAAGCTGAGCGTGCCCAGGTCCTTCGTCTCGACCAGATCTGTCAGCGGTTCGCGGATCAGCACCACGACCGCGTCGGAGCCGAAGTGATGCTCGTCGTCCAACGTGGCCTGATAGCTCGAAGAACCGCTGCCCACGAAAGTGCCGATGCCGGTCGACGGCTTGAGGCGCAGCGCGAGCACCGCACCCCCGATCGCCAACAAAAGGACTACGAGCAGCGCCTGTAAGGGCCGCCTGGCAACGGCGCGCGTGAAACGCTCGAACCCGGCGCTCATTTCGGGCTGAGGCTACCGTCGATCATGTCATCACGCATCAGCAAGGGAACCTCTGAGAGACGGAGTGCGAAACCGCTCCGAGCGCACTCGCGTGCAGCGCCGGTGCGTTCGGAGTGGTTTCGCACTCAGTCCATCGTTAGAGGTCCTTGCGATTCCCCCGCCAGGAACTGCCTGATGAACGGATTGTCGGAGTTGAGCATGTCCTCGGCGGGTCCAGCTTCCACGATGCGGCCCTTCCACAGGACGTTGATGTAGTCCGCTACGCGGCGCGCGCTCATGATGTCGTGGGTGACCACGGAGAAGGTGGGCAGGTGCTCCTTCTGGCGCTCCTTGGCCTCGTCCATCATGTCTCGGTGAATCTCCAGAATCAGCTCGCCGAGCAGCGCGGTGCGGACGGGGTCGAGTCCCGAGTCGGGCTCGTCGAAGAGAACGATGTCGGGCTCGAGCACCAGCGCCCGCGCGAACCCGGCCCG
This sequence comes from Solirubrobacteraceae bacterium, assembly GCA_035650455.1. Taxonomy (GTDB): domain Bacteria; phylum Actinomycetota; class Thermoleophilia; order Solirubrobacterales; family Solirubrobacteraceae; genus Palsa-465. The sequence goes on from DASRHQ010000035.1 coordinate 14,659, forward strand.
CTTGCGCATCCCGCCCGACAGCTCGTTCGGCATCTTGTCGCCGTGCGCGCCGAGGCCGACCTCGTTCAGGCGGCGCGAGACGATGTCGGAGATCTCGTCCTCACCCTTCTCGGTGTGCTGGCGTAGCGGGAAGGCCACGTTGTCAAAGATGTTCATCGAGCCGAACAGAGCGCCGTCCTGGAACAGCAGCCCGAATTTCTTGCGCATCTCGAAGAGGTCGTCGTCGGGCATGTTCGGCACTGACTCGCCGTGGACCGTCACGTCACCCTCGTCGGGGTACAGCAGCCCGACCATGTGATTGATGCACACCGACTTCCCGGTTCCCGAGGGCCCCAGGATCATCGACACCATCCCTTCGGGCAGGCTCATGTTGAGTCCACGGAGGATGTGGTTGCGGCCGAATGACTTGTACGTGTCGATGAACTCGACCGCGTCAGGGCGGCCCGAGGGGTACTGCCTGTAGGTGTGCCACTTGTACTCCTCGTCGTCGGCACCCGGCGGCGGATCGGGCCGAGGCTGGTCCTCATCGATGACCGAGACGCGCGATCCCTGCTCTTGTCTCTCCTCGGCCTCCGGGCCGTCCACCTGCTCGAACTCGCCGGTGTCCTGGTCTTCGTCTGCGTGCGCCTGTTCGTCACCCTGATCGGAGCGCGCCTCACCCTGGTCAGCGCGCGCGTACGCCGAGGACAGTCCCTCCGCGTGAGCGGATGAGATCGATTCCGGCGCGGACGTCGAATCCCCGTCCGACGGCGTCGACTCAGGCTGGCCCGAGGTCGTAGACGGCGTCGACTCAGGCCAAGCGAAGCTGCCGGAGGACGGCTCTGAGGGCTCCCGCCCTTGCTCCCCCGGCCCCGTTTGCCCTTCCTGCTCCTGCTGCGATCGACGGAAGCCACCGAATTTGAACCGCATCATGTCGTCAGCCTCCAATCGGTGCTCGGGGATTCGCGCCCCAGAAGAGCTGGGTGCCGAGCATGCCGATGATGTGCACGGCGATGATGTTCAACACCATCGATTTTGCCGTAGCTGTCCCTACCCCCACCGGGCCCCCGCTCGCGTTGTAGCCGTAGTAAGCCCCGACGAGGACGATCACGGTCGCCATCGCCATCGCCTTGATGACGCTGAATAAGACGTCGGGAGGGTTCTGGAACTCCCAGAAGATTAAGAAATACCCCCCTTGGGAGACGTCCTTGATCTCGTCCACGACGATCAGATAGCTGGCAAAGAAGCCGGCCCCGATCGAGCAGAGGTACATGAAGGGGAGCACGATCCATGCGGCGAGCAGGCGCGTCGCGCACAGGAAGGTGATCCCGCTGATGCCCATCACCTCGAGCGCGTCGATCTCATCGGAGATACGCATCGAGCCGAGCTCAGCCACCAGTCCGGTGCCGACCTTGGCGGCCATCATGTAGCCAAAGGCGTAGGGAACGAGCTCACGCAGATCGCACCACGCGGCGAAGACACCGGCATACGCCGGTACCCCGTTGGCGTTGTCGAAGTAGGCGCCCTCGAGGCCACACTCGGCGCCGATGATGAACACGAGCCCCCAGATGACAAGCGTCGAGCCGAGCACGAGGATCCCCGCCTGGCGCAGCGTCTCGCCGAAGAACTTCAACACGCGTAGGCGGAAGACGTCTCCGACGACCCTCGCGCTGAACTGCACGATCTCGCCGAACGACTCGATCCAGCCGCGCGGGGTGGCGATCAGCTGTTCCACACGACCTCCGCCGCCGTCCGATCTGAGTTGGGCCGCATCCGCATCACCTGGTGATCGTCGTGATCTCCGGGTGCGTCGCCAACAGCGTCTGGGTGAAGGCGTAGTTGAACGCGAAGATGCCCAAAAACGCGATCACAACCGCCTGGTTGACGGCGCGGCCCACCCCTTCGGCACCGCCCGACGCCGTCATCCCCTTGTAACAACAGACCACGGCGATGATCGCGCCGAACAGCGTTGTCTTGAGCACCGACCCCCATAAGTCGGTGGTCTCGGCGTTGTTGAAGAACGTCGCGAAAAACGGCCCAAGCGGCGCGTGGTTCACGAGCGTCGCGAGGATGCCACCGAAGATTCCGAACAGAAGCGCGTAGATGTCGAACAGGCCGGTGACGAGCATCAGGGCCAGAAACCGCGGCACCACCAGGTTCTTGACGGGGTCGACGCCGAGCACCTGGAGCGCATTGAGCTCCTCGCGGATCTTGCGCGCGCCGAGGTCTGCGGTGATCGCCGTGCCCGCGACACCCGCCAGCACGATCGCGGTCACGAAGGGCGCGAACTCCCTGATCGAGGAGAGCACGAAGAACCCGCCAAGCCGGTCCAGCGCTCCGAACAGCACGAGGAAGTTTGCCGCCTGAAGTCCGGGAGCCTCATACCCGAAAGCGATCGTCGAGATCAGCAGCGGGAACCAGCACAGCTTGAGCGCAAACAGGAACTGACTCGTGAACTCGCTCCCGTACGAATACGGGGGACGGACCGCCGCCACGATCGTCTTGCCGGTCAGGATCACCATGTTCCCGACCTCTTCGAGCACGCCTTTGGTAGGCAGAAATGCCCGATCAGCGACTGCTCGGATCAAGGTAAGACTATCCTCCCGTCTGGACCCTGGCTGGATACCCGGGTCAAACTAAGCCTACGCCACCGTCGCTACAAAAGCCAGCAGCAACCGTCGCTCAGATGGGCGTTTTTGCGAGCTCCAACCGTCGCTGCGGTGCGCACGCTCGTGGTATGTTCGAGCCGCGGTGAGCGGGTGGAAAACGTGGAGTTGGTTGGTGCTCGTGGCGCTCGCAGGAATGGCAGGCGCAGCGTGTGGATCCCAAACGCAGGCCGCCAGCGAGCCGAAGGGGAAGTTCCCCGTCGCAGTCAGCTCGAGCTTCCCGTCGAGCCAGCGCCTCGTCACCAACAGCCGGCTGGTGGTGAGGGTCACCAACACCGGCCACAAGACGGTCCCAGACGCGGCGGTGACCATCACCGACGGGACGCCGACTCACCCCGACATGGGGACTCAGGTGCAGGCCTTCAACTATCTGTTGAACATGAGCGACGTGGCAAGCCGGTCGCGCCCGGTATGGGTCGTTGATCAGGCGCCGGGTCCCTGCCAGTACAGCTGCAAGGCCGGTGGCCCGGGGGCGGCGGCGACCTCGTTCTCAAACACCTGGGCACTGGGCCCGTTGAAGCCGGGCAAGACGGCCACGTTCGTCTGGCACCTGACCGCCGTGCACCCGGGTACATGGGTCGTGAACTGGCGTGTCGCCGCGGGGCTGTATGGCAATGCCAAGGCCGTCACCGCCAACGGTTCCCCGCCCCACGGCTCCTACACGGTCCACATCACCCAGGTCGCACCCCGAGCCTACGTGAACAACAACCACAAGATTGTCACAACGAAATAAGGCGCTCGCGTCCCGCCGTCCACCCTGACGTGGACGGTGCGAAGAAATGATCGCTAACGAGCGTTAGATCGCACCGTCCCTCGCTGATCAAGCGGTGCTCCTAGCGGCGAAGCGGAACTTGCACCATTTTGGACATTTGGCCATGGCGCCCGGTGGCCGATTCCCTACGCTTGCTCTCGCCGCCGATCAAAGGAGCTCCTAGACGCATGCCTCGAATCCGCCAGCAGACCGTGCTCGCCGCTCAGTGGACGCCCAACGGGGGCGCCATCGGCGCACCCGATTTGACCTCCCCTGACAACCAGGTCTTCGGGGCCAACGTGTTCAGCATCGCGGTGCAGCGGCAGCGGCTGCCGAAGGACACCTTCCGCCGGCTCCAGCAGACGCTGGCGCGCGGAGAGGCGCTCGACACCTCACTGGCGGATGCTGTGGCGCAGGCGATGAAGGAGTGGGCGCTCGAGCGGGGCGCCACCCACTACACCCACTGGTTTCAGCCACTGACCGGCTCGACCGCCGAAAAGCACGACAGCTTCTGGGGGCCCACCGGCGAGGGGACCGCGCTGGCCGAGTTCTCCGGCAAGGAGCTGATCCAGGGCGAACCTGACGCCTCTTCCTTCCCCACCGGTGGGATTCGGGCCACCTTCGAGGCGCGCGGCTACACCGCGTGGGATCCGACCTCGCCCGCCTTCATCCTCGAGAACCCCAACGGCGCGGTGCTCTGCATCCCGACCGCGTTTGCCTCCTGGACCGGCGAGGCGCTCGACCACAAGATTCCCCTGCTGCGCTCGATGGATGCGCTCTCGAGGTCGGCGATCAGGGCGCTGCGGCTGTTCGGGGACGCGGAATCCCGGCGGGTCTTCACCACCGTCGGAGCCGAGCAGGAGTACTTCCTGATCGACGAGCAGTTCTACTTCGAGCGCCCCGATCTCCTCACCACGGGGCGGACCCTGTTCGGGGCCAAGCCGCCCAAGGGCCACGAGCTGGACGACCACTACTTCGGTTCGATCCCCGAACGGATCCTCGCCTGCATGCTCGATACCGAGCGGGAGCTTTCCAAGCTCGGCGTGCCGGTCAAGACCCGCCACAACGAGGTAGCGCCCAACCAGTACGAGATTGCGCCCGTGTTCGAGAACTCCAACGTGGGCTCCGACCACCAGCAGCTGACCATGCAGATCATGCAGAACGTTGCCCGCCGCTACCGGCTGGTCTGCCTTCTGCACGAGAAGCCGTTTGCGGGCGTCAACGGCTCGGGCAAGCACAACAACTGGTCGATGGGGACCGACACCGGCAACAACCTGCTGGAGCCTGGGGACACCCCCCACGACAACCTCCAGTTCCTGTTCTTCTGCGCGGCCGTGATCGAGGCCGTCAACACGCACCAGGGCCTGCTCCGAGCCTCCGTGGCTTCTGCCGGCCAGGACCACCGGCTCGGTGCCAACGAGGCACCACCGGCGATCATCTCGATCTTCTTGGGTTCCGAGCTCGAGCGAGTGTTCGGAGCCATCGAGCGCGGAGAGGTGGACGAGACCACCCCTGGGTCGTTCCTGGGCTTGGGGACGCCGGTGCTGCCCCCGCTGCCGCTGCACGGCGGCGACCGCAACCGCACCAGCCCGTTTGCCTTCACCGGCAACAAGTTCGAGTTCCGAGCGCTCGGGTCCAGCCAGTCGTTGTCGCTGCCCAACACGGTGCTGAACACGATCGTCGCGCAGGCCATCGACTCCCTCGCCGATCAGCTCGAGTCAGAGCTTCAGAAGGGCGCAGACCTCGAGTCCGCCCTTCCTCCCATCCTCAGGCGCAGCTACGCGGCCAACAAGCAGATCATCTTCGGCGGCGACAACTACTCGTCCGGATGGCATTCCGAGGCGCAGCGGCGCGGATTGCTGAACCTGAGCGCGACCCCCGATGCGCTGCCGTATCTGGTGGCCGACGACACCGTCTCGCTGTTCTCGGACTACGGGGTGTTGTCCGAGCGCGAGCTGCACTCCCGCTATGAGGTCTTCCTCGAGCAGTACGTGACCAAGCTGAACATCGAGGCCGAGACGGCCGCCTCGATTGCGCGCACCATGCTGCTGCCCGCGGCCGCCCGCCACCGGGCACTGCTGTTCAAGGCGGAGCTGCCCGAGCTGTCTCGCGAGCTCGAGGACCTCATCTCCCCGTTCGTCGAATCCATCAAGTGGCTCGAGGCCGCGAATCTATCGGAGAACCAGCCCCACGACGACTTGCTCGCGCACGCGATCTACATGCGCGACGCGGTCATCCAGGCGATGGCGGCAGTCCGCGAGAGCGCCGACAGGCTCGAGAAGGTGGTGGCTGACGACATCTGGCCGCTGCCCAAGTACTCGGAGATCCTCTTTATCAAGTAGGTTGGCCGGCGCACATGTGCGCCGGCCCCGGCCGAGCATGCTCGGCCGGTGGGGTCGCGCATGCGCGACCCCATTCTTATGCTTGCGGTCTTCGACGGACACAACGACGCGCTCACGAACGAGGATCACGCCCTGTTCGCGCAAGGACGCCCGGGCGGCCACCTGGACCTGCCGAAGATGCGTGCCGGCGGTATCCGGGGCGGGATCTTCGCGATCTTCACTCCCTCCCCCGGCGAGAACCACGAGCCGCTGCCTCGCGACGACGGGGTGATCGAGTTCGAGTACGCCCGGCCGGTCAGACATGACCGGGCGGCCGCGTACGCGGCGGCCTGTGCTGGACGGCTGCACGCGCTCGAACGCGAAGGACAGATGCTGCTCGCGCGACGGATCGCCGACGTCGACCGGGCGCTGCAAGGAGACGGCCCCCCCGTTGCGGTCCTTCACCTCGAGGGCGCCGAGGCCGTCGATCGAGGCCTGGAGACGCTCGACTTCTGGTACGCGGCGGGACTGCGCTCGCTGGGGCCGGTCTGGAGCCGCGCCAATGGCTTCGGGCAGGGCGTGCCGTTCATCTCTCCATCCAGCCCGGACACCGGGCCCGGGCTGCGCGCGGCCGGCAGGAGGCTCGTTGCGCGCTGCGCGGACCTCGGCATCCTCGTGGACCTCAGTCACCTCAACGAGGCCGGCTTCTGGGACGTGGCGCGTATCGACGCGGGGCCACTCGTGGCCAGCCACTCGGGCGCACACGCGCTAAGTGCGGCCTCCCGCAATCTGACCGACGCGCAACTCGATGCGATCGGGTCCTCCGGCGGACTCGTAGGCATCGTGTTCGGCTGCAGTTTCCTGCGCCCGGACTTTGCCGAAGACGAGGACACGCCGCTCGCGCTGATCGCCGACCACGTCCGCTACGTCGCCGAGCGCATCGGGGTCGAGCATGTGGGTCTCGGCTCCGACTTCGACGGGACCACCGTTCCCCGTGGAATCGCAGACGCCGGCCGCATGCCCGAGTTGCTCGAGGCCATACGTGAGGCGGGGTTCAACGATCGCGAGCTGGCCGCGATCGCGGCCGAAAACTGGCGGCGGGTGCTCGACGCGTGGTGGCGCGATTAGGGATCGCGCGCCCTTAGCTTTCGATCTCGACCGCGCCACGAACTACCACCCCGGACCCGAACGTCACATCTCCCGTGACCACGAACCGCTGCGCTTCCCTTAGCGACGGCGGGCCCTCGGGGAAGCGCGCCTCGAACTGGTCCAGGAGCTTGTAGTAGCGCGGATCCAGCTCCACGAAAGGCAGCGCCTGAGCCCGTTCGGGCAGCGGCTCCAGGTGCCAGTCGGGAGTCAGCGTGTAGACGTCCGAGCGGACCAGCAGCAGGTCGTCGGTGGTTTTCACGGGGGCAAAGCGCGTTCGGGGTACGCATAACACGCGTGCGTCTTGGAAGACTCCGATCGCGGCCCCCATTGCGCTCTCGAGCTGAATCACCTCCGGCGACTCGGAATCTCGGGGATCGACGGTCTTGCGGTTGGCGATCAGGGGCAGCTCGAGGACCCCGCTCTGGCGCTCGAGCAGGTCGGACAGGGCGCGCAGCCCCACCCACAGGTTGTTGGTGTTGAAGTAGCGCCAGTGGCGGTAGTCGCCGAACGAGTGACTGTCGTGTGGCGGTACCTGCGCCGACTCACGCAATACCAACCGGCCGTCGTCGCGGCGGCGTGCGATGTGTCCGCCCTTGCGCTCCGCCTTGGTCCCCTCGACCACCTCAAGCAGGAACGGGGCCTCAGTTGACTGCAGGTACGCCGCGATCCGCGGATCGACCGTCGCGCCGAGATTGTCGGAATTCGAGATCATCGCATACTCGAACCCCTCCTCCAGCAGCTTGTCCAGCATGCCCGAGCGCCGCAGCGCGCCATAGACGTCGCCGTGACCCGGGGGCGCCCACTCGAGCGAGGGCCTCGCCGGCCAGCTGACCGGGTCGAGGGTGTCGGCATCGAGTTTTGGCTCGATGCCCTGGAGGAACTCGACCGTCCCGTCGTCTCCACGCGCTTCTAAAGCCCTGGAGGTTTGCTCGCGCGTCACCTCGCTGTTCATCAGGATCAGCGGCAGGGGGATGCCGTATTCGCGTCGCAGAGTGACCGCCTGCCCAATGATGATGTCGAGGAACGAATGGCCCTCGCGCACCTCCACCAGCGACTTCGGCTGGCTCAGGCCCATGGTCGTTGCGAGTCCCCCGTTCAGCCTCACGACCGCCACGCGCTCGAGCGCACGGCCGTCGGCAGATGGGAGGTCCGCAAGCGCGGGCACGTCACTCGCGGGTGAGAGCTCGGAGCTCTCGAGCATCCCCGACTCGCCGGCAACCAGCCGCTCGAAGGCGCTGCGAAAGTTCGCGATGGCCTCCTCGTGCTGACCGGCGGCACGCATCTTCTCCTCGGCGGCCTGTATCGCGGTGGCGCTCATCGCGAGCGGATTGTGGCCGATAGGCCGGGACTTAAGCGCCCCGGCCCATCGCGCCGGTTCGACGTCTACTTCGCGAACGCGTAGATCGTCTTCGAGGTGAACGTGTGGCCCGCCGGCAGCACCACCGAGGGCCAGCCGGGCTGGCCGATGTGGTGCGGCGCGTCGGGATAGTGCTGCGTCTCCTCGGTGAACGCATCCGTCTGGCGGTACGTGTGCCCGCTCGGGCCGACCAGGTCGCCCACCAGGAAGTTCCCGGTGTACAGCTGGAGGCCCGGTTGGTCCGTGTAGGTGCGCATCACGATGCCGTCGCCGGGATCCTGGGCCACCGCCGCCAGCCGAGACCCGGAGCCGTTGAGCACCCAGTTGAAGTCATAGCCGTGGGCGATGACGAGCTCGGGGAAGGGCTGACCGCTGTGGTCGGGCATGTTTGCCCTGCGGATGTCACGGCCAATCGGCTTCAGCGAGCGGAAATCGAATGGCGTCCCGCCCACCGTGGCGAACTTCACCGGGATCAGGCTGGTGTTGACAGGCTGATAGCGGTTGGCATTGATCTGCACGAGCTGGTCATAGACCGGCCCAGATCCCTCTCCAGCCAGGTTGAAATAGGTGTGGTTGGTCATGTTGATAACCGTCGCCTGGCGACTCTTGGACTGATTGGTCGCGCGATAGGCGATCTGCAGTGAGTTGCCGCCGGTCAGGGTGTAGGTGACCGTCGCCAGCACCGGGGCGGGGAACCCCTGGTCCATATTGGGGCTGAGGTAGGTGAGCTTGAGCGACACGGACTTGCCGGCCGTCTGCGCGCTCGCATTCCAGACCTTTGTGTTCCAGCCCCTGAAGCCACCGTGCAGCGTGTTGCCGTTGTTGTTATTGGGGAGTTTGTAGGTGACCCCGTTGTTGGAGCAGTGGCTGCACTTCATCGTGAAGGAGTGGTTCGCGATGCGGTTCGCGTAGCGGCCGATGATCGACCCGAAGTAGGTGTCGCCCGAGCCGCCGGGCAGAGGCCACGGCTTGCCCGTGGCGCCCTGGGTGAAGTCCTTCACGTAGTCGGTCAGGTTCGAGAAGCCCAGCGCGACGTCTTTGGCGCCACCGTTGCGCGTGGGAACCCAGATCGACTGCACGACGCCCCCGTAATTCGAGATCTTGACGGTCATCCCGCGGCCGGATCGCAGCGTATAGAGATAGACGGTCTTGCCGCCGACGCTGCCCCATCGCTGGCGCGAGATGGTGGGCTTGCCGCTAGGCGAGCGGCCCGGAGAGGCGTGAGCCGTACCTCCGGTCCACAGCAGTGCAGCCGCGAGTGCGGCCGCGGCGCCGGCGCCTAGGAGCGCCAGCAGTCCCCGTGGATGACGCAATGCGTGCATCGTGACCTCCTGTGGTTGGGGTGTGGGGTGGACGTTTGTATGGACGGCCGCCCGCGACTCGCAAACGTGCGAGCATGCGCCGATGGAAGAGCGCACGATCGAGCGGCTCGGGCGGGCGGTCAGCGTGGTGGGACTCGGAACCTGGCAAATCGGGGCGGAGTGGGGCACCGTCACCGAGGATGAGGCGCGCACCGTGCTGCGAGCTGGTGTCGATCACGGAGTCACGTTCTTTGACACCGCAGACGTCTACGGCGACGGCCGCAGCGAGCGCTTCTGCGGCGAGCTGCATGCGGCCCACCCGGAGGTGATGGTGGCCACCAAAATGGGTCGGAGGGTGCAGCAGCTTCCTGAGCTCTACAACCGCGAGAACTTCGACGCTTTCAATGACCGCTCGCGCGCGAACTTGGGCATGGAGCACCTCGACCTCGTCCAGCTGCACTCCCCGCCCGATGCGGTGTACGACGACGATGGCGTCTTCGAGGCGCTCGACGAGATGGTGGCCACCGGCCGCATGCGCGCCTACGGAGTCTCGGTCGAGACCAGCTCTCAGGCGTTGAAGGCGATCGCGCGGCCGCACGTCGCCACGGTTCAGATCATCCTCAACTGCTTTCGGCGCAAGCCGCTGGAGGAGGTGCTTCCCGCCGCGCGGGAGCAGGGCGTGGGCATCATCGCCCGAGTGCCGCTGGCCTCCGGCCTGCTTTCGGGGCGCTATGACGAGCACACCACCTTCCCGGCCGACGATCACCGGAACTTCAACCGCCACGGCGAGGCCTTCGACGTGGGCGAGACGTTCGCGGGCGTCCCCTTCGAGGTCGGTCTGGCCGCGGCGAACGAGCTGAAGCGACTCGTGGATCCCGGAAGCACGCTCGCGCAGTTCGCGCTTCGCTGGGTGATCGACCAGCCCGGGGTGAGCACGGTGATTCCGGGCGCACGCAACCCCGAGCAGGTCGCGGCGAACGTCGCCGCGGCCTCGCTGCCACCGCTGCGAGAGGAGCAACTCGAGGGGGCGCGAGTCGTCTACGACCGCTTTATCCGCGACCACGTGCACGACCGCTGGTGAGGCTTCCCGCACAATGTGAGCGCTAACAGCTCCGGGCATGCAAAAACGGGGCGTCGCTTCGCTCATCGTTGTCCGTAATAGGCCTCCGGGCCGTGCTTGCGCTCGTAATGCTTGTCGCGGACCGCGTCGGCCAGCGCTTCCGCGCCGGTGTCGAGCAGCATCGTCAGCAGGGCAACCCGGGCCACCTCCTCGAGCGTGACCGCGTGGTCAACCGCTGTGGCCGGGTCGACTCCCCAGGAGAAGGGCGCATGGCCTCGCGCCAGCGCCGCCGGCTGCTCCAGCGGCCCGCGCTGCGCCACCGCTTCGACCAGGACTGCTCCGGTGGCGCGCTCATAGCCCGATGTGATCTCCTCCTCGCTCAGCGGGCGGGTGAGCGGGATGGGGTGAGGCGAGAGGTCCGCGTGGGTCGTGCCCAGGACCGGGATCTCGCGCTGCGCCTGGGCCCAGGCCGTCGCCCAGGGGGAGTGGACGTGGACGATCCCCCCAATCTCGTCGAACGCCTCGTAGAGCGCTAGGTGAGTCGGCGTGTCGGTGGAGGGTCGTCGGTCTCCATCAACGACCTCGCCGCGAAGGTCCACCACGACGATCTCCTCGCGGGTCAGCTGCTTGTACGGGACACCACTCGGTTTGATCGCGACCAGGCCGCTCGCGCGGTCGATTCCGCTGGCGTTGCCCCAGGTGAGCGTCACCAGACCGTGCGCCGGGAGGGCGAGATTGGCGGCGAGGACCTGTTGGCGCAATTCCTCTAGCACTACAGCTCCACGTATTCGAGCCCGGTGAGCTCGGCCAGCCGCCGCCAGCGCCCGGCGTGATCGCCCAGATTCAAAACGAAGTGGTGGGGCCCGCCCAGGCGCAGCCACTCGTTCATGAAGTGCTCCATTCCCACGCCGGGCCGGAAGTGGAAATGATGCATCTCGACCTTCGGCAGCTCGGGCGTATCGAGAACCTCGCCCCGCGCAACGAGCAGCCGGTAGCGACCGCCGGTCAGCGGGATCAGCGCCGCCGTCGTGGCCGGCCCCGGCGCAGCCATGAAGACGGGAGTGGGCGGGTTGTCGAGACCTCCGATGCCGAGTTCGCGGTCGATCAACCTAACGGGCCTGTCGGACCGCGCGATCCGCCAATTGCCCTCCCCCATGTGGCTGATGAGGACAGAGTCGAGCTCCCAGTCCATCGCGTACATCTCCGAGAAGTGGGCGTCGCCGATCAGGGTCTGGGCGGCGCACATGAGCGATGCCGTGTTGGTGTCCCCCTCGGCGGCGAAGCCGTACCCGTCGGCCATCAGGTTGGAGGCCGCGAGCAGCGGCAGCTGTTTGAAGCGACCGTCTCCGCCAAAGGCGTCGAAGTGGAAGGAGAACCCGTCGTAGTCCTTATCTGTGATCAGCGCGCGCAGGGCCAGCTCGAGTCGTGCTGCGTATTCGTGACGCTCCCGGGAAAGATCTGGCGCGATCACGAACCGCTCCTCGTGGTTTGAGATCAGCACGTCGATCTCGGGGGCGCCGACATCCTGAACTCGAGCGACCAGGTCGCCCAAATCCTCGTTCACCACCGTCGGGCCCAGCATCCGCAGCAGCGAAGGCGGGTCGTAGAGGATGTCTCCCATCCCGTTCATCGGATAGCCGAGGAGCGCTATGCGAGTGCGGCGCAGCTCGCTTACCGCTTGCGCCGCGCGCGCCCAGTCCGCGAACTGCGCGCAGAACCGGGGGCTGCGCCATTCCCCGGTCATGACCGAGAATGGGATTTGCGCGCGCACGAGCGCGTTGGCCTGGTCCTGGGCGCCGTGAATCCCCTGGTTGTAAGTCAGGTCGGCCATGTCCCAGTTCGCGGTAACCGCGCGCTCGGGCTGGATGTTCAAGAGCGCCAGCGGCACATGCGCATCCAGCAGCGCGCGCACCGATCGCAACGCGGGGCCATAGGTCAGCATCACGATGGCGATGCCGTGAACACCCCGCTCCAGCAGCTCCTGCGTGGTGCGATCGATGTCCTCCCGATTGCGAGCGGGGGCCGTGAAGATCACCTCGCCGGCTTCCTGGAGCCGCTGTGCCACGCCGGCGCCGTACTGCGCCTGGTGGTCGGTGATCCCGGGGATCATCTCGTCGTAGAGCTCCTGCATGATCCCCAGCAGACCGATCCTGGGACGCTCGAGCCTGTTCACGCGGCCACCTTCAGCCTGATCGTCTTCAGCTCGTGCAAAAGCTCCACATGAGAGCGCCCGAGCAGGTCGTGGAGGCCCCGGTAGACGGCGTAGACGCGGTCGTAGGTGCTGCGCGCGGCCGCGTCCGGGCGGTAAGTCCGTCCGCCCGGAGGCTCGGTTGCTGTGACCGCGGCATCGATGCCGTCAAAGATCCCGTCCGCCACCGCGGCGAACAGCGCGGACCCACGCGCAGGAACTTCGTCGGAGGCGGGGACCCGGACGGCAAGCCCGGAGACGTCGGCGAAGAGCTGCATGAGCAGCGGACTCGCTTTGGCGACGCCGCCGCAAGCGATGATCTCGGTCAGCTCGATCCCGTGCTCGGAGAAGTTCTCCACGATCCGCCGGTTGCCAAACGCAATTGACTCGAGCAGCGCTCGATAGATGTGCTCGCGGGTGGAGTGCAGAGTGAGGCCACAGAGGACCCCGGTGAGGTCGGCATCGGCCAAGACCGTGCGGTTGCCATTGAACCAATCGAGCGCGACCAGGCCGGTTTCGCCGGGACGCAGCTGCGCGGCTGACCGCTCGAGCGACGCGTGGCTTGAGCCGGGCTCGGCCAGGTTGCGCACGAACCAGGCGAACATGTCGCCGACCGCTGCCTGCCCGGCCTCATAGCCCCAGCGCCCGGGCAGGATCCCGTCCCTCACCACACCGGTTATCCCGGGAAGACGGATCTCCTCTGGGTGGACCACCATGTCGCAGATCGAGGTGCCGACCACCGAGACGAACACCCCCGGGCTGCAGACGCCGGCACCCGGCACAGATACAAACGAATCGACGTTGCCAACCGCGACCGAGGTTGTCGGCTCGACACCCAGACTGGCCGCCAGGTCGTGGCGAACGGTGCCGGCACGGGTCCCCAGCGCCAAGAATGAGTTGCCGAGCTTCTCATCCGGGCGCGAGAACCCTGGGTAGGCGGCCTCGAAGTATTCGGCCGATGGTAGTCCCGTGTCCCGTGACCACAGCGCCTTGTAGCCCGCGGTGCACTGCTGGCGCCGCTCGCGCCCGGTCAGATGCCAGATCAGCCAGTCGGTCGCCTCGATGAAGCCATAAGCGGCCTCGTAGAGCTCACGATCCTCGAGCCACAGCTCGATCAACTTGGGGAAATACCACTCGGAGGAGATGCGCCCGCCATAGCGCTCGATGAACTCCTCCTCGCGTTCGAGCGCGACCTCGCTGAGGCGGTCGGCAATTGGCTGGGCGGAGTGATGCTTCCAAAGCTTGGGCCAGGCGTGGCGACGCCGACGCCAGCGCGGCAGGGTGCAGAGCGGAGCGCCGTTGCTTGAGACCGGCAAGACCGTGCATGAGGTGAAGTCAATCCCGATTCCGGCGACTTGCATGGAGGAGACGCCGGACTCAGAGAGCACCCCTGTGATGGTGCGCTCGAGCACCAGCTTCCAGTCGTCGGGATCCTGGAGCGCCCAATCTGGAGGCAGCTGCTCGCCGCTCTCGGGCAGGACCCTGTCGAGGACCCCATGGGGATATGGGGCCACGCTCACGGCCAGCTCCTCGCCACCTCGAACATCGAGCAGCAGCGCCCGCGCCGATTCTGTCCCGAAATCGACGCCGATTGCGTAGCGACGCTCGTTCACCGCGAGCGGCACGAGCGGTCGCGACCCCTCATCCGAAGCGAACCTCTCAGGCGGAGGACGGCTGGGACGCCCCGCCGTTGCCGGTGGTCGCGGCCTGCCGTGCGCGTCGGTACTCCTCGACCACGATCTCGTTGAGCTCATCGACCGAGCTCTCGGCGGTCGGCTTGTCGAAGGTGATCACCCCGTCCTGAATCAGGTTGGCGCGGTCACAGGCCTGGAAGACCTGGACATAGTTGTGGACGATCATGATGATCGCAACATCGCCCCGCTCCTTTAAGCGCGCGATCAGGTCGAGGATCATCGCGCCCTCCTTCGCGCCCATGGCCGCGAGCGGCTCGTCGAGCAGCAGGACATCCGACTGATCCCGGATCGCACGCGCGACTGCGATCGCCTGACGCTGGCCGCCTGACAGACGCGCGACCGGTAGGTCGATCCGCGGGATGTTGATCCCAATCTCATCCAGCGCCGCACGTGCCTGGCGACGCATCTTGCGGCCGGCCACCAGCGGCGTTGGTCGAAGCGTTTCTTCGCGACGCAGGAACAGGTTTTGAGAGGCCGACAGCTGGTCCACGAGCGCGAGGTCCTGGTATACGGTGTCCACCCCATGCGCGCGGGCATCCAGCACGTCCTTGGGGGCGTACGGCTCGCCCTTGAGCCACATGCGGCCGGAGT
>DASRHQ010000036.1:0-2210 GCA_035650455.1 Solirubrobacteraceae bacterium
CGAGTTCCAAGTGACGCTTCCGGCAGCGGCCAGGTTACGCGTCGACTCGCGCAAGCTTCCCGACGGGCGAGAGCCGAACGACTTGCCGGGAACATTCGTGATCGGCGACCGGCAGATCGACGCAACCTTCACCGACCTGACGGAGCAGCGTGTGATCGTCGGCGACCATCAGGTGTGGTTCGACGACGCGTACCGGTACGTGCAGCTGTTCACCGGCGACCATCCTGCGGTCGGCCGACGAGGCGTCGCGGTTGAGCCGATGACGTGCCCGCCCAATGCGTTTCGCACCGGCGAAGACCTCGTCGTCTTGCGCCCGGGCGAGATGTTCCGCGCCAGCTGGGGGATCGCAAAGACTGGATCGCCCGACTCGGGTACGATCCGATGCGGACAGGCGGTCACCAGTTGAGTTAACGCGAAGGCCCGCCGCACGGCGGGCCTTCAGTGTCCTGGACCCCGAAAGCCGGACTCGAATCGGCATCTCTCCGTTGGACAGGCGGTCGCTCTACCAGTTGAGCTACCTCGGGTCGTGCAGGAGGTGTAGCGGCGAACGACCGTTGCTGCAAGATGGCCAAGGAGGACGCTGTCAGCTGGCGAGGAGTACTGCAGCGGCTCCGGCGGAGTTCACGCTGCGCGGGCAGTTCCGCAGGGAGTCGAGTTGGTGCTCGAAGTCGATGATTTGATGGCTGAATGACGCCTGAGCGTGAACGAAGTAGCCCGCGTCAGTTGCTGGCTTCACGAAGGCCGGTGCTTATCGTCGCGTAGATCGCGAGGGCGCAGAGAATGCCGCTGTAGATCATGATCGTCGGTTGCGTCCCGACTGCCGCTAGAACGAGGCCCATGAGCAGTGGCGCGACAGGTGCGCCCAGACCGGCGAGTTGGATACCCGCGCTTGTTGCTTGGCCCTGGATCTCATCGCTGGCTTCAGCGCCAATCACGGAAAACGCGATCGCGTTGATCGGCGGCACGAGGAGCAGCGACGTGGCGCCGAGGACTCCGATCAGCAGCGGCTGTTGGACAACGAGCAGCAGCAGTAGCGAGACGGTCACGAGCCAGCCGAACGAGATGATGATCGTGTGCGGCCGGGCTGCGCGGAGCACCCACGGCGTCGCGAGCGCCCCCACGAGGGCACCGGCGCCGGTGATGGCGAACATCACGCCCAGGACACCGGCGCTCGCCCCGTGGTCGCGCGCGACGACGAGCACGAGCAGGCCGATGCCGCCCCAGACGCCGCTCCCGGCCATCATCCAGAGCAGCAGCGTGCGCAGGAACCGGCGGCGCCAGATCCATCTCAATCCGACAGACAGCGAGTCCACCATCGTCTGTCTCGAAGCAGGCTGTCCACGGCCTCCGAGAGGTGAACGAACGGAAATCACCGAGGCAAGGGACACCAGATACGAGAACGAGTCTGCAAGAAATGGAAGTGCACGCCCGACACTGAGCAACACGCCGCCGAGCGGCGGGCCGAGGAGACCGGGGATCGCCGTCCGGCTCTGGTTCTGGGCGACGGCTTCACGGATGCGCTCCGGTCCGACCACTCGGCGCACGGACGCCGACTCGGCGGGACCGAACAGCACCCCGAGCGCAGCCTCAACGAACGCGACGGCGAGCGCCTGCGCGAACACGAAATAGCCAAGAGCGAGAGCGACCGCGAAGGCCGCGGAGTTGATGGCGCGCCCGAGGTCACAGGCAACCATCAGCGCCCGCCGGTTCCACCGGTCGGCAGCCACACCAGCCGGAAGTCGCAGCACGAACGCGGTTCCGGCAAGCACAGACCCGACCGCCCCAGCCTTCGCCGCTGATCCGGTTAACTCCAGCACAACCACCGGATACGCAAACGAGGAAATGCTGATCCCCAGATGCGACACGGCCTGACCGATCCACAGCGCGGCAAAATCTCGGTTCTTTCGAAGCGGAGACCCCACCCAGCCGAAACTAACGTCCCACATCGGACGCCAGCAGCCCGAGCGTCGGCTGGGCGAGCGTTCGTACGCCTGAACGTCGTGAGGCGGCCGGCCACATGTGACGTTTGAGGTGGTTTTCTGGCCGAGTGCCAACCTATTCCTTGTGGTGCCTTACCGCCTCGTAATGGCCAAGTGCCACACTTGAGCGCTATGCGCGGCTCCAAGATTCTCGCCGTTGCCTCCTCGGTCGACCTCGGCTTCCGCTACGGCTGCACGCCCGCGTGGTGGCAGCTCTGGAAAGGGCTCTAC
>DASRHQ010000037.1:0-86481 GCA_035650455.1 Solirubrobacteraceae bacterium
CCCCACCGCCCCCGCCGAAGACACACTCAAATTACGCCCATAATCAGTCTCAATCTCATTAATCGCCGCCAACACCTGCCACGGCACGTCATACTCAATCCCCGCCGCCTGATAAATCGGCAACAAAAACGGCGGAATCGCAAAACTCGAAATAAAAAAATCAGGCACCCCCAACGCCGCCGGACCCGGCGACGCCAAACTATAAGAAGGATTAGACGGCGTCGGCACACCGGTGTTCGTGCGCGGCGGCGGAGGTGTGGTGGGCGTTGGGTTTGACTTGCGCTTTGGCGCCGGGGGAGCACTGTGCTTCTTCGGAGGCGGCGGAGGTTTGTGCTGGGAGGGGCAGGGCTTGTGGTTGTGCGATGAGCCGCCCGGGTTACCCGGCTTGCCGGACTTGGGCTTGCCCGACTTGCCGCCGCCACTGTGCACCGGGCCACTTCCGGTCTTCTGGCTGCCTCCGGTGATGCTCGAAGTCGCGGCGCTCGTCGCCGTCCCTACCGTCGCCGTCGTGCTCGTCGTCGTGGTGCTTGTCGTCGTGGTGCTTGTCGCCGTTGTGTTCGTCGCCGTGCCGTTCTGAGTTTTGGAGGGCGGGCACCGCTTCGGTTTCGGCTTGGGCTTAGGGTGCTTCTTCTTCTTGGGCGGTGGCTTCTTCGGCTTCGGGGTCGTCGTGGTCTTCGTGGTAGTCGAGCGAGAGGTTGTCGTCGGGGTCGTCCTCGTCGACGGGACCGAATGGGTGGACGTTGTCGGCGTGGTTTCACCGGGCGTCGAGGTGGTGGTCATCGCCCAAGCCACTCCCGCCCCGAAGAAGAGCGCGCACGCAGCTATCGCCACGGCCCGCGCCAGCGTCAGAACGTCATGAAGCCGAATGCGCCGCACCTCACTCCATACTGAGAGGCCCGTCCGCTTCGCCTGAGAGGAATTGACGGACGAACTGGTTGTCGGAGTTGAACATCTCCTCTGAAGGACCCGCTTCGACCACCCGTCCTTTCCACAACACGTTGATGTAGTCGCCGATTCGCCGCGTCGTCAGCACGTCGTGGGTCACGACACAGAACGTCGGGAGATACGGTTTACGCTTCTCCTTCGCCTCCTCGACCATGTCCTCGTGGACCTCCACGATGAGCCGGCCGAGCAGCGCGGTGCGTACAGGGTCGAGACCCGAGTCCGGTTCGTCGAACAGCACGATGTCAGGGTCGAGCACGAGTGCGCGCGCAAAGCCAGCACGCTTACGCATGCCGCCCGAGAGCTCGTTGGGAAACTTCCAGACGTCCTTGGCCAGCCCCACTTCGTTCAAGCGGCGCATAACGATCTCAGTGATCTCCTCCTCCGACTTCTCGGTGTGCTGACGCAGGGGGAAGGCCACGTTGTCGAAGATGTCCATGGACCCGAACAGGGCCCCATCCTGGAAAAGCAATCCGAACCGCTTGCGCAACTCGAACAGGTCGTCGTCCTTCATCCGCGGGACCGACTCGCCGTGTACCAGCACATCGCCCGAGTCAGGCATGAGCAGCCCGACCATGTGCTTGATACACACGGACTTGCCGGTTCCAGAGGGGCCGATGATGATTGACACCATCCCCTCGGGAAGACCCATTCTCAGTCCGCGCAACACCGGGGTCGAGCCAAACCTCTTGTAGGTGTCGATGAACTCGACCGCGTCGGGGCGGCCGCTGGGGTGTTGTCGGTAGGTGTGCCAGCGATACTCCTCATCGCTGGATCCCGGGGGCGGCTCAGGACGAGGCTCGTAGCTGTCGTGTATCGACACGCGTGAGGCGGCCGGGGTCGACTTCGGGGTTGCCACGGGTCGCTCGAGCGTGGGCGCCTCGCCCGAGGTCTCCGGCTCCAGCGGATGCAATGGGTCGCGCTCGGAGGTCTCCGGCTCGAGCGGAGGCAATGCGTCGTGCTCGTCGGTATCCGGCTCGAGCGGATGCAATGCGTCGTGCTCGTCGTCCACCCTCAGCCTCCGATCGGTGCGCGCGGGTTGGCACCCCAGAATAACTGCGTACCGAGCATGCCCACGATGTGAACCGAGACGATGTTGACGACCATGGATTTGGCCGTGGCCACGCCCACGCCGACCGGCCCCCCACTCGCCGTGTACCCGTAGTAGGCACCGACAAGCACGATGACCGTGGCCATCGTCATCGCCTTTATGATGCTGAATAAGAGATCACCGGGGTTCTGAAACTCCCAGAAGATCAGTGAATAGCCCCCGGCGGACACGTTCGCGACCTGCTGGACGACCGCGATGTAGCTGGCCAAAAAGCCCCACCCGATCGCGCCCAGGTACACGAACGGCAACACCAGCCACGAGGCCAAGAGGCGGGTCGCGCAGAGGAAGGTGATGCCAGAAATGCCCATCACCTCGAGCGCATCGATCTCCTCCGAGATTCGCATCGAGCCGAGCTCGGCGACTATCCCCGTGCCTACCTTGGCAGCCATCATGTAGCCAAAACACAGCGGGGCGAGCTCGCGGAGGTCACACCATGCCGAGAAGACGCCCGCGTATTGCGGCGCTCCTTCCGAGCGCAGCAAGTAGGCGCCCTCGATGCCGCACTGAAGGCCGATGATGAATACGAGCCCCCAGATCACCACCGTCGATGAGACGATCAGGATTCCCATCTGGCGCAGCGACTCGGCGGTGAAGCGCAGCACGCGCCCGCTGAGCGTGTCGCGCACGATCAGCCCGCTGAACTTGATAATCAGCCCGGCGTCTGTGATCCAGCCGCCACCCATCGGCCCGGCCGTCGCGGCTGCAGGTTGCTGCGGAGGCGGCGGCAGCGGCTCTTGAGGAACGGTCGTCATCGCAACCTATTTGGCGATCGTCGTGATTGCGGGATGAGTCGCGAGCAGCACCTGCGTGAAGGCGTAATTGAACGCAAAGATGCCCAAGAACGCGATCACCACAGCCTGGTTGACTGCACGCCCCACCCCGGCCGCGCCGCCCGAAGCCGTCATGCCCTTGTAGCAGCAGACGATCGCGATGATCGCCCCGAACAATGTGGTTTTCACGACCGAAGCCCACAGGTCGGTGGTCTCGGCGTTGTTGAGGAGGGTGGAGAAGAAAGGACCGAGCGGGGCGTGGTTGACGAGTGTGGCCAGTACGCCGCCCAGGATCCCGAAGCACAGAGCGAAGATGTCGAAGAGACCGGTCACAAGCATCAACGCCAAGAAGCGAGGCACGACCAGGTTCTTGATCGGGTCGACCCCCATCACCACGAGCGCGTCGAGCTCATCGCGGATCTTGCGGGCGCCGAGGTCGGCGGTGATCGCCGTCCCGGCCACACCCGCCATAACCACGGCATCGACGAACGGCGCAAACTCGCGGATCGAGGCGAGCACGAAAAATCCGCCCAGGCGGTCGAGCGCTCCGAAGAGCACCAGGAAGTTGGCGGCCTGGAGCCCAGGGGCCTCGTATCCGAATGCCACCGTCGAGAGCAGCATCGGGAACCAGCACAGCCGCAGCGCGAATAAGAACTGCTGTACGAACTCGATCCCGTAGGGATACGGCGGCCGGATCGCCGAGACCATGGTCTTGCCGGTCAACACGACCATGTCGCCGGTCTCGTAGATCGCATCGCGGAGGATCTCGTAGATGCGGCCGCCGATCGAGCCTGGCCCGCCGCGAGGACCGCGAGGCGGCGGCTTGGGCACTGAGATGGTCGCGGTGGTCATCTCGGCGAGTTGAGAATACTAGCGTTTCTGAAGGCTTCGCTCGCCACATGCCCACCCGGAGCCGCACCGCCGACACCTTCAGACACACCGGTGCTCCGGGGTCCTCTTAGTGGCCGGCGTGCGCTGGTCAGAGGCGTGCATCGCGGCACCGGCACCCGTGCGGCCGCCGCCGGCCGCCGGCGTGCTATTCCCCCCGCGCGGGGAGGAGGAGAAGCCGGCCGCTCACCGCGGCGGAACATGCGACGGCCGGCTCGCCAGTCTGCGTGGGGCGAGCCGGCCGCCATTACTTCGAGGACCGAGTCCTCAGCTAGTGCACTTCACCGACGACGTAGTGCTGGCGGAGCCGTTCCCGGAACCACTCTCGCCCGCCGTGTAATCGGTCGTGACCTTGAACGGCCACTTGCCGCCGGGGCAGGACGTGGTCGCGAGCCAGCTGCCTTTGCCCGCCTTGACGTTGAGGGCGGTGAGCTCGATCGGGTCACCTGCGACGACCTGGAGCTCCTTCGGGATCGACACGCTCAGCTCGTACGCGTACTGACCGCTGGACTTGCTGACCGTTCCGACCACTGCCTTACGAACCCGAGCCGGGTTGTTCAGGACGGTGTAGAAGTAGATCGTCTTGGCGCCGCCGTTGACGACGGTGATCGAGGGGTGCGTGATGGTGCTCACCCCGGCGTACGCCGTGCCCGATCCGGACCCCATGATGGAGGCCTTCGGGCACTTGCTGGGGCCCTTGGCGATCTTGCTCTTCGAGCAGCTCGAGACTTTGCCGCCGTTGTACAGCGAGCCCTTCGGGAACCAGACGAAGAACTTGGTCACGATCGGCTGCTTCGTGGCGCCGAGCTTCTGCCACGTCAAGTTCGTGGTGAGCTTTACGCCCTGCGGGTGCTTGGGCGTACCCGCCTTGCTCGGCGTCACCGTGGCCTTCACGTGCACCGCCGGCGACTGTATGGCGGCGATTGCGACGCCCGCTCCTGCCAGCATCGCCACGGTGACCGCTGCTGCCGCGAGTTTTCGCATATGACTCCTCCGTTTTCGGGATTCGGGGCGGGCAGCAGTATAACCGCGGGTTTCGGGCCGCGTAGCAGTACCTCACACTGTGTACAGGGCCGTTTCTACTGCCGCTACGGAGGGCGCTTTCTACTGCCGCTTCTTGGGAACGCCCGCGTCTATACTGCCCGCGTCGACGCGGTCACAGCGCGGCTTTCCGCGTAGGTAGCGACACCTGGACCCGTCGCTGGAGCGCGAGTGTCCACGTCAACCAGCGAAACCCCTCGTCCGCTTGGTCCTAGGCGACCCGCGCCTTCCATACCCCCCAAGCCGACCGTGCAAAAGCGACCGCTGTGGCGCTGGCTGCCGGTGGCGGCGCTTCTGGTGGTTGTGGCGGTGGTGGTGTATCTGGCTACCCGCCAAACCTCGTACCACTACCGGCTCGACTTCACCGACGCCGGGCAATTGGTCAACGGCGACCTGGTCAGGATCGGGGGGACACCGGCGGGCTCGATCGATTCGATCTCGCTCACGCCCAACGGACTCGCACAGGTCGACATCGCGGTCAATTCGAGCTTCGGGCCCCTGCATCAAGGCACGACAGCGACCATCCGCACCCCCGGTCTGACCAGCGTCGCCAGCCGCTACATCGACCTCAGCCCCGCGCCGCCGTTCAAGCCAACACTGGCTGACAACGCGGTCATACCCGCGCAGGACACTCACGGAATCGTCGACATAGACGAACTGTTCAACGCTCTGAACGCGAACACGCGCGAGGGACTGAGGAGGCTGGTCCGTGGCTTCGGCGCCTGGTATCAGGGAAAAAGCAAGCAGGCGAACCTGACCGCACAGTACTTCCCGCCCGCGCTCGAGGCCTACACAAAGCTCTTCAAGCAGATCAACGCCTCGACGCCGACGCTCGATGTGTTCTTGACGCAGACGAGCAAAGCGCTGGGCGCGATCGATGCGCGTTCGCCCCAGCTCACCGATCTGATCACCCAGGCACGCATAACGGCCGAGGCCATCTCCTCCGAGGACCGGTCGCTGTCGCAGGCGCTCGTCGACCTCCCCGGAGCACTCAACAAGGGCTCGGCCACCTTCTACCGGCTGCGAACCCAGGCCCTGCCCTCGCTCACGCACCTGATCAATGCCACCGCACCAGTGACCGGGCCGTTGGCGAGCTTTTTGCCGCGGCTCGACCCGGTGCTGCAGGAGGCCGTCCCGACCTTTGCGTTGCTCAGCCGCCTATTCGACAAGCCGGGTCCGAACAACGATCTTTACGACGCGCTGGTCGCGCTTCCAGCACTTGCAAGGGAGGTTGTGTCCGACTTTCCCCGCGCGATCAAGGCGTTGCATAAGTCGACTCCGATCTTCGAGTTCGCGCGGCCGTACATACCTGACCTCGTTGCCTGGATCGCCAACTGGGCAGGACTGTTTGCGACCTACGACGCCAACGGTCACTATGGCCGCACGGTGCCGCTGGTGGGTGCGTTCGATTTTGCCGACACCGCGCTCGGCGGAACGCTTACGCAGCTGAAGCCGAGCCAGCGCGGATCGGGTCCGTCGCTCAAGACCGGGTTCCTGTACCGCTGCCCCGGCGCCGCGATCGTGCCCCCGCAGGATGGCTCGGCACCGTACGTCGACAAGGGGCCGCTCTCGAACTCTCACTGCCACTCCTCCGAGAGGATTGGAGGCACGCCGTGAGGGTGGTGCGCATCCTGATCACGCTCGCCGTGTTCGTGGCGATCGGCGCGGGGATCGCACTCGCGGTCGTGCGCCTCTCGGGCGGCACCCCGAGCGGCTATCTCGTACGGGCGGTCTTCGATAACTCCTCGTTCGTGACCCCGGGCGAGGAGGTGAAGGTCGCTGGGGTGACGGTGGGAACGATCCACGCGGTCCAGCTCACCTCGCAAAACAAATCCGCGCTGGTGCTCCAGATCACCAACCACGAGTTTGAGCCGTTTCGAACCGATGCCCACTGCGAGATCGGGCTCGAATCGCTGCTCGGCGAGCAGTTCGTGCAGTGCACGCCGACCCAGCCGCGGGCTGCGGGAGCGCCGGCCCCGCCGGCGCTAAAGGCAATCGCGTCCGGCCCCAACAAGGGTCAACACGTGCTGCCCGTGGAGAATACGACGACCCCGGTTGGCTTCGACCTGCTTCAAAACATCAACCGTCTGCCCGAGCAGGAGCGCCTGCGGCTGATCATCGCCGGGCTGGGCGCGGGGCTGGACGCAAACGGCCAGGACCTCAACGCGGCCCTCAAACGCGCCGATCCGGCGCTTGAGCAGACCGATCAGGTGATCGCGGTGCTGGCGCGCCAGGACCACATCCTCGCCAATCTCACCGACGAATCGGAGCGGGTACTTCAGCCTCTGGTCGCCCAGCGCCAGCACATCGGCGGCTTCATCGTCCACGCCGGAGCGGTCGCGTCTGCGTCCGGTCAGGAGAGCCAGGCGATCCAGCGCAACCTCCAGGACTTCCCACCGTTCCTGCGACAGCTCAAGCCCTACACCGCTCGGCTGACGAATCTGGCCCAGCAGATGACGCCCGCGCTCGGGACGCTTCAGTCCTACGCGCCGAAGATCAACTCCGCGGTCAGCGGACTCGGCCCGCTGGCAAAGGCGTCGATCCCGGCGATCCAGACCCTCGGCAACGTCGCCGCGCGCGGACAGCGCGTGTTCCCGCAGGCCCACCGCGTCGTGGAGCAGTTGCTCGCGTTGAGCAAGCCGCTGCTGCCGCTGGCGAGGGACATCGCCGCTGTGGCGACCTCGTTCGACAACACGGGCGGCATCGAAGACGTAATGCGGTTCATCTACTACTACGCCGGGTCTGTCAACGGGGAGGATGCCCTCGGGCATTTCATTCGCACGCTGGTGACGATCGTGCCACCGGCACGAACTTCGACACCTACGGGGGGGCAGGGCACCGCGAACTTCACCTGTGAACTGCACCCTGGACGCTGCAAGGGAAGCGGCGGCCCGCGAGCGACGCCGCTGCAGGCAACCACGATCGCCGCAAAGGCGACGAAACCACCGAACCCAACCGCGTCTTCGGCGGGCGCGACGCAAGAAGCGACGACGCGCGTGAGGACGCTGCTCGGCTACCTGCTCAAACCATGACCGACCGCACGTCACCCTTCGCCAACCGGATCCTGATCGGCTCAGCCACGGTGCTCGTGCTGCTGGTAGCGGTGCTGCTCGCATACAACGCCAACAGCGGTCTCCCCTTCGTTCCGACCTACAACGTCAATGTTCAAGTACCCGACGCTGCCGGGCTGATCGCGGGCGACGGAGTGCTAATCGGCGGGGCCCGGGTCGGCTACATCGGCTCGATCACGGGGGCCAAGGCCTCCAGCGGCCGCCCCTTTGCGGTCCTGCACCTGAAGCTCAACTCCTCTACCCCACCGCTGCCGGCCGACTCGACGGATCTGGTCAGACCGGTCTCGCCGTTGGGCGAGAAGTACCTCCAGATCACCCGCGGGACCTCGTCCAAGACGCTCAAGGCCGGGTCCACGATCGCGCTTTCGAAAACCCATCTGCCGGTCGAGATCGACGACTTCTTCAACATGTTCAATCAGCGCACTCGAGCCGCCGCGCAGACCAACCTGAATGAGTTCGGCGATGGCTTCGCCGGTCGAGGAGCCGATCTCAATCGCGCTTTGAGCCAGATCCAGCCGCTGGTCTCAAACCTCCTGCCGGTGATGAACAACCTGCTCGACCGGCGCACCCGGTGGGCGCAGCTATTCCCGAGCCTCGAGCAGGCTGCCCACGAAGTGGTGGGAGTCGCAGACCAGCAGGCGCAGCTCTTCGTCGGCCTCGACGCGACCTTTACCCCGCTCTCACAGGCTACGGCGGCGCTTAGAGCGGCGATCGCCGGCGGGCCTCCCGCGCTCGAGACCGCCACGCGTGACCTCCCCCAACAGGGCCCGTTCATCGACGACACCGCGGCGCTGTTCCATCGCTTCCGCCCAACCTTCGCCAGCCTCGGCAAGGCCTCGGCACAGCTCGTCCCGACCGAGCAGGCTGGAATCCCCGCGCTGAAGCGGGCGCCGCAACTCAACGACCGCCTGGTTGCGACTTTCAACGCGCTCGACAACTTCGTGCAGGATCCGCGCACCCTGCCCGGGCTCGTGTTACTGACGGACACCGCCCGGCTGCTCAAGCCCACAGTTGCGTTCATCGAGCCGGAGCAGACGCAGTGCAACTACCTGACGCTGTTCTTTCGCAACTTCGAGAACTCGCTCTCCGAGTCTGACGTGATCGGCAGCATGCTCGACGTCAATGCGCTGCCGCTCCCGCAGCTGGGGTTCAAGCTGCACAACGCCGAGGCGGGGCCCTCCTCCGGACCTGCAAACGGCCCCCCGGCGAGCCGGTTCAAACACCTCCCAATCGTCAAGCAATCGCTCGTCGACGACAGCTTCCTGCATTCGAACCCGTACCCGTACACCGCCGCGCCGGGTCAGCCGGCCGTGTGCGAGGCGGGTAACGAGCGCTACCTCAAAGGCCGCATCTACATCGGCCACGCACCGCTGCAAGGGAGCACCACCGACAAGACAAAGCGGGTCCTGCCATGAGATGGACCGAGCGTGGCATCTCGCCGCTGAAGGCGCTCTTGATCGGCGTCGTGCTGCTGCTGGTCGCGTCCTACTTCATCTTCGAGAAGCAGTTGCCCTTCACCCACCACTTCACGATCACGGCGGTGGTGCGCAACTCGAACCTGCTGGCCCCCGGGTCGCCGGTGCGGATCGGAGGGGTCGACGTCGGCAAGGTCGCCTCCACCGGCCGCTATCGCGACACTAACCTCGCGCAAGTCACGTTGGAGATCGACTCCGACAGCCAAGAGATCCACAAGGACGCGACGATCGCGATCCGGCCGAGGCTGTTTCTGGAAGGCAACTTCTACGTCCAGCTCGAGCCGGGGACACCGGGCGCGCCGGCGATGCCCGACGGGGGCACCATCCCCCCCTCCCGCGCCACCGAGCCCGTGCAACTCGACCAGGTGCTCGACGTGTTCCCGGCCAGCTCGCGCGCGCAGCTGCAGCAGCTGCTCCAAGGCCTCGGCGAAGCGCTCGACACCGAGCCGAGCGCTGCCGACAAGCGTCGGCTCGACCCCGCGGTCTGGGGATTGACGGGCGCTCAGGCCCTCAACAAGACGTTCGACACGAGCGTCGCGTCGCTGAGCGACTCGGCCATCGTCTCGAACGCGCTGACTGGGCCGACCGGCAAGCAGCTGGCCCAAACCATCTCGGGCTTCGCGCGCGCCAGCAGAGGCCTGGCCGCCGCCGACGGGCAACTGACCGCGCTCGTGTCCGACTTCGACACCACGATGCGCGCGACCGCTGCGCAGCAGCAGAATCTGCGCCGGACCGTGGCCCTGCTGGCGCCCACCGCTCAGCGCGCGAGCACCGCGTTCTCGGCACTGGACGCCGCATTCCCCGTCACCGAGCAGTTCTCGAATCAGCTCGCTGCCGGGCTCGGGCAGCTGCCCTCCACGATCCACGCCGGCTTCCCATGGCTCGCCCAAGCGTTCCCACTGCTTTCCCAATCCGAGCTACGAGGACTGCTCTCAGACCTCGCTCCGGCGGCTGGATCACTTGCGACGCTCTCCCACGACGAGCTGCGCTTCCTGCCGAAGATCGACCAGTTCGACCGTTGCATCAACCGGGTCTTCCTGCCTACCGGCAACATCGTGGTGAAGGACGGCACTCTCTCCACCGGGGTGCCCAACTACCAGGAGTTCTGGTACGCGATGGCCGGCCAGGCGGCCGAAGCACAAGGCGCTGACGGCAACGGCAACTACTTGCGGATCAACTCTTCTGGTGGGCCGGTCACCGTCGAGTCGGGCCAGACAAACTGGCTGGGCAAGATCGATACCGGTTTCGCGCAAATGCCGGCCCAGCCGCGGCACACGAGACCCGCCTACCCCAACAGCGTGCCCCCTCTGCAGCGTGCGGTCCCCTGCTACACGCAGCCGGTTCCCAAGGTAAACGGGCCGGCCTCCACCGGTCCCGCCGACGGCTCAGCACCAAACGCCCCCGCTCCGCCGAAGCCCAACGACCCAACGGTGCGCAAGCCGTGAGAATCGGTCGGCCCGATCCCACAATGATGGCTCGGACCGCCCGCGGGCTGCGCCGGCAGACGCGGGCCGTGGCGTTGTGGGTCGGGGTGGCCGTTTTCGGGCTCGCGGTAGGCGCCTACGTGGTCGTCCATCAGCGGATTCAGTGGCCCTCGTGGGTGCCGTTCGTCGGCCAGCACTACTACATGCTCAACGCACGCGTTACGGCCACGTCCGGGGTGCTCCCCGGTCAAGGACAGGCCGTCACCATCTCGGGGGTCACGGTCGGGGAGATAACCGGCGTCTCGGTGAACAACGGACTGCCCGTGGTGACCATGCGGCTCGATCCCCAGTACGACAACCGCGTGTATCCCAACGCGACGGTGCTGCTGCGGCCCAAGACCGGCCTGCAGGACATGGTGGCCGAGCTTGATCCGGGCTCCCCGAGCGCTGGGCCGCACCTCAAAAGCGGCGCCACCCTCAGCTCGGCCAACACGCTCCCGCCGGTGAACCTGGACGAGATCCTGGGCCAGCTCGACTCCGACACCCGCACCTTCCTGATGGAACTCGTCGCCGACGGCGGCCAGGCGTTGTCGAATGGCGGGGGTCACCACTTGGCGAATGTCCTGCGCACGTTCGACCCCCTCTCGCGTGACGTCGCGAAGGCAAGCCACCTGGTCTCGCTACGCGCCGTCGAGCTACGGACGCTGATGGGGAACCTGTCGAAGATCGCCAATGAGCTGGGGGACAACGAGAGCGCGCTGACCACCTTCGTGCGGGGCAACGAGGGAACGTGGCACGCCTTCGCTCAACAGAACCAGAACCTCGAGCAGACCCTGGCGCTGTTGCCCGGCGCACTTCAGAGCGCCGATACCGCGCTGGGCCACGCGACCTCTCTCGCCCACACGGTCCGCGGCTCGTTCACGGCACTCATGCCAAGTGCGCGGGCGCTGCGACCGACGCTGCAAGATCTCACGTCGTTCTTCGGGCAAACAGCGCCTGTGCTCGGCAAACAGCTGCGTCCATTCGCGGTCAAGGCGCAGCCCACCGCCAAGCTGCTGGCTCCGGCCACCGAGCGACTGTCGCGTTCTACGCCTGGGCTGACGACGCTCGCACGGGAGCTCAACAACATCGTCAACGAGCTCGCGTACAAGCCGGCGCACGGGCAGGGCTACCTCTTCTATCTGCCGTGGGCCAACCACAACACCAACTCGGTGCTCTCCTCCCAGGACGGCGTGGGCCCGCTGCGCCAGGGCGAGCTGCTGCTCAACTGCGGGACGCTCTCGCTCCTCCACGGGTACCTCCTGGCTCCCACGGCGAACCCAAATCTCGCAACCCTGGCCGAGCTGCTCGACCTGCCCAGCTACACGAAGTACTGCAAGGGGAGCCACCCGCGATGATCAAGACGGCGCCCAGCCCCCTGCGCATCACCGCCCTGCTCGCGTTCGTGCTCTCGTGCGCGGTCGTGCTCATCTTCTTGTGGATCAGCTTCGGCGGTTCGATCCCGTTCGCGGCGCGCGGCTACCGGATGGAGGTGGCGTTCCCCGAGGCCAATGAGCTCGCCACCGGTGCCGACGTTCGCATTGCAGGCGTCAACGTGGGCAAGGTCGTCGCCCTGCGACCCGACGCCGCCGACAGCCGCACCCTGGCCACGCTCGAGCTCTCGCGGCAGTACGCGCCGCGCCCGCACGACACGCGCGCCACCCTGCGGATCAAGACGCTGCTCGGCGAGACCTACGTCGACCTGAGCGCGGGCAACCGTTCCTCGGGCGAGCTGCGCGACGGCGGCAAGCTGCCCGACGGCCAGGTCGAGCCCCAGGTGACGCTAGATCAGATCCTGTCCACGTTCGATCCCAAGACGCGCGCCGCGTTCCAGACCTGGATGCAGTCCCAGGCGGGCGCGGTGACCGGGCGCGGGCAGGACATCAACACCTCCTTCTATGAGCTTCCGCCGTTCTTCGGCTCGGCCAACGGACTCTTATCCGCTCTACATCATCAGTCCGCCGCAGTGCGGGGTCTGGTCGCGAACACGGGCGAGTTCTTCAACGCCATCTCGGCGCGCCGCGGTGAGCTGTCGGGGTTGATCACGGCCGCCAACAATCTGTTCCAGACAACCGCCAAGCGCAACGTGGAGCTCGCAAATCTCTTTAAGGCGTTGCCTGAATTCGAGCTCCAGAGCCGCCTCACCCTCCCAGCGCTTACCACTTTTGCCAAGCGCGCCGACCCCGTGGTGCGCGCCCTGCTGCCGCTCGCTCCCCAGTTGGAGCGGACGTTCGCGCTCACCGAGCAGCTCTCGCCCTACTTGCGGACGCTGTTCGATCGCCTTGGCCCGGTCGTGACCGCGTCCCAGCGCGGCCTGCCGGCGCTCGACCGCATCCTCACCGAGATCCGGCCGTTACTGGGAGCGTTCGGCCCCTTCCTCCGCAACGCCGATCCCATGGTTCGCTACATCGGCGAGTTCAAGCGCAACGTCACCGCCTTCTTCGGTAACGCCACCGACGCCGCGCAAGCATCAATCGGTTACGGCCCCGGCCAAGGTGCGCCGTTCATTCACTTCCTGCGGACCTCACAGACGCTCTCACCGGCGGCGCTCGCATTCCTCTCCCGGCCGCTGGGCCTGCAGCGCGACAACGCCTATCGCTCTCCCGGTGCCTTTAACAATCTCGCCTCCGGGCTCTCCGTGCTGGATCCTGCCCTGTGCTCCAACGGCAACCCGGCACCCCCAGTCTCAGCGAATCCAACGAACCTGGTCAAACTCATCGAGACCTACGTTTTCCGTACCACGGGGCGCAACGTTCCAGCGCCGCCCTGCCACGGCCAGGGAACGATCCCCGGCTTCGGCACGCTATTCCCGCATCTGCAGGCCGACCCGCCGCCTAGCGTCGCGAGGCGGTGAGGTCAGCGCGGGCCCATTGCGCACTTGCAGCGCGGGCTCGGTTATGGCCCAAATAAGGAACGAGCATGCAGTACAGAAGGTCGGGACCGGCATCCGGAAGCCTGTCGGTCTCACCCGTAGCGATGCGGTTATAGAGAGCCTCCGCAAGTCCACCGACCACCGCGCGCGCGAGCAATCGCCGCTCCGGCTCTGGGATCGACAGTGCCATCGCGCCCGCATCGAAGAAGACCTCGAAGCGGCGCAGCGCGGCATCGCGACGCTCCAGCGCCGCCTGTCCGGCGGCGAGCACGTCGACCATCACCAGCCGCGCCAGCTCGGGTTCGGCAGCGAGTTGACTGAGCAGGGTCTCCAGCAGTCGGGTCATCCGCTGCGGCCATTCGCACTCCTCGCTTGCGTAGGAGCGTTCGACCGCCCGGACCACTCGATCCATCAACAACTCGTAGGCGACCAGAAAGCACTCCTGTTTGCTTGAGAACAGGTCATAGAAGGTGCGCCTGGAGACGCCCGCCTGCGCGATGACATCCTCCACGGTGGCAGCCGAATAGCCCTTTGCGGCACAGACCACGGCGAGCGAGTCGATGATCCGCTCGCGCTGATTCGAGACGACAAAGGCGCGAGGAAGGCCGTGCCTTCCCCGTGGCAGTCGCCCCACACCGCGGCGTTTGCCGGACGAAGCAGGGACAGCGGCGCTCATCCCCTGGTCCCGCTCAGCGACGGCGTTGAGGTGACGGGAGGTGAGCGTCGTCGGGAGCGGCTGGCGATCCGTTTCGCGCCATCCCGGCGAGGGCTGCGGCACCTGACGGCCCGTGCTGTGCCACCAAAACCATGTACATGATCGTTGGCAACAGCTCCTCGAGTCGGCTGGTTTCGCCGTCGAGCACCCGCCCGTAGATCAACTGGAGGATGGCCCCGCCGATCACCTCGAGCAGCAGGCGCGGCGCAGGATCCGGCGTCGCGCGGAGCGCCTCCTCGCCGATCAGGGCCCGCAGCAACGCGATTGCACGGTCTCGCTCGGCGAGCGCGGCGGGTCCCGCCGCGAGGACCTCGATCACAGCCATACGGGCCAAGTCAGGGCGCTGCGCGAGGTAGCGCAGCAGCGCGAGCAGGGCGAGCCGGGCGCGCTCTCGCCAGTCCTCGCCGATCGCGGCGACGCCGCCCACGACGGTCGTCAATTCGTGGGCATGGCGGCGGTACGAGGCCACGAAACAGTCCTCGGTGTCCCGGAAGTTCTCATAGAAGGTGCGGCGTGAGACGCCGGCGTGGCCGCAGATGTCCTCCACCGTGAGCGACCCGAACCCCTTCTCACAGACCGCGGCCGGCACTGCCTGGATCAGGCGCCGCCGCTGGTTCTCGATCACCTCACCGCGGGGAAGGCCGTGTCGGCCTCTGGGAAGTGGGGTCCCAGTGCGGGTTCTGGCGCTAGCCGCCATCGCGCCTGAAAGGTAGCTGCCGTTTTGGCAGAAATCAATAAATACTTTTCTGTTTCTGGGAACGGCACCTGAGCGCCCGGCGCGACACAAACGTCTGCGTGTGCAGTTCTTTGGAGGTTAGGCGCGGTGCAGGAGGTCTAGCTAAGCGTGCACCGGAATAAAACAGCTCTCCAGATCTGCAAGCGTCGCGTCGAGCTCGGCCAGGTCTACGCCTCCGTCCTGCGCGACCGCTGTCGAGATCGCCTGAAAGCCCGCGCCCATCAGCAGTTCGATCTGGATCGGACGCATCCCGTCCCCGTCTGCGCCTCGCGCGTACTCGCGGGTCAGGAAGTCCACCATAGCGCGTCGACTGACGTCGCGCCGACGACGCAGCCCACGATCCCCTCTCAGTGTCTCCACGAAGCACAGACGCGCTTCCGCCGGGTTGAGGGCAAGGCGCTCGAGTAGCCGCTTGCGAGAGAGCTCGAATCGCTCCTGCCAATCTGACCCGTCGTCAAATGCGTCCATCATCTCCCGCCGCAGTTCACGGGCAACCTCGTCGTATGTCTCGTAAACGCACTCTCTCGATGTGGCGTAATGCGCGGCTGCCTCCGCCGGTTGTGCCCCGGCCCGCGCGGCGAGACTCTCGAGCGAGAGGTTCTCGATCCCTCCCTCTCCCACCAGCTCAAGCGCCGCGGCGCGTAGCCGCTCACACCCAGGACACCCTGGTTCGCATGCCATCTGACTCCTCCCAATCTAAGGCGGGAACATGCCTTGGTTGACCACACCCTTCTCCAAAGGCGCCTCCGCGCTGCGGAAGCCTACCCGGTTCCAGCCCAAGACACAAGCCCGTTTTCCGATCGCCGTCACGATCCCGCGGTACTACTCTGAGGGTCGGCTCAGCTCGGCTAGGTGGACCGAGCGAATGGGTATGTTTACCGGCGATGGCTTCAAGCAATAACCAGCACGGGCGTGCCCCGCACCAGCTCCCACCGGGGCGCCACAGACTTGGTCGGAGCTTCGTCGAAGCCAACCAGCGGCAGCGCATCCTGAACGCGGTGGCAGACGTGTCGAGCCTCGCCGGTTACGCGACGATGAGCGTCGAGGACATCATCTCCGTGGCCGGCGTCTCGCGCCGGACGTTCTACGACACGTTCGCGAGCAAGGAGGACGCATTCCTTGCGGCGCTCGATGGCGTCGTGGAGGAACTCCTTGCGGAGGTCGGGTCGGTCTATGAGACCACCACCACCTTCCCGGCCGGCGTTCGCGACTGCCTCGCGACGTTCTTGCGCTTTGTCAAGGAGGAGCCACAACAGGCGGAATTGCTCTTGATCGAGTCGCTCGCCGCCGGCCCCGCTGCAATTGAGCGCCGTACGCAAACGCTCAAGACGTTCGCCGAAATGCTTCGCAGTTGCGCCGAGCGCCTCACCAACGGCCGCAGCCCGCCTGACCTGACGGCCGAGACGATCATCGGCGGGATCTACGAGGTCGTGTATTCACGGCTCATCGCCGGCGAGGGAGACCGCCTCTTGGAGCTGGTACCGGACCTCGCGTACTCGCTTATGCAGCCCTATCTCGGCGACGAGGGAGCCAGGCGGGAGGCGGCGCAGCCGCCCAGTCTTGCCCCTACGCCGGGAACAGTTGACGTCCGCGCTTAACGATCGCGCCCGCGGCGGTCAGTTCGCGCGCCGGCCGGTATAGGGTTGCCGGCGACAGCGCGAGCAGCCTCGCGTAGTCGGCGACTGACCTGCCAGGCTGGTCACGCACAGCCTCCAGCATGCGCTGGGCGAACTCATCGTCGCCACCCGCGACCGAGGAAACGCGCTTGCCCGCGTTTTTCGTCTGGCGGGGGTGTTTTGTCGCGCGCGGTCGCTTCTGGCGTGGAACTCTTTTCCCGGTTGCGGCAGCCGACAGGTGCTCGCCCGAGTCAATGCCCATCTCGCCGGCGACTTTCTGCAACTCGTTGTACTCGGCCACGAGCGGCTCGAGTTCGCGTAAGCGTGCGCGAATCCGCTCACGCACCTCGCGTGCCTCGTCGACCAGCGACATGAGGGGGTGTGTAGCACAGCACGACGGCCGCGCCAGGCTTCAAGCGAAACTCTGCCCGCTGTGCGGCTTTGCACACAGAAACATTTCTAAGCCGCTGCTACCACATCGCCGAGCCGCCGAATCGAGATCTCGGTGATGGGGCTCACGACCAGGATGGCTTCGTCGGCACCGGCGTCGGCCAGCTCACGCAGGTGCTCGGCGATTCTGGCCGGGCGCCCCTCGACGGCTGGTGCGTGCGCAAGGTTCGGGCGCTCGGTGCAGGCAGGATCGAGCGCCACGAACACGCAGGCACTTCGGAGTATTTCGCCGGGGTCCCGACCCGCCGCACGCGCCGCGGCGCTTGTCCGCTCGTTGAGACGCGCGAACCCCTCCGCGCTATTGCCATAGTCCTCATACCAGGTGTTCCAGGCGTCGACATGTGGAAGCGCGCAGGCCAGCATCCGCGACCCGTTGCTGCCGAGCATCAGTTGCGGTCGGTGGATCGGATGCGGGAGCAAGACCGCGTCCTGCGCTTGCCAGTAGCGCCCCCGCAGAGTGACCCGTTCGCCCGCGAGTAGTCGCCTAACAATCGCGAAGGACTCCTCGAAGCGCGCGACACGGTGGTCGAACGACAACCCGAATGCGCCGAACTCGGCCGCGTTCCATCCCGCACCGAGGGCGAGGGTGAAGCGCCCGGCGCTGACCTCTGCGATCGTCGCAGCCATCTTGGCCAACAGCCCCGGCGGGTGAAAGGCGGCGCAGGCGACCAGCGGCCCGAGCCTGACGCGGTCCGTGGCGCCGGCCAGCGCGGCAAGCAGGGTCCACGCCTCCCAGGGGCCGCGCTCGGGCCGGCCGTCGCCGCGGTAAAGCAGATGGTCGCCCACCCAGATCGAGTCAAAGCCGACCTCCTCGGCCGCCCGCGCCATCGCGCGGTAGTCGGTCCACGAGGCGCGCCGCTCGACCTCGGGCAGCTGGACGCCCACACGCACGTCGGTTTACTGCTGCGGTCCTTGGACCGTTGGCGGCGACATGTATGCGGCATGGCCTGGATCCAGGAAATCCATCACCGTGGCCGCGTTGGCGTCGCGGTGGGTGAGCGCCGGTAGGTTCCATTTAGCCTCGATCGTCGCCAGTACCGAGGTGTGGTCGTGCACGACGTCCGTCACTCCGTGGGGCCTGGAGTAAGGGGAGGCGACAACGGCAGGCAGGCGAGGGCCGTAGATGTCATATCCGCCAGGCACGTCCGTGGAGGTCAGTTTCGGTGGGATCGAGTCCGGGGGTATTGCGGGTGGCGGCGGGACGTGGTCGTAGTAGCCGCCATGTTCGTCGTAGGTGTAGATCAACAGCGTCCGCGGCCACGCTGGGGAACGCAACACTGCCTCGACGATTCGGTACGCCCATGCCTCGCCATACGACAAGTCCTGCGGTTCTTCCTCGTCGCCACCCACGGTTGCAAGGCCGGAGGCAAGTTCTCCGACGACGGGTAACGAGCTCAGCAGCTTCCCGACCAGCGAAACCGCCCCGACCTCCGGGTCGACAAAGCTCACCGCCGGCAGCGTGCCGGCGTCGCAGTCCTCGTAGAAGCGGGCGATGGGGGCTATGTGAAGGGGGTGCTTCTCGAGGATCGACGGGATGATCGCGGTGTACGGCAGGTCGGTGAAATAGTCGCGCCAGCTGATCCCGTGGGCCTGAAGGCGATCGAAGATCGTCCCGTTCGGAGGCGGACCATCGGTCAGGCTCTCGACGTCGGTGGTGATGCCGCCGTAGGCGGTGCCCGCCATCAAGAAGCGCCGGTTCGGGAAGGTCTGGCACGGCGCAGAGCAGAACCAGCGATTGGCAAGCGTGAACGTGCTGGCGAGCGAGTAGGCGAACGGCAGCACCCTGGCGGGGTAATACCCCATGGGCTGCGTCGAGTTCACAGACCGGACAAAGCCGTCCATCTTGCCGCCGTTGATCTGCTCGTGGGTCGCGTTCCAGGTCTGCGCCACATGCGGCCCCTGGGCGGTGGATGGGAACGGGAACGCTCTCACCTCGGGCGGCGTGGCCGCCGTGCCGGGGTTCGCGTTGGTGGCCGCCCCGGCGCTGTCGAACGTCAGCCCATCTGCGGCCGGCTGACCAACCCGCGGCAGTTCGCCCAGCAGGTTGTCAAAGGAGTGGTTCTCCATCATTACGACAACGACGTGATCGAACGGCATCGCGTCGTTCACGGTGCCCGCGGGCTTACTCGGGTCTGGCAGACTGTCCGGCTGCCGGCTCATCGCCTCGGATCCTAATCGGCGTGTGGGATGTCGGCGTCCCTCCCATCTTGGATCTCTTCATGACGTGGAGCCTCCTCCGGGCATCAGCCGCCGCGATGTGGAGCCCCCTCCGGGCCCTAGCCGCCGCGATGTCGAGCCCCTTCCGGGCCCTAGCCGCTGCGTGCACCAAGGGGTATGCTGTGGAAGTTCTTTGGGGACGGAAGAGTGATCGTTTGCGTCCACGCGGGATGCCTTCCGTACCCAACCGGTGGGCTGTTGCGAACTGTCCGAATAGATGATTGGTGCCGCTGACCGGTCCGAGGACCGCACGGAGCCTCCCCGGCGCACGTCGTCGGTCGGTTGGTCTACCGCCGTCGCGGTGGTCGCTGCGTTCGCGCTCGTGATGTGGGGCGGCTACGGCCGTCACTGGTCCTGGACGGGCATCAACGCCAAGAGCGCGACGCTGTGGGACTGGCTGGGCCTACTGATGCTGCCAATCGCGGTTGCGATCCTGCCGCTCTGGGCCAGTCGCCGCACTCGCCTTGGGAAGCGCCACAAAGTCATCGGCCTGTCGCTCTTGGCCGCCTTCGCGGTCGTCGTGGTGGCCGGCTATACGGTTCCGTGGGGCTGGACAGGGTTTGTGGGCAACAAGCTCTGGGACTGGCTGGAGCTGCTCGTGTTGCCGCTTACGGTCGCACTCATCCCGGTGGTGCTCGACTTGCGCGACAACTGGGGCACTCGTCATTCGCTGGGCGCTCTCACGCTGCTGGCCGCGTTCATCGTGGTTGTACTCGGCGGCTATCTCGGTAACTGGGGGTGGACCGGATTTCGCGGCAACACGCTGTGGAACTGGCTGCATCTGTGGCTGCTGCCGTTGCTCATTCCCCTGCTCATCATCGTGTGGCTGAAACCGATGGCCATGTCGGGAGTGGTGAGGCTCGACGAGAATGAGGGATCGAACGCGCCGCTAGCCGGGTCTGCGGGCGGTGCTGAGCGAACCAGCGACGACGCAGCTCCTGCGCCTGCCGTCGAAGGGCGCGAGACGCGATAGCGAGGCCGACCGAGCAATTTGAAGGTGGCAGACTAAAGGCCCATGGCGCAGAGCGACGGGGCCTACGCACGCGCGATTGACGCCGCCTTCTCCGGGGGACGGTCCCAGGGATCATCCCTCACGGTGCAGCGGGCCCGCTACGTGGGCGGCGTCGCCGCGCTGGTCGCGCTCTACTACGGCGCTGCCCACTTCGGTTACATGTTTTCCTTTTCAGGGCCGATCGCCGCAATTGTGTGGCTTCCGGTGGGGGTCGGCATCGCGTTTCTCTATCTGGCCGGGATTCAGTTCTGGCCGGGAGTCGTCATCGGCGACCTCCTCGTCAACGACTACAGCAGGTTGCCGTTCGGCTCGGCGCTTGGGCAAACGTTCGGAAATCTCCTCGAAGTTCTGGTCGCGACGCTGCTGCTGCAGGCGTTCGCAAGGAGACGGTCGCTCAACGGCGATGCGAGAGGCGTTTGGGGGATTCTCGTCGCCATTGCGATCGGAACCGGCATCAGCGCCACGATCGGTTCGCTTTCTCTGTGGCTAGGCAACGCTGTCGACACCAATTCCCTAGCCCGCGTCTGGAGGACCTGGTGGCTGGGCGACTTCTCGGGAGCGCTCCTGGTCGTCCCGCTTGCGCTGGCTTGGTTTCGTCCGCCGGATTCGGCGATGAGAGGTTGGCGGTTGGGAGAAGCGGCGTTGCTCCTCGCTGCTGTCGCGGCCTGCAGCGAGCTCGCTTGGAATACCAGTCAACCACTGACATACATCGTGTTCCCGCTGCTGATCCTGACCGCGTTTCGCCTGGGACCTAGAGGCGCGACATTGGCGGTTCTGATCGCGTCAGCCTTTGCAGTGTGGGCAACGACCCACTACACGGGGCCTTTCGACACCCATTCCCTATCCCGGGGAGTGCTCGACACGCAGCTATTCATCGCTGTGGCCTCCGTGTCGACGCAATGTCTCGCCGCCGTGGTCTGTGAACGCGAGCGGTTTGCCCGAAGTCTTTGGGAGTCCCGTGCACGGTTGGTCAAGGCTGCCGATACCGAGCGGAGAAGACTCGAGCGCAACCTGCACGATGGGGCGCAACAGCGCCTCTCCGCGCTGATGGTGCGGCTCAACCTCGCCGCCCAAGACGGCGGTCACCCGCCGCGCGCGGTGCTCGAGGCCGCCACGGCCGAGCTGGCCGCGACGATCGACGAGTTACGCGAGCTGGCACACGGCAGCCACCCAACCGTCTTGACCGAGCAGGGTCTCGCCGCGGCCATCCTCGATCTAGCGCAGCGTTCCGGTGTACCGACGGAAGTCTTGGCTGTTCCAGCACCGCGACTCCCGCGATCCGCCGAAACGACGGCGTACTACGTGGTCGCCGAAGCAGTTGCCAATGCCCAAAAGCACGCCCGTCCCACCGCCATCCAAGTGACCGCCAGATCGTCTGGCGGCGTACTCCGGATCGAGGTCCGCGACGATGGCGTCGGCGGTGCCATTGGAACACCAGAGTCTGGGATCGAAGGCCTGCGGGACCGGGTCGAAGCACTAGGGGGCACATTCGAGGTCTACAGTCCGATGGGGCACGGGACCACGGTCACGGCTCGGATCCCCGAAACCGCCGAGCTGCAGTAACTCTCGACTCGTCCTGTGGGTCACGGACCCCCGCCGTGGGTGCGCCACACGTCCGCGAGGAGCTGCGGGCTGAGATGCTGCTTGTGAATCGCGCGGGCGGCACCACTTTCCTGTGCGAGCTGCGAATCGAGATCCTCCACCGAACAGAGCACCACGACGATGTCGGGATGGTCCGCGGTGATTACGCGGCAGATGTCGATTCCGCTTACGTCTGGCAGCCGCGTGTCGACGACCACAACCTGGGGCGCGTTCTTCTGCACGAACTTCAGCGCCTCGTCGCCCGATGCCGCCTCACCCGCCAGTTCGAAGCCGCGAGCCGCAGCGACCACTTCTCGCATCACTTCCCGAAACGACGCTTGGTCGTCAACGACCAGCACCGACACCGACATGCCGACCGTCTTCTGCGTCATTCGAAGCGCACCCATCGTTGGCGCTGCTGCGCTCCCCTGCGTTGGCCCTTTGGCGCTCCCCTGCGCTGGCCCTGGTGCGTTCCCCTGCCCGTGAAGTTGGGATCCCTGGATACAACACCGGGGAGTCTATGTATCGCCCGGCCGGGACGCCACCCCGGGTCGAGCTCGGCGATCACGCCGCGCTCGACCTGGGAGCGATGTTATGTGGTCGGGACGGGTTGAGCCCGGGGAGCTTCCACGTCGGCCGGGGTCGGCCGTTTCGCGAAGTACTCCTCGCCCTCGATGCTGATCTTCGGGAGGAGGCGGTCAAGCCAGGAGGGCATCCACCAGCTCCACTTGCCCAGCAGAGTCATCAGGGCCGGCACGAGCAGGCAGCGGACGACCGTGGCGTCGATGGCGATGGCAATCGC
This sequence comes from Solirubrobacteraceae bacterium, assembly GCA_035650455.1. GTDB lineage: Bacteria > Actinomycetota > Thermoleophilia > Solirubrobacterales > Solirubrobacteraceae > Palsa-465. Next base: position 22,763 of record DASRHQ010000037.1, read on the forward strand.
CAGGCCCACTCCGAACTCCTTGACGACGGGGTCGCCGTTGAGCACGAAGCTCGTAAAGACGCACACCATGATGAGCGCCGCCGAGGTGATGACACGCCCGGTCCCAGCGAGACCTTGGATCACTGCTTTTGTGGGACGGCGTGACTCGCGGTACTCCTCCTGCATCTGCGTCATCAGGAAGACCTCGTAGTCCATCGAGAGCCCGAAGAGGATCGCGAACATGAGCAAGGGCACGAAGCTCACGATCGGAATCGCGTGCTCGAGCCCGATCACGCTCGCTCCATGGCCATCTTGGAACACCGCGGTCACGATCCCGTACGCGGCCCCCACTGACAGCAGGTTCATTGCCGCCGCCTTCAGCGGGACCACCACGGACCGGAAGGCGAGCATCAGCACGAAGAACGAGAGCCCCACGACGATGGCGATGATCCCCGGCAGCTTCTCGCTGATACGGGCTGCCAGGTCGATATAGCCGGCAGTCTGACCTCCGACATGCACCGTCACGTCGGTGCCCTTTGTCGCATTGGGAATGGTGGTGTCGCGCAGCGTGTGCACAAGGTTCACGGTCGCGTCCGAGGAGGGCGCGGAGTCGGGCACCACCGTGTAGACGGCGTAGTGGCCGCCCTTGTCGAGTGTGGGAGGCGAGACGGACTTCACGTCCGGTGCCTTCTTCATGGCGTCGGAGAGGTCGGTGAGCGTGGGGTCGGTGGCAGGGTTCTCGGCATTCTTACGCTGGCTGTTGAGTTTGTTCTGCTGCGAGGAGGTCTGCTTGTCCGCCTGGGCCTTGGCCTGGTCCGGCGTCGCTCCCTGTAGTTGCGCCTGCTGCTCGATTTGTTGCTTTTGCTGGTCGAGCTTCTTCTGCTGATCATCGATCTTGTTGAGGTTGTTCTGGTCTGGAGCAGCCTTCTTGCTGAGCCTCGTGGACACCAGCAGCGGCCCGTTCGCCCCCTCGCCGAACGCCTTCCCAACGGCGTCGTATGCCTGACGGGCGGTGGTTGACTTCGGCAGCGCGCCCGTGTCTGACTGGCCCAGCTCGAGATGCAGCAGCGGGATGGCCAGCGCTACAAGAACGGCGGTGCTCGCAATCAGCGAGAGCCATGGACGAGCGGCCACGCCGCGCGCCCAGCGAGCCCAGCCGTGCGGTTGGTGGTCGTCGGGATGTGAGCGCCCGAGCTTGACCCGGAGAGAGTTGATGCGCGGGCCAAGCGCCCCGAGCAATGCCGGGAGCAGCGTGACGGCACCGAGTACCCCCACCACAACCGCGATGGCTGCCGTATAGCCGAGGTTGGCTACCAGCGGGATGCCGGCGAACAGGAGCGAGCAGAGCGCGATTACCACGGTGGTACCGGCAAAGACCACGGCTCCACCCGCCGTAGCGGTCGCCCGGGCGATCGACTCGCCGATCTCCATGTCGTCACGCAACTGAAGCTTGTGACGGGTCACGATGAAAAGCGCGTAGTCGATCCCAACGCCCAGCCCGATCATCGTGGCCAGCGTCGGTGCAACGGTCGGCACGTCGGTCACGAGCCCAAGCACGCTGATCAGGGACAGCGTGCTCACCAGGCCGAGCACCGCGGTGATGATCGGCAGCGCCATGGCGGTGACGGTCCCAAACGCGAAGAGCAGAATCACCACGGCCGCGAGCAGCCCGATGATCTCGCTCGTGTGTGTGCTCGGCTTGGAGAGCTTCTGGCCCGCGTAGCCGCCGAGTGAGGTGTCCATCCCGGCTTTTTGCGCGGGCTTGGCTGCGTTGAGGACCGCCTGCGCCTGAGCGATCGTGATGTCGCTCTGGCTCACGTTCATCGTCACGGGGATGTAGCCCGTCTTCTTGTCCTTCGAGAGGAAGGTCGAGCCATTGTTCGAAAGCGGGTTTACCGCCCTGGTCACATGCGGCGTATCACGCACGTTGTCGACCGTCTCGTCGACAACCTTCGCGTTCTTGGAGTCGGTGAGCTTGCCGTGCGCGGCCTTGAGGACGAGGGGGTTACTGCCGTAGGCCTGGTCCGGGAGGTGGGCCGCGAGCACGTCGCTTGCCTTCGTCGAACCCGTCCCCGGGAGACTCAAATCGTCGCTTGTGTGACCCCCCGCGAGGCTGCCCGCAAACGCGACCCCAATCGTTGCGACGATCCATATCGCGATCACCAGTTTGAAATGACGAGAGCAAAAACGACCTATGTGGTACAGCGGTCCAGCCATCTGCCTCTCCTTCCCTCGGTTGCGCGCTTGAGCTTGGAGCCGGCGCGGTGACCGGACAATGGGGAGACCCCCAGTGTTTGCCCCAGGGTTTCGCGAGCGGCCTCGGAAGCGGCTATCCCGCCTGCACCGCAGGCGCTATCCCGCCTGGCGGAGGCGGCTATCGCGCCCCTCGGGGGCGGCTATCCCGCCTGCGCCGCAGGGGGCAGGACCGAGGAGAGCTGAAAGCGTGAGCGGATCCCGAGCTTGCGGTAGGCGCTCGTGAGATGGAGTTCCACCGTTTTCTCGGTGACGAACAGCTGCTGCGCAATCTCGCGGTTGCTGAGTTCGCCCAGAGCAAGCTCACACACGCGGCGTTCTGCGGGCGTCAGGGCGTCGGCGCCGCTGAGCTCGAGCCGCGGCGGTCGCCCGCCGCCAGCCCCGATCTCACCGCGTACCCGGTCGGCGAGCGCGTTGGCGCCGCAGGCTTGTGCCGTCGCCAGGGCCAGCCGCAGCACCTCGCGTCCCTCGCGGCGACGGCGCTGCTTGACCATCGCCGCGCCGAGCTCGGCCAGCGCGTGAGCCGCCTCGAGGCGGGCGGGCGAGTGGTCGACCGCGGATACGGCTTCCTCTAGCAACTCGAGCCCCTCGGCGCCGCCGATCACGGTGCCGGCGGCTCGCAGCGAATGGGCAAGCGTGCGCGGAGCGCCAAATCCACGCGCCACGGCGACGGCATCGCGCGCGAGCTGCACTGCCCGGTCCGCCTCTCCGAGCTCGGCCAGGGCCCGGGCAGCCTCCGGCCGCCAGGCCGCGGGTCGTGCCACAGCGTGCGCGCCGAGCAGCTCGCCACACCGCAGCAGGTCCGCCAGTCCGCCACGCGGGTCTCCCTTAAGCAAACGCAAGCGGCCCCGACTGGTCAGAAACTGGTCGCCGAAGATGCGCTCGCGACCCATCTCATCGCCGTAGCGTTGCGCCACGTTCTCGGCGGCGGCGAGGTCTCCCCGCTCGATCGCGATCTCCAACGCGTAGGAAACGATCCGCGGCAACATCATGTGCCGCTCGCCGGCGAACTCAAGCGCGGTCTGGATATCGAGCTCCGCCTCGCCAAGCCTTCCATTGCTCAGCGCCAGTCGAGCACTCTGCGTATACAGGCCCGCCAGTTGCGGCGCGAAGCCGCGCGCCCGAGCGGCCCCCTTTGCCAACTCGAGCCAGCGGGCGGCTGCGCCATCGCGCTCGCAGCTGATCAGGGCGTCGAGCGCCATCGCGAACGCGAGCACATCCCCCGGTGGCCCGGCGGCGAGGCACGACTCGACCTCATCCGCTACCTCGGCGGCGGGGCCGCCCTGCACCATCTGCTCGCAGGCTGCATGGATTCGCGCCATGCGCTCGAAGCGAGCATTCCCGGCCGCTCGCCGCTGAAATTCGGCAAGGCGCTTGGGTACCAGGTGACGCAGCGAGGCGTGGAGCTGAACGAGCCCGAGCATCTCGGCCTCCAGCTCAAGCGCCTGCTCGCCCTCGACGGCTGATAGCTGGACGAGCTGGGTATCGAGCGCGCGACGCGCGTCGACCGGGCCACCGTGCGCGATCGCCCAGCGCCCAAGCCAGATCGCGGCGCGGGCGTGGACCTCTGGATCGGCGGGGGTCTCGATCGCAGCGAGCAGGTGGGTCTCGGCGGCTTGGTAGTTGTCGGTCGCGGTTTCCCATCGGCCGAGGTCGCAGAGCACTTCGCTCCGGGCGGGGTCGTCCAGCGGCTCCTCGAGCGCCCGCCGCAAGTACGCCGCGGCCGTACGCGGATCGCCCCGTGCGGCGGAGCCCGCCGCCGCGGCGCGCAGAATGTGTATCCAGCGGACATCAGCGGACGGCGGGGCCTTGAGCAGGTGGGTTGCGACCCGCTCGGGGGCCACCTGGCTTTCGGCCAGCAGGCGGGCCGCGGCCAGGTGGCGGGCGGCGCGTTCACCCGGTAGCAAGCTCTCGTAGACCGCTGCCTGAACCACGGGGTGAATGAACCCGAGCCGCTGGTCCACTGACAGGATCTCACTCTGCGAGAGCACGTCCGCAGCAGTGCGCGCTTCCTCAACCGTCAGTTCGGCGATCTGCGCAGCCGGCACGAGCTCGGCGTCGCCGCCCAGGATGGCCACCGCTCTGGCGAGGTCCGTGGCCGCAGGCCCGAGCCGCTCCAGGCGGTGGAGCACGAAACGGCTGATCGCGGCCGGACCCACCTCGTGGATGGCGGAGGCGGACACGGTCATTGCCTCGGCCCCGGCGTCCTGGAGCGCGCCTACGAGCTCGCGCAGGAACAGCGGGTTGCCCCCGGTCGCTCGGTGGCACGCGCGGCAGAACTCGTCGGCGGTCTGCGCTCCTAGACGCTCGCGAACCATCACTGCGGCGCCGGTCTCCGTTAGCGCGCGCGGACGCATCACCTCGGCGACGGGATCCTCCGCCAGCCGTCGCCACAGGTCCTCGCCCTCCGGGTCCGGAGAGCGACCCGCCGCGACCAGCAGCACGGGTAGAGCCTCTAGACGGCGCGACAGGTAGGCAAGGAAGCCCAGCGAAGAAGGGTCGGAGAGGTGGACATCGTCCACCGACAGCAGGAGCGGCCCTCGATCAGCGAGGTTGACCGTCAGCCAGTAGAGGCCGTTGAGGAAGCCGAAGGAGGGATCGCCGACATCGGCGGGGGTGCCGACGTGGTTGTCGCGGAGCAGCACGGCGGCCATGCTCGCCGCTCCGTCGAACAGGGCTTCTGGGTTCTCCACTCTGCCCGGCATTGCCACGCGCTCGAACAGCTGCCGCACCACACCGAACGCGAACTCGCGCTCGAGCGCAGCACCGCGGGCTTCCAGAACCGTTAGTGCACTCTTGCGCGCGGTCGTGCGAATGGCGGCCATCAGTTTGCTCTTGCCCACGCCGGGCGGGCCTTCGATCAAGAGAACGCCCCCTGTCCGCGCAACGGTGCGAGCTATTGCTGCGTCGGCGAGCTCGAGCTCGCGGTCTCGCTCCAGTAGCCGCTGCGCCGCATCGAAGTTGATGACCATGTCCGCCAGGGCAAAATCGTAATCCGCGGATCGGGCAGCGCCGCATGTGGTAGTCGGCCGGGGCCGCCTGCACTAGTCCATAAATACCGTGAGATCGAGGCGGTCTAGGCGCTCGGGGTCGGCGAGAATGTCGAATTCGACGATCTTGCCGCCTACGACCGTGAACGCGCCCACCGAGAACGGCCGCCCATCGCGTATCGAGACGACGCCGGCGGCGCCGTTGATCAGCGCGCGATGCAGGGTCACCTTGACCTGTGAGGACCACATCAGCGCTCCGCGGGCGACTGTCTCGGCGCCGCGAACCTCACGCGATGGGCCCGTCCGACCGCCATCCGCGCGCAGCACCACCTCGGGGTGCAGAACGCTGATCAAGGCGTCGAAGTCGCCGTTTCGCGACGCGGCAAGAAACGCGTCGACGACTTCCCATTGCGCTGTCAGGTCGGAGTCGGGCAGCGGGGCCGTTCCGCGAACGCGGCGGCGTGCCCGACTCGCGAGCTGGCGCGTCGCGTCGGGAGATCGCTCCACGATCGGGGCGATGTCCTCGAACGGCATCGCGAACATGTCATGCAGGACGAAGGCGAGCCGCTCCGGCGGGCTGAGCGTTTCCAGCACGACCAGGAGAGCCAGTCCGACAGAATCGGCGAGGAGCGCCTCGTGCTCGGGGTCGGTGCCGTCGGTCGAATCGACGATGGGGTCGGGCACGTGCACGTCCAACGGCTGCTCGCGCCGCGTTTTGCGCGACCGAAGCATGTTCAAGGAAACGCGGGCGACGATCGTCGTCAGCCACGCGGCCAGGTTCTCGACCTCGCGCGCATCGGCTCGGCTGACCCGCAGCCAGGCGTCCTGGACCGCGTCGTCTGCTTCGCTGAGCGATCCGAGCATTCGATAGGCCACCGCCCGCAAACGAGTCCGGTGTTCCTCGAAGCGCTCAGCCAGCCATTGCTGCTCGTCCATCTCACGTTCCTCCATCTCGCCTTTTAATGGAACAAGACCCGCGAGACGGTGGCGGTGTGACGCGCAGAAGAGTTCAGGCTGCCGGCGCTTGTTCGACGCCGGTGAATGCATCGTCCAGCTCGCTGCGCACACGCTCGGCTGCGCCGGGCGGCGCCGTCATCTCATCCAGGCCCAGCAGCGCCGCTCCCACGATCGGTCCCGTCCTCACCGTGACCACCGTCGCAGCCGGGGCGATCTGCTTGACCACGCCCGCGATCCTCTCGATCACCTCACGCGACGCCGCGCGGATGAGACCCCCGCCCAGCACTACATCGGGTGCCTCATCGAGCAGATCCAGCCGTCGCATGGTCGCTGCGGCGGTGGTGACGACCTCGTCCGCGACGCGGCGCACCATGGCCGCCGCCACAGCGTCGCCGTCCTCTGCGGCCGCGAAGACCACGCGGGCGAGCTCCCCAAGGCGCTCTGTGGGAATCTCACCGAGATGAACCGCGCGTCCAACGTCGAACGGTCGCGCCAGCTTGAAGTGAGCCGGCACCGTCGTCTCCAGGATCGTGCGAGCGCCGCGACCGTCGGCACTGCGAGCGGCGGCCGCCAATGCGGCCAGACCAACGTCCGAGCCCCCACCCCAATCCCCGGTGATCTCGCCCAGAGAAGGAAAACGAAGTTCTCGACCGTCGGGCGCGATCCCGATGCAGTTGATGCCGCTGCCGCAAACGACTGCGACCCCCCAGCCGCGGTCGGTGCCGGAACGGAGCAGAGCAAGAGTGTCGTTGTCGACGGTCAACCGCTGCGCCCATCCGAGTTGCTCGATGCGCCGATGAAGCGCGTCGCGTTCTTCGGGCAGATCGGCCCCCGCAACCATGAGCTTCCCGGTGTCGGCAGCTGGACGGCGACCCTGGGGGAGCCCAGCGCTCGCGACGGCCTTCGCCAGCAGGCCCCCCAGCAGCGCGACGCAGCCGTCTAACCCGATCTGGTGCGCAGAGCTTCCGCCCCCGCGGGCGAGCGCCAGCAGCCTGCCGCTCGTGCCGACGAGGGCTAGGTCCGTCTTGCATGCTCCGCCGTCCACGGCCAGCACGACCCGCTCGCCCGGCTCCACGGGCGTGGCGTCGCGACCGGGGGCTTTCTGGGGGTTACCCACGGCCCGGCTGGAAGGCATAACCAAATCATCGAGGAGACAGTCGGCGAGCTCCCACTCGCGCACCAGCGGATTCGCCAGCAGCGCCAGGCGGGCCGCCTCCAGATCACCACTCCTGGCGGCGGTGGCCGCGAGCCGCTCGTAGGCGGCGACGTGCGCTACGAGGGCCAGCAGCTCGGGCGAGAGCGGATCCTGCGGCAGGGGCACCGGACCGCTCGATCGGATTCGGGCGGGGACCTCAACTACGTCGTCGTCGGCGAGACCGGCAAGGGTCCCGTAGTTGCGGACATCGACCACCTGCACGTCGTCGGTGCCGCTGGTGAGAGAAGCCAGAAGCTGGATCGCCGCCTCGCTGTAGTAGGCGCCGCCGCGCTGATCGAGAAGGGCGGGTTTCTCGACAAGTGCCGGGTCGCGGTAGAGCTCCAGCAGCCGCAGCTCAATGTCTGCAACGGTCTGCGCCCGCGGAGTTGTCACGGATTGTTCTCGCAGGACCTCGCGCTCGGCGTAGAAATAACGCAGGTAATAGGAGGGAATCGCCCCGAGCCGTTCCATCAGCTGCGCCGGCAGCCCTACCTCGCGAGCGAGCGCCTCCCCATGGCTCGCCACCACGTCCCCGAGAACTTCGCGCCCATCCAGGTAGACCGCGCGGATCCAGGTCAGGTGATTCAGGCCTACCTGGTCGACCCTCACCCGTTCCGGACCGACGTCCAGCAGGTCTGCGATCAGACGCTGCATGGTGATCGCCACGTTGCAGAGACCCACCGCCCGGTGTCCTTCGTCGAGCAACGCTCGCGTGACGATTCCGACCGGATTGGTGAAGTCGATGATCCATGCATCGCTCGAGGCGAGCTCGCGTGCCCGAGCCGCGATCTCGAGCACGACCGGCACTGTGCGCAACGCTTTCGCGAGACCGCCTGCTCCCGTGGTCTCCTGACCGACGCAGCCGCACGCGGCGGGGACGGTCTCGTCTCGTAGACGTGCGGCCTGTCCGCCCACTCGAATCTGAACGAGAACCGCGCTGGCGCCATCCAGCGCGCGGTCGACGTCGCCGGTCAGCTGAACCACTCCAGCGTAACCCTGGCGCTCCAGGATGCGCCGAGCTAGCCCTCCGACCACATCGCGGCGCTCGCGATCGATGTCGTGGAGGACCAGCTCGCTCACCTCGAGTCGGTCGCACTCACGCATCAGGCCCGAGATCAACTCAGGGGTGTAGGTGGACCCGGCGCCGATCACCGCGAGCTTCATCGCTCGATCCTTCCGAGACACAATGCCCAACTCACGGAACTCCCCCATCGAGGTACTCGGCCAAGTCTCGGACGATGCGATCGGCCCCGGCCAGCTCGGCGGCGTCGACGGTAGTGGTGAGCGCGACGACGCACATACCGGCCGCCTTGCCGGCGGCAACCCCTGCCGGGGCGTCTTCGAACACCGTGCAACGGCTCGGCGAAATTTTGAGCCGCTGGGCGGCGTACAGATATGGCTCCGGATCCGGCTTTCCGCGAGATATCGAGTCCACGCTGACGAGCACCTCCGGGCGCGGGAGCCCGGCAGCCCGCAGCCGCGCCTCCGCCAGACGCCGACCGCCCGAGGTCACGATCGCGACGGGTCGTGTGGCCGCCAGCATCGCGGTCGCCCCCGGCAAGGCAGCCACGTCGGTGTCTGCAATCTCACGTTCCTCGACCAGCACAGCCTCGGCATCGGCATCGAGCGCAGGGGCTAGCTCCGCGATGGCCTCCCTGCTCGGCCGGCCGTGAGCCCGAATGAACGGTCCGGGATCGAGGCCGTGGCGCGACGCCCACCACGTCCAGGACCGAGTCGCTGCACCGAGCGAGTCGACAAGCACGCCGTCGAGATCCACGAGGTAGGCGCCGGTCACTCGGGTGAAATGTCGTCGATCACGGCGACCCTGTAGCGCTCATCGGAAGGGCGGGCGATGATCGCCGAGGCAAATCGAGTTGCAGCCGTCAGCGCCTCGGGCCACTCCGCGCCGTCGCTCAGGGCGTGGATGAGGCCGGCATTGAAGGCGTCCCCCGCCCCTGTGGAGTCGACGATCTCCACCACGGGAGCAGGGATCTCGAGCTCCATTCGGTCCGGCCCGGACGCCACGCAGCCGCGCGCACCGAGCTTGACCACGATCCAGCCGCCCGAGAGCTTCTGCAAGTGGCGCGCCGCGGCGCGCGCCGCACTCGGCTGCACTCCGGCCAGGGCACACGCTTCGGCTTCGTTGGGAAGGAACACGTCGACAAAGCGCAGCACATCTCCCACCTGCGCGCGAGTGGCGACATCGAATCCCCCCGGATCCCAGGCGGTATCGAAAAACGTGCGCCCACCGCGCGCGCGCGTCGTTGCAAGAAGATTCTGCGCGACGTCGCCTTGGAGCCTGGGGGCAACGAAGTAATCGCAGAGCAGCAGGTTCTCTGTATCGAGAGCGTCCCTCGGTATCATCTCCGCGCTCCAGTCGGCGTTGACCCCGAGGTAGGTGAGAAAGGTTCTGTCGCGCTGAGGCGACTCGAGTGCCACGGTCAGGCCGCTCGAGCCGGCGTCGGCGATGAGGAGCTCATCGGCGAGCCCCGCCGGCAACAGTTCCTCGCGCATCCAGCGGCCAAGCTGATCGTCACCTACGCAACCGATCAAGCGAACCTCCATCCCGGTTTCGGCGAGTGCCAGCGCCGAGTTTGCACCGGCGCCTCCGACGCGGACGCTCACGCGGTCGGTCAAAAGCGTTCCGCCCGCCGGCGGCAGATCGGTTACGGGGCTCGTCAACACGTCGGCCTGGACGCATCCGATCACAGTTACAGACGCCACCTTTCGCAAGAATCCTACCTTAAGCGGTAATAAGGCTTATTCTTCGGTAGCTTCACATCGGAGCATTCGTCAAGGAATCTAACCTCAATGCGTGATCTGAGCCAAGACGGGTGGGGCGACCGGGAGGGACGCGACTCGCGGTTGAGCCTCTTGCGAGAACTCGGCGAGCAGGCCGTGCTCGAGACCATTTTCCGCGAAGGTCCAATTACGCGTCCACAGATCTCGACGTCGACCAACCTCTCCAAGCCGACGGTGTCGGCGGCGGTCAGCAGGCTCGAGCATGCTGGGCTCGTCCACGCCGCGGGCCGGCGCGCCGGCCCGCGGGGGCGCAAGCCGGTGGCTTATGTCGTCAGCGCCCAAGCGGGGTTCGTCGTCGGCGGTGACATCGGCGGCACCAATGTCCGGGTGGCCGCAGCCGATCTCTTCGGAGAGCCCATCTGTGACGTGAAGCAGCCGACGACCAAGGACGGCGCACGAGCCGTGGGAGTGCAGATCCTCGAGATGGTCAGCGAGGTGATCGACGAGGCGGGCGCCACGCACGGGCCACCTCTGGCCCTTGCGATCTCCGCGCCCGGAGTGGTCGATCAGAAGAGCGGCCGGGTCACCTCGCTGGCCTACAACGTGGTGCCCGAGGGCGGCTTTGATCCACTCGAGGTAATCAGGGGCCGGTTTGACATACCGGTGCTCGTGGAGAACAACGTCAATCTCGCCGCGGTCGGCGAGAAGTGGTTTGGCCTTGCCAGAGGGGTCTCGACGATGGTGTTCATCGCGATCGGGGCGGGCGTGGGGATGGGGATGATCATCGACGACGAGCTGGTACGGGGCGCGCACGGCGCCGCAGGTGAAATCGCCTATCTGCCCTTGGTCGGCGACCCGTTCAATCCCCGCCACCGTTTGCATGGAGGACTCGAGGACGAGCTCGGGGCCGCGGGGATCGTGACGGCTTTCAACGCGCGTCGCGGTACCGACGACCCTGCCCCTTCGTCCGTCCACGAGGTGTTCGAGCTCGCGGTCGCGGGAAGCGCCGCGGCGCGCTCGGTGGTCGATCATGTCGCCTCGCGCCTCGGCACGGCAATCGCAACGGTCTGCGCGATCCTCGACCCTGAGCTCGTCGTGCTCGGCGGCGGCATCGGCGCGAGCCCCCTGCTGCTGCGGCCAGTCCGCGGGTCGGCGGCGGCGCTCGTCCCGATCACCGCACGGATCGAGACCAGCGTCCTCGGCGAGCGGGCGGCCCTACAGGGGGCAGTCGCCGTCGCGCTCCGAGCCGCCCGCACGCAGTTGCTCTCGCAGGCGGTCGCATCGCCCAAGCGCCGGAAGAAGCTGGCAGCGGCAGCCGGACCACTGGATTAGCACGAGCTCTGACGCGAATTGGAAAAGGATCCTCCAATCCGTTCTTTTAGTTGCTGCGCCCTATTAGGCGCGATATAGTCCTTTTGTTTAGTCATTTTCCAAATGGCCACATCGGTTGAGCACATCAGGGAATGTCGCGTTGGCGGCTACACGTCGATATCGCGACCCGCCGCGAAGCGACTGGCACGGGCGGTGATGCGAGTCGCGCACGCCACAGATTCTGGGCCAGCGGTCAGCTGGCGACTGTCGAGAGGGGACGGAGGCTGTCGATGAAGCGCTTCAAATGGCTCCCACTATTGGCCGCGGTCGGTCTACTGGCGACCGCCTGCGGTGGAGGATCCAGCAAGACGGTCGCGGGCAAGCTAGTTATCGACAACGAGAGTGGGTCAACGTGGACCTGCCAGTTCAACCCGTTCAACCCGGCCGTCACGATCACGTCATTCGCCTTCGTCTATGAGCCGCTGCAGTTCGTAAACATCCTCAAGAGCACGACTAGCAGCAATCCGGGCAAGGCTTGGCTGGCGACCTCGTCAAAGTGGTCCAACGGCTTCAAGACACTGACCTTCACAATGCGCAACGGCGTCAAGTGGAACGACGGCAAACCCTTCAGCGCGGCCGACGTGGCATACACGTTCAACGCGATGAAGAGCGACAAGGCAATCGACGTCAACGCGCTGTGGACCACAGACGGCGGACCACTGACCAACGTGGCCCAGAAGGGGTCTGACCAGGTCGTGTTCACCTTCAAGAAGGCGGCCCAGCCGTACTACTACTTCGTCGCAGACCTGACGCCCATCGTTCCGAAGCACATCTGGTCCAAGCTGGATCAAAGCAGCCTCCACACCTACAAGGACACGAACCCTGTGGGCACCGGGCCCTACAAGGTCGCCAACTGTGCGCCGCAGAACATCAAGTACCTGCGCAACCCCAACTACTGGCAGAGCACCCCGAGTCATCCGGTGCCGGCCGTGAAGGAGGTCGACTATCCGGCGTTCCTGAGCAACACGCCAGCCAACCTCTACCTATCTCAAGGCAACGCTCAGTGGGGCGGCCAGTATGTCCCGAACATCCACTCGTTCTACATCTCAAAGGATCCAACGCACCGCCACTACTGGTTCCCGCCCGTCCTGAACGTATCGCTGTTCCCCAACCTCGATAACCCACTTCTCAAGCAACTCGCGGTACGGAAAGCAATCGCTTACGCCATAGACAAGCCCAAGGTTGGGCAGGTGGGAGAGAGCGGTTATCAAAAGCCGGCCAACCAATCGGGCGTCATCACGCCGACATTCCAGAGCTGGTTTGACGGCTCCCTCTCGCAGCCGACCTACGATCCCGCCAAGGCGGAGCAAATCTTGAAGTCCGCGGGCTTCAAGAAGGGCTCAAATGGGATTTACCAGAGCAAGAGCGGGCAACCACTCTCGTTCACGATCAAGACGATCAGTGGCTTTTCTGACTGGGACGCGTCGCTGCAGCTGATAGCTCAACAGCTGAAGGCCGCAGGAATCGCCGTGACCGTCCAGGATGAGAACACAGGGCCATACACCACGGACCTTCAGAGTGGCAAGTTCCAGCTCGCGTATGCGGGGAGCGGAGGTCCGGCTGCGGCCCCCGGACCCAGCCCGTACTACGAGCTCCGAGGACTGCTGTTCAGCGGGAATATCGGCTCGACGAACTTCGAGCGTTTCAACTCGCCGTCGACCGACGCCCTCTTCAACCAGTACTCGGGAGCCACCCCGTCCGAGCAGGTTGCGCTCATGCACCAGGTCCAGAAGGTGATGGTGAGTGACATCCCGTTCATTCCCGTCACCGAGGGCGTCGATTGGTTCCAGTACGACACGTCGCACTTCAGCGGCTGGCCCACCTCGTCGAATCCTTACGCGCAACCGTCGCCGTACTCGTTCCCCGACAATGCAGTGGTGCTTACGCACCTGAAGCCTGTCCACTGAGGAGGCGGGCGTCACCGCGACTGAGATTCGGCGCTCTTAGACGATGAGGTATCTCTCGCGGCGGCTAGGCCTGTTCGTCGTAACCCTTTGGGCTGCGCTGACGGTCAACTTCATCATTCCGCGGGTGATGCCGGGCAACGAGGCGAGCGCGGTGCTCGGAACGTTTCGCGGCGTCAACCCCGCTGCGCTCCACGCGCTCGAAATCCAGTTCGGGGTACATACCCACCAAAACATCCTCGCCGCGTACTTTCAGTACCTCGGGAACTGCCTGACCGGGCAGTTCGGGGTCACCGCCCAAGGCGTACCGGTGATGACCGAGATCACTTCGAAGCTGCCGTGGACCCTGGGGTTGGTCGGGGTCACGACGGTTATCGCGTTTTTGATCGGCACCCTTGCCGGCGTGGCCAGCGCGTGGTGGCGAGGCGGAAGGCTCGACGCGATTCTCCCGCCGACTCTGTTCATCGTCTCGACGATCCCAGTTTTCTTCGTCGGCCTACTGCTCATCTACGTCTTCGCGGTGAAGCTGAATTGGCTGCCTCTCGGCTCCAACTACAGCATCGGGGCGACCCCGTCTTTCTCGTTGTCCTTCATTGGAGACGTGCTCCAGCACGCCATCTTGCCGGGGCTCAGTCTGGTGGTCGTGACCGCGGGTCTGTGGGTGTATTCGATGCGCAACAACATGATCACCACGATCTCCGAGGACTACGTCAAAACTGGCCGAGCCAAGGGGCTGCCGAACCGACGCGTCATGCTCGACTACGCGGGCCGCAACGCGATCCTTCCCAACCTGACCGGGTTCGCGATGCAGCTTGGCTACGTGTTGGGCGGTGCGATCGTGATCGAGTACCTGTTCTCGTATCCGGGACTCGGCTATCTCTTCTACACGGCTACGACCGATCACGATCTGCCGCTGATGCAGGGCCTGTTCCTCTTCTACACGCTTGCGGTGTTGGTCTGCGTGCTGATCGCGGACCTGCTGACCGCGGTCCTGGATCCTCGGACGCGAGAGGCGTGAGATGACAACTGGCTTAGTCGACATCGCGGCCACCGAAGAAGCGACTGACTTCGAGGTGCAGGGTGCGCCCAAGCGCCTTCTTCGCGCCGTTCTCGGCAACCGGAAAGCGGCCGTGGGAGCGGTCATACTGCTTGTGATCTGCTTCGTGGCGGCGTTTCCAGGACTGATCGCCCCTGATAACCCTCACGCGGCCATCTACGCATCCGACGCCGGACCGTCTGCGAAGCACCTGCTGGGGACGACGCAACTCGGGCAGGACGTTTTTTCTCAGCTCATATGGAGCACGCGCCTGACACTCATCGTCACGCTCATCGTGAGCTCGATCGCCACGTTCGTCTCGATGATCGTCGGCGTGACCGCCGCTTACGTAGGGGGAGTGACAGATCGCGTCCTGACCGTGGTGACAGACGTTTTCTTGATTCTTCCCGTGCTTCCGCTGCTGATTCTGCTGGCGGCCTACCTCCCACCCGGGGTCACGTCGCTGATCATCGTGCTGTGCATCACAAGCTGGGCCTTCCAGGCCCGGCAACTGCGGTCACAGGGGCTGGCTGTTCGCAACCGTGACTTTCTCGTCGCCGCGAGGGTTCGGGGCGAGCGTCCGCTTTACATCATCCTGGTCGAGATCGTCCCCACGATGACCTCGCTGCTGGCTGCCTCCTTCCTCTCGCTCGCGGTGTATGTCGTGGGATTTGCGGCCAGCCTTCAGTTCCTTGGATTGGGCAACAGCAGCGACCTCATGTGGGGCACGATGCTTTACAACGCGCAGGCAGCATCGGCACTGGAGGCGGGAAATGCGTGGTGGGCGCTGGCGCCGGGCGCGGCGGTCGCCGTGCTGGGCACTGCGTTCGCGCTTCTGAACTACGCCTTCGATGAGATCGGGAATCCTGCTCTTCGGCCCATCAGAAGGCGACGTACGCTGAGGAGGCAGCGTGGCCGAGCCTCTGCTTGAAGTCTCCGACCTAATGGTCGACTACTTGGCGGATCGCGCCACCGTTCGCGCGGTGAATCACGTCAGCTTTTCGGTGCAACCGGGAGAGTTTTTGGGGATCGTCGGCGAGTCCGGCTGCGGGAAGTCGACGCTCCTTTTCGCCGTGGCTCAGCTGCTCTCACCCCCAGGCGAGATATCCGGCGGAAAGGTCACGTTCCGGGGCAACGACATGGTACGTCTCTCAGCCGATGCGCTTCGCCACATGCGCTGGCGCGACTATTCGGTGGTGATGCAGAGTGCCATGAACTCGCTCAATCCGATGAAGAGCATCGGAGCACAGTTCAAAGACACTCTCCAAGCACACGGTAAGTCGTCGGCCCAAGAGATCCGGGCACGGTCGGCGGAAGTTCTCAGCCTGGTGGGGATTGACGCCGCCCACCTGCAGAGTTACCCGCACCAACTAAGCGGCGGGATGCGACAGCGGGCGATGATCGCCATGGCGCTCCTGTTTACCCCGCAGCTCGTGATCATGGACGAACCAACCTCGGCCCTCGACGTCGTGGCACAACAATCGTTGATGAGCAAAGTCAAGGACCTGCAACAGAGACTCGGGTTCGCTGTCGTCTTCGTAACCCACGACATGTCGGTGGTGAGCCGCTACTCGGATCGGGTGATGGTCATGTACGCGGGACAGGTCGCGGAGGCGGCTGGGACCGACGCGATCTTCGAGCGGCCGCTGCACCCCTACAGCCGCGGCTTGATGGACTCGTTTCCCTCAATTCGAGGGCCCCGCCGCAGCCTCAGCGGAATCCCGGGGAGTCCTCCCAACCTTGCGCGCCCACCCAGCGGTTGCCGATTTCATCCCCGCTGCCCCGAGGTGATGGCGACGTGCCCGACTACCGAACCTGAGCTCTACAACGTCCGTGGCGCCCGAGTGCGGTGTCTTCTGTACGCGGAGGAGGCCGACCACGCGGGCTGAGCAGGTGAACATGGCCGGCCAGGCCGGCAACAGCGTCGCTCCCGCCGGCGAGGCGCTGCTGCGCGCCACAAACCTCACGCGCCATTTCCGCCTCGGCGGGATGTTCTCGAAGCGGATGCTGCACGCGGTCGATGACTTCGACCTGGCCATCAAGGAGCGCGAGATCGTGGCTCTCGTGGGGGAAAGCGGCAGCGGCAAAAGCACTGTTGCCCGGCTCCTGGCCCGGGTCTACTCGCCCACCCGGGGCGAAATCTATTTCCGAGACCGTGCGCTGAAAAGCCTCCGCTCCCGTAAAGACATGCTCTGGTACCGCGGGGAGGTGGCGATGGTCTTCCAGGATCCCTACAGCGCCTTCAACCCCGTGTTCCGCGTCTCCCACGGGGTGATGCGCAATTTGGTCCTGCATCGGCCCGAGCTGGATCGACACCAGCGCCGCGAAGAAGCCAAGCGCGTGTTCGAGAGCGTGGGACTGAGCGCTGAGATGCTCAAGAAGTTTCCGCACGAAATGAGCGGAGGCGAGCGCCAGAGGGTCGGCTTCGCCCAGGCCCTGGCGGTACGACCCAAGCTGATCTTGGCGGATGAGCCAGTGTCAATGCTCGACGTTTCGATCCGCGCCGGAGTTCTGAACATGATGGCCAACCTCCGCGAACAGGAAGGCGTCTCCATCCTCTACATCACTCACGACATCGCGAGTGCGCGATACGTCGCCGACCGCGTCGT
This sequence comes from Solirubrobacteraceae bacterium, assembly GCA_035650455.1. Classification (GTDB taxonomy): domain Bacteria; phylum Actinomycetota; class Thermoleophilia; order Solirubrobacterales; family Solirubrobacteraceae; genus Palsa-465. Next base: position 39,799 of record DASRHQ010000037.1, read on the forward strand.
GGTGATGTACGCGGGTCACCTGGTGGAGACCGGAGCTACCGAGGATGTGCTGCAAGAGCCCAAGCACCCGTATACGCAGCTGCTCCTCTCGGCGGTGGCCGACCCCCGCGAGAAGCTTGCGTCGATCGCCGCCGACAGCGGCGAGCCGCCAAAAGTGATCGACCCGAGCGAGGGCTGCCGCTTCAGATGGCGTTGTCCATATGCGATCGAGAAGTGCGCGGAGGTGACGCCCCGGCCCGAGCCGCTGGGGTCAAGGCTTGTGGCATGCCATGTCGCGATCGCTGACCCCGAAAGGGTCACTAACTCGGCTGGCTGGACGTCGATGACCAAAAGCTAATGCCGTTCCAGATATTGGTAAGTCCCGTTCACAAAAAGCCGGTCCGTGTGGACCGAGCAGGAAGGTCTCAGGAGGAGGGTCAGCGTGTCTCGATTTGTGCCGGTCAAGACTCTTTCCATACTCGCGGCGGTAGCAGGGTTCGCGGTGTCTCCAACGGCGAGCGCGTCCGCCCGCATGACGACGCTAGGCCTGCACGGCTGGCAGGTCCAGAGCAGCGCTGCGGCCCCGCAACCCGGCGAGACTATTTCGAAGCCTGGCTTCGCCACTGGTTCGTGGCTGCATGTCCACCCCGACGATGCTGGCGCTGTCGGCACCGAGGTCAACGCGCTCGTGCAGACGGGCCATTGCCCGAACGTCTTCTTCTCCACCAACATGAAGCGCTGCTTCGGCTACATGAACCGAGTCGGCCAGGACACCATCAAGCGCTTCGCGATGCCCTGGTGGTTTCGCACCACCTTCTCGTCGCATCTTGGTTCCTCGCAGCACGCCCAGCTGATCGTCAACGGCGTCGTGGGCGAGGCCGACGTATGGCTCAACGGCAAGCGGGTCGCGACGCACTTCACCGTGCAGGGTGACTTCACGCGATACACGTTCGACATCACGGGGCGGCTTCGCCATGGCATCAACGCCCTGGCGCTGAGGGTCTACCCCAACAACCCCAACAGAATGTTCACGCTCGACAACGTCGACTGGACCCAGATCCCGCCGGACAACAACGCCGGGATCCAATTCCCCATCCAGCTGCATACGTCGGGGCCGCTGGCGCTTAGCGACGCCCACGTCGTGCAGCACGACGCGCGCAACTTCTCGCGCGCGACGCTGCTCGTGAAGGGCGAGGTGAGCAACGAGTCGGGTAGGACCCAGTCGGGATTGGTGACGGCGAGCGTCCATTCGAAGCTGATGAGCGCGCACGCGCTCGGACGGTCGATCAGCCTTGAGCCTCGTGCCAGCCGCACGGTCACTTTCAAGCTCACGATCCACCACCCACGCGTGTGGTGGCCCTACCGGATGGGGTCTCAGCCTCTGTACGGCATGACCATGAGCGTGCGCCAGCACGGCCAGCCGGCGGACACTGAATCGGAGACTTTCGGAATCCGCACCGTCACCTCGCGCTTGATCGGAGCGTCGCCGATGGCGCCGCATGGCTCGCGTCAGTTCCTGGTCAACGGCAGGCCCTTCATCTTCCGCGGCGGCGGCTGGTCCGAGAACCTCTTCCTGCACTACTCGGCGACCAACACCGCACAGCAGATCGCGATCATGAAGAACCTCGGGATCAACGGCATCCGCACCGAGGGCAAGCAGATGCCTCAGAACTTCTATGAGCAGATGGATCGCGCCGGGATCCTCGTCGACGGGGGCTTTCAATGCTGCGACGCCTGGCAACTCCAGGACTCAAAGCTAACCAGCAACCACGACTTCGAGGTGCTCTACAACTCCGCGCGCACCATCGGGGAGAACCTGCGCAACCACCCCAGCGTGCTCAACTTCAGCTGGAGTGACAACAACCCGACTCCCCGCCAGGAAGCGGTGTCGCTCAAGGCCTTCCACCAAGCGGATTTCCAGGATCCGCTGATCTCGTCCGCCGAGTACAAGCGAGGCACCAAGCTTGGCTGGTCCGGGGAGAAGGAAGGGCCCTACGACTGGGTGCCGCCGAGCTACTGGTACTCGACGCGCTATGACCCCAATGATTCAACTCGGACCAACGTCGGCGGTGCATGGGCCTTTGACAGTGAAGCCAGCTCAGGCGACACCGTGCCCACGCTGGCCTCGATCAAGCGCTTCATGTCGCCGTTTGAGCAGGCCAAGCTATGGCGGGACCCCAACTACAACCAGTACCACCTCAACTACGAGAACCAGCTCCCCAACAAGAAGAAGAACTACGGCTACGCCTTCGGGACGCTGCACGACTTCGACAAGGCGCTCAAGGCGCGCTACGGCGGCTGGTCGAGCCTGACCGGATACGTGGACAAGGCCCAGGTCATGGACTACGAGCTACAGCGGGCGCAGTTCGAGGCTTACATCGACCACTCCACCCGGCGCAAGGCGCCCTCGACCGGCGTCGACTACTGGCAGCTGAACAAGGGCTGGCCCTCGCTGCTGTGGGATCTCTACAACTACGACTTCGACCAGGCAGGAAGCTACTTCGGGGCCAAGAAGGCCAACGAGACGCTGCACGCGCTCTACGCGTATGACAACGGAACGGTCGCGGTCGACAACCTCGGCCCGCAAACCGAGCGCGGCCTGTCCGTCGAGGCGAACGTCTACGCGCTGGACGGCAAGCTACTCGACCGCAAATCTCGCGCCGGCATCACGCTCAAAAGCCAGCAGGTCGTGACCGGCCTCCTGCATCCGAAGGTGCCCGCCACCACGAAGCCGCCGACGGCGGCCAAAACCTACTTCGTAGAGGTGTTGCTCCGGCACAACGGCGACGTCATTGACCACAACGTCTACTGGCTCTCCACCCAGAAGGACCTCGTCAACTGGAAGAAGACGATGGGCCTGCCTCAGGCGACCATGAACCAATATGCGAATCTCCGGGCACTGAACGGTCTCCCGGCGGCGCATGTGAAGGTCACCGCCCATACCCATTCGGGGCGCGGTCTCGACGGCGCGAATGCGGTCACCGACGTGACGATCAAGAACACTTCCACCAAGAGGGCGGTGGCATTCTTCCTGCGCGCCGATCTGCGCCGTGGCAGCGCTGCGGGAGTGCCCGACGCAGGGGACAACGAGGTCCTACCGGTCTTCTGGTCGGATGACGACATCACCCTGTGGCCGGGAGAGTCCGAGACGCTCCATGCCTCCTATCGCAAGGCGGAGCTGCGCGGGCGCTCGCCGGTGGTCACCATCGGCGGCTGGAACGTGGCGACGGTTCGCGTCGACGCCAAGTAGAGCCGGCCCTCACGGGGTCGCCGTGGTCCGCTCCACCTCCCCTTCCGCGATCGCCGTGGGAACGGCGACCTCCTCGGTCGGCACCATGTAGCGGTAGAACAGAGCCGCGATGGCGCCTCCGATCGGCGGGGCTACGAGGAACAGCCATACCTGCGAAAGCGCCTTGCCGCCCACGATTATCGCCGGGCCGAGGCTGCGTGCCGGATTGACCGAGGTTCCGGTCAGCGGGATTCCGATCAGATGGACCATGGTCAGCGCGAAGCCGATCGACAGCCCAGCGATGCCCGGCGAGCCGATGCGGCTCGTGGCGAGCAACACCACCAGCACGAAAACGAAGGTCAGAATGACCTCCGTGGCAAACGCTCCACCCACGCCGATTCCAATGATCGAGACGTGGGGACCCCAGCCATCGGTGCCGAGTCCCTGGTTAGAGGTCGAATAGCCCGGCGCGCCGGAAAAGATGCCCCATAGCGCGAGCGCGCCGAGGATGCCACCGATGAACTGGGCGATCCAGAAGGCGACCGCCTCGGTGATTTTCATTCGCCCCGAGACCAGAAATCCCATCGTGACGGCCGGGTTTATGTGACATCCCGAGACTGGCCCCAGCGTGTAGGCCAGCGCCAACAGCACAAGTCCGAACGAAAACGCGGTCGCCACGACACCGGCGGATGTCGAAGAGCCCGTCAGCTTGAAGCCAAAGCTGAGTGTCGCCACCCCCACCGCCAGGAATACCAGGAGCGCCGTTCCGACCGCCTCCGCCACCAGCTTGCGATGCAACATCACCCGCCTCCCTCTCGCTCGACTTTGCCAGGTACAGCTCGAGGCGGCGACACCGTTTCAACCGCCCGCGCATCGTGAGTCAACCGACGCTCATATTGATATCAGCCCAGATCGGCATCCACGGTGCAGATCCCTGAGCCCGCCAGCTTGGGTTTGAGCTCGTCGAACGTAAACACCTCCTCGGGATCGAAGCACCCGGCCCTTCGCGGCTCCTCGAGCAGGTTCTCGGCGAACATCAGCGCGCATCGCGCGGCGTGCGCATAGTGGCCTGCGCACTCCAAGGTCCGCGCGGCGAGGCGGTTCCCGCGCAGCTTCACAGCGATCCAATGCGCGACGGGCTCGCGGCTTGCGCGCCCTGTTGCCGGCGTCGCTGTGACCACGGGGCATCCCGACGAGGCGGTCAATGTGCCGGCCCTGTTTTGCGCCAGTAGACACCGTTGAGCTGCAGGCTCAGCCAGTCGCACGTAAACGCGAACCACACGCCCTTCGGCTATGCCGCCCAGCCAGCCCGCGTCGTCCTCGGAAAAGCCCACGCAGTCGCTCTCGCCGAAGGGCTCCGGGAGAGGGACCACGGCGGTCCGGTGACGCGCAAGCACCCTCAGTCCGTGGTCAACGAAGGCAGCACCGGCCGGCCCGCGCGTCGAGAACACGGAGATCGTGAGCACGAGCTCGAGCTCGTCAGCCTCTGGGTGCGCGCGCAGGAGGTCGGCCGCGACCAGATTGCTCACGCCGGGCACGAACCCAGCGTTGAGAATCACCGTGCCTCGTGCCCCACCGGCCACCGCACGCAGCGCGCGACTGGCCGCGGCCGGCAGCGCGGAAATGTTGATCAGCGCGCCCCCGTATTCGAGCACCGCCCGCTCCATCAGCAGGTCGCCGTGAGGTACCGCGTTGATGATCAGGTCGTGGTCGCGGGCAGCCGCGCGGACCGAGTCGATCCGGTCGAGCGCGACGCCGATGTCTCCGTGCGCGACCGGCGCCCTGGTCCCACGCACGATCTCCCATGAGCACGCCTCAAATGCGCGCACGGTTAGCCGCCCGAGCGCGCCGCGCGCCCCGACGATCAGGACACGCTTGGCTTTTCTGGATTGCACGCCGTCAGCATTCGTCGCTTTCAGACGCGACGCTATGTCCGCCGGCGCGCGATCGGAAGGGCCAATCCGCCGTCCGGCCGGCGGACCATGACCGTGTTAGCCCGCGGCCGCCCGGGCGAGCTCACGGATCGCCGCAGGAATCGCCTGCTCGGTGATGAGTCCGTACCCCAGCAGCAGGGCGGGAGGACGCGATCCCACTACCGCACAGTCGCGATGCAGGGTGTGGACCGCCACTCCGCGGGCGGCGGCGGCGTCGCTGATGGCGGCTTCATCGGCCGTATCCGGGAGCCAGGCGATCAGGTGAAGACCGGCCGACGCACCACCTACGCGTGCCTCTGGCAGCCACCGTTCGAGCGCCTCTATGAGGGTGTTGCGGCGTGCGTGGTAGCGACGGCGCGTTCGTCGGAGGTGGCGGTCGATCTCGCCACGCTCGAGTAGCGAGGCGTAAGCGGCTTGCGTCAGCACCGACGGCATCGCCCGGGTGATCGCGTGCTGAGCCCTCAACTCGCCCACGAGGTGACTGGGCGCCAGCAGCCAACCCAGCCGCAGGCCGGGCGCGAGCGTCTTGCTGACCGATCCCACGTAGGCCACGCAGTCGGGGGCGAGGCCCTGCAGGGAGGCAATCGGCTCGCGGTCGTAGCGGTACTCGGCGTCGTAGTCGTCCTCGACGATCAGCGCCCCACGGCGCCGTGCCCAGGCGATCAGCTCGGCGCGGCGAGAAGGGCTAAGGACCGCGCCCGTCGGGTACTGGTGAGCCGGCGAAAGCACGACCGCATCGAGACCCTTCCCTTCGAGCTCGCCGACCTTTAGCCCGTAACGGTCGACGGGGACGGCGACCGGCTCGAGCGCGGCCTGGGTAATCGTGTCGGGGATCGCCGACCAGGCGGGGTCTTCGACGGCCACGCGCGTGGCCCCTCGCTCGCGGATGGTCTGCCACAGGATCTCCATCCCATGCGCAGCGCCGGATGTGACGGACACCCGGTCGGGATCCGCCACGATCGCTCGGACACGGCCCAGGTAATCGCTCAGCGCGACCCGCAGTTGACGCAGGCCGCGGCGCGATCCGTAGCCAAACGCGGCGTCAGGCAGCTCGCGCAACGCGGTTGCGACCGCTCCGTGCCACGCCCTCCGAGGAAAGAACGAGAGGTCCGGCACACCGCTCCGCAGCTCGTACCGGACCCGGCGGGTGGCCGGGGCGACCGCCCGGGCGGCGGGCGGTTGCTGCGCGAGCCCCTCGGCGACACGGGTACCGTCGCCGGCGCGCGCCACCAGGTAGCCCTCGGCCACCAGCTGTGAATACGCCTCCACGACCACGCCACGGGATACGTCGATCTCAGTGGCGAGCAGCCGGCTGGGAGGCAGTCGGGCGCCGGCGTGCAGCCGCCCGGTTCGGATGGAGTCGCGCAGCTGGCGCTCGAGTTGCGCCCGCAATGGCGCCGCTCGGTCCAAGACGAGGTGGATATCGATCCGCCCAATCCAACCACATGCTCGGCCCAGATCCATAGCGGTCGCCGCATAAGTTGGTCTTGCCTCCCACTCGCTGATTGGACCTTCCCGATAGGCCATTTGCGGCCTACGGTGATCGATATCGGCGACGAAACAATCAGGAGACCACGATGATCGACACTTATTTCGGGACCGAGCAGCAGGAGAAGCTCGCACGGCTAGGGGCCGAACTCGGCGACGAGGCGATCAGCCGCGCGGAAGCCGAGTGGGCCGAACTCATCGAAGCCGTGAAAGCAGAACGCGCGGCCGGCACGCCGGCGACCGATGCCCGCATGCTCGAACTGGCGGGACGCTGGCGCGCCCTGCTGCACCAGTTCACGGGCGGTCACCCCGGCATCAGCCGCTCGCTGGCGACCATGTACCGCGACGAAGGACCCTGGCGAGCCTCTCGCGGCATGGTCGACTCAGAGCTGATGCGCTACGTCGGCCGGGCACTCGCTGCCCTCACGGGCACGGTCGATGGCTAGCCGTTCGTGAAGGGCTTGTAGGTCCGGCAGGGCTCGTTGCGCAGGCTCGGGCACGGGGGGAGCCCCGTGGGCACAGCCACGCCCGGGACGACCGGGAGGATGAGACTCGAGGGCATCTTCTTGGAGAAGGCGACGGCCATGTCCGCTGTGCCCTTCGGCTCGGTCTGGCCAAACGACCAAACGGGCTGAGTGCCGTTCGGCGCGGCGATGGTGACGCGGATGCGCGAGCCCGCGCGGTAGGCGTGCCCCTCGAAGTAGAGCGGGATCACGAGCTCGACGAAGCGCCCTTTGGGCATGGGTGCAACGTCGGAGAGCTTCATGCTCGGGATGGGCTCGAGCAACGTGCTCTTCTGATCCAGGAGGTTGTCCGTCCCGGTGGCGAGCTTTCGCTCGTTGGCTCGCAGCCAGCCGTCCTGCACAAACGTCTCCTTGCCGTCCGGGCGAACTTCGCTGACCGTCGCCTGGACGTCGACGTTGGGCGCCGAGGAGCGGACCCAGACGTGTACGGCGCCGCCCCCGATCACGGTGGTGTTTTGCGTGAGCGGCGCCGAGATGTAGGAGACGGCCGTACCGGACGGATTCTGCTTCCACTTCCATTTCCAGTCGGATGCGTTACCCCACAGGCCGCCAGCCTCGCTGTAATGCCCGTAGTCCCTCAGCGGCAGGGCCTTCGCGTCGGAGGTGTATGAGTTGGTGCCCCCGGTCGCGGGCGCACTGGAGCCCAGCGTGCCGCCGGGGCCGAAGAACCAGAAGTGTGCCTGGGTGCCGGGAATGGGGAACGATTTGAACGAGTCGATGAAGCCGGGATAGGGATTGCCGGCCGTCGTCGTGTTGGTGATCGGGTCGGGGCCGGCGCCATTGTCGAACAGGACCCGGATCTCGGGCAGCTTCTTGAACGCGGCCAGGGCGTCGCCGTACGTCAGCTCAGTCTGGATCGGATCGAGGGGTAAGTTGAGCGCCGAGATCCCCATCGCTTCCTGGTAGATCACGGGGGCCGCGGCGTGGATCACTGACGCGAGCTCGGCGGGGTTCCGCCGCGCCACGAATAACTGCAGGAAGTCGAACCAGCGGTCGAATGTGTACGGGTCCAGCGAGTCGATGTGGGGCCCGTTGGTGAAGTTGAACCACTTCAGCTTGGTGCCCGTGAAGTGCTGCGCGAGATCGGGGCAGTGCCCACCGGTTTGCTCGTCCTCCCACTGACAGGCCATGAAAGTGGGGACCTTGATCTTGTGCACGAACGTGGTGGGATCGAGGGGATTCGCCACCTTGGGTTTGTAGTGACTGTTGGCCCGGATCTTGGCCATGAGGTTCGTGGCCTCGCCATGGAGGACCTGGTTGTGCTTGCAGGTCTTGTCGCCGTTCTGGATCTGCTGATAGGCGTAGGGCTGACCGCTGTGCGGCCCCGCCGGCTTCGCGTCGTGCTGTCGCTGCTTCGCCCAGGCGACCGCGAAACCCGTGTTGAGGATTCCGCCCGGATAGAGAGTCGTGGCCGTGGCGTCGATCGTCGAAAGGGGCGCGATCGCCGCCAACGACGGGGGGTCGAGCTGGGCGGTGAACAGCTGGCTGATTCCGCCGTAGGAGATTCCCATCATGCCGACCTTGTGGTGCAGCACCCACGATTGGTGGGCGATCGTCTGAATCACGTCGTAGCCGTCGAGGTTCTGGAGCGGCTCGAAATAGTCAAACGCTCCGCCCGAGCACCCGGTCCCGCGCATGTTCACATCGACGACGGCGAAGCCCATGATGTTGGCGAGGATCGCGATGCCGTTGACCGGGCCCGACGGATCGGCGTACGCATAGCCGGAGTACTCGATCAGGGTCGGCCAGGGCACGCTGGCCTTGGGCAGCGGGGGCAGTCCGGGCTCGCCCGCGGGTGCCGTCGGCGGGTGGACATCGATGGCCAACTTGGTGCCGTCGCGCGTAGTCAGATACTGGTAGCCCTGATCCTTGATCGTCTGCTTGTAGACGCCGGGATCCCACGGCTTTGCGGCGTCCGAGTGGACCGTGATCGGCCCCGACTCTGCTCCGTTCGACGCCAGGCGCACCCGATAGCCGTTGCCGGGGTGCACGTTGCGGAAGAGCAGCCCGCCCAGACTGTCGGCTCGCTGTGTAAATACGGTCTTCCCGCCGGCATCGATCAGCGAAGCGGACGCCCGCGGGGCTAGCCCAGTGACGTAAACCTGCTCAGCGCTGCCGTGAGCGCTGAAGGACGGCTTGGCCCTCTGAGTAGGCCGCGCAGCGGCGCTCGCAGGAAGGGCCAGCGCGAGCGCCAGAGCCGCCATCGCCATTAGCACGGCGAACGCTCGAGCACGATGACGCTCGGCCTTGGCACTCAGCACGGCGCAAACCCTTTCATATCTCGCACGGCCGTGCGTCGGACGACTGAGCGATGCTGGGTTGGCCGCCGGCGGTCGGGGGGACCATGCGCAGTCAGCCGCGCGGGGCCGGCGGGTCCAGCATGGGGCTCCCCCCGCCCGGGGCGCGCAGGGCGTGGGCTCACCCCGCCCGGGGCGCGCAGTGCGTGAGCTCACCCCGCCCGGGGCGTTCAGTGCCTGGCCTCTCCCCTGCCCGGGGCGGCCGTGCGGAGCAGAATCGCATCACCACCGGCCGCCTGCTACGGAGTTGCGAATCGAGCTCGCTATGCGAGTCCGATTCGCAATTGGCCCCAGCCACCGTCGGGGTGTCGCGAGTTTTCCCTCGTGGCGGGCGGCCCGGCGAGCCGAGAGCCGACGCGGCCTCGCAGCGCGAATGGCGGGCGGCCCGGCGAGAGCCCGACGCACGGTTTCGCATCGCGACGACTCCGTCGATGGCCGATATGATTAGGAACCGAATGTTTCGGAGCCTAGGTACATCGGATGAGGGCGGCCAAGGTGGCTGACGCGCCCGACCGCATTGAGGCCCACGTCTGGCGGATCAGCCTGGTCGTGGTGATCGGGGCGATCATGTCGATCCTCGATACCACGATCGTAAACGTGGCGCTCGCCACGCTGGGCCGCGACCTGCACTCCTCGATCGCGCAGATCCAATGGGTCGTGACCGGCTACATGCTCGCGCTGGCGGCCGTCATCCCCGTCAGCGGCTGGGCCGCCGAGCGCTTTGGACCCAAACGGGTCTACCTGGTTTCGGTTGTGCTCTTCACGGCCGGCTCGATGCTCTGCGGCATCGCGACCGACATCAATCAGCTGGTGATCTTCCGCGTCATCCAGGGTGTGGGCGGCGGCATGATCCTGCCGGTCGGCCAGATGATCATGGCGGCCGCGGCCGGTCCCAAGCGGATGGGGCGGGTAATGAGCATCGTCGCTGTGCCGGCCATGCTCGCTCCGGTCCTCGGGCCAACAATCGGCGGACTCATTCTCCAGACCGCCTCCTGGCGTTGGATCTTCTTCGTCAACGTCCCGATCGGCGTGATCGCTGTGATCTCCGCGCTGCGTACCCTCCCAGCCGCCGAAACGGTCGCGCGCCGCGCCCTCGATTACCGCGGCTTGGCACTCATGGTCACCGGCCTGCCGCTGCTCACCTATGGGCTCGCGGAGATCGGCTCCACCGGCTCGTTCACCTCGCTCAAGGTAATCCTGCCATGTGTCTTCGGGCTCGCGCTGATCGCACTTTTTGCGCTACACGCGCTGCACGTACGCAATCCGCTCCTTAACTTGAGGCTCTATAGGCGCCCCACGTTCTCGTCCGCTTCGATCGCGATGTTCCTGCTCGGCGCGGCGCTGTTCGGCGGGATGATCCTGGTGCCGCTCTACTGGCAAGACATACGCCACGAAAGCGTGATCGACACGGGCCTGCTCGTCGGACCGCAGGGCCTCGGCGCCGCGCTGGTGATGCCGCTGGCCGGCAAGATGACCGACCGCATGGGCGGTGGGCCACTCGCCCTGTTTGGCGTTCTGCTGACGACCGTGGCCACGGTCCCCTTCGGGTTGATCGCCGCCCACACCTCGATCACGTGGCTCTCCATAGCGATGTTCGTGCGCGGGATGGGGATCGGCTTTGCCTTCATGCCCGCGATGACCGCCGCTTTCGCCGCGCTCGATCGCTCTGAGCTGGCCGACGCCACGCCCCAGCTGAACGTCCTCCAGCGCGTGGGGGGTTCGCTGGGAACGGCCGTGCTCGCGGTCGTATTGCAGCGCGCGCTTGTCGGGGCCCACACGGTCACGGCGGCCGCCTCGGCGTACGGCACGGCGTTCTGGGCGGCGACAGCCCTCACGGCGATAGCCGTCGTTCCCTGCATCGTCCTCATGCGAGCCGAGCGTGCCGCACGCGCCACCCAGACGGAGGAGGAGGCGCGAGACGGTGAGGCCGCGATGGAGGCCGCGGTGGCGTGACCGTCCGCACGCCAACCCGCAGCGAGTCACTTCAGGCGTTCGGGCGCGCCTTCAAGGCCGCCAATGCGGCCCTGCGCCGCATGCGGGGACGCGAGACCCACCATCCTGGAGAGCTCAGCTACGCCCAGTACGGGCTGCTGTTCGGCCTGTGCGATGGAGTTCCGCGATCGCTACGTGAGCTGGCCATCGCCGCAGACGTCTCCCCGGCAACCGCGGCCGAGATGCTCGATTCCCTGGCGGCGGCGGATCTTGTGGAACGGATTCGCTCAGTGGAGGACAAGCGGGTGGTGCTCACCTCCCTTACCGAGAGGGGTCATGCCTTGGTCGACGAGCGCCGAGCTCGCTATGAGCGGCGCTGGCGCGCGGCGCTCAAGCAGTTCAGCGACGAGGAACTGCTTACCGCCGCCGCGGTGCTCGACCGCGTCCGCGCGATGTTCGACGAGTTTGCCGGAGAGGAGTGAGCGCGCCCTGCGCGTGGCTGACCGTGTCGCTGGCGTCGGTGCTCGTCGCCGGCACGCTCGCCGGATGCGGAACGAGTGGCGCCCCTAAGGTCCGGCTCACGGCTTCCCCGGCCGTCGCGCTGTGGGATCGCTCGCGGACGATCGTCGTAACCAACCTGCACGGAGACGACCGAGTCACACTGCGCGCCCGCACATCCCTGCCGAGCGGCCTCTGGTCCTCCTCGGCGACGTTCAGGGCCAACGGCCGCGGAACCGTCGATGTCGCCCGTCAGGCGCCGATGAGCGGCAGCTATAGCGGGGTCTCGCCGATGGGGCTGCTGTGGTCCGAGAAGCTGGCCAAACGCCGATCAGGTCCCTTAAACGGAAAAGCGACGACAACGATCAGCGCACGGGTTGCCGGTCGTACGGTTGCATCCACGCGCCTGACCCAACTGCTGAATGGGCCTGGGGTGAGAGCACATCGAGAGACGGTTGGCTCGACGGGCTTCTACGGCGTCTATTACTCGCCGACCCAGACGAGCGCTCGTGCGCCGGCCGTCGTGCTGTGGGGCGGGTCGGAAGGCGATCTCTCCCCTGCGAGCGAAGCGGGGCTGCTGGCCTCACACGGCATCCCGGCACTTGCCTTGGCGTACTTCGACGATCCTGGCTTGCCGTGTCGGCTCCAGGACATCCCGCTCGAGTACTTCGTCAAGGCGATCAAATGGCTGCGCCGGCAACCACAGGTCGACCCGCGGCGGATCTGGATCATGAGCGCCTCGCGTGGGACGGAAGCGGAGCTACTGGTGGCAGCGCATTTCCCCACGCTCGTTCATGACCTCGTGGCTGTCTCCCCCAGCGAGTACGTGCTTGGGGCATACCACGGCAGGTGTCAGACCGCCGGAGGGCGAGACCGAACGCCAGCTTGGAGCTTGACCGGCAAGCCTATCCCTCCCAGCACGGTTGTCCCGGTGCACCGGATCACGGCGAACCTTCTGCTGATCGCGGGTGGCGACGACACAGTGTGGCCGTCATACGTCCAGGCACCGCGGATACTGGCCGGACTTCCCCACAGCGGCGCCGTGCACCGCTACCTCTATTACGCACACGTGGGCCACATCGCGCTCAACATTCCGTATTCGCCGATCGCGAACGCTGTGCTCGGCGCCGGCGGAACCGTGGCGAGCGACAGCCATGCCTGGATCAGCGACTGGCCCGCCACTATCGAGTTCATCACCAGCCACTGACGCGCCCGGACGTGCTTACGTTTGGATATCCAGCGACCGGCGCCTGTACCTTGGGATATCACCAGGAAATATTCCGGGTGATATCCCAAGGAGTTCATGCCGGCCGCGGACGCCGCCGGCATCACCTCGCGACCGGCATTTGCAGCTCCGTGACGCTCGGCCCTTCCGGTCCCATCTCGTGGTAGAGCTCGCGACTGTAGCCGGCGAGATGCAAGCCGCTGTCTTCGATCCAACGAATGAGGGCCTCATAGACGGGACCGATGCTTTCCATGCTCCCCCTGTGGACCACGGAAGCGACCTCGATGACCGGTAGCTCAACGACCTTGACCTCGTCGCCCGGCGGAACATCTTGGCCGTCGATATCGAAGGCGACGTGGACACCGACGCTTCCGTCCTCGGCTGGGTCGTCGTAGTAGCCGACCAGCGTCCCAGGCTGAGCGCCGGCCCGCTGCAGGTGTTCAGCGAGCTTTGGCCCAAGAGATGCGAAGACTGGCCCGATGTGCTGCGGATCAAGTGCCTCTGCCTCGCCCCACATCTCCGCGATACGAAGCGGTTGGGTCTGCTTGATGACTACATCCTGCTGGTTCACGACATTGCTCCCTTCGATCGCTCGGAGGTGCGCCTCGACCCGGCGTAGGCGGGCTTGCTCCTCGCCGACGCTCTGCTCGAGCTGGGCTCGGCGAAGGCGCAGCATCCCGCGGAGCTGCTCGAGCGGTGGCTCACCGTCGAGCAGTCCGCCGACCTGTTCGAGCGTGAAGCCCAGGTCGCGCAACGCCAGCAGCCGGTGAAGGCGGGCGAGCTGGTGCACGCCATAGGACCGGTAACCCGTATCCGGGTCGACGCGTTCGGGCCTGAGCAGCTCCAGCTGGTCGTAGTGGCGCAGCATTCTCGGCGAGACCTGCCCGAGCCTGGCGAACTCTCCGATGTTCAACATGACGGTCGGAGTAATACGGCCTCACACGGTGTGAGAGTCAAGCGTCTCTCAATGAGAATGTCGGAGAAGCTCAAGGGTGGAGGAGCTGGGCCGCGGTGGCGGGTCGCGCTAGGTCAGGAGAGACCCACCATTGTCCACCGGGTGGGGTGGAGCGGCCAAAGCCTCTGCCCCCGGCCTCAGCTCCGTCGGCAACGATACACCTCGGGGTGCGCCCGTCGGGGATTTCGAGCTCTAAGGCGTGAGCAGCCCGCAGGCTTTTGCGGCCCGCTGAAACGCCGGTGAGTTGGGGTTGAGCCCGGGACCGAGGTTGAGCGATTGGTTGCCGCCGTTGAACGACGGGTCTGGGAAATTCGGCAGGCCGTGGTCACGCATGCACGCCGCGTGTGCCAGTGCCGCGACCCGCTGATGCTCGGAGATCGTGGGTCCAGGACCACCGGGCGGGAGGTACTCCTTGCAGGTCTCCTCCGCCCGCGCCAGGGCAGGCCCTGCGATCTGCTGGCCCATCACGACCATCCGATCACTCGACTCGACCGCCAGTCCGCCCGGCCATCCTACACCGCCACCGCTCGGTCCCGAGCGAGGGTCGGGAAAGCTTGGAACGCCGTTGGCGCGCATGCACTTCGACAGCGAGATTGGGACGTTCGGCGCTCCGTACGGATACTTCGGATTGTGGTAGCCCGTCGCGCCCGAGCTACCGCATGCGGCGAGGACCGCGCAGCCGACGGCGACGATGCCAGAAGAGAGCCTGCCCGACATTCGGGCAAGCTCCCGGGGGTGGATCGAGATGAGTGGCACTGGCAATTAGGCCTCCGCTTACGGACCACTTCTAGCGCAGGGCCGATAACACGCACGTAACGCCGTTACGGCGTTGTTATCCGCCAGAGCGCCCCACCGTTGCTGGCAGTGAGATGATCCTTGGGGTGGAGGTGGTTTTGGTTTCGGTTGCGCACGCCACCGGTCATGCTGGGGTGGTGATCGATGACGAGGGCGACGTCCGGTTGGCAGGCTCCGTGGAGCAAGGCGGAGAACTGCTCCTTGACGATTACTTGCCGGCGATCCAGCCGCTCGAAGGGAATCGGGTGGCGCTCGGCGGTCGTCTTCCAGCCGGAGCGGTCGCCGTGGAGGCCGTAACCGAGCGTGGCGATCGGGTCGCGTGTGAGGTAGGTACCGGGGCGTGGGTAGTGGTCGTTGATCAGCTGACGAGGTGGCACGTCGCTCCGGTGGTGCGTCGCGACAGCTCCGGAGTGCCGATGGCGCCTCCTTTGCCGAGTGACTGGTCTCGGGTGCCGGTCAGCGACACCGATGAGCCGTGCCCCGCCTGCGAGAGCTTGGAGTGGGACGTCGTAACCCCCACCGACGACACCCGAGGGTGGAGCGGAAGTGGACCGTCGCGGGTGGTCGTCTGTCGCGTCTGCGGCCATGAGGAGAGCGTGGGGTCGATCATGCGGTTCGAGTCTCACAAGGAAGAGGACCCTGCGGTCGTTCAGGGGCGCATCCGTGATAGCGACGAGACGCGCAAGCTCAGCCACCAGATGATGCTAAGCGCGGTGACATTCCCGATCTATGCGGTGGAGGGATTGCCGGGTTGGATCGGAGGAAGTAGCAGCAGCGCCGAGCTGGTCAGCGGTGTGACCGTCGCCCACGGAGAGCTAGATCGCGCTCACCCGCCCACTCTGATGGTTACGACCGCGCTGGATGACCAGTGGCTCCCGGACGACGAAACGCTGGCCCGGGTCGAGCTTGCGCAGCGACTCGGGGGCGGCCTTCCCGACATGACGGGCAGATCCGACGCGGCTCTGGTTCTCAAGCTGAGAGCTCGTGAGCGCTCTCGCAACCTCGTCGCGTCTCGCGCGGCAGCCTCGATTCGGGAGATCGTCGTGGACGAGGTACCCCATCGGTTTACCTATGTCGCGGCGGCTGCGGGCTGGGCGGCCGTGGTGCGTAGCGACTCGCTGATCATCACCGTCACAGCCATCGGAGCCGAGGCCGGGCCAATCCGCTTGACGACGGTGGCCGACCCCATCAAAGCGCTCATCTGAACTTCGGTAGTGATCGGCGCGCCGGCCGGCCTGAAGCGCACGCCCGCTAGGGCGACTCAGGTGACTCGGATGGTCTGAGCGCCTGGGCGGGCGGCGTCGCGGGGCGGGTCCGGCGCCCCATGGCCGAGGGCCACCAGTTCCACCTGCCCAGCAGCATGACCGTGGAGGGCACGAGCAGAGTGCGGACCAAGAACGTGTCCATCAAGATGCCGGCTGCGAGCCCGAAACCAACGGCGCGCAGCTGACCGCCGTTGGAGCCGCCGCCGCCGACGATCCCAAACACGGCAAAGGTGCCCCCGAGGATGATGCCGGCAGATGTGACCGTCGCTCCGGTTCGCCCGATCGCCTTGACCACGGCCTCGCGCAGCGGCAGGTGCCGTGCCTCCTCGCGGATTCGTGTCATCACGAGGATGTTGTAGTCCTCCCCCAGGGCCAGCAGGAAGATGAACATCAAGAATGGGAGGATGAAGATAATCCCGCTGCTGCCGCCGAGATCGACGAAGACGAGCGTGGCGACGCCGAGGGCAGCGAGGTAGGAGATCACGACGCTCGCGATCAGATACACCGGCGCCACCAGGCTGCGGAGAACCAGCGCCAGCAGCAGCGCGATCGCCGCCACGGCCACCGGGATGATCTTGACCAGATCGTTGTTGGCCGTCGTCGAGATGTCGTAGACGGCGGCCGCCTCCCCGGCCACGCCGTTGGCCCTCGCTCCCGAGCGCGCGGCAGCAGTAGCCACCACCGATCGGATCTGCGGGGTTGCGTTCATCGCAGCCGTCGTGTTCTGGGCGCCCGCCGTCAGCGTTGCTTCGAACTGGATCGTATGTCCGTCGGGCGAGACATACGACGCCGTGGAGCGGTAGGCGTTGTAGAGCAAGGCCGGAATTCGCGCTCCGGCGGGCTCGACCACGGGCAATCGCTGCGGCGGGCCGAGCTCGCGGTGCAGCCGAACCAGCATCGTTGGGAAGATCACGGTCCCGTTGGGATTCAGCGGGCCCGCGAGCGAGGTGAACTTGTCTGAGGTTCGCAGCGACGCCTGTGCGCTCGCGACCTGCGCGGGGTGAGTCCACACGGGCTGTCGATAGGCGAGGACGAGGTTCGCGGGGTTGCTCGAGGACTGTGGGAAGTGCTTCGCAAGCGCCGCGTTCCCGGCGGCGGCATCCGAGCCGGCCGGCGGGTTGGTCGCGCCGCCAAAACCGGAGGACCGGTAGCCGAGCGCGCCGGCGGCGAGCGCCAGAAACACGAGCACACCGACCGCCAGAGTGGCCTCTGGCCGGCGGACCAGCCTGGCCGCGACCCGGCCCCAGACGCCCTCCTGCGGCGTCCCGGGCTGGACCTTCGAAGGCCAGAACGCACGCCGACCGAGAATCGCGAGAAGTGCCGGCAGCAGCGTCAATCCGAGCGCGAGCATCACGAGCATGCCCACGGCCAGGGGCACCCCAAGGTCGTGGTAGAGGCCGAAGGTCGCCAACAGGAGTGTCAGCAGCGCCAGGATCACGGTGCCAGCGGACGCCGTGATCGACTCCCCCACTCTGACGATCCCGCGCCTCACCGCATCATGGGGCGTGTGCCCGTCGCGCAGCTCCTCGCGGACGCGGAAGACCAGGAACAACCCGTAATCGGTGCCCGCTCCGAGGATCAGCACGATCAACAGCACCTGCGTGATCGAAGAGATCTTCAAACCGCCGGCGCCCAGCCCGCCGATCAGCCGCGTGGAGATAAGCAGCGCTAGTCCGCTCGGCAACAGCGTCACGATCGCGGCCGGTACCGACCGCAGCACGACGAGCAACAGGACGATGATGAAGAGGAGCGAGAACGTCTGCACCTCGTTTCCGGCCTTGTTCGAACTCGCCTGGTTTGCCACCGTCGTCGCGACCTGACCGGCGAGGTGCAGATGCAGCCCCGCCGGCGCCGCCGCGTGCGCGAAAGTGGCCTGCAAAGCGTCGACGATCGCCTTGTCTTTTGTGATGTCGTTGGCGCTCAGGATCGCGCGCACATGGATGACGGCGGCCTCGCGGTCCGGGGAGATCCCCACCTCGCGAACCGACTTGATGTTCTGTACGCGCGTCGCGAGCGCGGCAACCCGCGCAATCGCCGCGGCGTCGGCAGCGGTCAGTCGGCCCGCCCTCGAGGCGATGATCGTGATGTCGCTGATTCGACCGTTGGCGCCGCCGCCGAGGACCGGGGCCGCGAGGTTCGCCGCTTTCGCACTAGGCGCGCTGGACGGCAAAAACGCACTGTTGTTGTTGTTGACCTCGCTGGCAAGCGACGGGAATGCGGCGCTGGTGGCGACCGCCACGATGATCCAAAACACGACGATCGGCACGCGGAAGCGGACGACGAAACGTGCGAGCCCTTCGAATAGCGAGTCGACCGAAATCGGCATGGTCGCCATGATGTCTTCTTGCGGCGAACCTGTCATCCGCCCCTGGGTTGAACTACGCCTACTACCTAAGGCGTAGACCGCTCAGGTCGCGACGGTTTCGGCTCCGAGCTCATCCGCAAGGGAGACGTCGAGCGAATAATCGATCGGCACGACGATCAGCGAGGGGACGTCAAGCGCCAGCGCCTCTCGCAGCCGGCGGGGAAAGTCATCAGCGCTTTTACAGCGCCACGCAGCCAGCCCGAACGACTCGGCTAGGCGGACGAAGTCTGGGTTGCCGAAATTGACTCCGAAATGGCTGCCGAAGCGTTTGTCCTGCTTCCAGGCGATCGAGCCAAACTCGCCGTTCTCCCACACCACGTTCACGACCGCCGTCCCCAGCCGCACGGCGGTCTCAAGCTCCTGGCAATTCATGAGAAACCCGCCGTCACCATGAACCGCGACCACGTTGCGGCGCGGATGCACGAGCTTGGCCGCGATTGCCGTCGGCAGCGCGAACCCCATGCCCGCGAGCCCATTTGCGATCAGCACCGTTCCGGGCTCGCGGGCCGGGAAGATCCGTCCAATCCAAAGCTTGTGCAGACCCACGTCCGATACCAGGATGTCCTCGCGGCCGAGCACCTGCCGGATCTCCCACAGCACCCGCGGGGGGCACATCGGGAAGCGGTCGTCCCGGCGCCCAGCGTCTAGCGCTCCGTCCACAACGTCGCGCAGGCGACTCGAACCCCCTCCCGAGGGAGCCTGGCCACAGGAGGTGGTCAGCCGCGACAGCACGCTGGAGATGTCGCCGACCAGTTCCACCGCGGGCAGATAGAACTCATCGATCTCGGCGGCAACTGTGTCGATCACAACGATCCGCT
The DNA here is from genome assembly GCA_035650455.1 of Solirubrobacteraceae bacterium. Taxonomy (GTDB): domain Bacteria; phylum Actinomycetota; class Thermoleophilia; order Solirubrobacterales; family Solirubrobacteraceae; genus Palsa-465. Next base: position 59,103 of record DASRHQ010000037.1, read on the forward strand.
TGTCACGTTCGGGGTTCCACAGCTCCGGCGCGTGCTCGACCAGGTCGTAGCCGATCGCCACCACCACGTCTGCCTCGTCGAAACCCGCCAGCTTGTAGTCGCGCGCCTGTAAGCCGACTGTGCCGAGCGCACGGGGATCCTCATCGTCGAGCAGCCCCTTGGCCATGAAGGTCTCAGCGACGGGGATACCTGTCTCTGCGGCGAAGTTCCGAAGTGCGGCAGCGGCCTGGGTCCTGACCGCGCCGTTACCCACCAGGGCGACCGGGTTCTCAGCCGAGCAGATGATCTGGGCGGCGCGTTCAAGCTCGCGGCGCCCAGGCTCAGGCATGACGGGGGTGTGCCGTGGCAGAGGGGCGGCATCGAGCGAGCGTGCCATCACGTCTTCGGGTAGCTCCAGATGGGTAGCCCCGGGCTTCTCGGACTCGGCGACCGCGAACGCCTTGCGCACGACCTCGGGCACGATCTCCGGACTTGACACGCGAGTGTTCCATTTGACTATAGGGCGCAGGACCGCAACCAGATCTATGTACTGATGCGACTCCTTGTGCATCCGTTCGAGGTCGGATTGGCCGGTCAGGGCGACCAGAGGGGCGCGGTCCAAAAAGGCATCGGCGACTGCCGTGACGAGGTTTGTCGCACCGGGTCCCAGCGTGCCCAGACAGACCCCAGCGCGTCCTGTCAGCCGGCCATAGGCATCGGCCATGTATGCGCCGCCCTGTTCGTGTCGGACGGGCACGAACTGAACGGAGGAGTTGGCCAAGGACTCGCTCAGGTCGAGCGTCTCCTCGCCCGGGATGCCGAACACGTAGCGGACTCCCTCGGCCTCCAGACACTGCACAAACACATCCGATGCCCTGCGTGCACTCATCGCTCTCGCAATCTAACGGGCGGCCCCCGGCGCCCTATCCTCGTCCATATGGGCACGACTTGGGTTCTGGATACCGAGACGAAGGGAACCGGCGCCAACATGGTTCCCCTGGAGCGCGTGACGAAGCGGTCCTCGGCCCCGGCCCATCAGTTCGTACTGCCGGAGCGGCGGTCGCCGCATGAAAAGCCGCCCAAGCCCAGAGCCTTGCACCAATTCAGGGTCGTCGACGTTATGACCCGTCAGGAGCTGCTTGAAGCTGGGAGTGCGCGCGATGCCGTGGAGACGCTTCGCTCCGTACGGAGCATCGTCGACGTCAACCTTTACGTGTGGGATGAGGAACGCGAGCGCTGGTTGATGCTGCCCTTTGAGGAGCAGCGCACACTGTTCGACCTGGCACGCACCAACGCTGAGAGCGGAAAGTGAACGCGGCGCGCAATCGAAACTGCTCTGCTGTGCCCGCATAGGTCATACTCGCGCCTGTTCTCACCACCGGCAGGAGGGCTCCGATGCCACAAGCGAAGAAGTCGACCCGTACTCGTTCCTCGTCGCCCGCTCGCGGGTCCTCGCGCACGCCCGCGTTCAAGGAACCGGCGGCGCTCAAGCGACTTACCAAGTCGCTCGAGACAGCACAAGACGCGCTCGGCGATTTGCGCAAGGACTTGGGCCGGGATGCCGGTACGGCGACGCGCGATCTGCAAAAGCAGCTCCGCGCGGCCGTGACCGGCAGCCGCCGCGATATCGGCAAGCTGGTCCGGGCGCTACAGCGCGACTTCGACGCGGCGCAGACGAAACTGACGCAAGGCGGGGCACGCAACACATCGCGGGCTCGGTCCACAGGCAGTCGCGCCGGCGGTAAAGCCGGCGCCGCCACACGCAGCGCCGCCAAACGCACTACCAGCGCCGCCAAACGCACTACCAGCACCGCAACGCGCAGCGCTGGCAAACGCAGCGCCGGAACACGCGGTCGCAGCACGCGATCTGGCACCAGTCGCGCACGCGGGGGCAGCTCGACCTGAGGTGCGAGGGAGCTGACGCGAACCGCGTTAGCTCCCTGCGCACCGTCTCCGCTCGCTGTCTCCCGGTGACCTAAGCGGTGGCACCAGCCGGAGCGACCTTGTGCTCCCCTTCGGCGAATTCCTCGACGATCTTGGTGCAGAACGCCGGTAGATCGTCCGGGCTCCGGGAGGTCACCAGACCCTGGTCGACCACCACCTCCTCATCGACCACGTGGCCGCCTCTGCACGTGATGTCAGTGCGGATGCTCGGATAAGACGTGAGCGTTCGATCGCGGACCAGGTCGGCTTCCACCAGGAGCACAGGGCCGTGGCAGATCGCCCCGACCGGTTTGCCGCTCTTGAAAAACTCCTGCACGAACGAGACGGCGTCCTCGTCCAAGCGAAGCTTGTCGGGGTTGACTGTGCCGCCCGGCAAGATCAGCCCGTCATAGTCGCCGGGCGATGCATCCGAGACGGTCTTATCGACCGCAAGCTTCGAGGCCGGCTCGATGTCGTGGTTCATGGCCTGGATCTCACCGGGCTCGAGCGAGATGAGCTCCGCCGAGGCACCGGCCTGTTCGACAGCCTTGCGCGGCTCGGTGTACTCGACCTCCTCGACACCGTCCGCAGCGAGAATCGCGATCTTCTTGCCATTCAGTTTCTCCGCCATGGCGGCTCCTTTCACTTGTTTTCACCACGGTGCTACCCCGCGTTGGTGCCGCGCGAAAACAGACTTCTCCCGGCGCGGGGGTCGCCCGAACATTGCCCCTCCGTGCTCGCATAGTGAGTCTGGACGGGCATCGTTCGGGCACGCGGGTGTACAAACGAAGCTGTGGCTGCAAAAGACGACCTGACGGCGGCCATACGGGCTGCTGGGATCCGCGACCCGCGCGTGTTGGGTGCGTTCCGCGCGATCCCGCGTGAAGGGTATTCATCGAGGACGGCGGCCGGCTGGTGGCACCCGAAATCCTGACCGGCGCCCACTTCGTGCGGCTCGTCGGGGAACACGGCTTCGCTCCTACCTGAGGTGTGCCCGACGCTCGCTCTCGCCGGCGACACCATGCTCGGCCGGGGCGTGGCCGAGCGGCTGCTGGCCGACCCGGCCGAGCCGCTGTTCGCACCGGAGGTAGAGGAACTGGTTGGCAGTGCCGACGCGTTCGTGCTCAACCTCGAATGCTGTATTTCGGAGCGGGGATCCCGCTTTCCGGAGCCCGGCAAACCGTTCTTCTTCCGCGCGCCTCCGGTGGCCGCCTGGCGGCTGGCCGAACTGGGCGTTGATGCGGTCACGCTGGCGAACAACCACACGCTCGACTATGGCGTCGATGCTTTGCTGGACACGCTGACTTATCTTGAGGCGGCGGGAATCGCTGCGGTTGGGGCGGGCACGAGCGTAGAAATGGCGCGCGCCCATCGGCTCCTTCGATGTGGAGAGCGCAGTGTTCGCCTGCTCGGCTTCTCCGACCATCCGGCGGGCTATGCCGTCGGTCCTGACAGCCCCGGAATTGCGTTCGCCGATCTGGGCAGGGGATTGCCGGGCTGGGTTCAAGGCGCTATGGCAGCCGGCGAAGGCGACGCGCTGGTGGTATCACCGCATTGGGGTCCGAACATGGTGACCGAGCCTGTGGACCAAGTCCGCCGTGCCGCCGATGAGCTCATCGCCGCAGGGGCGACGCTCGTTGCAGGCCACTCTGCACATGTCTTTCACGGCATGGCGCCCGGCGTGCTGTTCGACCTTGGAGACTTCCTCGACGACTACGCAGTCGACCCTGTGCTGCGCAACGACCTGGGGCTACTCTGGCTCGTCGAGTTGGAGCGCGGCGAGGTTGGCGCGGTTCGCGCCATGCCCCTCGCCCTGGATTACTGCTTCACGCGCGCCGCCTCGCGTCCCGAAGCCGACTGGATCGTGCGCCATATGCGGGCACTGTGCGCGCCGTTCGGGACGGAGGTCAACTTGCAAGACGGAATGATCGAGCTTGAGACCCAGGCCGCCTAAGGCCTTCTACAACTCCTCCATCGCTTCCTTCAGCCGTCGCCGCGCCGCGCCGATGGCTTGCCCAGCACCGCCGATCCGCTCCCATGGATCGCCGTCGCGCTCGAGGCGCCGAGGCAGAGTTCGAAGCGTCCAGCGATCCGGGCGCATTCCGGAATCGCCGAGCTCGTCGGGATGTAGCGGAGCGGCGACGGGGGCGCTGGGTCGCGCTCGCACTGCGTACGGCGCGACCGCGGAGTGGGCGTAGGCGTTGCGCATCACGTCGATGAGGATCCGCCCTTCGCGTTTTGCCTTGCGCTGCTCTGTTGTGAACAGCCGCGGCTCTCGCCGAGAGGCGAGCGCCGCGACGTCCCGGGCGAACGCCCGCGTGGCGTCGAAGTCGCTGCTGCGCCTGAGCGGCACGGTGACGTGGTAGCCCCGTGATCCGCTGGTCATCACCCACGGTTGCAGCCCAAGTTCGCGGACGAGGCCGAACATGGTGCGCGCGGCTCGGAGCACCTCTGACGGTTTGCCGTTGCTTGGATCCAGGTCGAAGATGAGGCGGTCGGGCTGCTGCAGCCGGTCGGCGCGACTCAGCCAGGGGTGCAGCGTGATGCACGCCTGTCCGGCCAGGTAGACCAGGGTCGCCGCATCGGCGGCGACCACGTGCTCCACATAGCCGCCTTTCTTGTCGACCTTGGCCCGCCTTATCCAGACCGGGAAATATCTTCCGGCGCGCTGCTGCATGATGCGCTCGCCCTCGATTCCATCGGGATAGCGCTCCAGATTGAGCGGTCTTCCTTTGATGTGGGGCAGCATGGCCCGTGCCACCCGTTCGTAGTAGGTCGCCAGATCGGCCTTGGTGATCCCGCATGGGAACAGGGCCTTTCCCGGCCGCGAGATCTCGACGCACCTGCGCCCCGCCTTAATCGTGGCGCTCACCGGTTCGGCTCCTCCCTCACCACATCGCGCGTGGGCTTGTCGTATCGGAGCCCCTGATAGCGAGGGTGGCGGAGCTTCCCATCGCGGGTCCACTCGCTGAATGCGACCTGGGCAACGAGCTCGGGCTCTGCCCAGTGAGCTGCTCGCGGTAGGTCGTGGGCCGCGAATGGCGGCGAGCTGCGTTCTCGGCGCTCGAGCTCGCCGCCCAACTGTTCCAGCGTTCGTTCGTCGAAACCGGTGCCTACCTTGCCGGCATAGCGGAGCTCCGAGCCCTCCCAGTAACCAACCAGGAGCGCCCCCAGATGCTTGCGCGAGCCCTTTGGCGCGGTCCACCCGCCGATCACGAGTTCCTGCCCCCGCGAGCACTTGACCTTTAGCCAGTCTCGCGAGCGGCTCGGGGTGTAGCTGCTGCTGGTTCGCTTGGCGATCACGCCTTCCCACCCGCGCTCGCAGGCCTGCCGAAAGGCCGCCTCGCCGTTGCCCGCGCGGTGCGGCGTGAACCGGAGCGGGCCTACGAACTCGACGGCGCTGCGCAGCGCCGCCTTGCGCTCTCGCAAGGGGAGCGGGCGCAGGTTGCGGCCGTCGAGTTCCAAGATGTCGAACAGGTAGTAGTAGACGGCTACACCGCTGTTGCGGGCCAGTTCACGGTCGCGTATCTGCATGCGTCGCTGGAGCCGTTCGAAGCTGGTTTGCCTGCCCTTGAACGCGACCACCTCGCCGTCTACAAGCAGGTCAGGGCCTTTCGACTCGAGCGCGTCGACGAGCTCGGGATAGGTGCTGTCGAGAACCTGTCCGCTGCGCGAGACGAGGCTCACCCGCCCGCGCTCGCGCAGCGCACCGCACCGCTCCCCATCGAGTTTGCGCTCGAATACCCATTCGGGATCCGAAAAGGGCCGGTCCGTCAACACTGCCTTCATCGGTTGATAGCGGTTCATCGCGTGGTGGGCGCGGGCCTGCTCGCCGTTTCGCGCCGCCTGGTGCGTAGTCTTCCATCCGTGGCCTTTGCGGATAACGGCTCCATCCACGGCGAACCCTCGCAGAATCAGGGGCGCGCAGATGTTGCCGACCTGCTGGAGCTGCGCGCGAGCGAAGCGCTCGCTCTCAATCAGCGTCATCTGAATCCAAAGTTGGGCCGCGTGGTGCGCACCCTTGGCTTCGACGTCGACTGGGCGCACGGGCGTGGGGCGCATTTGGTTGACCGCGACGGCGACGCCTATCTCGACCTCTTGGCGGGCTACGGAGTGTTCTCCTTCGGACGGAACCACCCCTACATCAAGGAGCAGCTCCAACGGGTCATCGATGCCGACTCGCCGACCCTGCCACAACTCGGCGTCTCGACTCTGGCCGGCGTGCTGGGCGAGCAACTGATCGCCCGCTCGCCCGCCTCGCTGTCTGCCGCGCTACTAGTGAGCTCGGGGACCGAGGCCGTCGAGGCGGCCCTCAAGCTGGCCCGCGCCGCGACCGGCAGGCCGCGCATCCTCTACTGCGAGCGGGGCTTCCATGGGCTCACGCTGGGTTCGCTGTCGGTCAACGGCAACGCTGAGTTCCGCGAGCGCTTCGGCCCGCTGCTGCCAGGCTGTCACGCCGTGCCCTTCGGCGACCTGGACGCACTCGGACGCGAACTGTCCTCGGGCGACGTCGCCGCCTTCATCGTCGAGCCGGTGCAGGGGAAGGGCGTCTACATCGCGCCCCAGGAGTACCTCCCCGAGGCGCAGAAGCTCTGCAAGCGCGCCGGGACGCTGCTCATCGTCGACGAGGTTCAAACCGGCCTTGGCCGCACGGGCCGCTTTCTCGCTTTGGAGCACTGGGGTGTCCAACCCGACATGGTCACGCTGGCCAAGTCGCTGTCCGGCGGCTTCGTGCCGGTGGGTGCCCTGCTGGCCAGCCGCGCGGTATTCGACGCCACATTCGATTCGATGGAGCGCAGCGTGGTTCACGGCTCGACTTTCGGCGGCGGCGACCTCGCTGCCGCGGCGGGGATCGCCGCGCTCAATGTGCTGGACCGCGAAGACCTCGTGACCCGAGCCCAGAACATGGGCGACCTGCTCCTCGAGCTGACTGACCCGCTTGTCGACGAGTTCGAGGTCGTGCGGGCGGTGCGGGGCCTGGGATTGATGTGGGCGATAGAGCTGGGGCCGCCGTCCGGCCGCGCCGCCCGCCACGTCTGGGAGGCGGTGGAGCGCCGTCAGCCAGGGCTCTTTGCACAGATGCTGACCGTGCCGCTGTTTCGCGAGCATCGCATTCTCACCCAGGTCGCCGGTCACCACATGAACGTGATCAAGGCGCTTCCACCCCTGGTCACACCCGAAGCGGAGCTGAGGCGTTTCGTGTCGGCCTTGCGCGATGTCCTGCGCCAGGCCGAGGGACATACCATCCGGCGCTACGCCAGCGTGGGCTTCGACCTGGGCCGCCGCAGTCTCACCTCGGTGGGCTGAGCGGCACGAGCCATGCCAGTCATCGACTCAAGAACGCTTGAAACCGGCAACCTGAAGGGTGCCGAGCACCAAGCGAGCATCTCACTCATCCTCGATCGCTCAGAACCGGGGCACGGCCCCCGGCTGCACAAGCACCCCTACGACGAGACCTGGGTGGTGGTCGAAGGAAACCTGAGCTTCGAGGCGGGGGAGGAACGGCTGAAGGCGGGGCCCGGCGACATAGTGATCGTTCCACCGGGGGTTCCGCACAAGTTCACCAATGACGGTCCGGCGCGATCCCACCTCGTGTGTATCCATGCCAGTCCGGTCATGAGCACGGAGTGGCTCGAGTGAGCCGACAGAGCGCGGGGGTGCGCCGAGCCGTCAGCCCGCTAACTCGTTGTCGAGAAAGTCGAGTAGCAGGTCCCTGAACGCAAGCGGGTCCTCGAGCGGCGCGAGGTGACCGGCGCCGTTGATCTCGACGCTGCGTGCCTGGGGAAGCGTCGCGGTCAGTTCCTCCGCCGACCGCTTGAAATCGGGCATGTCGTGCTCGCCTGTCACGAGCAGCACGGGCATTTCAAGCTTCGCGAGCGCCTCCGGGTGCCGCTCGAGCGGATCCGCGGCCTCCTCGACATCGCCGGCGGCAACCTGGGCCTCTAGGGCACGACGCTGCATCGACGCGATCCGTTCGCGCAATTCCGCGGGTGCGCCGGGCTGGGTCCACGCTTCTACGACGGCCGCGACAGCGCCATCGATATCTCCGCGGTCGAGCGCTGCACCCTCGGCCGTCCATGCCGCTTCGAGTTCCGGCGATGTTTCCCCGGCCAGCGGCGGCACAGAGACCAGCACGAGCCCGGTGACGGCCGCCGGTGCGACCGCCGCCGCCCGCAGCGCCACCGCGGCGCCAAACGAGTTGCCGACTAGCGCTGCGCGCTCCACCTCGAGCTCTCTGAGCGTCCGCAGCACGTCCTCCCAAGGGGCTTGGGGCCCCGGGCGGATCGGGGCCTCGCCGAAGCCGGGGAGGTCGATGGCCAGGACACGGAGGCCGGCCCCGGCCAGCGGTTCGAGGTGCTCACGCCACATCGTGCGGTCGCCGACGCCGGCGTGCAAAAGCACGACGGGTTTCCCGGTCCCGGCTTCGTCATACGGCAGCACGATTCGAATATTGACTGAGCGCGCGTGGCGCAGTAGTGCAAAGCTCACAGTCTGAGCCTGCTGCCGGATTACTCTCGCCAGGCCGAGCGCTACGACCAGACCCGCTCGGCCAGTCCGTCAGTCCTGCGGCCGCTGCGCGAGGCCCTTCGTGGGGCTCCCGGTATGCGGCTCGCCGACATCGGTGGCGGCACCGGTAACTATGCTCTGGCCCTCAAGCGCGAGGGCTGGCAGCCGGTGGTGATCGACCGCTCGTCGGCGATGCTGTCGCGGGCGGCGGCAAAAGGTCTGGAGACTCTCGAAGCCGACGCGCAGTGCCTGGAGTTAGGCGACGAGACGTTCGACGCGGTCATGATGATCTCGATGCTCCACCACGTGGAGGACCGCGGCGCCGCCCTAGGCGAGGCTCGGCGCATCCTCAGACCCGGGGGACGGCTCGTGCTGATGGGGTTCACAGGCGAGGACGCCGCCGCCCTGTGGATCCTCGACTACTTCCCAGTCAGCCGGCCGTGGATGGATGCGACCCACCCCCCGCGCTCGGCGTTCTTGAGCGACCTTCCCCACTCCACGCTGGTCGTTTTCAGGTTCGAAGACATGGAGGACGCGTCCCTGGCCGCCCTTTCGGCCGATCCCGAGCGGGTGTTGGCCGCGGCTCAACAAGCCCAGACCAGCTTCTTCGAGCGGATGCAGCGCGACCATCCGGCCGAGCTGCGGGCTGGGTTGGCAAGGCTGCAGGACGACATCGCGGCTGACCGCGCACCCAGGCGCGCCGGGACCGCCACCGTGCTCAGCTGGACGAAGCCTGGGCCTCGGCCACCCGCCTGACGCGCTCGGGGGTGAGCTCTGCGATCGAGTCCAGAACCTCGGCCGCGGGCGCCAGCGCATCCGCGCTGGGCGGGAACTCTCGGTTGGGGACCGCAAACACCATCATGCCGGCGGCAGCCGCGCTGCGCAGGCCGTTGCTCGAGTCCTCTACGGCTGCGCAGCGGGGTGCCAGTACGCCGATCCGGCGTGCTGCCTCGAGGTAGACGTCGGGCGCTGGCTTGCCATGTGCCACTTCCTCCGAGGAGACCGACACGACAAAGCGGTCGTCCAGGTGAGCCAACTCGAGCACCAGGTCAATGAGGGGCCTGTTCGCCGATGACGCGACGCGAGGGGCCATACGCGGGCCAGCTTGACGACCGCCTCGCGTGCCCCTTCGATCAGCGGTAGCTCATCCCTGTAGAGCGCGGCAAGCCGGGCCACTACGCTGTCCGATATCTGCGCGGGAGGCATCGCCACGCCCAGCTCGTCATGCATGTAGCTCGACCACTCGCGCGAGCTCATCCCCATCATGGCGCGCTGAGCCTCCGGAGGCCAGCGTCCGCCGTTATGCAGCGTGATGTCCTGGCGAGCGACATTCCAGGCGCCCTCCGACTCGACCAGCACGCCGTCGAGGTCGAACACCATCGCTTCGATCGATCCGGTTGGGAGATGACTTGCGTTCAAGGTGCGACGCATTAACCGCGCGTCAGCGGCGAGGTGAGTAGGTTCTCGCCCACCAGTTTGTCCAAGCAACCGCGTAGGAGGTCAGCTCATGATCGTTATGTTCACTGCCCGCAGGCTAAAGCCGGGAGCGTGGGAGGACTTCCGCCGTGCCTGGGACCCCGCCGAGAGCAGACCGCCAGGCTTGCAGCGCGCATATCACGCGCGGAACATCCGCGATGAGGACGAGATCATCTCCTTTGGCGTATTCGACATGACCGAGGAGCAGTATCGAGAATGGCGCGGCACCGATGACGCCCAGGAGACGCAACGCGTGGACCGGATGTCCGCCTTTGTCCAGAACGAATACGTGAGCGGCGTCTACGAAGTGGTCGACACTCTCGAGTAGCGCCGACTTTCAGGGGCGCGTGGGCGCCGGTCCGTGCCGCACCATGCCCGTCTCGCGCTCGACCAAACTGATGCGCTCGGGCGGCACGCGCGGACCTTCTGGCGGCGGTTGGAGCCAGGGCCAGCGGGCCGGCTCCGCGAGCCCGCGGACCATGTCCTCGATGCCGGCGGGCGTCGAGAGAACGAGCATCCGCGCGGTATCCGACTCGATGCGGAAGGTGTGCGGGACGCCTGCCGGAGCGAAGACCACTGAGCCGACCGCGCACCGCCGGCCGCGCTCCATCCACACAGGAGGGTCGCCGTCGTCACTGGCCATCTCCGGCTCGACGACCCAGGCCGTCACCTCTCCCTCGAGTACGTAGAACGTCTCGTCCTGCGGATGGGAGTGCAGTGGTGGGGCCGCAGCGTGAGGGAGGATGGCTTCCCACAGCGCGAAGCGGCCCCCCGTCTGCCGACCGTCCAGTTTGATGCGCGCGAGCGTGCCCAGGAACCACAGCGGCTCATGGTCCAAATGCGACTCGGCGGCGGAGGTAATGAACTGATCGGCGGCCGCGCTCATGACGCGGCCGCCAGTCGGAAGTCCTGCGGCCGCTCGTACGACTTCCGGGGCGTGCAGCCGAGGGCCAAGAGGCGGACGTTCTGGTCGCCGGGCAGGAGCTTGCGCCTGCTGTTGGGCCCTACCCGCAGAACCCGCCCGGGGTCAATTGCCACCCGCTCGCCGTCGATCTCGAACTCGGCGCGACCCCGCATCACGATGTAGACCTCTTCCTGTCCGTCATCCGCGTGGTCGTGCTCGGGGTAGTGGTCGAAGCCGGCTGGGAAATCGAGCACCTGGATCCCGAACGACTCGACGCCGAGCTCGGCGCCGGCTAGCTTGACGGACCCGCCGTGGAGCGCGGCCATTTCGTCAATCGCCTTGACGGTATAGCCACTCATCGTGGTGCTGCTCATTCGCTGCCTCCTTTGAGTCGAAGTCAGCCGTAAAGCTCGCAGCTCAGCGTCGGCGCCTCATCGGTGTTGTTGCCTAATTTGACGCCGACGGATGCCTATCTTCCGCGAGCAGGCCCTGGGCGCGCGCCCGCTGCACCGCGGTAAGCCGATTGGAGGCGCCGAGCTTGCCTAGGATCGCCGACACGTGATGCCCGACGGTGCGCTCAGATAGGTGGAAGGCGGCCGCGATCTGAGCGTTGCTTGCGCCGGTCGCCAACTGTTCGAGCACCTCCTGCTCCCGCCGCGTCAGCCCGGCGGGGTTGGCCAGGGTCGAGCGCCGCGGACCTCGCACGAGCCGGGCTCCGCGGGCGGCGCGCTCGCGCGCTAACGCTTTCGCCGCTGCCGGGGCACCGAGCTCGCGCAGCGTGGTCAGAGCCCGGCGAGCCGCGTGCTCGTCGCCGGGCAGTGCCGCGAGGGCGGCCTCGTATGGCGAGTCGAGTTCCTGCCAGGCGTCAATTGCCGCTCGCCACTCGCCCGCTAGCTCCAAGAGCACGGGGGCCGGCGCGCCGCTCGGTGGCTCGAGCTCGATACCGAATCGGGCTCCCCACAGCGCCAGCTCGCCCCCAGAGCGCGCGTACCTCGACACTTGAGCGGATGCCTTCGCTTCCCGCAGCTGATCGAGTGCCTCGCTGCGCTCCTCATGGATCCATGCCGCTTCGACCAGCGCGGCGCGGATCGTCCCATGCCGCGAACTCTCGGGAATCGTCCTTATCTCCCGCCATCCTCGTTTGAGGAGCTCGTTCGCGCCGGCCTCGCCGCGCCGCGCACGAACGAGGCCCTCCATCACAACAGCAACCGGCGTCTCACTGACGTAATCGCGGTCCTGACGCGTCACGGTCCGGATCGCCTCGTCCCACCGCCCCCGATCGAGCAGACTGCGTGCGACGTACAGCTCTATCGCGTACCCGGGGATCGTCGTCTGGTACTCCTCGAACACGCTCAGTGCCTCACGCGCCGTGGCATCGACGAATGCGTGTTGGCGCAGCAGCACACCCGCATAGACCTGATTGACGTACGAGCGGACGGTCTGGATTGCAAAGCGCGCTTCGCGGGCTTGGCGGCACGCCTCCTTCAATTGCCGCAGCGAATCGAGCTCACCAAGATGGGCATGAGCGAGTCCGATGCTGATGGCAACGTCTATGCGGGTCTCCTCGAGCCCGGCCGTTGAGGCGAGCTCTAGCGCCTGGGGCGCCTGGGCGATCACGACCTCCGGGTCAAACGCGGTCGCCTCCATGCGCAGTTCGGTGGCGCGAGCGCGGGCCAGCGACTCCGTGTCGTCCGTTCGTTCGAGCACGCAGACGGCTTGTGAGGCGGCCTCCTTGGCCTCGGCGACCCGGTCAAGCGACCACAGCGAATAGGCGAGGGCGACCAACGCGCGACCCTCCTCGACCGGGTCGGCGATTTCTTTCGCGAGCGCCACCGCCTTGTCCGCCGACTCTCTGGCGTCATCTAGCCGCACGCTTGAGAAGTTGGAGGAGTAGACGTTTTGCACAAGCAGCTCGAGCCGTTCGGATTGGGGGAGCCTGCGTCCGAGGGCGAGGGCCCGTCCGGTCTGTCTGGCCACCTCGCGCTGGGCCCCCAGGGCCGCCGCGTCGGCGGCGGCCCGGATCGCGTAACGGCAACCGTCCTCCTCCAAGCCGGCAAGCTCCGCATGATGGGCGAGACGAGCGTTATCGACCCCTCCCGGCCGTCCCGCGAGGGCGCCGAGGACTCGCGCGTGCAGCTCGGCTCGGCGCGGCGGCGACACCGAGGCTTCGAGCGCCTCACGTATCAACTCGTGGCGGAAGCCAAGTACCCCTCCTTCGGCTACTAGCACTCCTCGTGCCAGGGCCTGTTCCACGGCATCCGCGCTGCCCGGGGTCACTGTTTCGAGTAGGGCGGCATCGAATCGCCCGCCGATCACGGCAGCGGTGTGTGCTACGTCGCGCGCCGATGGTCCGAGCCGCCCCACCCTGGCCAGCGCTGCGTCGCGCACCGACGCCGGCAGGTGTTGGCCCGCGGAAACGCTCTCGACAACCAAGAAAGGATTGCCGCCCGTCAGCCGGGCCAGGTCGGCGACGTCGAGTCCGCTCGGGGCCGCCAGCTCGGCGATGGCTTGCTCAGACAGCGTCGGCATAAAGACGCGTAGTACGCACGGAGCGCTCGCGAGGTCGCCGAGCAGTAGCCCCAGGGGCGGATTTGCGGCCGTCTCGTCGTCGCGGAAGGTGGCGATGATGGTCGCTCGCATGTGTTCCACGCGGCGGGACAAAAGACGCACTAGGTCGAGCGTCAAGGGGTCGGCCCAGTGCAGATCCTCGATCACCGCGACGACCGGTGCTCGACGCTCCAGCGCGTCCTGAAAGGCTCGCACCAGGACCAAGCGGTCGTCGCTGCCGAGCTGCGCAAGATCGCCGGCGCCAGCTGCGTCGACCAGCTCGCGCAGGGGGCCCAGCGGGATGGGCACCGACAATGGCTCGCACGCACCGACCAAGAATGCGATCCGCTCGTCCACACGTTCCCGCAGCGCCCGAACCAGCGAGGTCTTGCCGATTCCGGCCTCCCCTCCAACGAGCACCAGACACCCCGTGCCGTCGACAGCCTCATGGACCGCCCTGACTAGGAGCTCAAGCTCGTCGTCGCGCTCGAGCAGGCGCATCTCGGGCGCGATCGTAGCCCTCGGCACCACCGAAAGCAGCTACAGCGGGTTAAAGCAGCCGTAGATCGTGTAGAGCGGGTTCACGACGCTCTTGCCCTGCTTGTTGCGCATGGTCTGCTGCCCGATGAAGGCCGGCGGGGACTGCGCCTTGTAACAGCCGTCCCAGTTGACACTCACGTCGTACCCGATGTTTGTCGGCTCAGAGGGCAGTGCCCCGGTCGAGGGCGTCTGCACGTAGAAGTAACAGATCCACTCGCCCGGGCCGTAGGGCACGGATCCGCGGCGGCTGCAGGTGGGCAGTGCCAGAGTGAGCTTGGCGCCTTTTGGAACGTGCCGTCCCAACTCCGTCTGCTGGAGGACGGTGAGGTGGTTGAAGGCCGGGGTCAGGTCGGAGCGCAGGCGCTTGGCCGTCACGCCGGCGGGGCCCCAATTGCCGGCGATCGCGATCAGCGCAATCGACGCTGTGATCGCCACCACCACCCGGACCGGGGTGCCCCATCCACGCCGGCGCGACACGGGCGTACCGGCGAAGTCCCGCCGTCGAAGAAGCGCCCACGAGACGTCGATGCAGACGACCGTCCAGATCACGCTGACCGCGATCCCCACGAGCAGCGGGCCAAGGTACGGATGTGCGTCGAAAAGACCGTGCCAGGTAAAGACGGCAGCCCCGACCAGCAGCAGGTGCGACCAGATCCCGGTCCCCACCAACAGCAGCAGCTGCATCGCGAGCGCGAGCGCAAACGGGGCGATGACACCGAGAATCCCGTTGCGCGTCGCGATCGACAGCAGCACCGCAATCGCCGTAAACGCGAGGGTCGGCGGGATCAGAGTGAGCCAGCTGATGAAGACCAGCAGGGCAGAGTGGGCGGGCGAGAACAGCGTGCCGTTCAGGTCCACCAGCGATTGGGCGCCGACCAGCAGCACTCCTGCGGCCATGCTGGCGAACGCCATGAGCAGCTCCAGCGCGATGACGAAGGTCGCCGCCGCCAGCAGCTTGCCGACAAAGACGTTGCTGCGGGTGCACGAGCGGGTGAGCACCAGCTTCCAGGTCCCATACCGATCCTCCGACGAGAACATGTCGCCTGCGACGGTGCCTGCGATCAGCGGCACACCCCATGCGGCCCCTGAAGCAAGCACCACGAGCGAGACCGCGAATCCTGACGAGTGCACCCAGACGCCGTAGAGCGTGTCGGTCGGGGCACCGCTCTGCACCTTAAGCAGCGCCGCAAAGATAAACGGCACCACCAAGCACAGCAGCGCGACCACCCGGACCACGACCTGAGACGACAGCTTGCGGACCTCGGTTCGGTACACGCGCCGAATCCCGTTCTCGGGCCGCGTGAAGGCGGACGGGCCGAGCGCGTCGGCGGCAAGAGCTGACGCCGTGCTCATATACCCGCGAGCGCCCTTCGGTCGAGTTCCGCGAGCTCCGACGGCTCGTTCGGCGGCCGCTCGGAGTCACCGGTCAGAGCGAAGAACATCGACTCCACCGGACTAACCAGAAGCTCAAGCCGGCGCACCGCCACGCCGGCGGACCCGAGCGCCAGGACCCAGGGATCAAGTGCGCCCAGGTCCACTGCGAGCGCTAGCCCACCCCGGCGCGAAGGCGCAGCTCGCACGCCACGCTGGTGCTCGGCGAGCTCCAGCGTGCGGGCATCGTCGCTCGTTTGCATGTGGTACGCGGAGGCCGGGGCCTGCTCGCGGAGTTGCTCTGCGGTGCCATCCCATACGACGTGTCCCCGGCGGAGGATCGTGAAGCTGTCGCAGATCTCTTCCACCTCGACGATCTGGTGGCTCGAGAGCAGGATCGTGACGCCATCGTTCGCGAGCTGGCGCAGGAGCGCACTCATGTCCCTGACGCCCGCTGGGTCCAAGCCCGCTGAAGGTTCGTCAAGCAGCAGGAGCCGCGGCTCGCGCAGCAGCGACGCGGCGATCCCAAGGCGCTGCTTCATACCGGTGGAGTAGCCGTTGACCCGGTCGTCGCCGCGGCCTGCAAGACCTACTCGCGCCAGCGCGTCGTCGATCTTGGCCGTCGCGGTGCGCCCGTCCAGCTCGGCCAACAGCTCAAGGTTCACCCGCCCGGAGAGATACGGATAGAAGCTAGGGTTTTCAACGAAGCCGGCCGTCCCTTCGAGTGCCTCCGCTTCAGGCCACTCGAGCCGTCGATCCAAGAGCTCCACGGTGCCCGCGTCGGGTCGCACCAGCCCGAAGAAGACGCGCAAGAGGGTGGTCTTGCCGGCGCCGTTGGGGCCCAGCAGGCCGCGGACCTGGCCGGTCTGGAGTGCCAGGTCCACGCCGTCGAGGGCGCACACGGTCTCGAAGCGTTTGACGATGCCGCTTGCCCGCAGAGCCGCCACGCCGGTCAACTATACGGATTGATCCGTGACATCTCGCCGCATCGAACGGCGCCTGGTGTGAGCCAATGATTCCCGGTGAAATGGAGTTTCTCAGGCGGTGCTGGGAGCGCGGTCAACCGGCAGAGGGCAGCTGGACCTCGATCGCGACCTCGACCATGTCGCGTACTCTGAGCGCGCCCATGAACCCGCGATAGGGCGTTATGCCGAACTGGGTTTGGGTGACCGGCAGCGTGCCGTGCACCCGGCCCTGGGCAGAGATGCCGAGCTCGTGGCTGACCGGCTGCGTTGAGCCGGCGATCGTCAACTCGCCCTGCACCCGCAGCCGCTCGCCCGACTGCTCGACGGCAGTCGACCGAAAGGAGATCGGGTCGGCGCCAAGGACCTTGCGCTCAATATCCTGGCGAATCTTCGTTCGGTCCTTGTCGGTCAGTGGCTTTACCCCGTGCAGTCCTTCGCGGACCTGCAGGGATCGCGGGTCGACCTCGAGCTCAAGCGAGGAGAGAACCCCCTCGTCGCTCACATCCGCGGCGGCGTGCCACTGACCCACGTCGATGATCAGGTCGTGACCCGCCATCTGGGCGACCCCTTCACGGTAGGTACGGATCTCCACCATCCCCTGCTCGGGATCCAGCCTGTGACTTCCTGGACGCAGAGCCATCCGCGATCGATCAGCCCGCCGGAGTCGCCCCGCCGTAATAGGGCTCATCCCTCCCGACGAGATCGCCGGGCGGGGACGCATCGCTGCCGACGAGATCTCCTGGAGGAGGCGCGCCACGTCCGAGCCGGCTGGACGCGGGAATTCCCACGAGCACGCAGACGCCGCACGCGATCAAGAGCGCGATGTGGGTCTTTGTCGCATCGACCCCACCGGCCAGCGCTGCGCCGGCCAGCCCGGCGCCCACCGCGGCACCGAGCAGCCGACCTACCGACAGCACCGCGGAGGTCCGGCCGTGGGCGGACAGCGGGGTCGCGTTCAACGCAGCGCGCGACGTCGGAACGAACAGCATCCCGAGACCGAGGCCGACCGGAATTAGCGGAATCAGTGTCACCGCGCTGTCGAGCGGCATTCCCGGGATGCCGAGCACCACCAGGCCTACGGCCGCCGCGACGAAGCCCGCAACGGCCGGAACTCGCTCTCCGCGCTCGTCGACGAGCCGTCCGGCCAACGGCGCCGCGATCCCTACCAACAAGGCGACCACGACCAGCACCGCTGACGCGCCCAGGGCAGAAAAGCCGGCCGCACGCTGCAGGTATTGCTCGGCCAAGTAGAAGCAGCCGATCATGACCGCGAAGGTCAGCGCGGCGACGAAAGAGGCGTCGAGGACGTTGCGGTTCAGCACCGGATGGCTCGTCTCCTGTCCGTGAACCGTGGGTGGAACCTCGCGCAGAATCGCAACCGCAGCAACGACTGCCAGCGGGACGAGGGCCCACCAATCCGCGCGCCAGCCGAGTCCGACAGTCAAGAGACCACCGAGCACCGGACCGAGGAGGTTCGAGATCCCGGCGCTCGCGCCCCAGATCCCGAGCGCAGCGCCGCGGCGCTCCGCGGGGAAGCCGCTAACTGCACCGGCAAGGGCAGCAGGACTGACCAGTCCTGCACCGACACCCTGTACGACGCGCGATGCGATGAGGACTCCCATTGTCGGCGCGACTGCGCCGGCAGCTGCACCGAGCGCGAAAAGCGCCAGGCCGGCCAGCGCCAGCCGACGGGCGCCGAAGCGGTCAACCAACGAGCCAGCCGGCAGCAGCGCTAAGGCATAGGCGACGAAGTAAACGCTCAATACGACCGCCGTCGAGCCGTTCGAGACGCCCAATCCGTGGGCGACAGATGGCAGAGCAACGGTAATCAGGGTCCCGTCGAGCTGGAGCAGCGCAGCCGCTGCTGTGCACGCCGCCAGCCTGCTCCATGCCCCCGGGGGAAGCGGCTCACGCACGCGCTTGCGCTTGTCAGTGCGCGAACGAAGGATTCCCGACACGACGAACCATTATGGCCAAGGGCGTAATCTCGGAGGCGTGTTCGCTGGCATGCACCTGGCCGAATTCCTGCCGCCGGCGATCGCGACCGTCGTATATCTGTACCTGTACTGCAAACGGGTCTCAACGCTGGCACGTGAAGGCCGGCCCGTCTCAAGCTGGCGGATCGCGTCGTTTGTCTCCGGCGTGGCCTTGCTCGCCGCGGTCCAGATCGGGCCGCTGGACACGCTGGCCGACCAGATGCTCGTCTTTCACATGGCGCAGCACCTCGTGATCGGCGACTTCTGCTCGCTGCTGGTCGTCCTCGGCATCACCGGCCCGGTGATCCAGCCGCTGCTGCACTTCCGGCCAACCCGTCCGCTGCGAAAGCTCGCCCACCCCCTTGTCGCACTCGTCCTGTGGGCAACCAACCTCTATGCCTGGCACCTGCCGATTTTCTACGTCGCAGCGATCCGCTTTGACCTGATCCACGCCCTCGAGCACGCATCCTTCTTCTGGTTCGGTTCGCTGCTCTGGCTGGCCCTGATCGGGCCTCTCCCCAAGCCCAAATGGTTCAAGAGCTGGGGCGCGCTCGGCTACATCATTGCGGTCCGCTTCGCCGGCGCATTGCTCGGCAACATCCTGATCTGGGCCTCGACCGTCTTCTACGGGACGTACAAGCTCACTGACCCCGGCCACGCCATCAGTCCGCTCTCGGATCAGAACCTGGCCGGCGGCCTGATGATGATCGAGGAGATGGTGCTGACGACCGTCCTGCTGGGATGGCTGTTCTACCGCTTCGCGATCCAGGACGAGGAGCGCCAGCAGCTGCTCGACCTGGCCGCCGATCGCGGCATCGAGCTCAGCGAGGACCGCGCGGCGCGGGCGGCGCAGGCCGGCACGACCGCGCGTCTGCGCGAGCGGCTGCTCAACGACGAAGTCATCGAGACTCCGCCGCGAGTCTCCAGGGAGCTCTCGCCGGCGCAGCTAAACGGGAAGCCTCAGCCGCCACCACTCATCGAGGAGCCGGTGCCAGAGCCTGCACCAGTTCGCGGATCGCCCCCGGATACCGGTAGCTGATGCCCCCGTGGGCACCGTCGAAGAGCTCGAGTGTGTGCTCGACCCCGAGCCCCGCGAGCTCCGCGGCGAAGGCCTGAGCACCAAGATCGAGGTAGAACTCGTCGCTCTTGCCGGCGTCGAGATAGATGCGGCGCATGCTCCGCAGCGCATCGCCGTGGCCCGAAGCCATGCGTACCGGGTCCCACTCGAGCCACCGTTGCCAGACCTCGTCTATTAGCCGACCCGTCTCGATCTCGAACGGCAAAAGCGGTTGGGCGGGGTTGTCCGGATCGGGGGAGTAGGCGGCCGCCATGGCGTAAGCGCTGAACGGCGCTCCCAGCTGCGACCAGTCGAAGTGGTCGGCGTGTCGTACCCGCTCGAGTAGCACGTCGTAGGAGCCCTCGAAGTGATCGCGCAGCGCCCGCGCAACCATCGGAAACTCGGGCAGGTAGCAGCACTCGAACAGCGCGTCACCCGCGTGCGAGGCAAACGCGCCGAACACATCGGGTCGGCACATCGAGACGACCATCGCCCCGTAGCCCCCGGATGACTTTCCCGCGAGCCCACGGTGGTCGCGGCTGCGCAGCGTCGGACAGCGCGCATCGACGAAGGCGACGACCTCGTCGCAGAGATAGTCCATGTAGCGCCCTGTTGCGCTCGAGTTGATGAACTGAGAGCCGCCCAACGAGGTCCAGGCATCGACGAATACGATCACCGCGGGAGGGCACTCGTCCGCCGCAAACATGCGATCGAGTCGCTCGATGATGGTCGGCTCGAACGGTACGCGCGCAAGCCACAGGTCGAGCTGGCCGCTGTAGCCCTGAATCAGGTAAACGGACGGCACGGGCTCCTCTCCCACGCCCGGAGCCGTGTAGATGTAGAGCGGCCGTGTCGCGGGGTCGCCGAGCGGGTTGGATGCGAGGATGTCCGAGGCAACCACAAGCCGCTCGCACCTCCCCGCAAGCGGCTTTTCCCACGGCGGTCCGGGAGGCTGTTGAAGTTCGCGGAGCGCCATAGGCCCGAATGTATAGTGAGCCAGAGAAGACCGTAACTCCCCCGAAAGCCGTATGACCACGGAACGAGCTCAGAGCATCACCCAAAACGGCGCCGGGGCCGACGTCGATGCGGTCGAGACGACGGAGTGGCTGGAGGCCGTTGACGCCGTCGTCGAGCACGACGGTCCGGGACGAGCGCGCGAGCTGCTGCGCCATGCCATCGAGCGGGCCCAGCAGGCGGGCACTGGCCCGATCGCGAGCCTCACCACCCCGTACGTAAACACCATCCCGGCGGAGGCCGAGCCCGAATTTCCCGGCGATCCACAGCTCGAGCGGCGGCTGCGCTCGATCGTGCGCTGGAACGCGATGGCCATCGTGGTGCGCGCCAACAAGGAGTCCTCGGAGCTAGGCGGCCACATCGCGACCTACCAGTCGGTGGCGACCCTCTACGAGGTGGGCTTCAACCACTTCTGGCGTGCCGCCACCGACGACTTCGGGGGCGACCTCGTCTACTTCCAGGGCCACTCCTCGCCGGGCATCTACGCGCGCGCGTTCCTGGAGGGCAGGTTGTCAGCGCAGCAACTGGACGGCTTTCGCCAGGAGGTCTCAAGGCCGGGCGGTCTCAGCTCTTACCCTCATGCGTGGTTGATGCCCGAGTTCTGGCAGTTCCCGACCGTCTCGCTCGGGATCGGGCCCGTCACCTCGCTGTACCAGGCCCGGTTCATGAAATATCTGCAGGCGCGCGGGATCGCCGACACCGACGGCCGGAAGGTGTGGGCGCAGCTGGGCGACGGCGAGATGGACGAGCCCGAGGCAATCGGGCCGATCTCGGTGGCCGGCCGCGAGCATCTCGACAACCTGATCTGGGTGATCAACTGCAACCTGCAGCGACTCGATGGGCCGGTGCGGGGTAATGGCCGCATCATCGACGAGCTCGAATCCGATTTCCGTGGCGCCGGTTGGAACGTAATCAAGCTCGTCTGGGGCTCCCGCTGGGATCCGCTGCTGGCTCAGGACACCGACGGTCGCCTGGTGCGCGTGATGGGCGAGGCCGTCGACGGCGACTACCAGACGTACAAGTCCCGCGAAGGCGCCTACGTCCGCGAGCACTTCTTCGGACGAGATCCGGTGCTGCTCAAGCGCGTCGAACAGATGTCAGACGAAGAAATCTGGCTGCTGAACCGCGGCGGTCATGACCAACAGAAGGTCTTCGCCGCCTACGACGCGGCGGTCAAGCACGAGGGCCAGCCCACGGTAATCCTCGCCAAGACGATCAAGGGTTATGGGATGGGCCGCGCGGGCGAAGGGCAGATGATCACCCACCAAGCCAAGAAGATGACCGAGGACGCCCTGCTTCAGTTTCGTGATCGCTTCGATTTGCCGCTCTCGGATCAGCAGGTGCTCGCGGCCGAGTACTACAAACCACCAGACGACTCCCCCGAGATGCGATACCTGCGGGAATGCCGGCAGCGCCTCGGAGGCCCGCTTCCGGTCCGCCGGACCAAAGCGCCCAAGCTCGAGGTGCCCAAGCTCGAGGTGTTCAAAAACCAGCTCGAGGGGACGGGCGAGCGCGAGATCTCGACCACGATGTCGTTTGTACGCGTCCTTGCCGC
The DNA here is from genome assembly GCA_035650455.1 of Solirubrobacteraceae bacterium. Classification (GTDB taxonomy): domain Bacteria; phylum Actinomycetota; class Thermoleophilia; order Solirubrobacterales; family Solirubrobacteraceae; genus Palsa-465. The sequence continues at coordinate 80,917 of DASRHQ010000037.1, forward strand.
GCTGCTGCGCGACAAGCAGATCGGCCGGCTGGTGGTCCCGATCATTCCCGACGAGTCGCGCACCTTCGGCATGGAGGGGCTGTTCCGGCAGATCGGCATCTACTCACCGGAGGGCCAGCTCTATCAGCCCGAGGACGCCCAGCAGCTCATGTTCTACAAGGAGGACCAGCAAGGCCAGATCCTTGAGGAGGGGATCACCGAGGCCGGGTCGATGTCCTCATTCATCGCTGCGGGGACGTCCTACTCGAACCACGCCCAGCAGATGGTGCCGTTCTATATCTACTACTCGATGTTTGGCTACCAGCGGGTTGGCGACCTCGTGTGGGCCGCGGCCGACTGCCGGACGCGAGGGTTCATGCTCGGGGGGACGGCGGGGCGGACCACGCTCAATGGTGAGGGGCTGCAGCACGCCGACGGCCACAGCCACGTCCTCTTCTCGGTGGTGCCCAGCTGCCGTGCCTATGACCCCGCCTTCAACTACGAGCTGGCCGTGATCGTCCAGGCGGGGCTCCAGCAGATGTTCGTCGAGCAGCAAGACGTCTTCTTCTACATCACGCTGATGAATGAGAACTACGCCCATCCGCCGATGCCAAAGGGCGTGGAGGAGGGCATTCTGCGCGGCATGTACCAGCTGCGCACCGGAGGCTCTTCGCGCTCCTCCTCGCGGTCGCGCTCGTCCTCGCGTTCGCGCTCGTCCTCGGGGTCGCGTTCACCGCGCGTGCGGTTGCTCGGGTCGGGGACGATCGTGCGCGAGGTACTCGCCGCCGCCGACCTGCTCGCAGAGGACTTCGGCGTCGAGGCCGACGTTTGGAGCGCCACGTCATTCGGGGAGCTGCGCCGTGACGGAATGGAGTGCGAGCGCTGGAACATGCTGCATCCGACGAAGAAGCAGCGGATCCCGTATGTGGCCGAGTGTCTCTCGGACGGTGGGGGACCCGTGGTCGCCGCGACCGACTACATCCGCGGCTATGCGGACCTGATCCGCGCCTGGGTGCCGGGTATGTATCGGGTACTGGGAACGGACGGGTTTGGGCGCAGCGACTTTCGCCACGCACTGCGCGGTTTCTTCGAGGTCGACCGGCGTTACGTGGCGCTGGCGGCGTTGAAGGCGTTGGCTGACGAGGGCAAGCTCAAACCGGCCCGCGTTCAGGAGGCCATCAAGCGCTACGAGATCGACGCCGAGGCGGCGATGCCGACGACTGTATGAGTCGCTTGGGCGCGTCATGACCGCGACCGACGCCACCCCGGTCGAGGTCCCAGACATCGGCGACTTCACCGACGTGCCGGTGATCGAGATCCTCGTCTCGCCAGGCGACAGCGTGCAAGCCGAGGATCCCCTGGTCACGCTCGAGTCCGACAAGGCGACAATGGACGTCCCCGCTCCGTTCGCCGGGACCGTCAAGCAGCTTCAGGTGAAGGTCGGCGACCGCGTCTCGGAGGGCTCAAGGCTGATGACGCTAGAGCCGGCTGGGGGCAACGGCTCCGAGCCCACGGCAGATCGCGCGCAGGACAATGGAGCCCGGGCAGAGGCCGAGAACGGGGCGCAGGCGACAAGCGAGGCTCAGGACGAGCGCGAGGCCGAGGTCAAGGCCGGGGCGCAGGAGAACGGGGCCGAGGCCGCGAGCGAGGCCGAGATCGAGCAGCGCGCCGAACCCGACGCAGCCGGCGACGGCGGCGGGCCGGTCTACGCGAGTCCCTCCATCAGACGGTTGGCGCGCGAGCTCGGGGTGATCCTCGACTCAATCAGGGGAACCGGCCGCAAGGGAAGGATCACGCGCGAGGACGTGGAGGCCGCCGCGGGCGGTGAGGGCGAAACGACGGCTCCCAGCCCCGGGCTCGGAGTTGAGCTTGCGCCGTGGCCGTCGGTCGACTTCGAGAAGTTCGGGCCGGTGGAGCGGGTGAAGCGTTCCCGGATCCAGCGGATCTCTGCCCCGAACCTCGCGCGCAACTGGGTGATGATCCCCCATGTCACCCAGCACGAGGAGACCGACATCACCGAGCTGGAGGCATGGCGCAAGGAGCTCAACGACGAGCAGCGCAAAGCCGAAGACGGCCTGAAGGTGACGATGGTCTGCTTCCTGGTGTGTGCCTGTGTGGCCACCCTGAAGGAGTTTCCGACCGTCAACGCCTCCCTCGACGGCGAGGATCTGGTGCTCAAGCACTACTACAACATCGGATTCGCAGCTGATACCCCCGGCGGTCTGGTCGTGCCAGTGATAAAGGAGGCCGATCGCAAAGGGCTGCTCGAGATCGCGCGGGAGCTGACCGAGCTGTCTGAGAAGGCTCGCGCGGGAAAGCTCGCGCCCGGTGACATGCAGGGGGCGACCTTCACCATCTCCTCGCTCGGGGGGATCGGCGGAACCGCCTTCACCCCGATCATCAATGCTCCCGAGGTAGCCATTCTCGGCGTTAGCCGCTCGGCGACCAGGCCGGTTTGGAACGGTTCCGCGTTCGTCCCCAGGCTGATGCTGCCGCTGTCGCTCTCCTATGACCATCGCGTCATCGATGGTGCGACCGCCGCCCGATTCATCGTTCACCTCGCGAAGGTGTTGGCGGACCTGCGTCGGGCGCTGCTATGAGCGACGAGAGCGAAGTCCGGGTCCCCGACATCGGCGACTTCACCGACGTGCCGGTGATCGAGATTCACGTCTCGCCAGGAGACGAGGTCTCGCCGGAAGATCCGCTCGTCACGCTCGAGTCGGATAAGGCGACGATGGATGTGCCCTCGCCCTTGCAGGGCATCGTCAAGCAGCTCCGCGTACAGATCGGGGATCGGGTCTCAGAGGGGAGCGTGCTGCTCACCGCCGAGGCGGACTCTGCGGGGCCGTCGCCAGACGCCTCCACAGCGACTGAGACGGACAGGCGGGACGGGGGTTCGGGGCAGGAGCCAGCGCAGGAGGAAGCCGCCGAAGCCTCGGTGCAGCGCGAGCCCGAACCGCCCAGCGGAGAAGACGGCGCCGGCGAACGCGACACCCAGGTAGTTGTGCTGGGCTCAGGCCCCGGCGGGTACACCGCCGCGTTCCGCGCGGCCGATCTGGGTCTGAAGACGACACTGGTCGAGCGCTATCAGACGCTCGGCGGCGTCTGCCTGAACGTCGGTTGCATCCCCTCCAAGGCGCTGTTGCACGCGGCGCGGGTGATCGCCGAGACCGAGGAGATGGGAGCCAACGGGGTTGCGTTCGGCAAGCCGAAAATCGATCTCGCGAAGCTGCTTGGCTGGAAGGAAGCGATCGTGGACAAGCTCACCGGCGGTTTGGCCGGGCTCGCACGCCAACGAAAAGTCGAGGTGGTCACCGGCGAGGGCAAGCTCACAGGTGCCCACGAGCTGACCGTGGGGGACCGCACGATCACCTTCGAGAACTGCATCATCGCTGCCGGCTCACAGGCGGCCTGGCTGCCCGACCTGCCCGAGGACCCGCGCATAGTCGACTCGACCGGCGCGCTCTCGCCCGGCGAGATCCCCAAGCGCCTGCTCGTTGTCGGCGGCGGGATCATCGGGCTGGAGATGGCCACCGTGTATGACGGACTCGGAGCAAAAATCACCGTGGTCGAGTTGCTCGACCAGCTGATCCCGGGTTGCGACGGCGACCTGGTGCGGGTGCTGCAGAAGCGGATCACCCCCCGCTACGAGGCCATCAAGCTCGGTACCAAGGTCACTGAGGTCAAGGCACAGAAGAACGGGCTCAAGGCGTCATTCTCAGACGACACGACCCAGATTTTCGACCGCATCCTGGTTGCTGTGGGGCGTGCCCCGAACGGCCGCGCGATCGGCGCCGACTCGGCCGGCGTCGAGGTCGATGAGCGCGGATTCATTCCGGTCGACGCGCAGCTCCGAACCAACGTTTCAAACCTCTACGCGGTCGGGGACATTGCGGGTGGACCGCTGCTTGCCCACAAGGCATTCCATCAGGGGAGCGCCGCCGCGGAGGTCATCGCAGGCATCCCAGGTGCCTCCTACGACCCGCGCACCGTGCCCTCGGTCGCCTATACCGACCCCGAGATCGCCTGGATGGGCTTGACCGAGACCGAGGCGCGAGACAAGGAAATCGCCTACGAGAAGGCCGTGTTCCCGTGGGGAGCGTCGGGCCGGGCGCTCGGACTGGCTCGAGATGATGGGCTCACCAAGCTGCTCTTCGAGCCCGAGTCCAAACGTCTCCTGGGCGCCGGCATCGTCGGTGTCAACGCGGGTGAGTTGGTCGCGGAGACGGTCCACGCGCTCGAGATGGGCGCGGATGTCGAAGACCTCGCGTTGACCATCCACCCCCACCCCACCCTCTCGGAGACCGTCGGTCTGGCGGCGGAGATGGCACACGGCATGATCACCGACCTCATGCCGCCCCGAGCGACCAGAGGCGCGCGCGCGTAACTGGCCCGCCGGCCCGGCCGCTGCGCTGACACAGCGCCCCAGTCGGATCTTGGTCGCCCTCGATAGGCAGACTACCCGCGGAGACCGCCGTGGAGCACCGACGAGCCACGCACAACAGGGTCGCCGGCTGGGTCGGCCGTCTCGCCCACCCGCAGCCCGGACCGCTCCCGCTGGCGCGCGCCCTGCGCAGCGCGCTGGCGGTGACCGCGCCGTTCTCGCTGGGACTACTACTTGGCCACGCGCCCCAGGGGCTGCTCGCCGCGATGGGTGCCCTGCCCGCCGCGACGGGCGACCGCGGCGGTGCCTACCGGCTGCGCATCGTACGGGTTGGCTGGGGGGTTTTGGCAGCCGCGCTGGGGTTCTTGATCGGTGGGGCGGTGCAGGGTTCGGCGATATCGACGGTCCTGGCGGTGGGCGCTGTCGCGGCGTTTTCCGGCGCCGTCAGCACGCTGGGAGCGACCGCTTCGAGCGCCTCGCTGCAGCTTCTGATGTTCACGATCATTGCCGCCGGACGTGCGTTTCCGCCACCGCTCTGGATGCCATCTGTGCTTGTGCTGGCGGGCGGAGCATGGGCGCTGCTGCTGATCACCGTTTGGTGGGCGGTGCGGCGTGAGGCGCCCGAACGCGACGCCGTCGCAGCGGTGTACTCGGCCGTGGCCGACGAACTGGAGGCGGTCGGTTCGCCCGGTGTCGAGGCGGCGCGCCGCGAGCTGACGAGCGCTCTCAACCTCGCCCACAACACCCTCATCCTGACGCGGCTGCGCAGCGGTGGACCCGAGCTGCGGTTGCGGCGGCTGGTGGTCGCGCTGAATGAAGCCGGCCCCGTGGCGGAGGCGACGACCGTTCTGGTGCGCGGCGGCCGGCGGCCGCCCGGGGAGCTGATTACGACAGTGCGCCGGATCGCCCACGCGGTCTCAACCGGCGAGAATGTCGCGCCCGGGGACGTCCCATCGGAGGATCCGATGACCGCCGGCGACTCCGGCGCGAGCGCGCTCGAAGCAGCGGTGCGCTCGGCAGCGACGGCCCTCGTGGATACTTCAGCTCCGCACGACGGTGGGGCGACCGATGCCCGGCAACAGTCTGCGGGAGTCCGCGCCTCCCTGGTCTCGGCGATACGCCGGCTGGCCTCGCCGAGCCGAACGGCCCGCCTGGCGACGCTGCGGCTGACCGCGTGCGTCGTTTTGGCCGAGATCCTCTCC
>DASRHQ010000038.1:0-5091 GCA_035650455.1 Solirubrobacteraceae bacterium
CGTTCTGGCGCGTGATCATGAAGAAAAAGCCGATCAGCACGAGCGCGATCGGCATGCCGAGGGCCGGATTCGGCAAGAGCGCGCCGTGGATCGGCAGCGCACTGGCCGACCAGTAGGCCAGGCCAGCCAGCGCGACGCCGACCAACAGCGACAGCGGCACCTGCACGACCAGCGGCACCTCGTGTTCTGAGACCTGGCGCGTGACTGCGCGGTCGATCGCCACCGGGATGAGCACGACCTTGATTAGCGCCGTGCACGCCGCCAGCACGATCAGCGCGGCGTCGCCTCTGTCCACCCCCACCAGGAGGGTGTAGGCAGCCGCGAATACCGAGATCACCGCGTAGACGCGGACCTGCTCGTGGACCTGCTTGACCCCCAGCAGTGCCAGGCCGCCCAGTAGCGCGCCGATCGCAAGCAGCGCGGCCGTCGCGTGCGCGAAGTCATAGTGGAGCACGGTCGCGGCGAGCATCATCCGTTTGCTAGGTAGAACACGAGGATCGCGAGCACCGAGAGCACGAAGCCGGCCCCCATGAAGTCCGGGATGCGAAACAGCCTGAGCTTCGCGAAACTCGACTCGATCACGACCATCACTAGGCCCAGCCCGATCATCTTCACGAGCAGCCACCCCAGCGCAACGGCTACAGCTCCAACCGTCCGGTTGCCGGCAAGCCCCCAGGGCACCGCGAGCACGTCGAGGAATACGACGTAGAGCAAAAACTGCTTCATCGTCGAGGCCCAGCGAAAGAGCGCCAGCGCGGGGCCCGAATGCTCGAACAGCCGCGCGTCGTCGATCATCCCGAACTCGAGCGTCGAGCTCTGACTCTCGATCGGGACGCGCCCCGTGTCGACCAGCAGCATGAGGAAGAACGCCGCGGCCGCCAGCAGGTGACTGGGGCGAAAGTACTCCGAGCTCGAGTGCGCGAGTGTGGCGTTCATCGCGTACGGCAGGTCCGTCTTGGTCACCAGCGCGACCGTGAAGAAGACAAAGATCAGCGTCGGCTCGACCAGCGTCGCGACCGACTGCGTGCGGCTCGAGCCGAGCGCCGCGTAGACCGACCCCGAGTCAACCCCCGCAAGCGCGGTGACAAACCCCGCCAGCCCGAACAGCAGCGCGCCGGCAAGGATGTCCCCAGACGTCGCCAGGGGGAGAGGGAAGTTCGTCAGCACCGGGATCAGCAGCGCGATCGAGCAGTACGCCGCGAACGCGATCAGCGGCGCGATCTCGAAGAACGGCGATGCCGTCTGCGGCCGCAGCGACTCCTTGCGAAAGAACTTCGCGATGTCGAAATACGGCTGGAGGATCGATGGGCCGGTGCGCCATTGAACGCGCGCCTCCACCTTGGCGATGACGCCACTGATCAGCGGCGCGAAGATGAGTAGCGCCAGCACCTGACACGCTTGAACAGCCCACGGCGGCAGCATGATTTGCCTGCGACTCGCTCCTACGTATGGTTGACCTCGTCGTAGGAGCCATCAGCCGAAAGGCGGTTCAGCCGCGTCAAGCCCGCCTCAAAAAGGCGATTCTTAGGCCCGCGGACCGCGGTGAACTCCATCACCGCGACAGCGGGGGGCAATGATAGCGAGTCGCGCTACAGCCCCGGCTACCTGCCCGTGGTCGCAAGAAGGCTCGACGGGGGTCGGCTCCCGTTCGCGGCTAGCAGTGGCAGAGCCTGGTCTCACGAGCTCCCGTGCGACCAGCCCGACCATGCGCTTCGCATCTGCCCGGTACCGCGCGACGGGATCGCGACCGCTACCAACGAGCAGGGGGCCGCTGGCTAAGGCTGTCGACGAGCTCGACGCTAGCCCGCTTCGCTAGCGCTTTGCCCACGAGCCGCTGTCTGCTCCAAGGCTTAACCGAGTCCATGTGGAGCCGTTAGGTTTCGCTAAGGGCGCGACAGGTAGTTTGCCTGCGCCGATGCCGAACTCTGTTACGCGGCTTGGTGGCTGCGTGCTGGTCGCCCTCGCCCTTTTGCTTCCCGCCGCCTGTGGTGGGACGTCTCAGCCGCCAGCGCCCGGGCGTCCGTCGCTGCCGCGTACCACCGCCATTAGTACTCCGGCGGGGATTCACAAGATTCAGCACGTGGTGGTGATCATGCAGGAGAACCGTTCGTTTGATTCCTATTTCGGCACGTACCCGGGCGCGGACGGCATCCCTGGATTGGCTGGCAATCCGGGCAAGGTGCCGTGCGTCCCCGACCCGAGGCGGAGTGGCTGCGACAAGCCCTATCACGACCCCAAGCTCGTCAATGGCGGCGGCTCGCACAACGCCCCTGCGGCGCTGGCCGACATCAACAACGGCCGCATGAACGGCTTCGTGGCCAATTCGGAGAAGGGCCGTGGCCGGGGCTGCGGCGGCTTTGCGGGCGTCTGCAAGACAAGCTCGCCGTCCGACGTGATGGGCTACCACGACGCCAGGGAGATCCCCAACTACTGGACCTATGCCAAGCACTTCGTGCTCGACGACCACATGTTTGAGTCAGACGCCTCCTGGAGCCTGCCCGCGCACCTCTACATGGTGTCGGAGTGGTCGGCCCATTGCTCAATCAAGGGCGACCCCAAGAGCTGCGTCAACGACGACGAGCAGGGGGGGTTTAAGACCGCGCAGATCGCTGCCGCCGGCGGACGCCGCGCCCGCGGCTCATATCGTCGCTGCCTGCGCTCACACCTCAAGCGGATCGCGAGAAACGGCGGCCTCGGTTCGCTGCGGCCGGCGCGGCGGGATGCGGTGCGCCAGTGCGCCAACATCCGCGCGCGCAAGAAGGCCAGGCTCAACCGCCTGACGGTCGGCAACCACAACTACGCGTGGACCGACCTCACCTACCTGCTGCACAAGCACCACGTCTCGTGGGGTTATTTCGTCACGGCCGGCGGCGAGCCCGACTGCCCGAACGGCGCCAGCAACTGCAACAGCGGGCAGATCAGCGCGGGCACACCCCGGACATCTGGAACCCGCTGCCGTCCTTTACCGACGTCAAGCAAGACCATCAGCTGGGTGACATTCAGCCCACGCAGCGCTTTCTCGCCGACGCGCGCGCGGGCGCACTGCCGGCGGTCTCCTGGGTTACACCGGACGCGACTCACTCCGATCACCCACCGGCCAACATTCACGCCGGCCAGGCCTACGTCACCAACCTGATCAACACGATCATGCGCGGCCCCGATTGGAACTCGACCGCGATCTTTTTGGAGTGGGACGACTGGGGCGGCTTTTACGACCACGTGGTCCCACCGGTGATCGACCGCAACGGCTTCGGGCTGCGCGTACCGAGTCTGGTCATCAGCCCCTACGCCCGCGCCGGCTACATCGACCACCAGACACAGAGCTTTGACACGATCAACAGGTTCATCCAGGACGACTTCCTCGGCGGGGAGCGCCTGAACCCGGCCACCGACGGCCGCCCGGACCCACGTCCCGACGCCCGCGACGCCAACCCCCACATCGGCAACCTCGCCGCGGACTTCAACTTCAACCAGTCCCCGCGACCCCCGCTGATCCTCCCCCAGAACCCCCCGCCCGGGCCCGCATCGACCGGTTAGGGACGCGTCGTCCAAGCTCGCGCTCATTACCGTCGGCCTAGGTGTAGTTCCTGAGTAGGTTGTTCAGCTTGCTGGCCGGTGGTTGGTGGTTGAGGGATCCGTGTCGTCGTTTGAAGTTGTAGTGGGTGAGGAAGGTGGGGAGCGCTGTGGCTCGTTCGGCTGAGTTGCCGTAGAGGCGGCCGTAGGCCCACTCGTTTTGAAGCGTTTGGATGAAACGCTCAGCCTTTCCGTTGGTCCGTGGGCGGTATGGCTGGGTGCGTAAATGTCGCAGGCCCAGCTGGCGACAGGCGATGGCATGGGTGGCCGAGAGATAGCAAGCGCCGTTATCTGTCATGACCCGCTGGACGTGGACGCCGAGCGTGGCGAACCATGCGAGCCCGCGTCGGAGGAACCCAGCGGCGGTGTGGCCTTGTTGATCGCCGAGCACCTCGGCGTATGCGAGACGACTGCAATCGTCGACCATCACATGGACGTAGTCCCAGCCGTATCCGCGGCTTCCGTGGCGTCCCCCGATGACCCGCTTGCCGGCGACCTTGAAACGTCCGAGCCGCTTGACATCGACATGAACGAGCTCGCCTGGCTGCCGACGCTCGTAGCGGTTGGGCGGCTCAGGTGGGTTCAGCCTCGAGCGCTTGCCCAGGCCAATCCGCTTTAGCCACAGGCTGACAGTCGAGAGCGCCATCCCGAGCGCTTCGGCGATCTCGGCCGCCGTCATCCGAAGATGACGCAGCGCCTTGATCACCTCAACCCGGCCAGCCGGTGTGCGATGCGGAATCCGCTTTGGCGCCGAGGACCGATCACGCAGCCCAGCGGCCCCTTCCTCTCTGAACCGCGTCAGCCATTTGCGCGCCGTGCGATCGCTGACTCCCGCGGCCTCGGCCGCATCGTTCAAAGACCACTTCTCCCGCACAATCCGCTCAACAAGCAGCTTGCGGCTCTTCGGACAACTCCGAGCATTACCGTGGAGCTTCATTCGGTGTCCTCCTTGGGACTGAGGTGGGTTGCACCCCTCAGCCTCCAAGGAGGCCCGGATGAACAACGTGGTTAGGAACTACACCTAGGCGCGAATTGACTAGCGCCGTCGGGCGAGTAGATGCCCCCGGTTTGGACGACACGTTTTAGCTTTCGCAGTTGCTGTTCTATCCGAGCGCATCGGTCCTTCCGCTCGCGCCCCGTGCTCCAGGGATTGCTGGATCGGATGCTCCCTTCTTGTCCCTACAGACGCGCGCCTGAGAGCGGTCGAGAGCGCCGCGACTACGTGAAGGCGCTAGCGCTCCACGCGAGGTGTCGGATTGAAGATCGATGCCCTGAAGGCGCTGACATCGTGCTCGGGCGCTCGGGGCTCATGCGGCGTCTTGGTCGATGATCTGGTCGACAACCTGGGTCAGATCGCCGCCGACGATGTCCGCCGTTGGCCCAAGAGGGCTGGCGATCATGCCAGGCCGGCCGATAAAGGCCGCTGAGCATCCCACCGCCAGCGCGCCCGATACATCCCAGGCGTGCGCGGCGACAAGGCGCACATTGCCGACGTCTGTCGACATTCGCTCGGCCGCA
>DASRHQ010000039.1:0-11833 GCA_035650455.1 Solirubrobacteraceae bacterium
CGCCAGCGTCCGCCGCTTGCGCTCGGCCATGGCCGGGAGGTCGGCCTCCACATAGAGCAGACGATCGCCGTATCTCTGTCTGAACCTCAAGCCGCGACCGGACATGCCCGCGGCGATCTCGATCACCTGCCCGACGCCGCGCGCCTCGATCGCCCGCTGCAGCAGCGCGTCGATCGCGCGGTGGCGCGCGAGCAGGTACGCCTCGAGGGTGCCGCCGCCGAGGAAATCGCTGATCGCCATCGGCGCCTGCAGCGACTCGAATAAAACGCGACCCTCGGGCGTGGCCAGACTCGGCGGCGAGAGACCGTTGCGTGCCCACACAAAACCCGTGTAGTGGGCGGTGGGACTGATCGCCTCGGAGCCATTCGGCCGGAGCAGCGGCATGGCCCGATCGTACGCGAGCGCACTGCGGCGGGTCGATCAGCAGTATGGCCCGATCGTCCGCGCGCGCACTGCGGCGGGTCGATCAGCAGTCGCCGTCGCTACGTCAGCGCCGCTTCCAGCCGATCGAGGAACTCCACCTGCGCGGGATTGATTTTCTGTCTGGCGGTTTCGACCGAAAACCATTCGGCGCGGTCAACCTCGGGGAAGTCGCGAAACTGGCCCGAATGGGGCGGCCATTCGAGGTTGAAGGTATTGCTTTTGACGGCGGTGGTGTCGAGGTCGCCGGGCAACGCCCAGGCGAGCACACGTTTGCCGGCCCTCTGCCGTATCTCTCCCAACTGAAGCGCGTCACAGTCGGGCGGCGGCACCCCGAGCTCTTCGACGAACTCGCGTCGCGCGGCAAGATACGGCTCCTCGTCCGTCATGCACTCTCCCTTGGGGATCGACCACGCGCCCGCCTCTTGACGGCGCCACCACGGGCCGCCAGGATGAACGAGCAGCACTTCGTGGCGCCCGGGGTCGCCGCGATAGAGCAGGATCCCCGCGCTGGGGCCGCGGAGCTTGGCGCCCGCACCGGCTGAGGTCGTCGCGGTGCGGCGGCGAGAACCGGCCTTGGTGCGCCTGCGATCGGACAAACCGCTCCCCCTTCAGCACCCGATCTGAGCGGACCGGAGGTGCTTTGAGGGCAACACAGCAACCGGCGCGCTCGCGCCCGCAGGCAACCAGAACCGGGTCCGCACAGCTAGCCCCCTCCAACCCCCAGCATGTCACTCCGCTCCGTCTTTGAACCCCGTAAGCGGATTCAGAAGCTACCCGCCGCCACCGCAGGCGTCAAGGTAGGTGCACACATAACACGCTACCGACTGCCGCGGGCACGCTTCAAAGCGCGGGCCCGCGAGTCGATGGACTCGCGGGCCCGGACGCTAAATCACAGCCTCAGCGAGGCTAAAGCGCGGGGTCAGGAATGAGTTTGCGTTGCCTTGCGAGACTTCGGAAACGCCTTCACGTTGCCGATCGACGCCATGTTGACGGCAAGGGAACCGCTCGCATTGCCGACGGTTCTGTGCTTGCTCGAATGCGACGAGCTGTAGGTCGCCTTGCCAGAAATGCCGCCGCCGCCGTTGATGGTGGCCTTCTTGAGGTTGCTCGTCGTCTGAACGGTGTAGTCAGATCCTGGTAGGCCGGTGACCTTGTATCCGTAGTCGAATACCCATCCGCTTCCGGAGGGCTCGTTGTTGATCGATTCGGTCACCTTCCCCGACGAGCTCTTGAAAATGTCGACGATGGGGTTGCCCAGCAGAGTCGTGACGTCGTAGCCGCTCGATTTCGGGCTGCACGTGTAGTTGGCAGTGGAGATCGTCGCCTTGAACGACTTCTGCGTGATCGTCCCGAGCTTGTCGGCCTTCAGGGTGTAGGTGCCGCCCAACGTACCCGTGCGACTTGTACCGGCCTGCCCCTGGCATCCCTTGGGCACCTTGACGTGGTGGGGCGATCCTGTGGCGTGAAATGTCAGGTTGACGGACCCGCGGCCTTTCGCAAACGTGCCCTTGATCGTCGCGAACTGCAGAGCCTTCGTGCTCTTACCAGTGCTGAAAGTGAGGGAATGGCTCCGGCCGGAGCTGAACGAATAGTTGTCGTTCTCGGTTGCGTTGCCGTTGTGCTTGAAGAGGATCCCCTGGATCGAGTTTGGATAGCGCCCCCCATAGCCCGTGGGCTGTCCCTGGTGGAAGAACAGAGTGAACTGGAAGCCCTTGCTCCCCTTGTGGATCGGCGTCGTCTTGATTTGGCATGTCGCCGATTTCGGCGTGCTGCACGGGACGTGTGTGGCCGCCATGGAGGCAGCGGGAAAGACCAAGCCGCCCACCGTGATTCCCAGGACCACCGAGGTCCTCCGGATGGTGAACGTCGGCTTGAAAATGCGCGCGATCATTGACTACCCCTTGTTGTCGGAAGACTTTGCGGGCCCTGGCCGGACGAAGACGACCCCTGGCAACGATACTCAGCCGCCGCCAGAAAAGTATCGAGGACCGGCGAACCTCGTCAAGCTGGAACCCGGCGTTCGGGGGGTCGGACGCCGTCGCTCTGGCGACGCAATACCGTCCTGAGGCGGGGCATGGCGCCGTGCTGAGGCGGGGCATGGCGCCGTGCTCAGGCGGGGCATGGCGCCGTGCTGAGGCGGGGCGCGACCCGCCCAGGCGCGGACAACCCAGGCGCGGACAACCTGGTCAATGAGCCAATCGACGTCTGAAAATGCTGCCGCGTTCCAAACTCCACCTAGCTGATGCTTAATGGAACGTTCGGCGCATTGAGACGATCGCGTGGCTCGCGCGGCAGGTTCATGTTTTCCGAAGTCTCGGCCGCCGCCGGTCCCGAAGTTGTCGCAGCTCCCGAGGGGCCGGCCCGAAACCCCGCCTCAGGCCGCGACCAGCTCGCGCTCCTCGGTGATCTCGGCCGCGTCTTGAGCCTCGTCAGCTTCCTCGGACTCCGTTCGCTGTCCGCCAGCCGCGACAGGCCTGAGCAGCCAAGCGGCGAGCAATGCGCCGGCGAGGCATAGCCCGCCCGCGACCGCAAAGGCGACTCCGAAGCCGTTGGTCATCGCCTGGGCCGGACCGACCCCGGTGGAGCCGCGGCTGACGGAATCGGCAATCGTGCTCAGCACCGCCAGGCCCAGCGCACCGCCCATCAGCCGCGAGGTGTTGAGCAGACCGGAGGCGAGCCCGCTCTCGCCAGAGGGCACGCCCTGCATCGCGGCGATCGTCGCGGGAACGAGCGTGAAGCCCATGCCAAGCGCTCCGATCACCGCGCCGGCCGCCACCGCGTCCAGGTACGTGCCGCCCGGCGATATCCCGCTCAGGAGCAGCCCACCGGCCGCTGCGGCGGCCATGGCCACAGAGATCACTTGCCGGGGCCCGAACCGCGACACGATGCGGGGGGCGAGCGTCGAACCGACGAAGATCGAGAGTGTCATGGGCAGAAACCCGAGACCCGCCTCGATTGCGGTGTAGTGCAGGACCTGCTGCAGGTACAGCGTGAGGAAGAACCACTGCGGGAAAATGCCCGCATAGAGGAGCAGGACCACCAGGTTTGCGCCGCTCAGGTTGCGAAGCCGGAAGATGGAGAGCGGCACGAGCGGCGCGGGTGAGCGCGACTCGACGAGGAGAAAGCCACCGAGGAGAGCCAGCCCGGCCGCCAGCGGAACGATCACCTGGGCCGAGCCCCATCCATCTGTGTTCGTCTGAACGATCCCGAAGGTCACCGCGAGTAGCCCGCCCGTGATCAGCGTGGCGCCGGAGAAGTCGAAGTGCCGATGGCCGTCCGCTGCCCGCAATCTGGGGATCACCCGCAACCCAAGCAGAATCACGATCGCACCCAGCGGGACGTTGATCACGAAGATCGCAGGCCAACCGATCAGCTCAGTCAGGACTCCCCCGAGGAGCGCTCCCGACGAGGCGCCAAGCGCTCCCATTGCCCCCCACATGCCGAGGCTGCGGTTGCGCTCGGGACCTTCCTCAAAGACGCTCGTGATGATGGAGAGCGTGGCGGGCGACACGATCGCGCCGGCAAAGCCCTGCACCGAGCGAGCCGCGATCAGCAACTCCTGAGAGTCGGCCAGCGCGCACCCCAGTGAGGAAAGGGCGAATAGTGCGGTGCCCACCAGGAATACCCGGCGGCGGCCCAGGAGGTCGGCGAGCCGCCCGCCCAGCATCAAGAAGCCCGCGAACCCGATCGTGTAGGCGTTCACGACCCATTGGAGGTCGACGGTCGAGAAGTGCAGACTGTTGCGGATCGATGGCAGCGCCACGTTCACGATCGAGACGTCAAGGATGACCATGAACTGCGCCAGGCAGACTGCGAACAGCAGCCACGCGTGCGAATCGGTCTTGGAGAACATTCTTGATTGGATTGCTCTAGCCATTGCGGGCACCTGGGGTATTCTGGGGCGATGTTTATCCGGGTACAAGAGAGGGAGTTATCCTGGTAGTAGACATGACACCTAATGTGGGCGCCGAAGCTCTTGTCGCTGACTTGGACGATGCACTAAGTGCCGGGGCCTTACATCGGATGAACGGAGCGAATTTCCATGAGCGAGGCCTTACTCGATGAACAGAAGACGAATGGGGCTGCGCCCAGGGGACACACGAACGGCAACGGCGAGCGCCGCCGAGCGGAGTTGGCGGACTTCCTGCGAAAGCGGCGCGAGAGCCTCACGCCGGAGGAGGTCGGGCTTCCGGATGGCGGCCGGAGGCGGACCCCCGGCCTTCGGCGTGAGGAGGTCTCGCTGCTGGCGGGGGTCGGTACCACCTGGTATACGTGGCTCGAGCAGGGACGCGACGTTCGTGCCTCGCTTGAGGTGCTCGAGGCCATATCGCGCGCGCTCAAGCTCACCCCGGCTGAGCGCACTCACCTGATCCTGCTCGGGCGCGGCGAGGACCCACCGCCGTGCAAGTCACCGGCCGAGCGGGTCTCCCCCACGCTGCGCCGGCTGATCGAGAACCTCGGTCCGAACCCGGCCTTCGTTCTAGGCCGCCGCTGGGATTACCTGGCTTGGAACAGGGCCGCGTGCGCGCTCTTTGGTGACTTCGCCACCATCCCGCGTGCAGCTCGCAACCACGTCTGGCTCACCTTCATGGATCCCTCGCGGCGCGAGATGTTCTCCGACTGGGATAAGAGCGCCCGCCTGCTGGCGGCCAAATTCCGTGCCGACACCGCTCGCTACCTTGGCGACCCCGAGTTCGAGGAGCTGATCGGTGCGCTACGCCACTCCAGTCCCGAGTTCTGCCGGGCGTGGAAGCGCCACGAGGTCTCGGGCGGTGGCGAGGGGCGCAAGGAGGTCCACCATCCTGTAGAGGGCCTGATGGTGTTCGAGCACGCAGTGTTCAGGCCACAGCAGGCGCTCGACCAGCGTCTTGTGCTCTATTCGCCCCGCCAGGAGCACGACACGCCCGCCAAGCTGGCGCGGCTGATGAGCGTCATCTGAGCCGTCGCCGGCCGGCAGGTCAAACCGTCGCTGGCGTCCTACGCCCCGACCGTGGGCTCGGCAAGATCGCGCGCCACCAGCGACGCGTAGACGCCACCGTGCTCGAGCAGCTGCTCGTGGGTTCCCCGCTCGACGATTCGGCCGGCATCGAGCACGACGATCTGGTCCGCGTCGCGCACCGTCGAGAGTCGGTGGGCTATCGCGATGGTGGTACGCCCCTCGGCCAGTCGCTCGAGCTCCTGCTGCACCGCCGCCTCGGTCTGCGTATCAAGCGAGCTCGTAGCTTCGTCGAGCACCAGCACCGGTGGATTACGCAGGATGGTGCGCGCGATCGCCATACGTTGCTTCTCCCCGCCCGAGAAGCGGTAGCCGCGCTCGCCGACGATCGTGTCATAGCCGTCGGGCAGGGAGACGATCAGGTCATGGATGCGAGCGGTGCGAGCCGCCTCCTCGAGCTCTGCGTCGGTGGCCTCGGGGGCCGCGAAGCGCAAATTCTCGCGCACGCTTGCGTGGAAGAGGTAGGTCTCCTGCGAGACCACCCCAACCGCTTGGGCCAGCGATGCCAGCGTCACATCGCGTATGTCCACCCCATCGATCTTGACCTGGCCGCGCTGCGGGTCATACAGCCGCGCCACCAGGTACCCGAGCGTGGTCTTGCCCGCCCCGGTCTCCCCTACGATCGCCGTGCGCGTACCCGCGGGGGCGACGAGGTCGATGTCCCGCACGGTCCACGGTCCGCCGTCGGAGTAGCGGAAGGACACGTCATCGAAGCGCACCTCTCCCAGCAGCTCCTCCTTTCTCAGGGCCACCGCGTCCGGCGCCTCGGTGATGTCGACCGGCAGGTCGAGATACTCGAAGATCCGATCGAAGAACGCCAGCGATGCCTCGACGTCGGCCCCGACGCCAAGCAGCTGCTGGATCGGGAACAACAGCCGCGTCTGCACGCTCGTCAGCGCGATCACAGTTCCGATCGAGATGGTGCCGATGATCGTGTGCTGGCCCGCGAGGAAGTACACGATCGCCGGCTGGATCGCGAACGTCATCTGGATCGTGGACATCACCCAGCGCCCGGCCATTCGCGAGCGAACCTCGAGATCGGCGATCTCGGACGACTCGCCGGTGAAGCGGTTGGCGAGGTCTCCACCCCGCCCCATCGTCTTCCCGAGCATGATCCCGGAGACCGACAGCGACTCCGCCACGAGCGCCGTCAGGTCGGCCAGGCGCCGCTGCTGCGTCATCGTGATCCGCCGCCTGGCCTTGCCGACCCTCCGCGTCAGGAAGACGAACAGCGGGAGGAATGCCAGCGATATCAGCGCCAACCGCCAGTCGAGCAAGAGCATGGCGACGATCGATGCGATCACCGTGGTCGCGTTCTGCGCGATCGTCGTCGCTGTGTTGGTCAGCACGTTGTCGAGCCCGCCGATGTCGTTGGCGATCCGCGACTGCACCTCACCCGTCCGCGTGCGGGTGAAGAACGCGAGCGACATCCGCTGGAGGTGCTGGTATACCGCCGAGCGCAGGTCGTGCATGACGCGCTGGCCGACCGCGTTTGACATGTAGGTCTGCCAGACGCTGAACACGGCGGTCACGATCGCGATCGCGATCATCCCGCCGACGCACACAGCCAACACCGTGGAGTTGTGCTGAAGCAACCCCACGTTGAACACCTCGCGCAGCAGGAACGGCGACACCATGCCGAGGCCGGCCGAGAACGCGATCAGGGCCATCGCGGCCGCCAGGCGCCATTTGTAGGGAGCGAACAGACGCAGGATTCGGTGGCGATCGCGCTCGCGGCTGGGGTCCATCAGCGGTGGCGGCTTCTCACGGCCGCGCAGCGACCGCATCGTCCCGGAGCCGGCCGCCCCGTGCGAGGCACTGAATCCTCTTCCGCCCAAAGCGCTCATCTACATACCGATGATGGCAGCGCCCAACCTTGTCGGTTCACCCTTCCCCTCCTGAAAGTGGGCGTGCAGAGCTCCCAGGGCAGAGTCCAACCGCGATACTTGAATCGTGGCCGAGGACGTGACCAGGCAGGGAAACGGCGACCCCCGGATGGCCACCGCGCAGCCCGCACCCTCGGCGGCGCCCGAGCTGCAGCCCGCGGCCGGCAGCGAAAGCGAGCCGGCGGCCGCGCCGGGACGCCTCGCGCCGGCCACCGAGGAGGCTGGGCGCCGGCTGACCGGCGACCTGCAGCAACCCACCAGCGCGTTCCCTCCGATCGCCGGCTATGGCTTTCTGTCGGACTGCGAGAACTTCGCTCTCGTGGCGCCGGGCGGCGGGATCGAATGGCTCTGCCTGCCTCGGCCGGATTCCCCGTGGGTCTTCGGCGCGATGCTCGATCGCGACGCAGGCCACTTCACCCTCGGCCCGGATGGCGTTGCCGTACCCGCCTCGCGCCGCTACCTGCCGGGGACGATGGTGCTCGAGACCAGCTGGGGCACCGGCTCTGGCTGGATCATCGTTCGCGACGTGCTCCTGATTGGCCCGTGGCGTCATGAAAAGGATCGCTCTCGCAGCCACCGCCGAACGCCCACCGACTATGACGCCCACCACGTCCTGCTGCGCATGGTCAGGTGCGTCAACGGGGAGGTGGAGCTGACGCTCGATTGCGCGCCCATGTTCGATTGCGGCTCCAAGCCCGCCCGGTGGGAGTATGCGAACTCCGGCTACCACGAGGGCATCGCGCGCGCGGAGGGAACCGATGTCGCGCTGCGGCTGACCTCCGACCTGCGGCTGGGCTTCGAGGGACCGCACGCCACGGCCCGCCACCGGATGAAGGAGGACGACCAGGTCTTCTGCGCGCTCAGCTGGAGCGAACATGGCGGACCGCAGACTCTGAAGGAGGCCTACAAGGCGCTCGTCTGGACCGCCCACCACTGGCAGCACTGGCTGGACCGCGGCTCGTTCCCCGATCACCCCTGGCGGATGTATCTCCAGCGCAGCGCGCTGACACTCAAGGGCCTGACCTACGCGCCCACCGGCGCCCTCGTCGCGGCGGCGACGACCTCCCTTCCGGAAGCGCCGCGCGGCCAGCGCAACTGGGACTACCGCTACAGCTGGATCAGAGACTCCACCTTCATGCTGTGGGCCCTCGACACTCTCGGCTTTGACTGGGAGGCCAACGACTTCTTCTACTTCATCGCTGACGTCGCCGGGACCGAGCAGGATCTCCAGGTCATGTACGGCGTGGGCGGCGAGCGCACCCTCGACGAGCGCGTGCTCGATCACCTCGACGGATACGAGGGCGCCCGCCCCGTGCGCGTCGGCAATGATGCTTACAAGCAGCGCCAGCACGACGTCTGGGGCGCCCTGCTCGACTCCGTCTACATCCATACCCGCACGCGTGATGCCCTCGATGAGCGCGTCTGGCCGATCCTCGAGCACCAGGTCGAGTGTGCGATCCGCAACTGGCGCGAACCCGACCGGGGGATCTGGGAGGTGCGCGGGGAACCCAAGCACTTCACCTCCTCGAAGATGTTCTGCTGGGTCGCCCTGGACCGCGGCGCGCGGCTGGCGGAGATTCGGGAGGACGCAGAGCACACCGAGCGATGGCGCTCGGTCGCCGACGAGATTCACGACGACATCTGCACACACGGCGTGGACCAGCGCGGCGTGTTCGTGCAGTACTACGGTTCCACTGCGCTGGACGCCTCGCTGCTGTTGATGCCTCTGGTCCGGTTTTTGCCGCCGAGCGATGAACGCATCCGCGACACCGTGTTCGCGATCGCAGACGAACTGACCGAGTACGGACTTGTACTGCGCTATCGCCCCGAGGAGACGGACGATGGCCTCGCCGGGCAGGAGGGCACCTTCATGATCTGCTCGTTCTGGCTCGTCTCGGCGCTTTGCGAGATCGGCGAGCTTCGGCGCGCCCAGGAACTGTGCGAGCGGCTGCTCGGCCACGCCAGTCCGCTCGGGCTCTACGCCGAGGAGATGGACCCGCGGACGGGGCGCCATCTCGGCAACTTCCCACAGGCCTTTACTCATCTGGCGCTCATCAACGCGGTCATGCATGTGATCAGAGGTGAACAGCAGGTCGCGATGACGCAGTCGCCCTGGGCGACCCATGCACAGGCGCCCTGGCAAAGCCAGGGGTTCGCCGGTGAATAAGTGCAGGGAAGGGGTCCGCCGGGCGAGGACGCGATCACGCCGCCAAATCTCGGACCGGCGCTTGATCTGTCGCCAGATCGTTAGCCGGCCGCTCGCGGTCAGGGATCGATATCTCCCACCCGGGAGGACTTGCAACCGAGGTCGTTGCCTGCGCGTGAACCGCCTGCACCCGCGCGCCCCGCGCCGAGAGCCCGCGCCGCAGGCGCACAAACCCGACGGTCCCGCCCATGGTCGGCAGCCACAGAGCGATGGCGTGATATAGGACGACCGCGGCGGCCGTCGGCGCGGCGGGGAGGCCGTACAGAAGAAGCGCTCCGAGCAGGCCGCCCTCGAGCGCTCCCACGCCGCCCGGAATCGGCACCAGATTTGCGAGATAGCCGATCTGATAGCCGAGCACTAGCGCGAAGACCGGCGCAGTAACGCCCACCGCGCGCAGACACGCCCATAAGACGGCGATGTCGAACACCAGGTAGCCCACCACCCCGAGGAGCCTCCAGTCGGGGGTGAAGGAGATCTCCTTCGTGTCGTTGACCCAACTCGCGACGCGCTCGAGCGTGTTCGTCAGGCGGCCACCGGACCGGCCCGGGGGCACGAGGCTCGGCAGTACGAAGAAGAAGCCGAGCACCAGGATTGCCACCACCGCGGGCACGAGGCCGTAAAGCACATCGGTATGTGCGTATCCGAGCCCGCCCAGAACGCCCAGCCCGCCCAGGCCCAGCACCAGCACGTTGACCGCGCTGGTCAGCAGGAAGACGACGGCCGAGCGATTGGCGATTCTCGACCAGGCCACCCCCCAGGCGCGCATTGCCCATGCCCCTACGGCGAGGCTGCCTGCGCCTCCGGCCGGCACGACCGCGCCGAACGCCATCTCTGCCCAGGCGAGTCGACGAACCTCGCGGGCCGGCCCGCGCGGCAGGACCAACCGCAAGGTTGCCACATAGCCCAGACACGAAGCCAGCTCCAGTCCGACGGCGACCAGCAGCCATCCCGGCGCAGCATCGGACGCCCGATCGAGCACGTGGCGGAGGTCTGGCACGGCGAGCCCGATCCCGAGCAGTAACAGCAGCAGCGCCGCCGCCCAAAGCGCCCCGTTGCGCAGCCGGCGTACGTCCCGGTGAACCCCATTAGCTCCGTTGGATGGCTCTGGCAAGGCCCTTTGTCCCTCCGCGGCGTACGTTTCGCAATCACCACAATCCTATCATGAACCATACGTGGAGCAAACTATTCCGTATGAGACGGCACACGGCACGCAGCGCGACTGACTGCGCTCAGGCAGGCCCCTTAGTGATACGGGTCAGCTCGCCACTACGGTGGCGCCGTTCACCCGCACCGGCCGCCTGCGCGCCGCCGTCGCGAGCGCAGGGTTCTGGTAACCGGCATCGCCTGGATTGAGGTTGACGCCAGGTGGCACGATCTCGTCGATCCGATCCAGGACGTCGTCCCCGAGCACGGCCTCGGCGGCGGGCAGCTGGGACTCGAGCTGTTCCATCGTGCGCGGCCCCACAATCGCTGCGGTGACGGCCGGGTGGCGGATCACGAACGCAATCGCCATTTCGACCAGCGACATGCCCGATTCTTCCGCCAGCAGCGCGAGCGCGTCGGCGGCCTCGAGTTTGCGTTGGTTGCCGGGCAGTGACATGTCATAGCGGTCGGGGATCCGCTCCGCTCGATGCGAGGAGGGGATCTCGCTACCCATGCGGTAGCGCCCAGACAGCCAGCCGCCGGCCAGTGGGCTCCATGAAATCACGCCCATCCCGTACCGCTGGCAGGTCGGCAGCACGTCCTGCTCGATGGCGCGCACGAGGAGCGAGTAGGGCGGCTGCTCGCATACGAACCGCTCGCGCCGGCGCTTGTCTGCCACCCACTGGGCCTCGACGATCTGGCTCGCGGGAAAGGTCGACGACCCTATGTAACGGACCTTGCCGGCCTGCACCAAATCACTCAGCGCCCCCAGCGTCTCGTCGATATCCGTGTCCTGCTCAGGCCGGTGGATCTGGTAGAGGTCGATCCAGTCGGTGCGCAGACGCCGCAGACTCCGCTCAACCTCCTGCGTAATCCAGCGGCGCGAGTTGCCGAACTCGTTCGGGTCGTCGCCCATGGTCCCGTGGACCTTGGTCGCGAGCACCACGTGGTCTCGGCGGCCCTGCAGAAGCGCCTTTCCCACAATTTCCTCCGACTCGCCACGGGAGTAGACGTCGGCGGTATCGATGAAGTTGACGCCCGCGTCGAGCGCCCGGTGGATGATGCGGATAGAGTCGTCGTGGTCGGTGTTGCCCCAGGCGCCGAACATCATCGCGCCCAGGCACAGCGGGCTGACCTTCACACCGGTACGACCGAGGATTCGCATGTCCATGAGACCTA
>DASRHQ010000040.1:0-27964 GCA_035650455.1 Solirubrobacteraceae bacterium
CACAAACACTGTGGAGCAAAGAATGCGCCTAATCGCAATGTTGATTTTAATCCCGGCGCCCTCTGAGTAAAGGGGGCCGCTGGTACCCTCTGGCCTCCCGTTGTGACCTCCCGCTGGCCACCTCACACCATCTCCCATGGACCTCGCAGCTCCCCCCGGGGCCACTGGCCTCTACGAACCCGCCAACGAGCACGACTCGTGCGGGATCGCGCTGGTCGCAAAGCTCTGGGGAGAGGCCAGTCACGCGGTAGTTGAGAAGGCGCTTACTGCGCTTGCCAACATGGAGCACCGGGGGGCGGAGGCCGCCGACCCGCTCACCGGCGACGGCGCCGGCATCCTGCTCCAGATACCGGATGGTTTTCTGCGGGCGGTCTTGTCGGGCGTGACCCTGCCGCCGCCCGGCCGCTACGGCGTGGCCGTCTGCTATCTGCCGCACGAAGCGGAGCGGCGCGCAGAGCTTGAGCGGCTGGTCGAGGAGAGCATTCGAGCGGAGGGACAGACCGCGCTGTGGTGGCGCGACGTGCCCGTGGACGACCGCCAGATCGGCGAACGCGCGCGGATCTCGGCGCCGGTCATCCGCCAGCTTGTGATCGCGGCCGGCGAGGATATCCCCGATCAGCCGGCGCTCGAGCGCAAGCTGTACGTGATCCGCCGCGTTATCGAGCGCGCGGCCGGCTCAGAGCTTGCCGTGCCCAGCTGCTCCTCGCGAACGCTCGTCTACAAGGGCATGCTCAAGGCGCCGCAGCTGCCCGAGTACTTCACCGATCTTCGCGACCCGCGCGTGGCGTCGCGGCTGGCGCTCGTGCACTCGCGTTTCTCGACAAACACATTCCCCAGCTGGGAGCTGGCCCACCCCTACCGGATGATCGCTCACAACGGGGAGGTCAACACGCTGCGCGGGAATGTCAACTGGATGCGTGCGCGAGAGTCGCAGCTCGCCTCCGAGGTCTTCGGCGACGATCTGCGCAAGGTCATTCCTGTCGTTCGGGACGGGGGGTCCGACTCGGCGATCTTCGACAACGTGCTCGAGCTGCTGGTCCTCTCCGGACGGTCGATTCCGCATGCGGTGATGATGATGGTGCCCGAGGCCTATCGCACCCGGACCGACCTCGATCCCGACGTTAAGGGCTTCTACGACTTTCACTCGTGCCTGATCGAGCCTTGGGACGGGCCCGCAGCCGTCGTGTTCACCGACGGGCGCGTGGCGGGTGCCGTGCTCGATCGCAACGGCCTGAGACCGGGACGTTGGATTCAGGACACGGACGGCTACGTCGTCCTCGCCTCGGAGACCGGGGTCATCACGGTTGCGCCGGAGCACGTTCAGCGCAAGGGCAGGCTGGCACCGGGAAAGGTGTTCCTCGTTGATCTGGAGGAGGGCCGGATCGTCGAGGACGAGGACGTCAAGCGGCGCGCCGCCCGCCGTAAGCCCTACGGCGAGTGGTACGAGCGGTCCGTCGTGCACATCGACGATCTGCCAGAGCGCGAGCCGCGAACTCCCCGCATCGAGCCCCTGCGCTCCAAGCAGCTGGCATTTGGCTACTCCCAGGAGGATCTGCGCCTGATCATCGCGCCGATGGCGACAAACGGCGAGGAACCAGTGGCGAGCATGGGCAACGACGCCGCCCTGGCCGCGTTGTCGGACCGCCAGCCGCCGCTTTTTTCCTATTTCAAGCAGCTCTTCGCGCAGGTCACCAACCCGCCCATCGATCCGCTGCGCGAGGCGGTGGTAATGAGTTTGCAGGCCGGGGTCGGGGCCGAGGTGAACCTGCTCGACGAGGTTCCGGAACAGGCCCACCAGTTGGTGATGGACCAGCCGATCCTGCGCAACCACGAGCTTGAGAAGCTGCGTCAGGTCTCGCACGACGTGTTCGACGCGGCGACGGTCGACATCACGTGGCCGATCGAGGAGGGGCCCGACGGGATGGAGTCGCGTCTAGCCGCGGCCTGCCAGGAGGCCGCGCGCTACGTCGACCACGGCGCCAACATCCTGATCCTGTCGGATCGCAACCTCGGTCCCGAGCGGGTGGCGATCCCGTCGTTACTTGCGGTCGGCGCGGTCCATCAGCACCTGGTGACAGCGGGTACCCGGACCCGCACCGGTCTCGTGATCGAGTCGGGCGAGCCGCGCGAGATCCATCACATGGCGACGCTGATCGGCTACGGCGCAGCGGCGATCAACCCCTACGTGATGTTCGAGTCGCTCGACGAGTTGGCTGAGCGGTCTCTGTTGCCGCTCGACCTGGGCCGCGAGGAGGCCGAGAAGCGGATTGTCCGGGCGATTGGCAAGGGTCTGCTCAAGACGATCTCGAAGATGGGTATCTCGACGATCAAGTCGTACTGCGGCGCGCAGATCTTCGAGGCCGTCGGTCTCGGACCGGAACTGGTCGACCGCTACTTCACGGGCACCGCGTCGCGCATCGGTGGCGTGGGGCTCGAGCAGCTTTCCACGGAGGCGATGGAGCGACACTTCCGCGCCTATCCGCGCACCCACCGCGATGTGCTTCCAGTCGGCGGCGTTCTTCAGTGGCGCCGCCACGGCGAGCGCCACGTGTGGAACCCCGACACGATCGCGAAGCTCCAGCACGCCGTCCGCAGCAGCGGCGGGACCGAGGGCTCCGAACTGGTCACGTTCGACCCGCGCGAGACCTACGCCGAATACGCGCGCATGGTCAACGACCAGGCGGTGCGGAGATCGCTGCTGCGGGGGCTGATGAAGCTCCGGTTGGCGGATACCCCCGTGCCCGTGGACGAGATCGAGCCCGCGACCGAGATCGTCAAGCGTTTCACCACGGGCGCGATGAGCCTCGGCGCCCTCGGTCGCGAGGCCCACGAGACCCTCGCGATCGCGATGAACAGGCTCGGCGCCCGTTCGAACACGGGGGAGGGGGGAGAGGACCAGTCGCGGTACGTGGCCGACCCCAACGGCGACTCGCGCCGCTCGGCGATCAAGCAGGTGGCCTCGGGGCGCTTCGGCGTGACAGCGCACTACCTCGTCAACGCCGATCAGCTCCAGATCAAGATGGCGCAGGGCGCCAAGCCCGGCGAGGGCGGCCAACTCCCCGGTCACAAGGTAGACGAGTACATCGCGTGGCTGCGTTCCTCGACGCCCGGCGTCGGCCTGATCTCACCGCCGCCGCATCACGACATCTACTCGATCGAGGACCTCAAGCAGCTGATCTACGACTTGCGGTGCGCGAACCCTGAGGGGTCCGTATCGGTGAAATTGGTTTCCGAGGTGGGCGTTGGCACAGTCGCCGCGGGCGTGGCCAAGGCAAACGCAGACCATGTGACGATCGCGGCGCATGACGGCGGCACAGGGGCCTCGCCGCAGTCCTCGATCCAGTCGGCGGGGATCCCCTGGGAGATCGGGTTGGCTGAGACCCAGCAGACGCTGCTGTTGAACGATCTGCGCTCGCGGATCACGCTGGAGGTCGACGGTGGAATGCGCACCGGTCGCGACGTCGTAGTGGCGGCCCTCCTGGGCGCCGACGAGTTCGGTTTCTCGACCGCGCCGCTGATCGCGATGGGCTGCATCATGATGCGGGTTTGTCATCTGAATACCTGTCCGGTGGGGATCGCCACCCAGGATCCCGAGCTGCGCCGCCGCTTCCGCGGGACACCCGAGCAGGTCGTCAACTACCTGATGCTGGTGGCCGAAGAGGTTCGGGAGCTGATGGCCGCACTGGGAGTACGGCGGTTCGATGACCTGATTGGGCGGGCCGACCTGCTCGACATGGACGAGGCAATCGACCATTGGAAGGCGCGGCACGTCGACCTGGCTGCGGTTTTGAAGATGCCCGACCTGCCCCCGGGGGCGCCTCGGCGGCGGACGCGACCGCCCGAGCCGGTGCTGGCGGACGCGCTCGACTGGTCGTTGGTCTCTTCGTGCTCGGCGGCTTTGGAGCGACGCGAGGCCGTGCGGCTGGGTCCAATTCTGATCCGCAACGTCAACCGGACCGTGGGCGGGATTCTCTCGGGCGAGATCGCGCGCCGTTTCGGATCGAGAGGATTGCCTGAGGGGACCGTGGAGATTTCCTTCCAGGGCTCGGCGGGGCAGAGCTTTGCGGCGTGGCTCGCCTCCGGGGTCTGTTTCTCCCTGCGCGGAGAGACCAACGACTATGCCGGCAAGGGGTTGTCCGGCGGGGTTGTCTCGGTCCGTCCCCCCGAGCGCGCGCGCTTCCGCGCCGAAGAGAACATGATCGTGGGAAACACCGTCTTGTACGGGGCGACGGCGGGACGGGCGTTCTTCAGGGGGCTGGCGGGCGAGCGGTTCG
This sequence comes from Solirubrobacteraceae bacterium, assembly GCA_035650455.1. Lineage (GTDB taxonomy): Bacteria > Actinomycetota > Thermoleophilia > Solirubrobacterales > Solirubrobacteraceae > Palsa-465. The sequence goes on from DASRHQ010000040.1 coordinate 4,275, forward strand.
CCGTGCGCAATTCGGGCGCACTCGCGGTGGTCGAGGGCGTGGGGGACCATGGCTGCGAATACATGACCGGGGGCCGTGTCGTGGTTTTGGGCCGGACGGGGCGAAACTTCGCGGCCGGAATGAGCGGCGGGGTCGCCTACGTGTACGACGTCGACCGCGGCTTCGAGGGTCGCTGCAACATGGAGCTCGTGGACCTCGAGGAATTGACATCGGATGAGGACGTCGCGGAGGTCCGCGCGCTGATTACCGAGCACGTCGGCCGCACCGGGTCTTTGGTCGGCCGCAACGTCCTGGCTTCGTGGGGCCGAGCCGTCGAGCGCTTCGTCAAGGTGATGCCGCGCGATTACCGTCGTGCGCTCGCGGAACTGGCTGAGCGTCGGGCTCTGGAGGGCGCGGAGGCGAGCGGGGCTTAAGGGGGGCGGAGGGCGCTGCGGGTCGGGGGGTCGCGGGGCACGGGGCCGTCGCGGGCGCTGCGGGTCGCGGCGCCGTCGCGGGGGCACTCGCGCGCCGCTCGGCCCGACAATGGGTACCGCGAGAACCGGCAACTCCCCAAAATTGACGATTGTCAGCGGCGCTGCGATGAGACATCGTTGTCTGCCTGAGGCTCGAAGCGCGCCAGTAATCGAACCGTGAAACTGGGGCGGGATCGATCTGCAAGAAGTTCGGCGCGCGTTCGGGCCTCGGTTGACAGCGCCGGGATGTGAATCACGCGCGGCCGGGCTGTGAATCACGCGCGGTGGTACGGCGCTTACCGGCTATGGGCCAATGGCGCCAAGCCGAGGTCGAGACTGATCTCGTCGGCTTGCAGTCCGAGCGCGATGGCATGCGCGCGATTCCGCGCACCAAGCTTGTCCAAGAAGTTGCGAACGTGCGTCTCCACGGTCGCGGCGGAGACGCCGAGCTCGGCGGCAATCCACGAGGTGCCTCGTCCCATCGCCACCAGTCTGAGCACCTCACGCTCCCGGTCCGTGAGCACCGTCCGGCGGCCGGTGTGCCGGTCCGACTGACGGTCCTTATCAACGGGCGGAAACATCAGGATCGACAGGTGCCGGCCCGGCTCAACGTTTGCGGTCGCGCTGTACTCCACCCGTAGTCGTGGGCCGTCGGGCATCATGAGCTCAAAGGTGCCGTGCTGGACCCCATCACGGATGAATGCCCTCCACAGTGGCTCAACGGCAGCGCGGTTTTCAAGAGGCGTGAGGTCGTCGACGCTGAGCCGGAGCACGTCCACTTCGGCCAGTCTCAGCAACAGGCATGCCGCCGCATTGACCGCGGTGTAGCGGCGGTCATCGTCCGCGATCACCATCGGGACCAGGCTGGACCGAAACGACGCCCGACTCCACTCCAAGCCCCCAGCAGGGTGCACCCGCGCAGGGTAGCCGAGCCGGAGCACCTCAGAGGCCCTCGCAGGCCGCCAGCGCAGCCTCAAACAGCCGCTCAGGCCGTTGCTACGCTCCCCAGCCCCATGGGTGAGCTGGGCGCCTTTTTGAAGATTCACCGCGTCGGGTTTGACAAACGCGATCCGGATGAGCGGGTGCGCGACTACAAGCAGTACTTCGCGCTGCAGTCAGAGGCCGAACTGCGCCAGCAGGGCGCCAGGTGCATGGACTGCGGAATCCCTTTTTGCCACGAGGGATGCCCCCTGGGAAACCTGATCCCGGAGTGGAACGATCTCGTTTACCGCGACAAGTGGCGGGAGGCAATCGATCAGCTGCATGCGACGAACAACTTCCCGGAGTTCACGGGTCTCATCTGTCCTGCGCCGTGCGAATCGGCGTGCGTGCTTGCGATCAATGATGACCCCGTGACGATCGAGCAGATCGAGTTGGCGATTGCCGAGCGGGCGTTCGATGAGGGTTGGGTGGTACCCGAGGTACCAGACCGCCGCACCGGGAAGACCGTGGCGGTTATCGGCTCCGGGCCGGCCGGGCTGGCCGCGGCAGCCGAGCTCAACCACTGCGGTCACCAGGTCACCGTCTACGAACGAGACGAGGGCCCGGGGGGCCTGATGCGATTCGGAGTGCCGGACGCCAAGCTCGAGAAGCGGGTCATCGATCGCCGCGTCGAGATTCTGGCGCAGGAGGGAATCGAGTTCGTTTACCACGTCGACGTCGGACGCGACGTTACGATCGCCGAGCTCCGGGAGCGGTGCGACGCGCTTGTCATATCGATCGGCTCGCGGGTCTCGCGCGACCTGGATGCTCCCGGGCGTGGGCTCGCGGGTATCGAATTCGCCATGGACTACCTGTACCAGCGAAACCGCTGGGTCGCAGCGCAGGAGGGACGTACGGCACGAAGCACCGCTCCGGGGTCTGAGATTCGTGCTGCGGGCAAGCGCGTGGTCGTTGTCGGCGGGGGCGACACGGGCATGGACTGCATCTCCAACGCTCACCGTGAGGGCGCACACGCCGTCACCATGCTCGACGTGTACGAGGCGCTCGAGGCCGGGGGCAAGGATCCGCGCCATCCGTGGCCGTTGCCGCCGAAGCGCACGGCGACGACGTACGCGCTAGACGAAGGCGGCAAGCGCTGGTGGGGGACGGAGGTGACCGGGTTCGGCGGTCGCGGGGGCCACGTGAGCCACGTGTATGCGCGCCGGGTGACAGGCACCTCCTCGCGCGATCTCACCCCCGTGCCCGGTACCGAGTTTGTGCTCGAGGCAGACCTCGTCCTGATCGCGATCGGCTTCCAGCATCCTGAGCACGAGGGGTTGGTCGAGGAGCTCGGACTTGAGCTCGACCGCCGCGGGAACATCCGTACACGCCAGACCTACCGCACGTCGGTCGATCGTGTCTACGCGTGCGGCGACGCTCGGATCGGACAGTCATTGGTTGTGACGGCGATCGCGGAGGGACGCAAGTGTGCGCGCATCGTCAACAAAGACCTGGGCGGGAGCCCAATGGACGCCGACCGCGAGATGCTCGCGCTCGGCGCCTGGAGTGGCGAGGCGGACCGTACTCTGCGCCACGAGGCAGAGGCAGCAGGGACCGTGCGCGCGGGGGAGGAGTTCTTCAGCGGCCCCGGGAGGCGCGGGAGATGAGCCGAGGTCGGGATATCAGCGGGAGGCGCGGGAGATGAGCCGAGGTTGGGATACCAGCGAGAGGCGCTGAGGCGCCGCCACGCGGGGCGGTCAGCCTCGCATCCCCCTTGGAAGCTTTAAACAACCACGGCCCCTCATAATTTGCCATCCCGCTACATCTCCATGCTAGTGTTCGGAAAGAGCCGGGAAACTCGTTCTGGTCGGGTTTCGGCGAGCCGGGGCTGTTTAGCTTTTGCTTGGGACGGGGAAACTCGCCCCTGTCGGTCAGGGAACTGCGCCCCCACTTCCCTGACTCACCGGGGGGCCCAGATGGATCTGGGCCCCCCGGGTCTTTTCTAACCACCCCCAGGTCTTTTCTGACCACCCGACGCGGACATCGCACCAAAGTGTGTGCATGTCAAGCTGTGTGCGTTGCCGACCTTCTGCAGACACAACCGCCTCCTGCATCACTGCCCGATCTGCGCTCGTGAGCAGGAGATCGATTTGGCGCCCCCGATTTCCTCCAGCGCCCCCCGCATGGATCTCGGCCAGGGCAGCCGCGGGGGATCGACGCGCGCGGGCAGCAGTGGCGTGCGCGAACGCCGCCGCGGCGACGGTGGCGGTCGCAAGCCGGGCGGTACGACAAACCTCCAAATACGCCGACTCGAGCGGGGAGCCGACGACGGCTACCGCTCGCACCTCGCGCCCGGCCTGCGCTCGAGTGCCGAGGCCGCGCGTCTCGTCGACGAGCTCGCCTTTGCCGTCGGCCGTCTTCGGGCTCTCAGTGAGCACCCACCCGGTCTCTACGCCGAGGTGGCCGCGGCGGGTGATGTCGAGGAGCGGGCCTGGCTCGCGTTCCTGATCGCCTATCTCTGCCCGCTCGAGGAGGCCGATCCCTTTGCCGCGGTTCGAGCGGTCAGGACGCGGTGGGACGCTCCGGACCTGCCCGACCTGCGCGACGTCAGGACGGGCCCGCGAACCGCCCACAATCCTGGTCGCCCATTGCGCACGATCGAGGCATACCGCGCTTGGGCACGGCGAGCCGGCTCGCAGGCCGCTGCGTTGACCGGCGATCCGAGCTGGACCGCGGAGCGGAGGTTCGCTCGGGTATACGAGAGGCTCGCGCTGCCCGGGTTGCACCGCGACGCGCGCTTCGACTTGCTCGTGACGCTCGGGCGGCTCGGCGTTTGCGAGCTGAGTCCCGGACAGCTCATGGTGGGCGGGCCGGACGAGGCCACCGTCGGCGCCAAGCGCGTGTTCGGCATCGGCGACTCGCTGATTCTTGAGGCACGCGCCTCGGCCTTCACGCGCGCCTGTGACCTCCCTCTCGCCGCCCTCGACCTCGGCCTCTACAACTGGCAGCGCGGCGAGCGGACCCACCTCGGGTTCGAGCCGGACGCGACTTCGGCGCCGGAGACGCTCGAGACGACAGTCGCGGCGCTCGAGTTGTAGTCGAACGCCTCGCGGTCCCGTTTTCCTCTGACCGGCGCGAGCCGAAAGCAGCCCGTCCGTCGAGGCCCGCGGACGCCGAGTATCTGGAACCCACTCCCTTCTCGAGCATCCTCCGTCCTGTTGATGCCGGTGTTTCGCCCTGGCGATATATAGACAAACGTGCCCGTACTGGCGCGCATGGCACGTGAGGCGCTAGGATCAGCAAGCGGTGCGGTTCGTAGGTAGACGGGCCTGGGGGCGGCGGTAACGACGATGCGCCGCTGGCTGATCTTGATGTGGACTGTGTTGGTGGCTGCGGGCGTCTGCAGCGGCGCTGCGCTGGCCACCTCAAACGCGTCGGGCCAGCGGTCGACGGCGACCGGCTCGCTGACTATCTTCTCGGAGCCCAATCCTTCCAAGGTCGGTACGCCGGTCACCATAACTGGGCGACTTTCCTCGTCAAACCCGGGCGATGTCGCCGTGGCTTTGTGGCAGCGGCTGCCAGGCGCAACGTCCTTCCATCGCGTCGCGACCGCCTCGACGGACTCATCTGGTCAATACACGTTTGTACGAGGAGCCGACACCAACCGCTCCTGGTTTACGACCTCCGCTGGCCTACGCAGCCGCACCATCACCGAGCATGTTCATGCCAAGGTGTCACTTTCCACATCCAACCCAGATCCCATTCCGGGTAACCGCGTCAGCTTGACGGGACGAGTCGTGCCTTCGCAGCCCGGTGCTCGCATCACGCTCCAGCGCCGGGAAGGCGGTGCTTGGAACGTCGTGGCCAGCGAGAGGCTGAACGGTCGCTCGCGCTTCTCATTCCGGCGGAGGTTCTCACGGTCCGGCCGGTTCACTTTCACGGCATTCGTCGCAGCCGATGCTCGTAATGTGGGGTCCCGCTCACCCTCGCTGCCGCTCGTGGTGAGCGAAATTCACAAGATCAAGCATGTGGTCGTGATCATGCAGGAGAACCGCTCGTTTGATCAGTACTTCGGCACGTTTCGTGGGGCCGATGGAATCCCGGGTCTGGCCGGAAACCCGGGAGCGGTGCCGTGCATTCCCGATCCGCAGAAGCCGAATGGCGGATGCGACAGGCCCTTCCACGACACCGCTGATGAGAACTTCGGCGGTCCCCACGGGGCGCGCAACTCGACCGCGGACATGGATTGCGCGAATCAAGCTAGCTACAACCACTGCCAGATGGACGGGTTCGCCATCCAGTCGGAGGATGGAGTGCGTTGCAAAGGCACCAATCCACTGTGCAGCCTTTGCCAGGTCACGAAGTACAGCTCGTGCCCGGACGTGATGGGTTACCACACCGGGGCGGATATTCCGAACTATTGGCGCTACGCACGGGACTACGTGCTGCAGGACCATATGTTCGAGCCAGTGAGGTCGTGGAGCGTTCCATCGCACCTCTTCATGGTCTCGGGGTGGGCCGCGAAGTGCACTAATCCGTACGATCCATTCTCGTGCAGAAGCGCGCTCATGGGAAGGGGGCCGCAAGGACGCGCCCAGTTCGCGTGGACTGACATCACTTACCTGCTGCATCGCTTCCAGGTGAGCTGGGCGTATTACCTATTCAAGGGGATCGAGCCGGACTGCGAGTCAGACGCTCAGATGTCGTGCAGACCGGTGCGCCAGGGACCTCGAACGCCGAGCATCTGGAATCCGCTGCCGTCGTTCACAGACGTCATACAAGATCGGCAGACGAAGGACGTCAAGTCGTTGAAGGCTTTCTTCGCGGCCACCAGGTCGGGGACGCTGCCGGCGGTCTCATGGGTCATTCCCGATGCGACGGTATCCGAGCACCCAACGAGCTTGGTGAGCAAGGGGCAGACGTACGTCACGGGGCTGATCAACACGATCATGCAGAGTCCCGAGTGGAGGTCAACTGCGATCTTCCTGGCGTGGGATGACTGGGGTGGGTTCTATGACCAGGTGGTGCCTCCGAGGGTCGATCGCAACGGTTATGGGCTGCGGGTTCCGGCGATGGTGATCAGCCCGTATGCGAGGCGGGGCTTCATCGACGATCAGACACTCAGCTTCGACGCCTACAACAAGTTCATCGAGGATGACTTTTTGAACGGGCAGCGACTCAATCCAGCCACCGACGGCCGGCCGGATCCGCGCCCGGACGTGCGCGAGTCAAATCCTCTGCTCGGGAACATCGAGCGCGACTTCAACTTCAAGCAGAGACCTCGGTCGCCGACAATCCTGCCTGTCTGTCCGGCGACCGACCTGCAGCCTTCGCCGTCCTGCTGACCAGGTCCGGTGCCGGGCGACGTTCGAACAAACTCGTCGGGTCTGGCTGCGCCGGACCTGGCCTGCGTGACGTATGAGCCCGATAGGATCCGCGAGCGTTCCGGTTGGTCGGAAGACGGGCCTGGGGGTGGTAGTGACGGCGATGCGCCGCTGGCTGATCTTGATGTGGACGGTGTTGGTGGCTGCGGGCGCTGGCGGTGGCGCTGCACTCGCTTCCGCGAACCACCAGGGCAAGTCCACGCTCGCGTCCCCGGAACACCAGTTCAAGCCCATCGTGCCGCTCACGATCGTCGCGCGGCCCAACCCTTCAACGGCGGGTGCTCGGGTGACCGTAGCGGGTCGCTTGTCGGCCCCGAGCCCGGTCGGTGCCACGGTGGTTTTGTGGGAGAGGCCGACTGGAGCGAACTCCTTCCGGCGCATCGCGACTACTTCGACGGACGCATCTGGCCGATACCGGTTCGCGCGGGTGGCCGAATCACAGCGTTCCTGGTATGTGACCTCCCGCGGTCTGCGGAGCAGGATCGTCACCGAGCAGGTGCGCGCGAAGATCTCGCTCGCATCATCGGACCAGTATCCGGTTCCCGGAGATCATGTGCGCCTGATCGGGCAGGTCGTTCCCTCGCACGCCGGTGATCGCGTCATGCTCCAGCGACGGGAGGGCAGCGCCTGGAAGGTCGTTGCCACCGAGAGACTGAACGCCGGCTCGCGCTTCGTTTTCCAGCGAACGCTGGGGCAGCCGACCCGGTTCGCTTTCCGCGCCGTCCTCGCCGCCACCGCCGGCAATCTGTGGTCTCACTCGCCGCCCCTCCTGCTCTCGGTGAGTGAGATTCACAAGATCAAGCACATGGTGGTGATCATGCAGGAAAACCGCTCATTCGATCAGTACTTCGGGACGTTCCGCGGAGCCACGGGGATTCCGGGACTCGCCGGCAATCCGGGATCAGAACCGTGTATTCCCGACCCGAGTCAGACCGGCAGGTGCGACAAGCCTTTCCACGACAGAAGTGACGAGAACTTCGGCGGGCCTCACTTGTCGCACAGCGCGACTGTGGACATGAACTGCTCGAACCCGGCTCGGGATCGCGGCTGCCACATGAACGGGTTTGCCATCGAGGCGTCTCGAGGTGGGCACTGCACGGGCACCAACCCGTTGTGCAGTCCGTGCAAGGTCGTCGCGAAAAGTATTTGTCCCGACGTGATGGGCTACCACACCGGGGCGGATATTCCGAACTATTGGCGTTACGCCCGCGACTACGTGCTGCAGGATCACATGTTCGAGCCGGCCCGGTCGTGGAGCGTTCCGGCGCATCTGTTCCTCGTGTCCGAGTGGGCTGCGAAATGTAGAAGTGCGTATAAGCCCTCCTCGTGTAGGAGCTACCTCGGATATAACGACAGGCCGGCGAAGAGCCAATACGCCTGGACCGACATCACCTACCTGCTGCACCGGTCCCGCATAAGCTGGGCGTACTACCTGTACAAGGGCATCGAGCCAGACTGCGACTCAAACACCCAGGTGACATGTCAACCTGTGAGGCAGGGGCCGAAGACTCCCAGTATCTGGAATCCGCTGCCGTCTTTCACGGACGTCGGCCAAGACCACCAGAAGCACGACGTCAGATCGCTCAATGCGTTCCTCGCGGCCGCCAGGGCAGGGGCGCTGCCGGCGGTCTCGTGGGTCATTCCGGATGCGGCTGTATCTGAGCATCCCCCCAGCCTGGTGAGCAGGGGGCAGACGTACGTCACGGGGCTGATCAATGCGATCATGCAGAGCCGCGAGTGGAGGTCGACCGCGATTTTCCTGGCGTGGGATGACTGGGGTGGGTTCTATGACCAGGTGGTGCCCCCGAGGGTCGATCGCAATGGTTATGGGCTGCGGGTTCCGGCGATGGTGATCAGCCCGTATGCGAGGCGGGGCTTCATCGACGATCAGACGCTCAGCTTCGATGCCTACAACAAGTTCATCGAGGATGACTTTTTGAACGGGCAGCGACTCAATCCAGCCACCGACGGCAGGCCGGACTCGCGCCCGGACGTGCGCGAGTCAAATCCGCGACTGGGGGACCTGGCCCGCGACTTCAACTTCAAGCAGCGCCCCCGGCCCCCAGCGATTTTGCCGGTATGCCCGGCGACGGATCTCCGGCCGAAGCCGAGCTGCTAGGGAATCGGTGCTGCACGGCTCCCTCGCCAAGAGATACGATCGCTGCGTCGATCGGCAGGTTGGACCGGGGGGAGGTGGATGATGCGGCGCTGGTTCTTGTTGGCTTTGATCGGGGTTGTGGGAGTCGCGGCCGGTGGTGGCGTGGCGCTCGCGTCCTCCCAGCCTGGCATGGTCCGTGCGCGTATTTCGCTCGCGTCGTCGGATGCGGACCCGGTCCCGGGTGAGCATCTGAGTCTGCGAGGCCGAATCGTTCCTTCGCACGCGGGGCAGCGAGTCTTGGTCCAGCGACGGGTCGCCGACGGCTGGAAGACCGTGGCGACCCCGAGCTTGACCGCTCGCTCACGCTTCTCGAGCTCGTTAACGCTCTCGAAGCCGGGCCGTGTGGTGTTGCGCGCCGCCTTGCCGGCTGACGCGCACGGCCTGTCTTCCGAGTCGCCCACGCTTTCGCTGGTCGCGAGCGAGATCCACAAGATCAAGCACGTGGTGATCATCATGCAGGAGAACCGCTCGTTCGATCAGTACTTCGGCACGTTTCGCGGTGCCGTGGGCATCCCGGGCATCGCGGGCAACCCGGGTCGGGTCCCATGCGTCCACGATCCACTAAACGGCGGGTGCGACAAACCCTTCAACGACACGAACGACGTCAACCACGGGGGCCCGCATTCGACGTCCGATTCCGACAGGGACATGAACTGCGCCAGCCCAGCGCAGCACCGCGGCTGTCAGATGAACGGCTTCGTTGCTCGCGCCGAGGCCGCACAGAAATGCACCGGCACCGATCCAAACTGCGTTCCGTGTAAGACCTCGACCAGACGCGCGTGTCTCGACGCGATGGGCTACCACACCGCTGCCGACATCCCTAACTACTGGCGCTACGCGCACGACTTCGTGCTTCAGGATCACATGTTCGAGCCCGTGCAGTCGTGGAGCCTCCCTTCGCACCTGTTCATGGTCTCCGAGTGGTCGGCGATCTGCAGCAACCCGTATCGCCCTTCCTCATGTACGAACAACACCGCGTACAACAACCAACCGACCGCGCGCCCGCAGTACGCCTGGACCGACATGACGTATTTGCTGCACCGCTTCAAAGTGAGCTGGCGCTACTACGTGGCCGCCGGCAGAGCACCCGACTGCGAGCAGGCCAGCCAGATGACCTGCGCGCCCGTAAAGCAGAGCGCGCAGCACCCAAGTGTCTGGAATCCGCTGGTCGGGTTCACGGATGTCGTGCAGGACGGGCAGCAGCGGGACATCAGACCAGCCCGAAACTTCTATCAGTCGGCAAAGTCGGGTCGCTTGCCCTCGGTTTCATGGGTCGTCCCGACCTCCCGCGTATCCGAGCATCCCCCGGCACTCGTGAGCGCGGGCCAGTCGTATGTCACCGGACTGGTCAACGCGATCATGCAAGGCCGAGACTGGAAGTCGACCGCGATCTTCCTGGCGTGGGATGACTGGGGTGGGTTCTACGACCAGGTCGTGCCGCCGGCCGTGGACGTGAACGGCTACGGGATGCGCGTTCCGGGCATCGTGATCAGCCCATATGCGAGGCGAGGCTTCATCGACCACCAGACGCTCAGTTTCGACGCTTACAACAAGTTCATCGAGGACGACTTTCTCGGCCACCAGCGGCTGAATCCTCGTACGGACGGACGCCCCGACCCGAGACCTGATGTACGTGAGTCAAACCGTGTGCTCGGGAACCTGGTCCGCGATTTCAACTTCAACCAGCGGCCGCGGCGCCCCGTGATCCTGTCGGTGTGCCCCGCCACCGATCTGCGGCCGAAACCACGGTGCTGAGCCCTTCCTAGATAGCTTGCCGATACGCGTGGCACGGCCTACGTCGGCGGTCCGTCCGGGCCACGTCCTACCTTTGGCGCCGTCCGCACCCCAAGCCGGAGTCGCCATGTCACTGTGCTTCATCGAGCCGCAGAACGCGATCAGGGTCATCGCTGAGTCCGTGGGCCGCGAGGCGCGCCGCCAGATCCTCGGCGAGGTCGTGCATGCGTGGGTCGACGAGATTCCGGAGTCCGAGCTCGAGTCCCACTATGCCAAGGCCATCGCCGATCTCGACGAGCATGACCTGTCGCTACTGGCGGCATGGCACGCATCGCTCGAGGTGGGACACCCAGTCCCCAACAAGGAGTTTCTCGTCAACGTCTTTCCCTCGTTGGGTGAGCATCGCCGGGAGGCGTTGAAGATCGCCGCGGGCTTCCGTGGCGAGGAGGCATTCGAAGCCGGCGTGGGCGAGGAGCAGGCCCTCGACACGGTGCTGCCCTGGCTATCTGACGCGCGCTGCCGGGAGCTCGCGCGCGAGTGCCTCGAGCTGTATTGCTGGGACCGGCTCGGCGCCGAGAACTGACGTCCCGCGTGCCCTAGCGGGCTGACCCCAGCCGCGCCTCGGTCTCGGCGATCGTCTGGTCGTTTGAGCGAAACCAGACCGCCTCGATCCCGAGTTCGCGAGCCGCGTCGCAGTTGCCCTCGATGTCATCGATCAACAGTGCCACCTCAGGATTCACCTCGAGGAGCTCAAGCGTCATCTCGTAGATACGGCGCTCCGGTTTACGCGTGCCGACGAAGGCGGAGTCCACGACGACATCGAAGATCTCGTCCACCGGCAGCTTGGCGCGCCACAACTGCTCCCACTCGCGCACGTTGTTGGTGCAGATCGCGAGCTTGTAGCCGCGGGCGCGCAGGTCGCGCATATACCCGATCATCTGCTCATTCGGGTGCAGGTGCTCGAAATACCGCTCGCCGAACCCGTGCAGTGCCACCTCGCGACCGAGCTGGGAGCTCAGCTGTGAGCTCAACAGCTCCAAGAAGCGCGCTTCGCTCATGCGACCGGTCTCCAGTTCGAACAGGGGGTTGGTCCCGAGCTTGTGCGAAAGCGCGCCCATCGCCGCCCCGAGCTCCTCGAGCGAGATCCCCGAGGAGTTCTGGAATGCGATGAAGGAGTCGAGCAGCGGGGAGGTGAGCACGCCCCCGAAATCGCTGATCACGGCTTCGATTTTTTCCGCGCTCATCGCGCCCGCGCCAGCAGGTACACGCCCGCTCCCTCGCGACCCTCGGCGCGCCAGCGGAACGGCTGTACCCCGAGGGCCAGCTTGTCGAACTCGTGGTCAGCCGCGGGACCCGCGGCTTCTCCGGCCGCCCGCCGCGGATACTGCACGACCTCCTCCTGACCCGGCTCGGCGGGTTCGTCATCGCCCTCCAGCCAGAGCTCGAGCGTCGCGCGCGTGGGCTGGCCCTCCTCGTTGTAGGCGGTGGAAAGGCGCGGCTCGGCCACGGACAGGGCATGGCCTGCCGAGAAGACAGTCGCGCTGACGTGCTCATCTCCGTGACCGGATGCGCGGCGGGGACGGACCGCGACGAACGCAAAACCGTCGCCCGGAGCGAACCATGCGCACGCGTCGCGAATAAGCGCAAAGCGTCCTGGTTCTACGGCTTCCGCGCGCTCGCTGCGGCAGCCGCGACATTCGACTTCGCGTGCTTGGTCACCCTGCAGCCGACCGCGAACCGTCACGAGCTGATCGAAGTCCGCGCTTGGGTGATCAGGCCGGGCGCCCTCGCCTGCGACCGTGAGCTGCAACCCTTCGCCGGCGATTCGCCAGTCGCCCTCGCCGGACGAGTCCGCCGCAATCTCGACGGACACCACGGTGGCGGGTTCGCCGGCGAAGATCACAAACGAGGGCAGATCGGGGTGCGCTGAAAATGCGGCTCCCCAGAAACCTGCACGCTGATCACCAAAAGCGACTGCTCGCACGCAGGGCTAGGCGAACGCTTGAGCCGGGCTCTCCATCCGCACGCCGGCCAGTCTGTGCAGCCCGGCGCGCTCGATCTGCCAGCGGATGTGGGGCTGGGCGCCGCGTAGACGGACTGCCCTGCCCTTCCGACGCATGCGCCGAGCAAGCATGGCGAGATCCACCATTAGGGAGACGTCCGCGAAAGCGAGCTCGCTCATGTCGACGACGACGTCACCCTGCGCACGAAAGGCTCGGGCGAGCGCCGGTCGCCGCTGGGCCTGTGTGACCCGGTCCTCGTCTCCGCGGCAGCGCAGCACGGGGGGCTCTTCGCTGTAATCGACGATTCCGGCAATCTAGTTGAAATCGGTCGCGCGCTGCAAGTCAAAACCGCGCAAGCAGCGAGATCGGAAGCGCCTAAACTGCTCTCCATGGTTTCAGTGGACGAGGTCAACGACGCGCTCCGAGAGGTGATCGACCCAGAACTCGGCCTCGATTTCGTCGAGCTCGGACTGATCTACGACGTCGAGATCGAGGATGGGACGGTCAAGGTCACCTACAGCTTGACCACGCCGGCCTGCCCGATCGGACCGCATGTCTCCGAGCAGATCGAGGAATTCGTCGGCGAGCTCGAGGGCGTCGAGCGGGTTGAGCCGACCATGACCTTCTCGCCTCCGTGGACGCCCGAGCGGATGAGCGAGGACGCCAAGTTCGCGCTCGGGTTCTGAGAATCCCTATAAACCACCGCGTTTTCGTGGTGAGGTGGCAACAAAAGTGGCAACAGGAGTTCGCCACATCTGCTGCTAACGTCTGAGACTGCCGTCCGACACGCGGCTCCTTTTGCTTCACCGCCCCCGGGTGGGTCACTGGCGCTCGGGGGCGTTTCGGCAAAAAGATGCCGAGTGGGTCAGCGCCGAAACAACCAGATAGGAGTCACGTGTCAGAGTTGGAAACCTCTGCCCGTACCGAAGGCGACGTGAGACGCCAGCTGGTACGAGAGGTTCTGGCTATCGAGCAGGTCCGAGCGCTAGCCGCTTGGATAGCGGAGCATCACGGGGAGGAGCGCGCCGCCGAATACTTCGACGATGTGGCGAAGCGTTACGGGCAGTACCAGGCCGAGAAGGCTCGGCAAGAGAAGCTTCAAGCCAAGCTGGACGCCACGGAGGATCGCTCCGGGTTCCTCGCCGTAGCAGACGAGGCCGCGACGGCGCTTGAGGCAGCAGGAGCAGATACGCGGCGCCTCCGCCGCTACATAGCCCAGGGGCGCGTGGTAGCCCGCCAGACCCGCTCCTGTGCCGTCATACGGCCTCCTGTAGCGCGAGCACGGCCCCGCGCACGTCGCGAGCGCCGGCACGTCGCCCGCTCCACCTCAAGCGGCGATTCCGGCGAATCCGGCGAAGGTGAGCCCGCTGGGCATCGCCTAGCGGGCGTTCTGCATTACAAGACGCTTGGTATGGGGGTGACGTCGTGAGCACCCTCAGCGCAGCGCTCCTCGCCGAATTGAGCGAGCAGGATCTCGACCGGCTTGCTGAACTGCTGGCACCGAGGCTCGCCAAGGTCGCCACGGCCGAGGCACCGACCTGGCTCGACGTCGGCCAAGCGGCAGAACACGTCCGGTGCCCGAAGTCGCGCATCTACTCGCTGGTATCCGCGAAGAGGATTCCGCACCATCGTGACGGCTCGAGGCTGCTCTTCAGACGGGCGGAACTCGATCGGTGGGTTCAAGCCGGAGGGGGGAAGCGGACATGAGCGCAGAAACACGTCGACCCCGGCGAGTGGTGACCAGGGCCGACAGAACGCCTAAATCTGCGCCTGGCTCCGATCCGTCGAGGCGGGGCGTTACCACCCGGAGGCTGGAATCCTCACGACTCGCAGGGTCTGTCGTGGGCAAACTTCGACCAAGCGCGTCGAAGATTAACAGATATACGAGGGCCGTCCGATGAGCGGTCTGATTCGCACCGCAGACGAGCTGGAGCCGGGTGTGGTCGCAGTGGACTGCGTCAAGTGTGGCCGGCGCTACAGCGCGGACGAGTTCCGAGTGATGGAGCTTTGTTATGACTGTAATTGCGGTGGCTTTATCCCGCGTCGGATAACCCGCGTTGAGGACCGATTTCCACCCGAGCTCGCGAGCCGCTTCACACCGCTGCCAGAGGCGCTGATGGACCACGCCGACGCGCTGAATATTGGCCCGCACGAACTGCTGGTCGTCTGGGCACTAGAGCGGCATCGTCGCGTGAGCGGTGACGAGGTGTGGCCGAGTCGGCAAACGCTTCAGCGTCTTACCCGGCTGTCAAGGGGCCAGGTCACACGAGCCATCGGGAAGCTACGTCCGCTGCTTAATCCGTACCAGCCGCGCTTCAACAGCGGTCGTCACGCGACGAATCGCTACACGCTGGATTTCCTTTGGAGTGCCGTGGCCGACCTCGAGCGAGGTGTGGAACCTTCCACCGTGGCTCACCAGTGGGCCACGGTGAACTCCGAAAAGGCCGATAAAAGCGCCGCAAACGCCACCGTGGCTCACCAGTGGGCCACGGACCGTGGCTCACCAGCGAGCATCACCGTGGCTCACCAGTGGGCCACAGAAGTAGATACAGAAGAAGAAGATGCATTCTTTAAGGAGAGTCCAGTAGGCACGAGTTCGCGCAGCGAACGTCGTGACGATCCTCCTTTATCCGATACCGATCAAGACGAGCCAGAAGGCGATGACAGCCGCTATCGCGACTTCATGGCTTGGAAAGACGAGCACGCACCGAACGCCAAGGTCACGCCAGCGTTGTGGCGTCGCTTCACCGAGCAAGAGCGGCAGGCGGCGTGACCGCCGTACAGCTCGTGTTCGACTTCAGCGTGGAAGCCGGCGGCCGTCGTCGCTGTCATCGTTGCAACATCGCATTGCGTCCGGACGCCGTCAAGCGTGGCGTCCGAGAATGCGGGTTCTGCATCGAAGAGCTAGAGCGCGGGCTCGAGGTTGGCGGCGGCGCACGGCCGAATCCCGAAGCGATACGGGCGCTGGTCGACTCACTGGTGGGTGAACTTCGCGAGCCGGGGTTTGACCATGAGGTGGAAGCGGCGTGACAGACAGGGAGCTCCGGGGTATCGCCGTCACTTACCGTTGCCCGCAGTGCAACGCCAAACCGGGCGATTCGTGCGTCACCCGTGCTCGGCCGCACGTTGCACGAATGGTGCTCGCGTGGCGAGCGTGTCTGAGCGTGTTGCAGTAACTGCAACGCCGATTCTCTGTGTACACACAGTGCTACACTTAGTTAACTGCCACACATCCAGGTGGCTCTGTCAAGACGTATTGACGTAAGGGGTCGTAGTTGCAGGGCACAACTTCACACGGCGGACACTCAACAAAGACCGCTGTCGTCACTAGCAGGATTGCGTTTGAAGACATCGCGCAGCTTCACACTCTCGCCGCAGAGCGCAACACGACGATTTCTGCGCTGATCTCGCGGTGCGTTCACTCGACGCTGCCGCTCATGGTCGCCGGCGAGGCCGACGATGCCAGCAAGTGACTTCACTGAAACGCTTCCAGAACTGGCAGAGGCACGCGATCGGCAGTCGGTCGTGTTGACGACGCGGCTGATGCGGCAAGACCTTCGTGATCTCAACGCCATCGCCCAGAAGCGTGAAATGCCGGTGTCGGTCTTGCTTGCCCAGCTTGTCCACGGCGTAGTACGAAAGCTGGCCGAGAATGAGTGTTGAAAGCGCTGTCAGTGAATCCCTGAGTCAGAAGCAAGCCGCACGGTTGGCTACTCGTCTCGGCGTCGGCATCCCACGAGCCCTGGAGTATGTGGACGGTCGGCCCTGCGCGGGCTGGATCCGTCGGATCATCGCCGAAGAGCTTGGCGAGGGCTGGCAGCAGCAGGGATGGACCGATGACAAACGCTGAGATCGTCCGCGGCGCTAATGGCCGCGTAGCCGCCGTCCAAGACGGGCCGTACAAGCTCACCGTAGCCCGGAATGCGGCTGGACACATTCTCGGTGTGGAAGGCCGATCAAAGGCCGACGATGCTCTCGACCATGCTGATGAAGCGCTCGACCGGACCGAGGAGCTAGCAACACGCGCCGATCGGCTCGAGACGGACGTTGACGCTCGGCTCGCGGATTTGGTCACGGCCGTGGGGAACCGTGCGACAAGCGCGGAGCTAGGGCAGCACTTCGACCAACTTCTCGCCGCCCTCAAAGACCGTGACGGCCGCGGCGACGACATCGTTTCACTGCTGCAAGAACAGTCGCGGCATCTTGAGGCAGGTAGTGCCGAGCTACACCGCACACTTGCTCGCCTAGAGGGATGGAAGTCGTTTGTCGATGGGCTTGAGATTCACACACGCGCCTTCGGCTACGTCGGCGCCGCCATGTGTGTGACGTGGCCAGTAACGCTCGAGCCGATGACAGGCAATGAGCCTGACGACTGGACAGGCTGTCGGTGCGCTGGCTCGGGTCAGAAGCACGTCATTCGTGTTCGTACTGGCAGGCCGGCGAGCGATGTTTGCCGCACGATCATCCATGAGCTTGCTCACTGTCGGCAGGCCGAGCAATTGCTCAACGGCTTTGACGCTGCCTATTTGGCAGACGACGGTGTGGCTATTGAGACCGAAGCCAATGCGATAACGGACCAAGTGCTCAGCCAGGTCCAGCCCAGCGAGCTTGTGCGTCAGGCCACCGTCTCATGATGAGTCAAGCGGAACTTGTCGACACGGCTCGCACGGTTGCCCAGCTGTCTGGCGACACGGACCCAACAGACGAGACGCTGCTGGATTTGTATTGCCAACTCCGAGCACGCCACCGTGCATGGGTCCAGTCCGCAACGGAGTGGTCTAAGCGCGCTCCGCGTGTGGCGGACAGGCAGATAGTTAGCAACGTCAATAGTCCGGGGGCCAAACTTTTTTATGACCCAGCCGCCGCGACCGCGCTCATCGCGATTTTTCTCTCCGACGAAAAAAAACCGCGATCTCTCCGGTGAATAAACCGTGTTGCTGACTCGACGTGAGCGTGCGTTGCTGCCGCATATCCGTTTTTGGCGCGATACGAAGCGCCAGCCGTTTTCGTGGATCGCGATGCGGTTGGGGATGCGCACGTCTCGCGTTGAGGACTTGTACGCCGAGGCGGTGCGTGGACGTGTTCGTGCCGAAAAGCCAGATGACTAGCCAAGCCGCCAAGTTTCGAAGGACGCAGGCGTGGCGGCGGGCCGCTGCTGCTGCGGTCGCTGACGCTCGCCGCAAGAACCTGCCGTGCGCGCTGTGCGGCGGGGTGGTTTTTTATGACGCGCCGCCGCGTACGAAGTGGGCTCCGTCGGTCGACCATACGCGCGCGCTCTCGCGGGGTGGAGAGGCCTTGCACCGCGACAACCTGAGCGTGACGCACGTTCGCTGCAATAGTCGAAAGGGCGCTCGGCCAAGCCTCACAAGCTCTTCAACCTCGAGGCTGGAGACGCGGTTCGTGCCACCGGCGCGAAGGATCCCTGCCGAGGAGTGGTTGTGAGGCGCGAGTTTGTCGGCAACGTGCTGGTTGACCACGGCGGGATCGCCTTAGTGGATCCGTTGTATGTGGATACCACCGACGAGGACGTGGAAGGGTTTTGTGAGGCTCGCGTCGGCTCGCCGCTGACTTGTCACGAAGACGAAGTTGTCGGCGCGTACGTCGCCACGGGCCTTGGCGATAACGAGTACCCGATCTATGCCGACGTCGTGGAGGTGCCGGGCGCTGGCGAGCGGGTGGCCAGAATCACCATCGACTGCTTGGGCGTCGAACCCGAAAGCGATGACCTCCGCGGGCGGCTGGTCGGCGCGGTCAGCGCGTTGGCCGAGCACGTATCGACGTGCGTCTAGGTGAGCGTGCGTGATGTCGGCGTTTGAGTGGCTTCTCGGCGGGGTCGCGAAGACAGCTAAGCCGGGTGGCCCGAGAAGAGTGCCGAGTCAGCGCTTTATATCCCCGGAAGCGATGACCGACGTGGACTGGGACCTCGTTCGACTCCAGAGCGGCAGCGAGCCTAGCCGCCAGCGACCGTCGATCTTCGATCAGGCACCAGATTTCAACAGTTTTCCGATGCCCTCGACGGGCATAGACCGGGCCGTAACTGGCGGCCTTTTCACAGATGGCCGGCGCGGTGGCGTCGGCAGAAGGGAGCAGTAATGATGCTCACCCCGACAAGGCGTGAACGTCTTCATAAGCGACTCAGCAGGTTGCAGCGCAGTAATAGCGGTGAAAAGCGCAAAAAAACCGTGCAAGGTCTCGTTGACAGTGGCTTGTCACGGACCGAGGCGTATCGAATCGCGTTCATCGCGGCGCTGCTCGATGAGCGTCCCGAGCCACGACAGCGCGGTGACTGCCGATGAGCGCCACGACCACGGCGCAGGCCCGCTGGCTGCGGCGCCTTTGGGCGTCAATCCCAAGTGGCCCGCTCGGGGAGCGGGAGCTTGACGAGGCGATTATCGAAGCGTCTGGGCGCCACGAGGGCGACTACGCGTGGGCGAGCGCGATCCGCGCAACGCTCACGTCTGCCCGTGCGGTCTCGGTGCGGCCGGGTCGCGGGCCGCGCGAGTTCGTGTATGAGCGCGCGGAGGCGTTCCCGGAGTCGCACGGTGACACCGGGCCCGGGTCACCCAGCTATAACGACCAGCTTCGGCGGCAACACGAGGAGTGGGAGCGTGAAATGCGCGACCAGGACAAGCGCAGCGCTCAAGCTCTCCTTGAGTCGCCTTTCGGTCGGCAGCGCCGAGAGATCATCGCGCTGGTTGATCAGCGCGTGGATGAGCGCGTCGAGGAGCTTTTGCGCTCGTGGGATTCGGTTGGGCGAATGCGCGATCGGCTGAACGCGGCGTACGGCCGCAGCAAAACAGAAGACGAGGCTGACGATGGTCGGCTGGAAGGTGATGAGGAATGAGCGAGAAGTACGACGAGTACGAGAGGGCCGCAGTCATGCGGCGCGCCGAAGAAGTAACGGACCCGCTGGCTCGGGCACGCCGCGTGGCAAACGGGGAGTGGACGGGTCTCGATTCGCCGGAGGACGCTCGGGAGTTCCTGAGAACGGTCGAGGAGGTGCGGCGCGCGGACAACGAGGTTCGCTGGCTCGAGCAGGACCTGGCGCGCTACGAGCGCTCCTCTGAGGCTCGCGCTGCGAAGCACCGCGCACAGGCGCTTGAAATCGGCCTGATCCGTCGGAAGCTGGACAATTCGCTCCAGGGCCACCTGCATTCGGCTGGCGAGCTTCTCGGCGATAAGGTCGACCAGCGGCTAGACGATGAGTCCTACAAGCGTTTTCGCATGAGTGTCAATCGTGCGAGCGAGGAGCAGAGCCTGAGCCGCCAACTGGGCGAGCTTCAGGCATGCCACGAGGCAGAGGCGAAGGAACTCCGAGTAGTAAACGAGCGGCCGATTTATGGGCCGCACTCGGAAGCGAGCTGGTTCGTTGACATTTCCGTCGTGGCCGACCGGATGGCTGCGGGTGCGTTGGCCGGCGCAGCGTTTTCGCAGGTTTCACCCGCCGAGGCCGAGGAGCGCTTGGCGCGTTACGCCCGGGAGGTCCGCCGCGATTACCTGAAGCAAGGACAACGTGGCGCACAGATTAGGGCGATCGTCCGCGATCGGAACCGTCATCAAGATGTGGACATCCACCGCCGCAAGGTTCGAGAGGAGATTCGAGCTCTCACCACGGGCGGCGGCGCTACGGCATCCGCGTCCGGTGGCGGCGGTGCGGCATTCGTACCTCCGAGCTTCATCCTTGACGCTTGGGCGCCGTTCCGTGGGGTTCAGCGAACGTTCGCTAACCAGTGTCAGCCGTGGCCGCTGCCGTCGTACGGAATGGAAGTGTACGTCCCGGTGTTCACGGCCGGGACGAGCACGAGTCAGCAGACGGAGCTCGCGGGCGTGAGTGAGGGCGATCCGACCGCTTCGCTTCAAGGCGCCGAGGTGCAGTCGATCTCTGGTCAAGTGACAATAAGTCAACAGTTGCACGACCGAGGGTTCACTGGTGGCGGTGCGTTCGACCAGGTAATGGCGAAGCAGCTCAAGCAGCAGCTCGACCAGTCACTTGACCTTTACGTGCTAAATCAGGTGATCGCGAACGGGGCTTCCGTGACGGGCTCGTCCTCGTTCTCGATCGCGAATTTCTATCAGGATCTCGCGAAGGGCCGCGAGCAGTTGACCGACACGGCGGGTGTCAGGCTGAGGCCGACGGGGTTGTTCACGACGTCTGACCTGTATTCGTATGTCACTCGGCAGGTTGATGCGACCACGAACCGGCCTATCGTCGTCCCGACATACGCGCCCGGTTACCCAATCTCGACCGGCGCGGACGACGGACTACAGGGCGACCAGCGCGCGCCGAAGTGGTCTCGGTTTACGGGCACGGTGCTGCCCGGTGGGGTGCTGTGGTTCACGGATGACAACATTCCGGCCTCGGGATCGGATACGCAGTTGATCGTTTCGGCGCCGGACGAGGCGGTGGTGCTTGCCGAGAGCGACACGCTGATTCTTAGCGTCTTCCCTGAGACGTACGCCGGTTCGCTCGACGTGGTGGTGAACCTACGCGCCTATGCGGTAGCAGTGACTCGCCATACCGCTGGCACCGCCACCATCGTGGGCAGTGCTTACACCACGTCACTGGTGTAACCCATGCGTTGCCTGATTCGCGATTCGACTTGCGCGCTGCCTCTCCCGACTGCGCGCATACCCCGCGCATCGTCTCCTTTGCGCGGGGCGTCCCCGAGGCCCCGGTCGCGTACGCATGGGCGCAACCGGCGGCCCGGGGCCGAGACTGATGCGTTTCCTCAGAAGCGACAGCGCCGCCGAGACGGATGCTTTTCGATCAAAGCGGGGGCATTCCGGAGGGAACTCGCGTCAGTCTGAAACCGCGACAATCCCGGCCGGGCATCCATACCGACAAAGGAGGGACCTATGAGTATCACTCGCCTGCGCTTGCGCTTCCCCTCGCCGGCGCTCATCGTCGCCTGCCTAGCGCTGTTTGCCGCGCTCGGCGGCAGCACCTATGCCGCTACGCAGAGCAGCGCCAGCAGGATCCACTTCACCAACGCGGCGCTCAAGAACCACTGGAAGCCGGCGAGCACGACGAATCCGCAGCTCGCACACCCTGGCTATGCGAAGGACTCGTCGGGCGTGGTGCATCTACGCGGAGCGCTCTTCGGCGGCACCGATGACACCGTTGCGTTCGTCTTACCGAAGGGCCGGAGGCCGAGCCACGCACTAAACGTGCTCGTCTTCTCCCAGTCGGGAGTCGCGGGGGGCGCCGTCATCCAACGGAACGGCGACGTCCTTCCGTTTGGGGGGAACGTGACCGCCTTTGCGTCGCTCGACGGCATCAGCTTCGTGGCCGGCGAGTGAGTCCCTCGTGCGGGCGGGGCGGACAGTCCCGCCCGCACCATCTCCGGGGACCGACGCAAGGCTGCGCACCGGGCTACTCGTCGGACCAGCTTTTGTCGGCAGTGGCCGCCTCCGATGACCGCGCTAGTCAGGCACTCGTTCGTAATGGCCGCCAACCGCCGAGGTAACGAGAGAAGGTGGCCTCACCGCCCACACGCAAGTGATATTGGGCCTCGAACTCGTGCTCTCAGCTACATAAGATCTTCCTGGCGATCGAGCTGCTCGGTTAATCTCGGCTCAACCGATCGAAGGAGGACGCCCATGGCAACCGTGATGCTGATGCACTGGCGTGAGGCGACGCCGGAGCAATACGACAGGGCCCGTGAGATGGTGGGGTGGGACCGCGATGTCCCGGACGGCGCAAAGCTGCACGTGTCGGGATTCGCTGCTGACGGACTGCATGTGACCGACGTTTGGGCCTCCGAGCAGTCGTTCAATACTTTTATGGAGCAGCGGCTGGCGCCGGCGATCCGGGAGATCGGCATCCAGGGCCAGCCGGACCTCAAGTTCTTCCCGCTGCACGGCGTGTTTGCGCCGGCGCTAGGCAAAAACGAGCAGACCTCGGACCTCTAGCCCGAAGGCGTTATTCGCCAGGCCTCGACGCAGCCGGCTGTCGCCAAGCTCCTACGCTCGCGCCGCGAGCACTTCACCCCGGGCCAGCAGATGGCTCCTTCAGTTGCTACTTGCATCAGCCCCCGGGGATCAAACTGGAGCCGCGGAGACTGCTCGGTTTGCTCAGGAGCAGCAGCGTCGCCGAGACTGGTGGTTTTTGATCATTGAACAGCGGGGATGCTCGCCGCCAGACGTATTCGCGATGCTGTGTCGCTGCCCCCGCGCAGGCGCCACCTGCGCTTCCGGGGCTACAGTCTCCACTTAGTAGACGGTCGGCAGCTCCTGAACGCGTTCGATGGCCTCCTCCAAGGTAGAAACGAGGTAGATCTCGACCGTGTTCCACTGGCTCAGCCTGCCCTGGAAGGCGAACTCGCGAACCGCATCGATGTTGTCGGCCTCGACCGCGACAAACACCTTGTGGTTCGTCATCGGCACGTAGGTGGCATTGAGCTTGACTCCTAGCCGCTCGCCCAGCGCGGGCATCTCCTGGCCGCCTTCCGACGCCAGCTTGCGAATCGCCTCGTTCGACGCCGGGCACAGGTCTGGGGGATGCTGGGCCTCAATTAAGAACTGCATGACGCGCCCTCTCTGTTGACTACGAGGCGCGACAGTAACGGCTCTACGCCGCCGTTAGGGAAAATTTACCCTGCCAGGAACCACATCACCCGACGCCGGCGATGGCTGTTGCCTGGCCAGCCTCTCGCAGCTTTGGGCTAAGCGGCGGCAGTGGATCGCGCTTGATCACGACCGCGTTTTGCTCCTTGAGGCTCAGCGGTCCCCGCGGGTGTAGGGTCGGCCCAGGACCGACCTAGGAGGGACGATTATGGCGACATACGTTCTGCTGATCGACTGGACTCAGCATGGCGTCGAGAACTTCAAGGACAGCTTGGACCGCTATGAGGCGGCGCGGAGTCAGTTCGAGGGGATGGGGGTGCGCTTCAGGGACATTTACTGGACGCTGGGAGGCCACGACATCGTCAGCATCGTCGACGCGCCAGACGACGAGACGCTCGCCGCCGCGCTGCTGCGGCTGGCGTCGCAAGGCAGCGTGCGTACCACCACGTTGCGCGCGTTTTCCGCCGAGGAG
>DASRHQ010000041.1:0-73309 GCA_035650455.1 Solirubrobacteraceae bacterium
TCTGCTACGACCTCGAGTTCCCCGAGATGCCGCGCATGCTGGCGCTACGCGGCGCCGAGCTGATCGCGGTGCCGACCAACTGGCCGCGGGCACAGTGGCCGGCGCACGAGCACCCTCCGGAGGTCGTGATTGCAATGGCCACCGCACGGACCAACCGGGTGTTCATCGCCTGCTGCGACCGGACCGGGACCGAACGCGGACAGCGGTGGACTGCGGGAACCTCGATCATCGACCACGGCGGGTGGATCCGCGCCACGCCGGACGGTGGCCTGGCGCTGGCGGAGCTGGACCTGGCCGCCGCGCGCACCAAGAGCCTCACCGAGCTCGCGGACGTGATGGCGGACCGCAGGCCCGAGTTGTACGCGGCGGTTGCAGAGCCGTCTGCGGCGGCCGCTCCGTCTGAGGCGGGCGCTCCCTCTGCGGCGGCCGCTCCGTCTGCGGCGGCCACTCGCTCTGCGGCCTCCGCTCCCCACTGACTTCAGAGCGGCTCGCGAGGGTCTGCGAAGCGAGTGGCGTGAGGCCGGCCGGCTCCGCCACGGCGTGGGCGGGTGCCGATCTCGCCGCGAGGAAGCGCCAGCGTCAGCACGAGCGCCACCACCGGTAGCACCGCAATTGCTTCCAGCACGGCGCGCAGGCCGTGGGCATCGGCGAGAAGCCCGAGTAGCGGCGCGCCGACGCCGCCCAGCCCGATCGAGAGACCGATCGTTACGCCTGCCGCGAGCCCCAGCCTTCCCGGGAGATACTCCTGACCCATCACGATCGTGACCGAGAACGTCGAGATCGTGGCGGCGCCGATCAGCGCAGCGAAGGCGATTCCGAGCGTCGGGCCAGAGAGCAGCAGGCCGACCACCAAAGGCGGGATCGAGATCATCGATCCGATCAGCACCGCTCTTCGGCCGAAGCGGTCAGCGAGCGGTCCGCCGATCAGGGTGCCCGCGGCGCCTCCGAGGAGGACCGCGACCAGCGCCGCGCTGCCAAACGCCTTGCCGGTGTGGAGAACGTGGGCCCAGTACAGCGCGATGAAAGTGACCAGCCCGAAATAGATGAACGAGCGCACCGCGATCACGCCGGCGAGGATTGCGAACGGTCCCCAGTGGTCACGTTCTGAGCTTCGCTGGACCTTCCCCGCAACCACATCGTGCCGGAAGCCGGAAAGCCGCGGGAGCTCGTGCGCCAGCACGCCCGCCATTAGCCACGTCGGCACGAGCACCAGCACCGTGCCGTCCAGCCCGAATGCCAGCAGTGCGGGAGTCATCAGAGCTGGTCCAAGCGCGAACCCCACGTTGCCGCCCACCGAGAACAAACTCATCCCGCTTGCGCGTCGTTCGCCCGAGACATAGTTGGCGAAGCGCGAGCCCTCGGGGTGAAACGCGGCCACTCCGATGCCGCTTACCAGCACCGCAGCTAAGGTCAGGCCGAAGCTCGGGACGATGCCGGCAAGCGCGATTCCCAGCCCGCCAAGAGCGGGGCCCAACACCATCAGCCACGGGAGCGAGAGCCGATCCGAAAGGTGACCGAACACCGGCTGGATCACCGAGCTTGAAATCGTCGCGGCCAGCACGAGCGTGGATACCGTCGCGTAGCTCAAGTGATCCCTGGTGATCAAGAACGGGAGCAGGGCAGGGACCGACCCCTGTGCAAGATCGGTGCACAGATGGCCCGCGGACAGGACCGCCATCGCGCGGCGGTCCACGCCATTCATCTCTGATCTCCCGCCCGTTGCATCACATCCACAATATGCTCCGCGAGAGCCAGCGAGGCAGTCGCCGCCGGCGACGGAGCGTTGCAGACATGAAGCGCTCGCGGCGTGGGGGCGAAGACGAAATCGTCGAGCAGCGTGCCGTCCCGGGCCACGGCTTGGGCCCTGATTCCGGCCTCGGAATGCGGGTTGAAGTCGTCCAGCGCCAACGCGGGCAGGTAGGCGCGGGCCTTGGTCACCAACGTGCGCCGGCTGACCGCGTCTGCGATCTCCGTCATGCCGGTGCGCCACCAGCGTCTCGCCATCCGCCACGTTCCGGGCCAGCGCAGGCTGTCCACGGCGTCGCGCGGCCGCACCTCTCGTAATCGGTAGGCGGTACGCGAGAACACGGGCAGGGCGGTGGGGCCGATCGTGACCGACCCGTCGATATGCCGGCTGATATGCACGCCCAAGAAAGGCAGCCGTGGATCCGGCACTGGGTAGATCAGGCCGCGCACCAGCTCGCTTCGCTGTGCTTTCAGCCGGAGGTAAGCGCCTCGGAACGGGACGATTCGATAACCGAGGCGAGCCCCGCAACGCAACGCCAGGCGGTCGGACCAAGCCCCCGCGCAGAACACGGCAAAGCCGGCTCGCAGCTCCCCCTTGTCGTGTCTGACGATCAAGCTCCTGCCCGACGGTCGGGCCGAATGGACGCCGCAACCGGTTATCACGACCCCACCCTGCTCGCGCACGTCTTCTGCCAGGGAGGCTGCGACACGGCCGAAATCCACGACCCCGGTGGAAGGCGAGTGCAGTGCCGCCACCCCCTTTGCATGCGGTTCAAATTCGGCAATCGCCTCCTGACGGAGCCTGGCCAATCCTGGGACCCCATTCGCACGAGCACGGTGCTCAAGCTCGTCGAGTGCGTGGAGCTCCTTCGCGGTACGTGCGATAACAAGCTTCCCGCACCTTTCGGTGGCGATGCCGCGTTCGTCGCAGTATCTGTAGATCGCATCGGCGCCCTGCCGGCAGAGGGTCGCTTTCAGTGAACCGGGCCGGTAGTAGAGGCCGGCATGGATGACGCCGCTGTTGTGGCTGGTCTGATGCGCGGCGATCTCCCGCTCCCGCTCAAGTACGACCACGGCTGCGGACGGATTGCGCCGCTGAAGAGTGCGGGCCACGGCCAGGCCCAAGATGCCGGCACCAACCACCGCGAAATCACACGACGAACCGGCGGCCGTGGTGGAATCCGAACTGTTCATCTGGGCGTCCTATCTCTCATCGCTTCTGGCGCCTTAATATCGCGGGTCGGCAAAGCACGCTCGGCCGCGAGCCCACCTGAGAGAGCCGAGCCCATACGGAGGTAACGAATGACCGATAGCAATGATGTCGTTCTCTACGAAGTCCAAGAGGGGATCGCCGAGGTCACTCTGAACCGACCAAACGCACTCAATGCGTGGATCCCGGAGCTGGGCCGCGCGTATTTCGACCGTCTCGAGGAGGCGGAGGCGAGTCCGGATGTGCGAGCGATCGTGGTCACCGGGGCGGGCAGAGGGTTCTGTGCCGGCGTAGATTTTGGTCACCTCAAAGACATTTACGAAGGACAGGCTTCGGCCGACGATGACCTTCGTCCGCAGAGCCTGCCACGGTCGCTTCGTAAGCCGGTGATCGCCGCGATCAACGGTGGTTGCGCGGGGCTGGGCTTCGTGATGGCGCTCATGTGCGACATCCGCTTTGCCGCGCGGGGAGCCAAGCTCACCACGGCGTTTGCTCGCCGCGGATTGGTGGCGGAGTACGGTCTCTCCTGGGTCCTCCCGCGGCTGATGGGGCCCTCCCGGGCGCTCGACATCCTCCTTTCAGCGCGGACGGTGATCGCGGAGGAGGCCCAGACGATGGGACTGGTCGACCGGCTGACGGAACCGGGGCGAGCGCTTCAGGACGCGCGCGAGTACGCGGCCGAGCTGATTCGCTACAGCTCGCCCTCGTCAATGGCCACGATCAAGCGTCAGGTATACGACGACCTCGACCGGAGCTTCGCCGACTCGATGGCCACGGCGATCGAGTACATGACGCAGTCGTTTGACCATCCCGATTTCCGCGAGGGCGTCGAGAGCTTCGTCGAGCACCGCGAGCCGAGCTTCGAGGGGCTGGGGGCCGCTTCGCCGAGGAGTTAGTCACCTTAGTCGCGACCGGGCTTCCCCGGTTCCGCGCTAGCCGACGGTGGCATCCGCCAGCGCGTCGCGCACGCAGCGAGTGACGAGAACGCGCACGAGCTGACGTTTGTACTGCACGGAACCGTTTGCGTCCTCAACCGGCTGGGCTTCTCGGGCGGCGATCTCCGCGCATCGTGAGATAGCCACGTTGTCAGGTCCGAAGGCGTCGACTCCGTGTAAGGACTGTTCGGTTTCGATCAAGCGCTGCGCTGTGACTCCCACCGATCCGACCGCGAGCCTCGCCTCGCTGACTGCACCATCGCGGACCAGAACGCTCGCCGCCACAGTGATCGCCGGCCGCTCGTAGAAGGCCAGCTTGCGGTGAACCAGCGCCGACCCCGGCCGCAACGAGGGGACCTCGATGGCGACGAGAAGCTCCTCCGGAGCAAGGGCGGTCTCGTATGGCCCCCGCGTGAACTCCTCCGGGGAGATCTGCCGCACCGCGCTGCCCGCGCCGGCGATGAGTGAGCCGCCCGCGGCGATGAGGTAGGTCGCGGGATCAGAGTGGGGATCGGCGAAGCAGAGATTGCCACCGATCGATCCGACGTTGCGCACCCGAATGTTTGCCACCTGTCGTTCCATGGCGGCCAGCGACGGCCAACCCGACCGCACCACCGGTGATCGTTCGATCTCGCGATGGGTCGTCGTCGCACCGATTCGAAGGTTGCCGTTCGCCTCGATTCCGGACAGCTCCGGAATCCCCTTGAGATCGACCAGATCCGTGAAGTCGGTCAGGCCCAGCTTGGCTACCAGCAGCAGTTCGGTACCGCCGCAGTATGGGAGTGCGCCTGCTCCGAGCTCGCTGAGCAATTCGCCGGCCTCGCCCACCGTCTTGGGACGATGGAGGCGAAAAGGCGAGAGCCTCAAGACAGCGACTCCTCGAGCTCTGCCGGAGACGCCTGCGCGAGAACGTCCATCACCGCCTGGGCCCCCGCTCCGATATCGAGCGCGACGCCCAGATCGGCGAGGCCGCGTCCGAGAGCCGAGACGGCGACCAGCGGGTACAGCGAGCGGCTGGCCGGACCCATGTGCCCCAAGCGGATCAATTTCTCCTTGAGCTCTCCGTAGCCGCCCGAGAGCATGACGCCGTAACGCTCGCGCAGGTGTGAGAGCACCTTCGTAACGGAGACCTCGGGCGGGACGCGGACGGCTGTGACGCAGTTGGCGGCGTATGACTCACTGCGCGGCCACAGCTCGAGTCCCAGCGCTTTCACGCCTGCACGACACGCGCGCGCCGCGCGGGAGTGATCAGCGATCGTGGCTTCGAGCCCATGGTCGAGGATTTCCTCAAGCGCCACGTTGACGCCACCGACGTCGGAGACCGACGGGGTGTAGGGAAAGGCCTTGCGTCCACCGTCGATCCAGCGGTGCTTCCAGTCAAGGAGCGAGAGGAAAGAGCCTCGCGGTGCGGTGGGGTTTGACTCCATCTCCTCCCAGGCGCGCGGGCTGACCGCGACAAGAGACATCCCGGGCGGGCCGGCAAGACACTTCTGCGGGCCGGCGACGGCCACATCCACATGCCACTCGTCTACCAGCAGTTCCGTGCCACCGAGCGAAGACACCACGTCGGCAAGCACCAGCGCTCCGTGCGCCTGCGCGAGCTGCCCGATCTCCGCTAGCGGGTTCTCCACGCCCGAAGGCGTCTCGGAATGAACGACCGAAACCACGTCAAACGGACCTCGTTGCGCCAGCGCCTCTCCAACGACGCCGACATCCACCGCCTCGTCGTACGGCGCGCGCACCTCATCAACCTCGGCCCCGTACTCGCGCAACCAATCACCGAACCAGGCGGCGTAGACGCCCGATACCAGGTTGAGACAGCGCGTCCCCGGCCGCACTAGCCCGCGCGCCGCCGCCTCCAGTCCGAGCACCGCCTCTCCCTGCATCAGAACGACGTCGTTTCGCGTTCGGTAG
Organism: Solirubrobacteraceae bacterium; assembly: GCA_035650455.1. GTDB lineage: Bacteria > Actinomycetota > Thermoleophilia > Solirubrobacterales > Solirubrobacteraceae > Palsa-465. Next base: position 5,806 of record DASRHQ010000041.1, read on the forward strand.
ACCTCCGCCAGCAGCCGTTCGGTATCGCGGAAGCGCTCCAGGAAGACGGGGTCGTAGTCGAAGATGATTGGTGACCCCATTGCGCAGAGCACACGAGGGGAGGCCATCGTCGGCCCGGCCGTCAGGGTGAAATCCGGCGCGCGCATGCAGCCTCCTTTAAGGAATCATCTGAACGTCACGACCGGGTCGGAAAAACCGGCGTTGTCGTGGCCGCACGGAATCTCGGAGTCCTGCTCGCTCGTCAGCAGCCGCCCCCCGCGCAGGACGGAACAGTAGGCCTCGACGTGGGGATCGATGCCGAAGTCGACGTTGCAGCGCACCACGCCCACGCCCCGGAACTGATGCGGCGTGCGGACGCAGACGACCCAGTGGTAGTTCAGCCGCTCGGCGTGCAGGCGCGCGATCACGTCGGTCCGGAAGGTCCCCAGGCTCGCGGTCGTGACCTTCCCGCCGGAAGCGTTGCCCCCCGCGGCCAGCGCCCGCGCCACGAGACCGCCGGCGGCGCAGATCGCGAGCACCAGGATGAGCAGCCACCGCCGCCCCTTAATCCAACGCAAACCCACGTTGGTAATAATATCCTCTGCAAATTGTCGACAGTCCACAGACGATCATACCGGGAAGCCGCCACGTGCCGGGGCGTGCGGCCGGTCCTGGCAACAACCGCCTGCCGGCCTCGGAGGAGCAAACCATGAGAGGAAAAAGGACGTTCGTGGGAGTAATGGCCGTCACCCTTGCGGCTTTGACCGCTGCAGCTTGTGGTAGCTCCAGTGGCGGCAGCAGCGGACCCAAGGGTAATCTCGAGTTCGCGATGTTCCTCCCCTTCTCGGGGCCTAACGCCGCTTACGGGCCTGAGGGCGCCGCGGGCTGTTATCCCGCCGTGCGCGAGATCGACGCCGCCGGCGGCATTCTCGGGCACAAGATTCATTGCACGCCGGTCGACGACAAGGGCGAGCCTGCCGACGCCGTGCCGGCCGCCAATCGCATGCTCGCCTCCTCCAGCTCGCTCGTCGGCGTAATTGGGACTGACTCCAATACGGCAACCGCGGTTGTGCCGCTGTTCCAGCAGGCGCACATCCCGGTGTTCTCGACAACGGGCCAGTCGTCGTTCGACCACAGCACCGCCTCGTACTTCTGGCGCATCCTGTCCCCGGATGCCGCACAGGGCAGCGCGATGGCCGCGGCGGCCAAGAAGCTCGGTATCACCCGTCCGGCGACCATGTTCGGGAACGACATTGCGGCACAGGGGTCGGCGCCTAGCGCAATCTCGGGCATAAAGCGCATTGGGCTGCACCCGGTTGCCAACCAGACGCTTGGGGTCGGGCAAAGCTCGTACCGCTCAGAGGCGACTGCGATGGCCAGTGCTAAACCGCAGGGGATCGTCACCGAGGCAGACCCGCAGACCAGCGCCACGTACTTCTCGGAGCTCTCGCAGATCGGGCAGATCCCGAAACTGGTCACCGATCCGGTCTCGCAGGAGCCCAACTGGCGCCAGGCGATGGGCGGCGCAATTGGAAAGTCTTTGCTCGACAAGCAGGACTACGCGGTCGTCGCGTACTCCCCGCCGACCTCGCTGGCGTACAAGCGATTCACATCGGAGCTGATGTCGTCGGCGAAGCAGGTCCCGAAGCCATCGCAGTGGGACGCCGACCTGTATTCCGCTGCCGACTACGACTCGGCGATCATTCTGGCGTTGGCGATGGATGCGGCTCATTCAGATTCTCCGAGCGTCTACAACCGATACATCACGAAGGTCACCGCTCCCTCCCCGGGCGCGACCGTCGTTCACACCTACGCGGCGGGCAAGGCTGCACTGGCAAAGGGCAAGCACATCCAGTACGTGGGCGCCGTCGGGCCGATCCACTTTGACCGCTGGCACAACGCGGGCAACGCGTTTGCAATCGAACGCTATGTCAACGGGAACTGGAAGGCGTCGTCCCTTGTCACGGCCGCGGAGATCAAGGCCGCCGCGGGGTAGTGAGCGCCAAGCGCCGCGACTGACCAAGAAGCTCTGATGGCGGTTTTCGTCTCGGCGGTCGGCTTCGGCGTCGTAACGGCGGCGATTCTCGCGATCAGCGCTGTCGGCTTTACGCTGCAGTTCAGCGTCACGAACGTCTTCAACCTGGCGTTCGGCAGCGTGATGACGCTGTCGGGCTTCGTGGCCTACTGGCTGAATGCCGCCGGGCTTAACGTCTGGGTGGCGATGGCGGCGGCCGCGCTCTCGGGCGGCCTCATCTCGCTGGCGATCAACGAGGTTATCTACACACCATTCATCCGCCACGGCCTGAACCTGTTCGGCATGGTGATCGTGACGATCTCGGTGGCAGTGATCTTCGACCACGGCCTGCAGGCCGCCGTGGGACCGACGTTCTTCTCCTACGTGGCTCCGGCCGGCAGGGCATTCCACTTCGCTGACTTCGTCCTCACCCGTCAGGAACTGATCATCATCGGCATTGCGCTGGTGCTGACAATTCTCGTGCAGGTCGGGCTTCAGTACACGCGCGTGGGCAAGGCCATGCGCGGGCTTGCGGTCAACGCTTCGCTCGCCAGGGCCTGTGGCATTCCGACGCGCCAGGTCATCGCGCTCGCCTGGTTCGTGTCTGGCGTGCTCGCGGGGATCGGCGGTGTCGCCCTGTTCCTGGACACCAGCACCTTCACCGCGACCACAGGCTCGGAGTTCCTGATCGTGATCATCGCCGCGGCGGTGCTCGGCGGTATCGGCTCGCCGCGGGGCGCGGTGCTGGGCGCGCTGGTCGTGGGAATCGTGACCGAGGTCGGCGCCGCCTATTGGAATCCCGAGCTCAAGGACGTGCTGGCCTTCGGGGTGCTGATTGCGGTTCTGCTGGTGCGCCCCCAGGGGTTGTTCTCGCGCCTGGCCACCGAACGAGCGATCACGAGATGAGCGCTGCCACCCAGTACTACATCGCGACGATCCTCGTCTACATCTGTGTAAACGTGATCGCCTCTTGGGGCCTCGACCTCCAGTTCGGTGTCACCGGCGTGCTGAACTTCGCCTTCATCATCTTCCAGGCAGCTGGGGCCTACACGGCCGCCATGCTGAGCCTCGGACCCTCGAGCGCGAGCGGCAGTTTTCAGCACTACCTAATCGGCGTTCATCTGCCGTTCCCGCTTCCGCTTATCGGCGCGATGCTGGTCGGCGGCGCGCTTTCGGCCCTGATCGGGCTGATCACGCTCAGACGCCTTCGCTCCGACTACCAGGCGATGGTGATGCTCGTGATCTCGGTCGTAGCGACACTCGTGGCCGAGTCCGTGATCGGTCTCGCCAACGGGTCGGCGGGCCTGTCGCTGATCCCGAACCCGGCCCAGGCTTTGAGCGGATTCACACGCCAGACCCAGACCTGGTTCTTCGTCGGTCTGTGCGTGATCTGCATGCTGATCGTCGGGGCCGTGATGTACGCGCTCGTCTATTCGCCCTACGGTCGCGTTCTGCGGGGAGTGCGCGAGAACGAGAGCGCGGTGGAGGCGATGGGGCGCAATGCTACCCGAGCTCGAATGCAGGTCTTCGTCATCGGCGGCGCCATGGCCGCGCTCAGCGGAGCGCTGTTGGCGCAGTTCATCGGCGCGTGGGCGCCCAGCGGGTGGCTCTATCCCGAGACATTCGTGTTCTTCACCGCGGTGATCGTGGGCGGGCGTGGATCGGTGTCCGGGGTGGCCATCGGGGCGGCGCTGGTCGCCGTGGGCATCCAGCAGGCGGTCCAGTACATGCCGATCGGCAGTGATCCCACCTTGCTCGCAGCGCTCGAGTGGATCATCACTGGGCTGGTGACGCTGATCTTTCTCTGGCTCAGACCGCAGGGCCTTCTTCCGGAGCGACGACGGCGGTACCGTCGCGCCCGCCCGGCCAGGCTCGCTCGGGCGGAGGTACGGGACCCAGTGGGCACGTGAGTGAACTCGCGGTCCAGGGTCTCCGCAAAAGCTACGGGGGCGTCCATGCGGTCGACGGTGTTTCGTTCGAGATCCCGAGCGGCTCGCTGACGGGCATGATCGGGCCCAACGGGGCGGGCAAATCCACGGTGCTGGGCATGATCGCCGGAGCGATCAAGCCGGATCATGGATCAATACGGCTCGACGGCCACGACATCGCCGGGTTGCGGTCTCACCGCACGGCGCGCCGGGGCGTGATCCGGACCTTCCAGGCGGCGAGTGTCTTTCCCCACATGACCGTGCTCGAGAACCTGCTGCTGGGAACGCCACCGTGGACCGGCGAGCGCATCTATGCCTCGATGTTCCTACGCGGGCGTTGGCGCCGCGAAGAGCGCACCCAGGTCGCGGAGGCGCTAGCGCTGCTCGAGCGGCTCGAACTGCAACCCCATGCTGATACATACGCCGGCGAGCTCAGCGGCGGTCAGAAGCGGCTGGTCGAGCTGGGGCGCGTGATGATGGCGCGGCCCAGCCTGCTCCTGCTGGACGAACCCGTGGCCGGGGTCAGCCGAACGTTGGTTCCAGTGATAGAGGAGATCATCGCCGAGCTTCGCCGTTCAGGCCTCACGGTCCTGCTGGTCGAGCACGAGCTCGCAGTGGTGGAACGATTGTGCAGCCCGGTAATCGTCCTCGCCCAGGGTCGCGTGCTTGTGCAGGGCGAGATGGCCGAGGTTCGCGCCCATCCCGAGGTGCGGAGGGCCTACCTTGTCGGCTAGTAACGGCCGTCCGGTGCTGGCATTCGAATCGGTGTCGGCGGGCTATGGAGGTCACGAGGTCGTGCACGATGTTTCGCTCGCCATCGGCCACGGCCAGATCGAGTGCGTCGTCGGTCCCAACGGCGCGGGCAAGAGCACACTGCTTCGTGCCGTTACGGGTGACGCGCAGTTCATGGGCGGACGCGTGTGGCTCGGCGGTGAGGACATTTCCAAGACCCCCGGCAACAAGCTCATCGAGCGCGGGCTGGCCTGGGTGCCGCAGCTCGATGACGTCTTCACGACACTGACGGTGCGCGAGAACCTGGAGCTGGGCGGCTACCTGCTGCCACGAAAAAAACTCGCCGCGCGCGTCGAGGAGCTGCTCGGCACGTTTCCGCTGCTGGCCGGCATGACATCTCGCCTGGCCGGTCGCTTGAGCGGGGGGGAGCGCAAGCTGCTCGCGATCGCACGAGCGCTGATGCCCGCACCGTCGGCACTGCTGCTCGACGAGCCGACCGCGGGGCTCTCGCCTGAGATGAGCAACCTGGTGTTGGACAAGCAGATCCCGCGCCTCAAAGAGAGCGGTGTGGCGATTCTGCTGGTCGAACAGCGCGCGATCGAGGCGGTCGCCATCTCCTCGCGCGTTCACGTGATGGTCAGCGGCAGCGTCCGCGCCTCGCGCGATTCCCAGGACATCACGGATTGGGACGCGCTCGCTCGATTGTTTTTGGGTGAGGAATAGTCAGTTTCCTTGCGCAAATATGGGCCCGTCGGTATTCTCGGCGGTTGTCGACAGTCCACAGCACACAGCGTTGGATCGGGCTTGGCAGCTGAGTCTGAGTGGCTCCAGGGGCCCGTAGTTCACACCCAAAGAGGGGAGAGATCGATGCACTTCAGCTCCAAGCGTCTGTGTTCGGCGCTCGCTGTCTTTCTGACCGCCGGCCTCATCGCCGCCTGCGGCTCGAGCAGCAACAACTCGAACACCGGTACGTCCGGCTCGAGCTCCGGCTCGAGCAGCGGCGGTCATATCGCGATCGCGACGCCAGCGAAAACCAATGACTACGGGTGGAACTCCCAGGGCTACACGGCAGCCAAGGCTGCAGCCGCGGCCAACGGCCTGAGCCTCAAGCTGGTCCAGAACATCGGCTACAACAACACCGACACCGTTCTGCGACAGCTCGCACTGGCGAAGCCGAAGCTGCTGATCGCCCACGCGAGCGGCTTTGACACGAGCGCTCAGCGGACCGCCGTTCAGTACAACGTCCCCACGATCACATACGACATCCCCACGATGCTGCACAAGGGCAGCTTGTCGAACATCACCACGTCGAGCCAGCAGGGGGCCTACCTCGCGGGGATCCTGGCCGCCGAGATGACGAAGACCAACAAGATCGGGGTGATCATCTCCGCCTCGGACACCAACTGGTACGAGATGACCGGCGGCTACGCGGCCGGCGCACACAGCGTCAAGCCTCACCTGCCGATCGTCTTCGGCCAGATCGGTCCCGCTTCCTACGACGACTCCGCGGGAGGCAAGCGGGTGGCCACGAGCGTGATCGCGTCCGGCGCCGACGTAATCTTTACGATGGGCGACGAAGCCTCGTTCGGCTATCTGCAGGCGATCGGCACCGCTCATCCCGGCCACAAGCTCTGGATGATCGGGGACATCGGCGACATGTCGCCGATCGATACGGGTCACGTGTTCCTCTCGTCGGTGCTGTGGAACTTCACCGGTGCCTTCAAGCAGGCGCTAGCCGACGTGAAGAACGGCACCTTCGGCACGCACGGCTACAACCTCACGCTGGCCAATGGCGGCATCTCGCTGCTGAAGACCAAGTACATCCCCTCCAGCGTGTGGTCGAAGATCCAGACAGCCAAACAGGGGATCATCTCGGGCAAGATCAAGGTCCCCGATACGACCAAGGCGGCCGAGGCCAAGGCCGAGCTGAACAAGTCGTAGGTTCGAAGTCGATTTGGACTAGTGCCACCGCTCGCTCAAAGGGAGCGCTCCGAGCTCGGGCCGGCGCCTGATCAGGCGCCGGCCGTTGAGCTGCTGGGGATCACCAAGTCCTTCCCCGGCGTGCTCGCCAACGACAACATCTCGTTGGCGCTGCCGAGCGGCGAGGTGCACTGCCTCCTTGGCGAGAACGGCGCCGGCAAGTCGACGCTGATGGCGATCCTGGCGGGCATGCTGCAGCCGGAGGCGGGGCGCATCAAAGTCGCGGGCGAGGAGACCAGGATCGACTCGCCGCGCAATGCGCTCGACCTCGGCATCGGGACCGTTTACCAGCACTCGACCCTGATCGGCCCGCTGACCGTCGTCGAGAACCTGATGCTCGGGGAGGGCAGGCGACTGCGGCTCGACTTCGCAGGAACCCGCCGTCGGCTCAAGGAGTTCGGTGCCATGCTCGGCGTCGAGATCGATCCCGACGCGCGCGCGGATGAGCTCGCACTCGGCCGGCAGCAGCAAATCGAGATCATCAAGGCGCTGTGGCGGGGGTCGCGCGTCCTGATCCTGGACGAGCCCACCTCGATGCTGACCCCACAGGCGGTCGTGGAGCTGCAGAAGGTGCTCGAGCGCCTGAAATCCTCCGGGCTCGCAATCGTCTTCATCACCCACAAGCTTCACGAGGCGCTCGCCGTGGGCGATCGCATCACGGTCCTGCGCCAGGGGCGGGTGACGGGCGAGATCTCGCGCGAGCGCGTTCGTCTGAGCTCACCCGAGGAGCTCGAGGCAGAGATCGTGCGGCTGATGTTCGGTGAAAGCGGGAAGCCCACCGATGAGCTCCCGGAGCTCAGCGTCCGCATCGAGGGCGTCAAGCACGCCGCGACGACCGCCGGCGAGGTCGCGCTCGAACTGGAGCACGCGACCGCTGCCGGTGAGGGTTCGCAACCGGGGATCAACGACGTGTCGCTCGCCCTGCACCTGGGCGAGGTGCTGGGGGTGGCCGGTGTCGACGGCAACGGTCAGCGCGCGCTCGCGGAGGTGGTCAGCGGCCAGCGCCGCCTCAGCCACGGCGAGGTCCGCTACCTCGGAGCCCCGGTGGGCAAATTGAGCGTGGCCCAGCGGGAGAAGCTGGGCTTGCGCTACGTGACGGATGACCGGCTGGGCGAGGGGATCGTGTCGTCGCTGCCGGTGTCGCTCAACCTCGTGCTCAAGCGCATCGGGAGCGCACCGTACTGGCGCCGCGGCCGCATGCACACGGAGGCGATTGAACAGGACGCCAAACGCCTCATCGAACGCTTCGACATCCGCACCCCGAGCGCGCAGGCACGCGCAGGGACCCTCTCCGGCGGCAACATCCAGAAGCTGCTGCTGGCCCGCGAGCTGTCCAACGAGTCCAAGGTCGTCGTTTTCCACAAGCCCACCTACGGCCTCGACTTGAAGACGACTCGGATCGTCCGCGAGATGATCGGCCATCTGCGCCAGGGGCGGGCGGCTCTCCTAATCTCGACCGACTTGGACGAGCTGCTGGAAGTCGCTGACCGCATCGCCGTAATCTCAGGTGGTCGGATCGTGGGGGTCATCGATAATGGTCCCGGTGCCGCCGAGCAGGTGGGTCGGCTCATGATCGGCGATGTGACGTTGGGCGTCCAGGAGGCGGCCCCGCCGGTGGGGCAGCAGGCATGACAGACGCGGTCACCGTTCCTCCTCAGACCGGCGTCACAGCGGTGGTGGAGCCACCGCCGGTGGGTGCAGGCGGCGGGCGGACGCGATCCAGAAGGGTCGCCGGTGCGCGCGACCTCATCATCCGCTCGCTGGTCCCGGTGGTGCTTGCGCTGGTCGCGGGCGGCGTGCTTTTGGCGATCCTCGGGCGGAACCCGTTCAGGTTCTATTCCAACGTGTGGCAGGGCGGGATCCAGCAGGGCTCGTGGGAGGACAGCGCGATGCGCGCCGCCCCGCTGCTGCTGATCGGTGTGGGGCTGACGATGATCTTCCGCGCCAACATCTGGAACCTCGGCTACGACGGGCAGTTCCTCGTCGGCGCGGCGCTGATCACTGGGCTCGCGCCGAGCCTCGCGAGCACGCCCAACGTCGTCAGCCTGGTGATTCTGTTCTTCGTCGCGATGGGGGCCGGCGCGCTGTGGACGATCATCCCGGCCTTCCTCAAGGCGCGCTACGAGACCAACGAGATCATCACCACGTTGATGATGTCGTTCATCGGTGTGGGCGTGGCGAACGTGCTGGTCAAAGGGCCCTTCCAGGATCCCACGGTCAACATCCCGCAAACGCGCGTCATCCCGCTCAATCGCATGCTGCCCTCGATTCCGGGAACGCGCATCCATGTCGGCGTATTGGTGGCGCTCGCGGCGGCGTTGCTGGCCGCCTACGTGCTCAAGCGCACCTCGTTCGGTCTGCGGCTGCATGTGCTCGGAGCTAACCCGCGCGCCGCCGCCCATGTCGGCATCAACGTCAAGCGGCTGATTGTGATGGCGTTCTTGGTCTCAGGCGCGCTGGTGGGCGCCGCCGCCGCCGTGGACATCCTGGGCGTCTGGGGGTACATGCGAGCCAACTGGAACCCCGGCTACGGCGACACCGTGATCCCGTTCGTGTTCCTGGCGCGGCTCAACCCATTGGCTCTGATTCCATACATCGCTTTCTTCGCCGTGCTGTCCAACGGTGGCGATCTCGCCGCGTCCAACGCGAACCTGTCGACCGATTTCCTGCTGGTGCTGGTGGCGCTGATCCTGCTGTTCATGACCGTGATCGAATATGTGGGGCGCCGGCGCGACCTCGGCGGCAGCTACCTCACCCCCGGCCTTAAAAAAGCGCTCAAGGCACCCCTTTTCCGGCGGCGGGGCAAACAGCAGCAAGCCGAGCACGAGGTGGCCTCGTGAACATCCTTCACTTCGCCGCTGCCAGCAACATCTTCAGTAAGGCGGTGCTCACCTCGCTGATCGCCGGCGGGGTCGTGGCCGGGGTGCCGCTGATGTTCACCGCGCTCGGCGAGTCGATCTCAGAGCGCGCCGGGGTGCTCAACCTGGGGCTCGAGGGGATGATGCTGCTGGGCGCCTACATCGGCTTCATCGCCACCTACTACGTCCACTCAGCGACGCTGGGCTTTGTCGCCGGGATGGCCGGCGGCGCGATTGGCAGCGTGGTGATGGTCGTGCTGTGCGTGTGGCTCGGCCTCGACCAAATCGTGGTCGGGATCGCGATCACGCTGGCCGGCGAGGGCATCACGAGCGTGCTCCAGGGCGCCCAGTTCGGCACCACCTACCCCCGGCTCGGCGCGCCCGCCACCGCGGCGATCCCTGGCCTCGACAAGATCCCGGTGCTCGGGCCGAGCCTCTTCAATCAGCCGATCCTGGTGTACATCGGCTTCGCTTTCGCCGGCGTGCTGGTCTGGATCTACGCCAAGACCAACATCGGCCTCAACCTGCGCGCGGCGGGCGAGAAGCCCGAGGCGCTGGACGCCGCCGGGGTGAGCGTGATCGCCACGCGCAGCTGGGCGGCGATGGCCACGGGCGCGCTGGCCGGCCTCGGTGGGGCGTACCTCTCGATCGTCGGCGCTGGCGTGTTCACACCCTTCATGACCCAGGGCCAGGGGTACATGGCGATCGTGATCACGATGCTGGCGCGGGGGCGGCCGATGTGGATCCTGTTCGGCTCCTTCCTGTTCGGCATCTCACTCTCGATCGCCACGGCGCTGCAGCTCGCCGGCATCAACATCTCGATCGACGTGATCAACATGCTGCCCTTCATCGCGATCATCCTCGCGCTGTTGATCTTCGCGCGGCGCTCCTACCTGCCGCCGGCGCTGTGCATCCCATATATGCGAGGCGCCAGGTGAGCGCGACTCCGCGCGTCTAGGTCACGCCGTTTCGAGCGCCACCTGGTCGACCAGCATCGCCGCCGCCTCTAGCCCCTCGCCGAGTTTGACCTGGACGCCGAGCTCCATGAGGCCCCGTCCCAGCGCGCAGAGCCCCGCCAGCGGTCCGAACGAGCGTGCCTGGACTCCCATGTGGCCGATGCGGACGATGTTGCCGGCGCCTTCGCTGTCGCCCAGCACGACGTCGTAGCGCTCGCGCACCAGGCGGCAGAGCTGCACGTCCTCGATGCCCTCGGGCAGAACGATCGCGGTGAGGCAGGGCGAGGCGATCTCGGCGCTGCGCGGGAAGAGCTCGAGGCCCATCGCCGCCACGCCGGCACGGCAGGCCGCGGCAGCCCGCTCGTGGCGCGCGAAATATCGTGCGACGCCGATCTCCAGCACTTCGCCGCATGCAGCGTCGAGTCCATAGATGTCGGAGATGGAGGGCGTGAGCGGGAACCTGCCCTCGTCGAGCCACATCTCCTTCCAGTCCAGGAGCGAGAGGATCGAGGCCCGTGGTGCATTCGGATTGGCCCTCATCACCTCCCAGGCATCGTCGCTGACGGTCATCAGCGATAGGCCCGCCGGCGCGCCGAGGCATTTCTGCGAGGCGCCGACGCAGACGTCGAGCTTCCACTCGTCGGGGCGCAGCGGGACGCCGCCAAGCGTCGAAGCCGCGTCGACCATCGTCAGCGCCCCGTATTCCTTGGCGATCGGCCCGATGCTCTCAACCGGAGTGAGCGTCCCGCACGGCGTCTCGGAATGAACGACGGTGACGAGTTGGATACCGCGGTGCTCCTCGAAGGCGCGCGCGACCGCAGGTGCGTCGACCACGTCGCGAAACGGCACCTCGATCTCGATCACCTCGGCGCCGAAGGACCGCAACCACATCCCCATTCCCTTGCCATAGATGCCGGAAATCAGGTTGAGGCATTTCATCCCCGGTGTGACGATCGAGCGGGCTGCTGCCTCGAGCCCCATCATGCACTCGCCCTGCATCACGACAACGTCCTGCTGGGTTTCCATGATCTGGGCCAGGCGCTCCTGGGTGCGCCGGAAGCGCTCGACGAAGTAGGGATCGTTGTGGTAGACGACCGGCGTCGCCAGCGCTCTCAACGTGTGGGAGGAGGCGCTCGCCGGTCCCGGATTGAGCATGAACGCGGGGCTTTCCATAGTCACATCCCTTCGATGCGTCTTACCGGGGAGTTCGTTCGCGGCTCGCGGAGTAGACGTAAACGGTTGCGGGGCACACTAGCCCCTGATAGAATGAACTGTCAACAGTTGACGGTAAACTCTGAGCCGGAACTGATCAACCTGAAGGCCCAATCGCCCCCCGAAGAGAGCGCCGCGGCGGAAGCGCGATCGGGGCCGCAGACCCGCCCGGCTGAGGAAAGGACTGCGGGCGGAGCGGAGTCCATCCTCCGCCTGACCGGGGTCAGCAAGCGCTACGGCGATGTCGTCGCACTCGACGGAATAGATCTCACGCTCTCCCGGGGCGAGTTCTTGGCGATCCTCGGGCCGAGCGGCAGCGGCAAGACGACGACCCTGCGCATCGTTGGCGGCTTCATCACGCCGGACTCGGGCCGGATCGAGCTCGCGGGGCGCGATGTGACGAACCTGCGCCCGAATCAGCGCGATGTCAACACGGTCTTTCAGAGCTATGCGCTCTTCCCGCACATGACGGTTGAGGACAACGTCGCCTATGGCCTGAAGGTTAAGCGGATCTCGCGCGCTGAGCGACGGGCACGCACGGGGGAGGCCCTGGCGCTCGTCCAGCTCTCGCAAGCGAGCAAGCGGCGGCCGGCGGAGCTCTCGGGCGGCATGCAGCAGCGGGTCGCGCTGGCCCGGGCACTGATCAACCGACCAAGCGTCCTGCTGCTCGACGAACCGCTCGGGGCCCTCGATCGCAAGCTCAGAGACGAGATGCAGATCGAGCTGCGCCAGATGCAGACCGAGCTCGGGATGACATTCATGTACGTCACCCACGATCAGGAGGAGGCGCTCGGCATGTCCGATCGCCTGGTCGTGATGCGCGACGGGCGCATCGAGCAGTCCGGGCCGCCGGCGGCGGTCTACGACAATCCCGCGACGCTCTGGGTGGCCGGATTCGTGGGCGCGAGCAACCGCCTCACCGGTACGGTGCGCGCGCTCGACGGGCCGGTCGAGATCGAGTGCGACTTCGGATTGATCCTCGGTGCCATACGGCATGGACAGATGTGCGTCGGCGAGCGCGTGACCGCCGTCGTCCGCCCCGAGCACGTTGCGATTGTCCACGAGCGACCGACCGGCACGCACAACTTCATCCGCGTCCACATCCAGGAGGTTTTGAACGTCGGCAGCCAACTCAGGTGCGTCGCGTTCACACCGGGCGGGCTGAAGCTGTCCGTATGGCAGTCGCGAATTGACGCGGGCTCTGCGGCCCGCCCGCGGGAGGAGGCCTGGCTGACCTGGTCACCTGAGGCCGTACACGTCTACCCAAGCGGCGACGGGCAAGCGCCGCAGACTCAACGCTCTTAGAGCCACGCCACGAGGAGAGAACGATGGAACCCACGGATTTCGCTGTCACCGTAGTCAAAGGAAGGAGAGTCGGCCGGCGGGAATTCCTCACTGCTGGCGCGGCAGGCGCAGGCGCGCTCCTGCTGGCCGCTTGCGGTGGCTCGAGCACGAGCACGAGCACCGCCAAGGCGAGCAGTCACGCAGGCCTGGCCAAGGGCGGCACCCTGAACCTTTGGACCTGGCCCGACTACTACGCACCGGCCAATCTGAAGGCGTTCCAGGCCAAGACCGGCACCAAGCTCAATATCGCCACCTATGACTCAAACGACACCGCCTTCGCGAAGCTCAACACCGCCGGCGGTGCCAGCTTCGACATCGTCGTGCCCACCAGCGACTTCGTGCCGGTGATGGCGCAACACGGTTTGCTGCAGAAGCTCGACCACAGCCGCATTCCACTTCAGTACGTGGATCCGAAGCTCCTCCGCAAGGTCTTCGACCCCCACAACGATTACTCGATCCCCAAGGACTACGGCACGATCGGCGTGATCTACAACCCGGCTGTCGTAAAGCATCCCATCCGCACCTGGCAGGACTACCTGGATGCCGGCGCCCAGCCCGGCGTCAGTGGCAAGGTCGAGCTCGCGGACGTTCCCGATGAGACCCTCGGGATCGCCCTTTGGGCCGAGGGCAAGGACTGGAACACGGACAACCTCGCCGATCTTCGGCACGCGGCCGAGGTGATGAAGGCCTTTGCCAAGCACGTCCACGCCTTCAATGAGTTCGACGTCTCGGGCGTGACCAGCGGCGCGGTCGTAATGGCCGTCGTCACCCAGGGCACGGCCCGCGAGATGATGCTGCAGAAGAAGAGCCTGAAGTTCGTGATCCCGCAGCCGCAGAGCGAGCTGTGGGTCGACAACTACTGCATCACGGCCAAGGCGCCCGACGTCAATCAGGCCTACTCGTTCATCGACTACATGCTCCAGCCGGCCCACCAGCTCAAGGACTGCGCGTTCATCGGCTACCCGACCGCACTGCCCAACCTGCAGTCGAAGCTGCCGGCGAGCGTGCCGTTGCGAAACGAGATCTTCATCTCGCCGGCGGACTTCAACCGCCTCGTACCCCACGTGATTCACCCGGCGATCCAGGGCACGGTCGAGAACCTCTACAGCGAGATCCAGGCCGCCGCCGCGTAAACGAAGTTGGAAGCTCCCGCCACCCAGTCGCTGGGCCGCTCCCGCGCCGAGTCGGCGCTGATGGCGCTCGGTCGCTCCCTGCTCGGATTGTCGCCGCTGGCCTGGCTATGCCTGCTGTTCGTCGTCCCGCTCGGCTTCACCGTCGTGTATGCGTTCGCGCACGCCACGTACGGCGGCGTCCAGATCGGTTTTACCCTCACGAACTTCAAGCAGGCGCTCGGGGGCTTCTATCTGAGCATCTTCCTACGCACTCTGCGGTTTGCCGCGACGGGAACGCTTCTGTGCTTTGTCGTCGCGGTGCCGCTCGCCTACTTCATCGCCAGGAAGATCAAGCGCTTTCGAGGGCTGTTCATCGTGCTGCTGCTGATCCCGTTCTGGACGAGCTTCTTGATCCGGACGCTGGCTTGGGAGACGCTGCTGGCACCGAACGGGCCAGTGCGTGATGGGCTCAACTTCCTCCACCTGCACCACGGACTGCTGAACGTCCTCGACACGCCCACCGCCGTGTTCATCGGGATCGTCTACGGCTACCTGCCGCTGATGGCGATGCCGCTGTTCGTGGCGTTCGACCGCATACCCCGGGACCTCACCGAGGCGAGCGCCGACCTGGGCAGCGGCCGTCTGGGCACGTTCTTGCGGGTGACGCTGCCGCTCGCCCGTCCAGGCGTCGCCGCGGGCTGCCTGTTGACGTTCGTGCCGATGACCGGCGAGTACGTGATCCCTGCGCTGCTCGGCGGTGACAAGGGTGTGCTGATGGGCGGGCTGATCGCCAATCAATACTTGACCGCCCAGAACTTCGCCTTGGGTTCGGCGATGGCGGTGCTTATTTTGGCCGTGCTGGGCGTCTTCGTATTCATGCTGGCCCGAACCACCGGCGGCTTTCGGCCGGTTCCACAATGAGGCTGTTGCGCGGACGTTCGTGGATCAACGGCGCCCTGGGCCTGTGGTCGCTGGCGGTCTTCGTTTTCCTGTTCGCGCCGATCGTCACCGTCGTTGTCTTTTCCTTCAACCAGGGCGTCCTCGGCAAGCAGACCGCGAACTTCACCGGCTTTACCACCCGTTGGTATCCGGAGGCCTGGGGCAACACCGCGCTGCGCCACGATGTCGGTGTTAGCTTCAAGGTGGCGGTGGCGGTCGCGATCCTGGCCACCGTGCTCGGAACCATCACCGGGATCACCCTGGTGAGGGGGCGTTCCCGCGCTCTACGGCTGACACTCGAGGGCCTTGTTTATCTGCTGTTGATCGTCCCCGAAATCGTGCTCGCGGTATCGCTGCTGCTGTTCTACACCAAGGCCGGGGTCTCCCTCGGGATGTGGCCATTGATCGCGGGCCACTCGCCCTTCACGATCGCGGTGGTCGCGATCATCGTGCGCTCGCGAGTGGTGGCGCTGGACCTTGCCACCGAGGACGCGGCCGCCGACCTCGGCGCCGGGGGGTGGAGGACGTTCTGGGACGTCATCTTTCCCCAGTTGCGCCCCGCGATGCTGGCGGGCGCGATTCTCGCCTTCACTTTCTCGTTCGACGACCTCGTTGTCTCGCTGTTCCTGACCACGCCGACGGTGACCACACTGCCCGTGTATCTGTTTGGCACGGTGCGCCTCGGGGCGCGCCCGGACGTCGACGCGATCGCAGCGATGATGCTCGCGTTCACCGTCACAGTGCTGCTCGCCGCGGGGCTCGTCTATCGCTGGCAGGCGCGGCGCTCCGGCGCTCGCCTGGCCTTCGGAGACGTGCTGGGGCCCGGCACCGAAGGGGCGTTCGCGCCGGGGGCGCCCTGACATGAGCGGGATCGAGCTGCCATCCGTGACCGGGTTCGCGCCCGCCGACGTCGTCGATCCCCACATGCACGTCGGGGACTTCCCGCTCTTCAACGTGCGCATGGACGCCGACACGTTGCGCGCGACCCTCTCGCACTACGGCATCTCAGCCGGGATGGTGTTCCACCCGGACAACCAGTACGTGCGCGAGGTGATCGAGTCAGTGGAGGGCGCATACGGGCTGGTGTGGTCAAATCCCCACAGAGAGGGCTTCCTCGAGGAGGCGCTGGCCCTGTTTGAGCACCCCCGCTTTCTCGGCGTGAAGCTGCACCCCCTGCTCGACGCCTATCACCCCAACGATCCCGCGCTCCATCCCCTCATACGCGAGCTCATAGCGCGGGACATGCCGGTGTTGATCCATTGCGGGCATCCGATCTTCACTCTGCCCTGGAGCATCGAGGAGCTGGCGGTGGCGTTCCCCGCCGCCAAGATCATCCTCGGTCACATGGGACACGGCAACGTCGTGTACATCAACGGCGCGATCGACGTTGCCGAGCGAAACGAGAACGTTTACCTCGAGACGTCGGGGATGCCGATGCACACCAAGATCGCGGAGGCGGTCACGCGAGTCGGGCCCACCAAGGTGATGTATGGCTCCGATGCACCGTTCCACGAGGTCGGCGTCGAGATCCGCAAGGTTCAGGTCTCGGGGCTCGGGCCGGACATGCTCGATCGGGTACTGGCGAAGAACGCGCGCCTGCTGTTCTTCGGCGACGAGAACGCGTCCGCGCCGGCCGGGCCGCGATGACTGTCGGGCCTCGATCGGCACAAGCGCAACGCAGGCACGGTGACGGCTTGATCGAGGGTGTCGCTGATGCCGGGCGGAGTCGGCACACCGCAGGCTGCCCAATTCGCTTCGATCCAGCAGCGCCGCGTCAGGCCGAGGAGCCGGCGCTGTTCTTCCGAGCGATGCGGGACACCTGTCCAGTCCACTTCGAGGAGCGCCTGGATCTGTGGATCGTCACCCGATACGAGGATGTGCAGACGGTGCTGCGCGATCCCGCGACGTTCTCCTCCGCGGGCGCGGTGACGAGCTCGGCCTCCCCGCTGCCCAAGGCGGTCCAGGAAGTGCTGGCCCGCGCCTCATGGCCGCTGACGCTCTTGACCGAGAGCGATCCCCCGATTCATCGACAGCTGCGTGACCTGGTCCAGAAGGCGTTCACACCCCGGCGCATTCGCTCGCTCGAGCCGTTCATGGCACAGCGAGCGCGGGCACTGATCGACGCATTTGCAAGCAGAGGCGAGGTAGAGATCATCGGTGCGTTCGCGTGGCCCCTGCCGATCGCCGTCATCGGCCAGATGCTCGGGGTCGAACCGGAGCGCGCGGAGGACCTCCATCGCTGGAGCCGTGACCTCCTGCTGCTGCTCCAGCGGGCGGGTGACGAGGAGGCGCTGACCCGCAGGGCGCAGAGCGTGGTTGCAATGCAGCGGTACTTCGAGGACGCGCTCGCCAGCCGCAAAGACGAGCGGCGCGACGATCTGATGGGCGCGCTGCTCGAGGACTGGGACCCGGCCGCGCTCTCGCTGCCCGAGTTAGTGCACCTGCTGATGAACCTCGTCGTCGCCGGCCATCTGACCGTGACGCGGGCGATCGGCAGCGCACTCGTGTTGCTCGATCGCCTCGGCCTGCTGTCCGATGAGCCCGGACTCAGCAACCAAGTCGATGCGATCGTGGAGGAGGCGCTGCGCCTGGAGACGCCCGCTCAGGGTCTGTTCCGGCGGGTGACGCGCGATACGTCCCTCGACGGCACACCACTGTCGGCGGGCGCGCGGGTGATGGTCCACTTCGGCGCCGCCAACCGAGACGAGCGTGTCTTCGCCAGTGCCGATGAGTTCGACGCGCAGCGAGCGGGCATCAGCCGGCACCTGGCCTTCGGCAAGGGCGCGCACTTCTGCCTCGGCGCGCCACTCGCCCGCATGGAGCTGCGCACCGCGCTCTCGACGCTCCAGGCGCAGCTCCCCGGCCTCCACGTACTGACCGATCGCCAAGCACGCCGCGACCCGATCTTCTTCGCCCGCGGCTACGAGGAGCTGCACGTGGGGTGGGACGCCTGATGGGCGTCGAGCTACTCCGCCCAGCCTCGCTCCAGGAGGCAGTCGACTCGCTCAGCACACTCGGCGAGCGAGCGCGCCCGCTCGCAGGTGGGACGGCGCTCGTATTGCTGCTGGGGCAGGGCCTGCTGTCGCTCGACTGCCTGGTCGACCTGCGGCACATCCCAGGGCTCGACAAGATCGAGCATGAACCGGGTACCGGATTGGCGCTCGGCGCGCTCGTGTCACACCGCGCGCTCGAGCGCTCGCCGCTGGTGCGCGCGCAGCTGCCCTTCCTGGCGGAGGTGTTTCACCACGTCGCCAATGTGCGGGTGCGAAACCAGGCGACCGTGGGAGGGGTGCTCGCCGAGGCCGACTACGCCTCCGACCCGCCCGCGGCGCTCATCGCGCTCAACGCGCGGGTGCGTGTCATTGGCCCCAACGGGGAGCGCGAGCTGTCGGTCGCAGAGCTTCTGCGCGGCTGGTATGAGACGAGCCTCGCCGGCGGCGAGATCATCCGCGACGTCGTGGTCCCAGACCCGCCGCCCGATACGAAATTCGCCTACCGGCGCTTCGTCTCGCGCTCTACCCAGGACCGGCCCTGCGCCAGCATCACGATCGCGCTGCGCTCAAGCGGCGACCGCTGCGCTGAGCTGCGAGTGGTGGTGGGGGCGGTTGCCGCGACGCCGCAGGAATTTCCGGACCTGGAGCAGCTGGCCCACGGCGAGCAGCTCTCCGAGGCGCTCGCAAGAAAGATCGCCCAGGCCTACGCAATCAGGATCGAGCCGCTGTCGGATGCGCGCGGCTCCGCCTGGTATCGGCGCCAGGTGGTGGAGGTCATGCTGAGGCGCACGCTGCTCGAGGTCGCCGCATGAGCTTCGTGCCATACGTCGACGCCCACGCGCGCGTCACGGGCCAGATCGAGTACGTGCTCGACATGACCGTGCCCCACATGCTGCACGCGGCGGTCACGCGCTGCGACGTGCCGCACGGCCACCTGCGCCGCGTCGACACCAGCGCGGCGCTTGCCGTTCCGGGCGTGGTCGCGGCGCTGACAGGCGCCGATCTCGAGCACGTCGGGATCGCGAACCCGTACTTCGGCTCGATCTTCAAGGACCAGCCCGTGCTCGCGATCGATCGCGTGCGCTTCGTGGGCGAGCCGGTGGCGGCGATCGCCGCGGTCGACGCCGAGACGGCGCGGCATGCGGCGTCCCTGGTGGAGGTGGAGATCGAGGAGATCGACGCCGTGTTCGACGTTGCCAAGGCGATCGGCGAGGGCGCACCGCCCCTGCACGACGAGATGCGGCCAGCGCCTGGGTTTGCGGACGTCAGCCTGCAGAGCGATCCCGGGAGAAACCTCGTCAACCGCTTCGTGATCGAGTGCGGAGACTTGGACGCCGGCTTCGCAAAAGCCGAGTTCGTATTCGAGGACACCTTTCGCACCGGCGGGACCCAGCACGTCCCGATGGAGACGCACGTGACGATCGCGGACGCGCGACGGGGCCACGACGCGCAGATCTGGGCCGCGACCCAGGGCCCGTACATCCTGCGCGCCGAGCTCGCCAGCGTGCTCGGCCTGCCCGAATCACGCGTGCGCGTGATGGTGCCGACGCTCGGAGGCGGCTACGGCGCCAAGACTTACCCTAAGCTCGAGCCGCTCGTGGCCGTGCTCTCGCGCCACGCCGACGCTCCGGTCAAGCTCGTGCTCGACCGCTACGAGGAGTTTCTGACCACCAAGAACCACGAGTCGCTGATCACGATCCGCACGGGTGTCGCCGCGGACGGAAGCCTCGTCGCTCGCGAGGTGAACTCGTACTGGGACGCCGGCGCATATGCGGACATCAGCCCGCGCTTCATCAGGATGGGTGGCTGCTACGGACCCGGCCCGTATCGGATACCGAACGTCCGCATTCGCTCCCACGCGGTCTACACCAACAAGCCGCCCAGCACGGCCTTCCGCGGCTTCTCAAATCCACAGGCCGCGCATGCTTACGAGTGTCAGCTCGACATGATCGCGGACCGTCTCGGGCGAGATCCAGTCGATCTGCGCCTGGCAAACCTGCTGCGCAGCGGCGACCGCTTCGCTACCGGCGAGGTCATGGAGGAGATGAACCTGCGCGAGCTCGTGAGCGACGCCGCGCAACAGATAGACCTCTCGATGCCAGCGCCGACGCGGCCCGAGGACCCGCCGCAGCTGCGCCGGGGGAGGGGACTGGGCGTTGTGATCATGATGACGATCACTCCCTCGTCCTCGAGCGCCACCGTGAAGGTCAACGGAGACGGCAGCGTCAACGTTCTCTCGAGCACCGTCGAGATGGGCCAGGGATCGAGGACCGCGCTCGCACAGATGGTGGCCGAGCGCATGCGCGTGCCGCTCGAGCGCGTGCGCCTGGTCGACCCCGACACCGACGTCACGCCGTATGACCTGATCACGGCCGCGAGCCGGTCGACGTTCATGATGGGCGGCGCGCTGCTATCCGCCAGCGACGATGCCATAGCCCAGCTGCGCCAACTCGCCCAGGACGAGCTCGAGGTGAGCGCCGAGGACCTCGAGCTACGCGACGGCGGCTTCTACGTCGTGGGCACCGATAGGGGCTCGAGCTTTGGAAAGCTCGTCACGGGCTCACTGGTCGGCACGGTCGTCGGCCGCGGCACGCACACCACCGAGGGTGGCCTCGAGCCCACCAAAGGCCAGGGGATCGCATCCGCTCAGTGGCATCAGTGCGCGGCGGCCGCCGAGGTGGCTGTCGATGTCGAAACGGGCCACGTGACCGTCGAACGCCTGCACCTGGGCACGTTCACGGGTAAGACGATCAACAAGACCAACGCCGAACTGCAGCTCGAGGGCGCGGCGATCTTCGGCCTCGGCGAGGCGCTTTACGAGGAGCTCGAGTACGACGGCGGGCACATCATGAACGCGAACCTGGCCAGCTATCTGGTGCCCACGTTCAAGGACGTGCCGGCCGAGTTTACGACCACACTGCTGGAGTCATCCGACCCCGATGCCGAGGTGCACGGCATCGGAGAGAACGGCATGGGCCCCATTCCGGCGGCCGTGACCAACGCGATCCACCGCGCCGTCGGGGTCTGGATGCGGGAGCTCCCGATCACCTCCGAAAAGGTCCTACGGGCGCTGCACGAGCGGGAGGTCGAATGATCAACGTCACCGTGAACGGGATCGCGCAGGCGCTCGACGTGCCCCCGGACCGCATGCTGCTGCGCGCGCTGCGCGAGGAGCTGGGGTTGGTGAGCGTTCGCGAAGCGTGCGGCGTCGGCATGTGCGGCTCGTGCACGGTGCTGATCGACGGCGAGCCGATGTCCGCGTGCCTGCTGCTGGCTGGGCAGGTGGAGGGGCGCGAGGTCACGACCGTCGACGCGCTGGCGGCCAACGGCCGGCTGAGCACGCTGCAGCAGGCCTTCGTCGAGAAGACCGGCTTTCAATGCTCGTTCTGCACCCCCGGGTTTCTGCTGACGACAACGGCGCTGCTCGCCGAGTCGCCTGCCGCCAGCGAGGACGAGATCCGCGAGTTCCTGGAGGGACAGGTATGCCGCTGCGGGAGCTACGTCAAGATCCTGGCCGCCGTGCAACATGCACAGCAGCTGCTGCGCTCCGAAACGCAATCACCCTGAATCGATGGCGAACAGGCGAGCCGCGTTTGTGCGCGCGATCTTCTCCCGGTCGGCCGGCGCGAGCGGCACGGCGTCAAACCAGTCGCTCGCCGTCGCCATCTGCTCAAAGGGGTAGTCGACCGCGAACAGGACGCGCTCGGCGCCGAGCTCGGCGATGCTGCCTAGCAGCGATTGTGTGTGGAAGTTGCCGCTGGTCGAGACGTAGAAGTTCTCCCGAAAGTACGCGCCCACCGGCCGCTCGAGCCCCAGGTCGCTCATGTACGTGAGCCGCTTCTCCATCCGATCGACCGCGAACGGCAGCGTCTCGCCCAGGTGACCGAGCACCACATTGACGCCCGGGAAGCGATCAAACACGCCGCCCGTGATCAGGCGCAGAGCGTGGGTTGCCGTCTCGACCCCCCAGGCCCAGGTCGGGCCCACGAGCTCCAGGTGACCCTCGTACAGGCCAAGGTTGCGCGGCAGCGGGCTGCGCGGGTGCAGGTAGAGCGGCACCCCGAGTTCCTGCAGCCGCTCCCAGAACGGGTCAAACGCGCGCTCCTCGTAGTAGCGCCCGGTCTCGTGGTCACCGACGTCGCAGAAGCCGTTGACGCACGCGCCGCGAAAGCGCAGCTCGCGCACGGCTCGCTCCAGCTCCTCGGCGGCGGCCTGCGGAGCCTGCATCGCCACCGCCGCCAGGGCCACGAAGCGGTCGGGGTGAGCGCTGATCGCCTCGCCCAGCAGGTCATTGGCCTGTCGCGCGCCGGCCACCGCGCGGTCGCGGTCGGGCTCGCCCTGGATCCCGTGCGAGTTGAGCATCAGCACGGCGACGGCGATCCCGTGACGGTCCATCTCCTCCAGTCGCCCGCTGAGGTCCTGCAGCGCCTGCACCGCGCCGTCCTGCACCTTCGAGCGCAGCCCGATGGCCGGCATGTAGCGCACGTAGTCGGGGCTGGTCCAGTGCTCCTCTACCGCGATCTTGCCCGGGATCACTCTGGCGTCCTCACAGGCGGATTATGCAGGTGCGGCCACCATGTTGCGGCCATTGAAAATGCACCCAAAAATGGCTATCGTCTTTTGCCGAGTGTTGACAGTCCACAGAGGGCCGCTTTCGGGTCGCGCGACAGAGGTGGCGCCTTGGGCCGCGCGACACCCTCTTTAGTGGTGAGGTAGAAGCCTGCATGAGCGCGACCAGACCCATTTCGACCGCGAAGCTGGAGAACCGCACCCTGCGCCAGCAGGTTGCCGACCACCTGCGCGAGGAGATCCTCTCGGCGCGGCTCGCGCCCGGCGCGGAACTCGGCGAGGTGGCGCTGGCGCGCTCGCTGGGGATAAGCCGGGGCCCGCTGCGAGAAGCCCTGGGCCAGCTGGCCGCGGAGGGTCTCGTGACGATCGTCCCGCGCCGCGGCGCCGTCGTCAAGCGACTCACGCGCCAGGAGTTCATCGACGCCTACGAGGTGCGCGAGGCGCTCGAATCGCTCGCGATTAAGCTCGCGGTGCCGCGCCTGAGCGCGGCCGACAAGGCCGACCTTCACCGCATGTGCGAGCAGATGGAGCGCGCTGCCACGCCCGGCGATTGGGACCGCTTCTTCGAGCTCAACCGCGAGTTCCACGCCCGCCTGGTGCGCGCCTCGGGAAACAGCAAGCTCGAGGAGGTGCACAGCCAGCTGGTCGCGCAGATGGGCCGGCTGATGAGACAGTCGGTGGAGCTGCGCGGCGGCTTCGAGCAGTCCGCAGCCGAGCACCGGGCGATCCTCGCGGCGGTCGACGCGGGCGATCCCGAGCGGGCCGCCCGGCTGCTCGAGGACCACATCGAGGTGCCCCAGCGGGTGCTGCGCTCGCTTGCGGCACAGGAAATATTCGAACAGGAGGAGGCCGGGAGTGATGTCTAAGCCGCTCGAGTTCGGCGTCAACCTGAACAACCGCGAGCCCCTGATCGCGCCGGACTATGACCTCCAGGCGCTGCTTGATCTCTCCGAGCAGGTGGAGGCGCTCGGCTTTGACTCGGTCTGGGTCGGGGACAGCCTGTTCTCCAAGCCGCGCTACGAGGCGATGACGTTGCTCGCCGCGATCTCGCAGCGCACGCAGAAGGTCCGCCTCGGCACCGCCTGTCTTGTCACCTCGACGCGCAACCCGCTCTACACGGCGCTTGAGTGGGCGACGCTCGACGCGATCTCGGGCGGGCGCATGATCCTCGGCCCCTGCATGGGCAATCCTGAGGAGGGCGTCAAACGCGAGTTCGCGGCGCTGGGGCTCCCGTTCTCAGACCGCGCCACGGTGTTCGAGGAGGGTCTTGAGGTCATCAACGACCTCTTCAAGAACGGGACCACCAGCTTCAAGGGCAAGTACTACAGCTACGACGAAGTTGCCTTCTATTGCGGCACGGAGATGGCGCCGCTGACGCCGCTGCAGAGCTCGCCGCCGATCTGGGTGGTCTCGAACCCCCGACTGGTTGGCGACAAGCCGACCGAGAAGATGCGCGCGATCATGGAGCGCGCCTGCGACCGCATCGTCCGGCTCGGCGACGGCTGGATGACCTGCTGCCGCGCGCAGCACCCCGAAGAGCTGACCGAGCAGATCGGCTACCTGACCGAGGCCGCGGTTCGCAACGGCCGCGACTTCGACGACTACGCGGTCGCCTACCAGGTGACGATGAACATCGGCGACTCGGCGCAAGAGGCCCGCGGCGCCTTCGGCGACTACATCTCGAAGTACTACCCCGAGCTCTCCCGCGCGATGGACCTGTCGAACTGGGGCCCGGTGGGGACGCCCGAGGACATCGCCGCCTGGCTGCGAGAGTTCCACAGGCGCGGCGTCAACCACTTCATCTGCCGCTTCGGGGCGATCGATCAATTCGGGCAGGTGCAGCGCTTCGCCAAAGAGGTGCTGCCCGCCTTCCAGACACAGGAAGTGAGGTGATCACATGAGCGTGAGCGAGGCAGTGCGGAGTCCCGACAAGGAGGCCGTGCGCAAGGACGCCGAGCTGGTCGTCGACGTGTGCATGTCGGTCGAGTCCGACGACGTGGTGACGATCATCTGCGACGACGAGCACGACGAACAGGCCCACGTGGTGGCCGAGGTGTGCGTCGATCGCGGCGCCTGGCCGGTGATCATGAACAACGAGACGCAGGTCCGGCGCGGGCGAGCGGACACCCACTTCCCGATGGCGCCGCCGCGCAACCTGCACGAGGCGATGGTGCACTCGGACGAGATCATCATCATCACCAACCTGGAGTGGGCCAATCGCTTCGCGCACGTGCCCGCGGTGAAGGCCTCGTGCGAGAACAACGCCAAGATCGCCTCGGTCGAGCCCGGCATGGGCGGTTGGGGGCTGACGGTGGAGAAGCTCCACCTCGCCCAGCAGCGTGCCTGGGACGCGATGGCCGCGCTCGAGGGCATGGAGCAGGTGAGGGTCACATCGCCCAAGGGGTCTGACTTCACCGTCACGATCAAGGACCGCCCCGCGCTCGAGGTGACCTCGATCAAGAAGCGTGGCCAGATGATGGGGCCGCTACCGCTGTGGGCAGAGGTCGCCTTCGCGGCGGTCGAGGACAAAACCGCGGGCACGCTGGTGGTCGACGGGGTGATGCTCGGCATTGGCCTCCCGGGCCAGGTCACCGAGCCGATCACGTGGACGATCGAGAACGGGCGCGCCGTCCGGATCGAGGGCGGAGACGACGCGCGACGACTGCGCGACGTGATCGAGGGGGTCGAGAACGCGGACGTGATCGGCGAGTTCGCCTTCGGCGTCAGCGAGGTGGCTCCCTACGGCACGCCGTCGGAGAAGGGCCGCGTCGGCACCGTGCACTGCGCGCTCGGCGATAACCACCTCGCCTACCCCGGCGGCCAGAACGTCTCCAAGCTGCACCTCGACGGCGTCGTGCTGGAAGCCTCGCTCCAGATCGTCGACAACGGCCGCTTCATTCTCAAGGACGGCCAGTGGGTGCTGTAAAGGTCGTTCGCCTGGACGACGTCGAACCCATACCCCTTCCC
Organism: Solirubrobacteraceae bacterium; assembly: GCA_035650455.1. Lineage (GTDB taxonomy): Bacteria > Actinomycetota > Thermoleophilia > Solirubrobacterales > Solirubrobacteraceae > Palsa-465. The sequence goes on from DASRHQ010000041.1 coordinate 31,389, forward strand.
GGCGGCAGCTGGAGTCGGATGGTGCTCAATGACAAGTCGCTGCAGGGCAACGGCGCCTCGCTCGGGTACTCGGTCTTCACGCCTGGGTGCGTGACGGCGATGGTGGCGCACGAGACCGAGGAGGTCGCCTACGTGCTCTCCGGATCGGGCGAGCTCCGCCTCGATTCGGAGAACGTGCCCTTCGCCGCCGGCGAGGGGCTGTTCGTGCCCGCGGGGACGTGGCACGCGGTCGCCAACACCGGTGATCAGGACGTGGTCATGGTGTTCGGCTTTCCGCACCCCGACTACCCGCCCACGGAGCGGAGGGATTCATGATTCTTTGGCCGGCGCACATGTGCGCCGGCCCCGGGCCGATCATGATCGGCCCGGCCGGCCCGCGCATGCGCGGGCCGGGACATCTAACTGGGAGTGGCCCATGAACGTGTCGGTGAAACACGACCGCACGCTGATCGAGGAGGTCGCTTGGTCGTGCCGCATCCTCGCCATGTTCGGCTACGAGGACCTGACGCTCGGGCACGTCAGCGCGCGCGGCTCTGACGAGAGCACGATCTACATCAAGCGCAAGGGCGTCGCGCTAGGCGAGGTTACGCCGCAGGACATCGTCAACGTCGACCTGCACAGCTACGACTCAAACGGAGCCAAGGGAATGCACCTCGAGACGGTGCTCCACACCGAGGTCTACAAGCGCCGACCCGACGTGCGCGCGGTCGTTCACGGCCACCCGCCCCATGCCACCGCCTTCGGCGCGACCGATGCCGAGTTCACCTACCTAACGCACGACAGCGTCTTCTTCATCGACCGTATCGCGACCTACGACGGCGTGCCGAACCTGATCATCGACGAGGAGCAGGGGGCGGCCGTGGCCGAGGCGCTCGGCTCCCGCACGGTGCTGCTGCTGCGCAACCACGGCGTGCTTGTGGCCGAGCGCGACCTGCGCTGGGTGACGCTCGCGAGCGCGCTGCTTGAGCGGGCGGTGCAGGTGCAGGCGATGGCCCGCTCGATTGGGCCGCTTCACCCGATCCCGGATCAGATGCTCCAAGGCATCCACGAGCTCAAATACCAGCCCGACTTTGCCGCCGAGTACTGGGAGGCCTGGGTCCGTACCGTACGCCGCGAGGGCCGGGCGCTCGGGATGCCCGAGGAGAGCTGAGTGGATCTCACGCTGACGGTCAACGGCCGCGAGCTGCGGGCCGAGGTGGAGCCCCACGAGTTGCTGCTCGACTTTCTGCGCGACCGCATGGGGCTGACCGGGGCCAAGCGCTCCTGCGACGTGCAGGTATGCGGTACGTGCACGGTGCTGGTCGACGGCGGGCCGGTGAGCGCCTGCAGCTATCTCGCCGCCGACGCCGAGGGGCGCGAGGTACTGACGATCGAGGGCTTCGCCCAGACCCCGGAGTTCGAGCGCTTCGAGGAGGCCTTCCTGCGCCACGCGGCGCTTCAGTGCGGCTACTGCACGCCGGGGTTCCTACTCACCTTAAAGAGCCTGCGTGATGCGGGCGAGCTCGGCAGCGAGGATGAACTCCGTCACGGGCTTGACGGCAACCTGTGCCGCTGCACCGGTTACCGCGCGATCCTCGAGGCGGCACGGGAGCTGGCCGCTTGACCGTCATCGAGCGCCCCCGGCTGGCGGAGGTCGGCGTCTCTGTGCCGCGTAAGGACGGGCGCGAGAAGCTCTCGGGCCGGGCCCAGTACGTCGGCGACATGGAGGTCGCGGGCATGCTCCACGGCAAGGTGCTGCGCAGCCCGGTCGCGCACGCCCGGATCAAGTCGATCGATACGTCGGCGGCGTTCGAGATGGACGGCGTGGTCTCCGTGCTGACGGGCGCCGACCTGACCGATATCGAGCCTTACTACGGCCACGCGATCAAGGATCGCCCGATCATCGCGATCGAGCGGGTGCGCTTCGCGGGCGAGCCGGTCGCGGCGGTCGCGGCCGTCGACGAGGCCACCGCGGAGGCTGCGCTGCGGGCGATCGAGGTCGAGTACGAGGAGCTGCCGGTCCTCGGCACGATCGACGATGCGTTGGCGCAGGACGCGCTCGAGCTGCACACGCGCCGCCCCAAAGTCGGACTCTTCCACGGGCTCGGCGAGCTCGGCGAGAAGCGTGGCAACGTCTGCTACCAGCACACAATCGCCGCCGGCGACCTCGAGCAGGTGCGCACAGAGGCCCAGATCACGGTCGAGGGCAACTACACCTTCCCCGCCGTCTACCAGTACGCGATGGAGACGCACGGCGCGATCGCGCACTACCACGGAGACTCGATCACGCTGTGGGCCAACTGTCAGCACCCCTTTCTGGTGCGCGCGGAGATCGCCGACCTGTTCGGGCTCGAGGTAGGCTCGGTGCGGATCATCGTCCCGTTTTTGGGCGGCGGCTTCGGCTCGAAGTCGTACACCAAGATGGAGCCGCTGACGGTCGCGCTGGCGCGCAAGGCGGGACGGCCCGTGCGCATTACCAACCGTGTCGACGAGTCGATGGTGACCACGCGCCGCCACGGCATGCGCTGCTTCATGCGCACGCTGGCGCGTGCCGACGGCACGCTGCTCGGGCGCGAGGTCCATTTCTGGCTCGACACGGGTGCCTACGCCGACAACGGCCCCCGAGTGACCGCCACAGCCGCCGACTCGGCGGCAGGGCCCTATCGCTTCGAGGCAGCTGAGATCCAGGGGTACTGCGTCTACTGCAACACACCGCCCTCAGGCTCCTACCGCGCCTTCGGCGCCACCCACCTGCAGTGGATTGGTGAGTCCCAGGTCGAGGAGGTCGCCCGCCGTGCCGGCGTGGACCCGCTGGAGCTGCGCCGCCGCTGCCTCTGTGTGCCTGGCGAGACGGTGCGCCCCGACGGCACCGGTAAGCCGCTCGACGCCGACCTGGTTGGCGATGTGGAGCAGGCGGCGGCCGCGGTTGGCTGGGAGGAGCCGCGCCGGCCCTGGGTGGGGCGCGGCGTAAGCGTCGGCCTTTTGGCCGCAGGCGCCCACCCGGTATCGCGCGCGAGCGTGAGGCTCTCCGCGGACGGGTCGGTCGACGTCTACGTCGGTACCACCGAGCTTGGCCAGGGGCCGCGCACGGTGATGGCCCAGATCGCCGCCGAGCAGCTCGGAACCTCGAGCGAGCGCGTGTCGGTCCACGGCGCCGATACCCGTTTCACGCCCTATGACCGCTCCACGGGGGCGAGCCGCTCGACCACCATCGCCGGCATGGCGGTCAAGCGCGCCGCCGACGCGGTCGCCGCGCGGCTGCGCGAGACGGCGGGGGAGGTGTGGGATGTCGAACCGGGACTGGTCGACCTGGTCGGGGGCCGGGCGGTGTTCGCCGGCGAGGAGCTCACATTCCCCGACGTGATCGCCAAGCGCTTTGGCTTCCGCGGCGGCGAGATCATCGAGGGTGGCGAAGTCAGGCCCACGGGCGGGGACACCGGCTCCTACGCCGAGGGACCGTACTTCTGGGAAGTATGCGTGGCCGGCGCCGAGGTTGAGGTGGATCCGGACACCGGGGTGGTCGAGGTGTTGCGCACTTCCACGATCGCCGATGTGGGCCGGGCCATCAACCCGCAGCTGGTCGAGCGCCAGGACGAGGGCGCCACGCTCCAGGGGATCGGCAATGCGCTGTTCGAGGAGATGCTGCTGGTCGACGGCGTCGTCACCAACGACAACCTGCTCGAGTACCGGATCCCGCGGATCAGCGATCTTCCCGGCGGCATGAAGTCGATCATCGTGGAGAACGAGGATGGTCCGGGCCCGTATGGCGCCAAGGGCTGCGGCGAGGGGGCCTTCGCCGCGGTGCCGGCCGCGATCGTGTGCGCGCTCGCCGACGCAGGCGTGCCGATGAATGAACTACCGCTCACCCCCGAGCGCGTGTGGCGGCGGATATTGGAGCTAACAAAGGAGAGAGCAGATGACTGAACTGAATCGCGCGGCTGTGCTGGGCACAGGCACGATGGGACCGGGAATGGGGGCCGTGCTCGCGCGCGCCGGGCTGGAGGTGACGCTGTTTGACGTCAAGCCCGAGGCGCTGGAGCGCGCCCAGGGCATGGTGAGCATGGTCGAGGGCGTGCTCGAACGACTCGAGGTGCCCTCGCACGATGGCTCTCTGGCCTACGAGTCAGACCGCGCGGCCGCGCTCGACGGGGTCGACGTCGTGGCCGAGGCGGTCCCCGAGCAGCTCGAGCTCAAGCACCAGCTGTTCGTGGAGATCGAGGACGAAATTTCTGATCAGGCGATCATCGCCTCCAACACCTCAGGCATCCCCGCCACGAAGCTGGCCGAGGGGCTCAGGCACCCCGAGCGGGTGATCGGTTGGCACTGGTCCAACCCGCCGCACCTGATCCCCATGAACGAGATCATTCCCGGCGAGCAGACCTCCCCCGAGACCACCTCCGCGATCCAGGACCTGACGCGGCGGATCGGCTACCACCCGGTGACGCTGCGCAAGGAGGTCCCCGGCTTCGTCGAGAACCGGGTGCTCTACGCGATCATGCGCGAGTGCCTTGCGCTCGTCGATGAGGGAGTGATCGACGTCGAGGGGCTTGATTTGAACGTGCAGTGGGGGATCGGATACAAGCTCGCGGTCGTCCCGCCGATCCAGTTGCTCGACATGGCGGGGCTCGACATCTACACGAGCGTCGCCGGCTACCTGAACCAGTCGTTGTCCGACGAAAAGGGGATCTCCAGGACCGCCACCGACCTGAAGGAGCAGGGGCGGCTCGGGATCAAAACCGGCGGGGGCTTCTTCGACTATTCGCCCGAGCGCGTCAAGGAGCTCCAACAACAACGCGCTGCCGCACTGGTGGCGGTGAGAAAGGCGCTTAGCTAGTCATGGCAAAGGCAACTCAGGTGCGACTGCTCGACAGCGGCACGCTGGTCATCGACCAATCGCACATCACCTGGAACGTGGGCTGCGGCACGCCGGTGCGCTTCCCCGTCTATAGCGTGCTGATCGAGCACCCCGACGGGCTCTTCATGTTCGACACGGGCTACGACTTGGACCTGGTCAACGCGGTGCTGCCCTTCGAGCAGCCCGAGCAGAGACCCGAGCAGACCGTGCCGGGACAGCTCGCCAAGTGCGGCTTGCAGCCGGAGGACGTCGACGCGGTGATCAACTCGCATTTGCACTTCGACCACTGCGGGGGCAACAAGCACCTTGTGAACGCGGTCACCTACCTGCACGCCGACGAACTGCGCGAGGCGCGCACCCCGGAGCCGTTCGAGCGTCTTGGTTACGCGGATAAGGGATATGACCGTGAGGGAGCGAAGTTCGAGCTGCTCGAGGGCGACAACGAGTTTGCCGACGGGATTCATTTGTTCCACACCCCTGGGCACACAGTTGGGCACTACTCGATGCTCGTCGAGCTCGACGGCGGGCGGCCGCTGTTTTTCATCGCCGACGTCTCCTACACCGCGCCGGCGTATGCCGCCGATCAGCAGGCCGGCTTTCATTACGATCCGGTCGCCGGGGTGCGCTCGATTCGGCGTTGCAAGCGGCTCGCCCGCGAGTGGGACGCCGAGGTGATCTTCACCCACGACAGCGAGATGTTCGCGCGCTACGCGCTGGCGCCCGAGCCGTTTTTGGGGACCGCCGCTGCAGTGGGGGGTGCGCGATGACGCTCGACGGAAAGGTCGCGATCGTCACCGGCGCGGCGCAGGGCATCGGCCGGGCGATCGCCGAGAAGCTTGCTTCGGAGGGAGCTTCGGTCGCGGCCGTCGATATGAACGGCGAGGGGGCCCAGTCGGTCGCTGCTTCGATCGATGGGTTGGGGATTCACGCCGACGTCTCGAGCGAGGAGGACGCCAACCGCATGGTGCACGAGGCGCTCGACCGTTACGGCAAGGTTGACATCCTCGTCAACGCCGCCGCGATCGTGCCGTTCATCCCGTGGGACGAGGTCGACTTCGCGTATTGGCGGAAACTCCTCTCGGTCAACCTGGACGGCGCCTACCTGGTCTCGCGGGCGGTCGAGCGCCCCATGCGCGACGCGGGCTACGGGCGGATCGTGCTCATCGCGTCCAACGCGTTCCTGGCCGGCACGCCCAATATGGGCCCCTACCTGGCGGCAAAGGGAGGGGTGATCGGACTCACCCGGGCGCTCGCGACGGAGCTGGGCAAGTACGGCATCACGGCCAACTCGGTATCGCCGGGCATCACCCGCACCGAGGGGGCGCTGGCGACGCCGCACAAGGACTCCTTCGATTTCGTGCAGGCGCTGCAGGCCATACCCCGGCACGGCCTCCCGGAGGACATCGCCCCGGCGGTGGCGTTTCTGGCCTCGGAGGAGGCCGGCTGGATCACGGGTCAGAACCTGGTGGTCGACGCCGGCCACATTCGCGTCTGATGCCGGTCGAGGTCACACGAGCCGGTGCGATCGTCGCGGTCTCTGACTTCGAGCGCTCGCTTGAGTTTTATCGCGACCGGCTCGGATTCGAGGTCGAGGCGACATACGACGACCCGCCGTACGGGACGCTCGTCCGCGCCGACACGCGACTGTCACTGGCCGAGCAGGGACACTCTGCGGAGGACCGGCCGGGGGTGGAGATGGCGGCGCCGGCCGATCCCTCTCGGCTTTCAGCGATCCTGGTGCTGGAAGTCGCCGACTGCCTCGGCGCCTATGAAGAGCTACGCGCCGATGGCGTGCGGTTCCTGGCCGAGCCGTACTCTCCGCCCTGGGGGGGACACCGCTGCTTCGCGCTGGACCCCGACCGCAACCTGATCGAGCTGGAGCAGCCGGCATGAGGGCCGTCAAGCTCGTCGGAACCGAGCGGGTGGAGGTCCAGGATGTGCCCGATCCCCAGCTGCGCCACGAGGCCGACGCGATCGTGCGCGTCACGCACACCGCCATCTGCGGCGCCGATCTGTTGCCCTACCACGGCCACACACCCGGCTTCGAGGTCGGTACCACGCTGGGCCACGAGTTCGTCGGAGTGGTGCAGGAGGCGGGTGACGCGGCAGGCGCGCTGCGCCCCGGCCAGAGGGTCGTGAACACGAGCATGACCTCGGACGGCACCTGCGCCCATTGCCGGGCGGGCCGCGCTACCCAGTGCACGTCGCGGGCGATGTTCGGTTACTCCGGCGTCTACCCGAGGCTAGACGGGGGCCAGGCCGATCTCGTGCGTGTTCCCAGTGCCGACCGCTGTCTGTGGCCGGTGCCCGACGACGTTTCAGATGAGGACGCGGTATTCGTTGCCGACATCCTGCCCACCGGGTTCTTGGCGGTGGAGCGGGCATCCGTCGGCCTCGGCGATGTCGTCGCCGTGCTCGGCTGCGGGCCGGTTGGTTTGATGACCGTGATCTGTGCCGCGGGGTGGGGCCGGCGAGTGATCGCCGCGGACGGAATCGAAGCCCGCCGCGAGCTGGCGGAGTCGTTGGGAGCCTCCGCCGTCGATCCGAGCAACGTGCAGGAGGCGGTCGCGGCGGCCACCGGCGGGCTCGGCGCGGACGCGGTGATCGAGGCCTCCGGCGCGCCGGCTGCCATGGCGTCGGCACTTGGCCTCGTGCGACCCCAGGGTGTGATCTCGGTCGTTGGGGCGCACTTCGAGCCCGACTTCCCCCTCAACAACGCGCTCATGTTCGAAAAGGAGATCACGCTCACGTTCGCGATCGGCAATCCCGGGCGCGACCGAGAGCGGCTGTTGGCCATGATCGAGGAAGGCGTGCTGCGGCCGTCGGCGGTGATCAGCGACACGATGCCGCTCGACTCGGCGGCGGCGGCCTACCGGGCTTTCGACGCACGCGAGGCGACGAAGGTCGTATTGACGACGTGATTGTCGAGCGTGATGTGGTTGCTGCAGTCGACTCGCGGGCGCAGCTGGTCGGCGAGGTGATGCGATTCGTGCACGCGCATCCGGAGCTGGGCCATGAGGAGCTCGAGTGCTCGCGGTATCTGTGTGAGGCGCTCGCCGGCGTCGGGCTCGAGGTCGAGGCCGGCGTCGGTGGGATGCCGACCGCCTTTCGGGCCGTGCTACGGGGGACGCGCCCGGGCCGGTCTATCGGGCTGGTCTGTCTGTACGACGCGGTGCCGACCGTTCGCGAAGACGGCCGGGTCGAGCCGGTGCACTCCTGTGGTCACGGACCTATCGCAGGCGGCGTCGCGGCGGCCGCCGCGGCACTGGCAGACCTCCGTGAACAGCTCGCCGGCGGTGTGACGGTCATCGGCTGCCCCGCGGACGAGATCCACGCGCCGGGTACGGTGCAGCGCGGCGGCGGTAAGGCGCTCACTGTGCAAGCCGGACTGTGGGACGACATCGACGCCGCGCTATACGCACACCCGGAATTCCTGGATACCGTGTCGCTCGAATCGCTTTGGATGCGTCGCGACCGCGTGGCGGTGTTCGGGACGCGCTCTCTCAGCGGCGGCGAGCAGGCGCCGCTGATCGCCGCCCGCGCCGCGATCGAGGCCGAGCGTCCAGGCGAAGTCATGCTGGAGCGGCTCGTCCTCGACGGCGATGTCGAGGAGAAGACGGCCCTCCGGGTCGAGTGCACTTTCCTCCTCTGGGGGCCGAGCGAGGAGGCGCTCAACGACCGCGCCGCCGGACTCCGCGCCGCGCTGGTCGGCGACTGGGAGGAAGGCCCGCTCTACCAAGGTGTCCGGCCAGACCACGAGCTGACGGAGGCTGTGGCAGACGTCTTCCGCGCGCTTGGACGCCCCTTCGTCGCCGATCCGCCGCCACTTCCGTTCGCGACCGACTTCGGGAACATCTCCCGGCGCACTCGCGCCGCGCTGATCGGGGTCGGACGAGAGGGCGGCTGGGCATTCCACACCGACCAGGGCGCGGAGGACTTCGCGTCGGAGGACGGCGAGCAGGCAGGCCTCACGATTGCGCGCGTGCTCGCTCTCGCCGCGGTGCGGCTGAGCGAGTCTGCGCAGTGACAACTTTGTCAGCGCTGCGTCCCCGTTCGTGCGATCATCCGGGCGGTCACCGACTACGTGTGAACATGAGCGACACCGGGCAGCTCTCGCTTACGCCGCAGCCAGACTCGCTTGGCGGGTGGTTTGGTCGCTGCCTCCACGCGCTCAAGTCAGGGAAGGTCTCCTGCATGACCCTCTACGCGATGCACCTCGCGAGCGGAGTCCCGGTCGTTATGGAACCGGGCGTCTGTCCGGTTTGCGGCTCGCATCAGTGCAAGCTTGCGCGGGCGCTGGCCCAGCGCCACTGAAGGCGCTGGACCCGCGGGGCGCAGAGATGCGGAGCATCCCGGCCGGGAGTGGCCGACCGGTTGTGGGGGTGGTCGAGGGGGCGGGGTGGGGTTCGACCCCATACGAACCGAATTGACGGGTCTGACCTGCATCTGATATATCACGGCAGCGTGAGACAGGCGGGCGAAGAGACGCGGGCGACCTAGCGTGAGCGGGCGACCTAGCGTGAGCGGGCGAGCTGCGGTGAGACGGGCAGGCGAACTCCCGTCCTCCCAAAACGTCGTCGTAATCGGCGCCGGCATCGTGGGCAACAGCGTCGCCTACCACCTTTGCCGCCTTGGCCGGGCGGGCGTCATGCTCCTGGACAAAGGGCCGCTACCCAACCCCGGTGGCTCGACGGGTCACGCCTCCAACTTCATCTTCCCGGTCGATCACTCCAAGGAGATGACGCTGCTGACGCTCGAGAGCATGCGCCAGTACAAGGACCTCGATGTCTTCATTGAGAGCGGCGGGCTTGAGATCGCGCGCACTGAAGAGCGCATGCAGGAGCTCAGGCGGAGGATGACCTCGGCGCGGACCTGGGGGATCGAGCCAGTCTCGCTGCTCAATCCCGAGCAGGTCAAAGAACTCGTGCCGTTCATCGACCAACGGCTGATCCTGGGAGGTTTCTACACGCCGGGTGCGGGCGTCGTCGACTCGCTGCGGGCCGCCACGATCATGCGCGAGGAGGCCGCGAACGACGGCCTCACGGTCGCGGCCAACACCGAGGTCCTGGGGATCGATCTCGAGGGCGGCCGGGTGAGGCGAGTGCGGACTACCCGGGGCGAGATCGAAACTGAGCAGGTGGTGATCGCGTGTGGGGCGTGGAGCCCGCGACTGGCGGCGATGGCCGGCGCCTCGATCCCGCTCACGCCGATGGTCCATCAAATGATCGACATCGGTCCGGCGCCGCGGTTCGCGGACGCCGAGGGCATGATCGAGTATCCCATCGTCCGCGACATGGACACCAACATGTATGAGCGGCAGGAGGGTGCGAACCTCGAGATCGGCTCATACGCGCACCGCCCCATCATGCTCGACTCCGACGAGATTCCCTCCATCGAGGAGGCGGCGCTGACTCCGACGGAGCTCCCGTTCACGCAGGACGACTTCGACCCGCAGATGGAGATCGCTCTGGAGCTGATGCCCGAAATCGTCGGCGACGAGACGGTCGGCGTGAAGTACGCGATCAACGGCGTGCTATCCGTTACGTATGACGGGATGCCGCTGATCGGAGAGGCACCCGAGGCGCCCGGACTTTGGTCGGCGGCGGCGATCTGGATCAAGGAGGGGCCTGGCGCGGGCAAGACCATCGCCGAGCTGATGATCCACGGCGAGTCGGAGATCGACGCCTACGAGTCCAACATCGCGCGCGCGTACCCGTGCCAGCGCACGAGGGCGCACATCAGGGCGCGAGCCGCAGAGGGGTTCAACAAGATGTACGGCATCGTTCACCCTTCCGAGCAGTGGGAGTCGGATCGCAGGGTGCGCCTGCCGCCGTTCTACGAGCGCGAGCAAAAGCTCGGGGCGGTGTTCTTCGAGGCCGCGGGGTGGGAACGGCCGCATTGGTTTGAGTCAAATGCGCCCCTGCTCGAGGAGTACGGCGATCGCATCTCGCGCAGAGAGGCGGAATGGGAATCACGGTGGTGGTCGCCGATCATCAACGCTGAGCACCTGGCGATGCGCGACCGCGCGGCGATGATCGATCTGAGCGCTTTTGCGATCTTCGACATCGCCGGGCCGAGTGCGCTTGACGTGGTGCAGCGAGTGGCGATGCGGCAGATGGACGTCGACGTGGGCAGAGTCGTCTACACGCCGCTGTTGACGCCGAGTGGGGGCTTCAAGCAGGACCTCACGATTATGCGCATCGGCGGCGACCACTTCCGGGTGGTCACCGGGGGCGCCTTCGGGATGTCGGACCTCAAGTGGTTCAAGGACCATCTCCCCGAGGACGGATCCGCCCAGGTGCATGACCAGACCAGCGCCTGGTGCACGCTCGGACTGTGGGGTCCGCGGGCGCGCGACATTCTCTCGAGCGTCACCGGCGACGATGTCTCCCACGAGGGGCTGCCATTTGCCCGTTGCCGCACGATCGAGGTCGACTCGCTGGAGGTTGTGATCTCCCGGATCTCGTACGTTGGCGACCTCGGCTGGGAGCTCTACGTGCCGATCGAACAGGGGGAACGGCTCTGGGACGTCATCGCGCAAGCGGGCGCCCCGCACGGCATCGTGCCGGCGGGCATCGGCGTCTATGGCACCACGGGCCGACTCGAGAAGTGTTACCGCGCCTACGGGTTCGAACTGGAGTCGGACTACAACGTCGTGGAGGCGGGGATGGCCTGGGGCAAGGTCAAGGAAGCAGATTTCATCGGCAAGGAAGCACACATCCGTCACCGCGAGGAGGATCCGGCGGCCATCCTCTGCACGCTGACCGTCGATGACCACAGGTCGGAGTCGGGCGCCAAGCGCTACATGCTCGGCAACGAACCGGTCCTCACTGTGGACGGGGCCTCGATCACAGATCGCAAAGGCCGGCGCTCCTACGTAACGAGTGCCGGCGCGGGCCCTTCGGTCGGCAAACACATCTTGATGAGCTATCTGCCGCCGGAAAACGCCGTCGTAGGCGAGCAGCTCAGCGTCGAGTACATGGGCGAGCGGTACCCGGTCACTGTCGTTACCAACGACTCGACGCCAGTGTTCGATCCCGACAACGCGCGGGTGCGGGCGTGAACATCCTGGTATGCGTGAAGCGCGTCCCGCTGACCGGAGGCAAGATCGTGCTGACCGAGGACGCTCGCGCGATCTCCACGCGCCACCTCGGCTTCACCGTCAGTCCCCATGAGGAGTGTGGGGCCGAGGAGGCAGTGCGCTTGGTCGAGCAGCACGGCGGCTCATCCACTGTCTTGACGCTGGGACCGCCCGAGGCCGAGGAGCAGTTGCGCGACATGATGGCGATTGGCCTTGATCGGGCGGTCCACCTCGTCACCGCCGCAGAGGAGTGGGACCCTCAGGCCACCGCCGCGGCGATCGTGGACGCTATTCGCGCTGAGCCGGAGCCATACGACCTGCTTCTGTTCGGCAACGAGTCGGCGGACGCCGGCAACTACCAGGTTGCGATCCGGGTCGCCCACGCGCTGCAACTGCCGTGCGTTACCGGGGTGAAGGGGCTCGCGGTCCACGACGGCCAGGTCCGCTGCGAGCAGGAGGTGCAGGACGGACGCGATGCCTACGATGTGCCGCTGCCGGCCGTCGTCACGGTCAAGGAAGGGCTGAACCTGCCTCGCTACCCCTCCGTGCCGGGAAGGCTACGGGCGAAGCGCAAGCCGGTCGACACGTATACGCCGGTACGCCGGGAGTCGCGACTCGAGATGGTGCGGCTGCACCTGCCCCCGGGCTCGGGCAAGCAGGTCGAAGTGCTCGGGCGCGGGCCCGAGGCGGCACCAGCGGTGGTAGGCGTCCTGCGCGAGCTCGGGGTGGTGTAGGCGTGGTCCTCGTCTTTATGTCGAGCGCCGACGATGAGGTTTCGCGGCAGGCGCTGACGCTCGCGACGGAACTCAATGAACCGATCGGCGCGATCGCGATCGCGGGCGACTACGCGCCCGCCGCATGGGCACGGTCCATCGCCGAGGAGGTGCAGCGCCAAGCTCCATCGGCCGTGCTCGCGCCCGGAACAGACCGCGGCAACGAGGTCCTTGCCCACCTCGCGGCCATGCTCGAAGCCCCCATGGCCGCAAACTGCGTCTCGATCGCGCTGGGAGATCCAGCCACCGTGACACGGATACGTTGGGGTGGCAGCCTGCTCGAGGACGCCCGTGTCCACGGTTCGCCGCTGTTGGCCACCGTCGCCCCGCATGCGGTCACCGCGCAGCCCGCCGACCTGGAGGTGACCCGGCTCACACCATCAGAGGACGGTGCGGTCACGGTCGCCGAGCACATACCGACGACTTCGTCCGGGGTATCACTCGCCGATGCGGACGTGGTTGTCTCCGGGGGGCGAGGGGTCGGCTCGGCCGAAGGGTTCGCCGTGATCGAGGAGCTGGCCGCGCTGCTGGGTGGAGCGGTGGGTTGCTCGCGGGCCGTGACCAGCGCGGGCTGGCGCCCTCACACCGATCAGGTCGGTCAAACGGGCACCAAGATCTCGCCCGAGATCTATATCGCGTGCGGGATAAGCGGGGCCACCCAGCACCTAGCGGGGTGCAAGGGAGCAAAGAAGCTGCTCGCGATCAACCCTGACGCCGAGGCCTCGATCTACGCAAGCGCCGACTACGCAGTGATCGGGGACCTGCATGAGGTAGTACCGGCCATCTCCGCCGAGATCCGGAAGGCGAGGGGCGCATAGCGTCGCCCGTAGCCGCGTCCGTGCTTGGGGCCGCCGTGCTCGTGAGCGCGGGGCTGTTCGCGCGCCGCGTTCAAACGCTCACCGGGGTCCTGCGGGCGGCGCAGCCGGTTTCGCGCGCGGGAAACGTGCCCCGCCGCGTGCGCAACGAAGCGACCGTCGTGCTCGGGCAGAGCAAGCTGCTTTCACGGCTCGGTCCGGGGCTGGCGCACGCGTTCATCTTCTGGGGCTTTCTGGTGCTTTTGCCGACGATCGTGATCGCCATGATCGGCGTCGTCGACAAGACGGCGACGCTTCCGTGGCTCGGACACCAGGGCTGGTACGCGCTCCTGGTCGACGTCTTCGCTGTACTCGTCCTGCTGGGGGTGCTGGCGGCGCTATGGATTCGCAAGGTCCAGCGGCCCCGCAGGTTCGAGGGCAGCCATCTGGGCGAAGCCGATCTGATCCTGGCGCTGATCGCGACGATCGCGACCACACTGCTGCTTTGGCATGCGACTCGAATCGCACTCGGCCTGAATGAGTGGCCGCGCGCGTGGTCGCCCGTCTCCTACGCGCTCTCGCACCTGTTCGGAACCGGCCAGGCGACGCGCGTGCTCGAGCGGGTGTTCGTGTGGGCGCACGTGCTGACGATTCTCGTCTTCCTTGCGTACCTGCCCCGCTCCAAGCACCTCCACATCTTCATCGCCGCCGTCAACGTTTGGTACGGCAGGACCGGCCCGGGCGGGCGGCTCGAGCCGGTCGATTTCGAGGCAGACGATGCCGACATCCGCTTCGGCTCCGGCAGCGCCGCCGATTTGACCTTCAAGGAGGTACTCGACACCTTCTCCTGCACCGAGTGCGGCCGCTGTCAGGACGCATGCCCGGCGTTCGCGACAGGCAAGGTGCTTTCGCCCAAGCTCGTGATCATGGGGTTGCGCGACCAGGTGCTCGCCCAGGAGCAGTCAACCCTGGTCCCGGACGCGGTGCCCGCGGAGTCGGTCTGGGACTGCGTCACGTGCGGGGCCTGCGTCGAAGTCTGTCCGGTGTCGATCGAGCACGTAGATCAGATCGTGGACCTGCGCCGGCACCTGGTGATGGTCGAATCGAGCTTTCCAACGGAGGCGGAGCCGATGTTGCGAGACATCGAGCGCGCCTCGAATCCCTGGGGCAGGGCCCAGTCGGAGCGTGCAGAGTGGGCCGCGGAGCTCGGAGTGCGCGTGCTGGAGCCGGGTGATCGCGCACCCGAATACCTCTATTGGGTGGGGTGCGCCTCGTCGTTCGATGAGCGAGCGCGGCGCACCGCGCAATCAACGGCAACGCTGTTGAAGGCGGCGGGGATCGATTTCGCAATCCTGGGTCCCCGCGAGGCATGCACGGGAGATCCCGCGCGCCGGATGGGCAACGAATACCTCTTCCAAGCCATGGCCGAGCAAAACGTCGCCGTACTGAACGAGGCCGAGGTCACCAAGGTCATCGCCAACTGTCCCCACTGCTTTAACACGCTCGCCAACGAGTACCCGGACTTCGGCGGGCGCTACGAAGTGATCCACCATTCCGAGCTGCTGGCGCAGCTGGTGCGCGACGGACGACTGGCCCCCACGCAAGATGGCCATGCCGTCACCTACCACGACTCCTGCTACCTGGCCCGGCATAACGATGTCGTCGAGGGTCCCCGCGAGCTTGTCGCCGCGGTCGGCCGGCCCGTGGAGATGGCCCGCTCGGGTAAGAACACGTTCTGTTGCGGCGCCGGCGGAGCGCACATGTGGATGGAGGAGCGTGGCGGTTCCATCAACCTGGAGCGCGTCAATGAAGCGGCCAACACAGGCGCCGACACGCTCGCCGTTGCGTGTCCCTTCTGCACGGTGATGCTTGACGACGGCGTACAGAGCGCGGGCGAGAAGATCCGGGTCGTCGATGTGGCGACGCTACTGGCGGAGCGCATCGACGACGACGCGCCGGCGCGACGCGGTGAGCGCGTCGACGACGACGCGCCGGTGCGACGCGGCGAGCGACCAGCCTAGGTGCGTCCAGGGCCGTGGTTTCCCGCGAGGCCTCCACAGCTGATATATAAGTCGCATACAGCTGCTTCCGACCAGAGGAGACGGCCCCTTGTCGACCATAAACGAGCACCCGGAGATCCTCCTTTACTCGCGCATCCGCAAGTCGCCCTACTTCTATGCGTCGCGACGGCACGGCGTCGCGATGTACAGCGTCTATAACCACCGCTATCACCCACGGCACTACGGCGACCCCGTCGCTGAGTACTGGCAGCTGCTTGAAGGGGTGACGCTGTGGGACGTCGGGGGGGCGGAGCGCCAGGTCGAGATCACGGGGCCAGATGCATTCGACTTCACCAACATGCTGGTCGCCCGCGACCTCAACAAGTGCCAGGTGGGACAGTGCAAGTACGTGTTCGTGACCGCCCCCGACGGGGGCATCATCAACGACCCGGTGCTGTTGCGATTGGGCGAGAACCACTTCTGGCTCTCGCTTGCGGACAGCGACGTGTTGCTTTGGGCGATGGGGGTGGCCCACAACTCGGGCATGAACGTCACGATCCGCGAGCCCGACGTGGGGCCGGTGCAGGTGCAGGGCCCCAAGTCCAAGGACGTGATGGTCGACCTGTTCGGCGAGGATATCCTCGAGGTCCCGTACTACTTCCTCCGTAGCTACGAGGTGGATGGGATGCCGGTAATGGTCTCGCGCACCGGCTACACCGCGGAGCTGGGCTACGAGATCTACCTGTTCGACGCGAGCCGGAACGGAGGCAGGCTTTGGGACGCGATCCTGCAAGCGGGCGAGCCGCACGGCCTTGCGGTCATCGGTCCCTGCCATATCCGCCGCATCGAAGGCGGCATTCTCGCGTTGGGCTGCGACATGTGGCTCGACACCAACCCCTACGAGGTTGGGATGGGATACGACTGGATGGTCGACCTCGAGCAGAAGACGGACTTCATCGGCAAGGAAGCGCTGGCCAGGATCAAGCAGGAGGGGCCGACCCGCAAGCTGGCCGGTGTGGAGATCGAAGGCGCCAGCCTTGGTGCGTACAACGACGGCTCGATGATCGACTGCTTCCCGGTCAGCCACAACGGGGGGCGCGTCGGCGAAGTCACCTCCGCGTGTCACTCGCCGCGACTGGAGAAGAACATCGGCTACGCGATGGTGCCGACCGAGCTCGCCGAGCTTGGAACAGAGCTCGAGGTCGAAGTCGACGGCGAGTCGCGAGAGGCTCGCGTGGTCGAGATGCCGTTCATCGATCCCAAGAAGGAGATCCCCAAGCAACGCCTCGCAGCGGAGCACTGAGCGACCGCGGCATCGTGGTCGATCTCCTCCAGCGGCCCCGTCTGGAGGTGATTCCGATGGACGGGGTGGAACAGGCCGTCCTCGATCACGTGCCGCGGAACACGACCGTCACCGTCACGTCCTCGCCGACCCGGGGAGCCGGCCCGACGCTAGAGCTGACGGAGCGCCTCGGGCACGCGGGCTATCGCGTGGTGCCCCATCTTGCCGCTCGCCTGATCGCCGATCACGCCGAGCTCTCGGCACTGCTACGGAGAATGGACGCGATGGGGGTGCGCGAGGTCTTCGTCGTAGCCGGAGATATCCCTAAGCCGGCTGGTCGCTTCGAGGGCGCCGCCGAGTTGCTGGTCGCCATGGCCGAGGTGGGTCACGGGCTCGAGCGGATCGGGATCACGGGTTACCCCGAGAGCCACGCGTTCATCAGCGACGAGGCGACCATCCAGGCCATGTTCGACAAGGTCCCGTTCGCGAGCTACATCGTCAGCCAGATCTGTTTCGACGCCGCGGTGATCGCGCAGTGGATCCGAAGAGTGCGCGACCGCGGCGTTGCGCTGCCGATCTACGTCGGCTTGCCGGGCCCGATCGATGCGGTCAAGCTGCTGCGGCTTTCGAGGCGTGTCGGCCTGGGAGATTCCGCGCGCTACCTGCGCCGACACGGCAGCTGGCTGGGGCGGCTCGTACTGCCACGCAGCTACCGCCCGGAGTGGTTACTCGAGCGGCTCGCACCCGATCTCGCTCGTAAGGACAACGCAGTCGCCGGGCTTCACCTGTTCACGTTCAATGAGCTGGAGCAGACCGAGAATTGGCGCCGCCGAGAGCTCGCGTTGGGAGGTGACGAGCCCGGACCTCAGGCGTAGCGCGACCCGCCGAAGCAGGTTAGACTCTGCGACATGACTGATATATCAGTTCGGCCGAGGAAGCACACGAGCCGATCTTCCGACCGCGACGGTGCCAGACGCCAGCTGCTGGCGGACCGGGCGTACACCGAGCTGCGAGACCGGATCGTGACCCTCCAGATCCCGCCGGGCGCGCCGATTGACGAGGACCTGCTCGGCGCCGAGCTGAAGATCGGTCGGACTCCTGTCCGGGAGGCCATCAAGAGGTTGGCGCTCGAGAACCTCGTCACCGTCTATCCCCGTCGCGGGACCTTCGCCTCGGAGATCAACATCACCGATCTCGCGGACGTCTCGGATGTGCGTGCGCAGTTGGAGGGGCACGCGGCTTACCGCGCCGCACAGCGGATCACTGACGCCCAGCGAGCCGAGCTAGATCAGCTGCTCGAAGAGCTGGGCCACAGCCGCGGCAGCGACGACATCGAGACGCTCATGGCGCTCGACGCGCGCGTGCATCGCTTCATTTACCGCTGCGCGGGGAACCCTTATCTCGAGCAAACGCTCACGCGTTACTTCAATCTCTCGCTGCGAATCTGGCACCTCGTCCTTGACCGGCTGCCTCACCTTTTCACGCGCGTGCACGAGCATGACGATCTGCTGCGGGCGATCGAGGCGGGCGACGCCGACAAGGCACGCGCAGTTCTGAGCGAGCACATCGCGACGTTCGAGCGTGAGATCCGGATGGTCCTGTAGCGGACACGTGCGACCCGACCTCGCGGGGGGGAGCGGGGCTGGGGTCCGTGATGTCCGGATAGGGGACACGTGGGACCCGACCCGCCGGGGAAGCGGGGGTGGGGTCCGTGATGTCCGGATAGCGGCTGCCGCGCATAACCTCAAGCAAAGAACGTCACGGGTCTGGCGCGGGAATATCACGGGCTTGGAGCAACCGCGCGTGCTCGACAGCTCTGTTGGGATATCGCTCGCGCTCTGCGCGGGTTATATCCCACGGAGTCGACCGACCAGCCTCATCACGTCCGCAAAAGGCGCGGGCTTACGCGACACGCTGATAGCGGACACGTGGGACCCGACCCCGCGGGGGAGCCGGGGTGGGGTCCCTGGCAAGACCGCTGCGAGCGGGCCCCCGATAAGACCGCTACGAACGCCGCGCGTCCGGCGTCAACACGACGGTCTGAAGCTCGGTGAAGGAGTGCATCACATGGGCGCCGCCGACCCGGCCGATGCCGCTGTCGCTACCCGAACGGCCGCCGAACGGCAGGTGGGCTTCCCAATAGTTGCTGGACTCGTTGATGTTCACCCAGCCCGTCCGCACGCTGTCCGCAAACGTAAGGCCCTTCGCCAGATCGGCGGTGAAGATCGCCGCCAGGAGGCCATAAGGCGAGCCGTTCGTCAGCTCGATGGCGTGCTCGAGCGAGTCCACGGCCACGATCGGAGCGACCGGGCCAAAGGTCTCCTCGACCGCTACCCGGGCGTCGGACTCGACGTCTGTCAGCACCGTGGGCTCCCAGTACAGGGACGTG
Organism: Solirubrobacteraceae bacterium; assembly: GCA_035650455.1. GTDB lineage: Bacteria > Actinomycetota > Thermoleophilia > Solirubrobacterales > Solirubrobacteraceae > Palsa-465. Next base: position 50,542 of record DASRHQ010000041.1, read on the forward strand.
GGAAAACCGCTCGCCCGCGCGCCTCCGCTCATTACCTGGGCCCCGCGCTGCACCGCGTCGCCGACGTGCTCGTCCATCTTGATGGCCACCGGCTCGTTGTTGAGCGGTCCCATCGTGGTTGAGTCGTCGAACGGGTCTCCGAGCAGGATCCTTTCCGTCACAGCTCGTGCGAGCTTCTCGACGAACTCATCGCGCACCGCGCGGTGGACGAGCAAGCGCTCGCCGGCCGTGCAGCTCTGACCCGCGCACAGAAAGCAAGCCGTGAGGGTCGCCTCGACGGCGGCGTCGAGGTAGGCGTCCTCGAGCACGACGAGCGGCCCGTTACCGCCCATCTCGAGCAGGGTCGCCTTGCCCGCGGCGGCCTCGGCGACCCGACGGCCCGTGGCGGTGGATCCGATGAAGGCCACCCCGTCCGTTCCGGGATTGCGGGCGACCTCATCCCCGACAACCGGCCCCGGCCCCGTGACGAGGTTGAAGACCCCCGGGGGAAGATCGGCCTCGGCGATGCATCCGGCCAACGCCACGGCGCACACGGCCGTTGAAGGGGCCGGCGTCCAAACCACGGCATTGCCGCTCGCAAGCGCCGGCGCGATCAACTCGGCGGGCATCGTGTAGGGCCAGTTCCATGGACTGATCACCCCCACGACTCCACGCGGGCGGCGGACCAGCAGCACCCGCTTGCCCGGCGAGAACGAGTTGGGCAGCTCTCCGCCGAGGCGCTTTGCGTCCTCCGCCGCCATTCGCCAGTACTCGATGAGTTCGTCGACCTCATCGAATGCCTCGGCCCGCAGCGGCTTTCCCTGGTCGAGAGTCAGCGTGTGCGCGAGCTCGTCACGTCGGGTCTCGATGACATCTCCGACCGCGTGCATCTTCTCGGCACGCTCGAAGGCGGTCAGCCGCGCCCAACCCGGAGCCGCCTCGCGGGCGGCAAAGATCGCACGCTGGGCATCTTGTCGATCGCCCTGAGGAACGGTCGCGATCACCTCACCCGTCGCGGGACTGATCGCGTCGAAGGTCTCCTGACTGGCGCTCGGTTGCCATTCGCCGCCGAGAAACATCAATTGCGCGGTGTTCGTCGCCATTGCTCGTCCCCCAAGTCGCCTGGTGGTCCCGGTGGCGTTCCCAGCGACCACGCCCGGGCGCGTTGACACAGTTAGACAACTGATATATAACAGCCGAACCAAGCTCGGGTCAATCGATACGAACGGGCGCGCCCAGGACGTGGGCTTGGCCAGAGGGTTTGAGGACGATGGGGCGCCCCGCGACCGGGAGGTTGATGGATGGCAACCGCAGAGGCTCCGCAGACGGGCACCACAGCTGGCTCGGACAGCGACGAGCTGGCTGGCTTCGGGTACAAGCAGGAGCTCGACCGGTCGCTGGGCTCATTCTCGTCTTTTGCTGCCGGGTTCAGCTATATCTCGATCCTGACCGGTGTAACGGCGCTCTTCGGCTTCGGCTATCTCAACGCCGGACCGGGGGTATGGTGGACTTGGCCGGTCGTCATCGGCGGTCAAATCCTGGTCGCGCTTTGCTTCATGGAGATGGCCGCCCAGTATCCGATTGCCGGTTCGGTCTACCAGTGGTCCAAGAAGCTTGCCACCGGGTACCCGGCGTGGATGGTTGGGTGGATCTACATCGTCGGGGCGATCGTCACGATCGCCGCCGTGGCCGTCGACTGGCAGGTCGTGCTGCCGCAGATCTCGACGCACCTTCAACTCGTCGGCGGGGCAGCAAACGCGGGATTCACCACGACCAAGGGCGGCGCACAGAACGCGCTAGTCCTCGGGGGCATCCTCGTGGTTATCTGCACGATTATCAACATGCTCGGTGTCAAGCTGATGTCGCGTATCAACAACGTGGGTGTGGCGGCCGAGCTGATCGGGTCGACGGTGCTGATCATCCTGTTGCTTTTCCACTTGCACCACTCGCCGGCGGTCATCGCCCACTCATACGGTTACGGCGCCGGCCATCCGTGGGGCTATTTCGGTGCGCTGCTGGTCGGCGGGCTGCTTAGCGCCTACGTGATGTACGGGTTCGACACCGCCGGTACGTTGGCCGAGGAGACCAACAACCCTCGCAAACACGCACCACCGGCGATCATCCGCGCGATTGGAGCTGCCGCGATCATCGGCGGCCTGGTGATCCTGCTCGGGATCATGTCGAGCAAGGACATCGCCAACAAGAACATAGGTCTGCTCGGACTCCCCTTCGTAATCAAGAGCGCATTCGGCAACACCACCGGCAACGTCTTCCTCGCCGACACGGCGCTGGCGATCTTTGTCTGTTGCCTGGCCGTTCAGACAGCGACAATCCGCATGATGTTCTCGATGGCACGAGACAATCAGTTGCCCTTCGGGTCGGCTATTGCGCGCGTGTCGGGCCATCGGAAGGTGCCAATAGTCCCCGCGCTGGTCACCGGGATCCTCACGCTCGCGCTTTTGGCTATCAACGTCTCGAATCAGAGCGCGTTCTACGTGATCACGGCGTTGGCGATCATCATGTTCTACCTGGCTTACCTTGGTGTCACCGTGCCAATGCTGGTCCGGCGCCTGAAGGGCACCTGGCCAAAGCCGGATCACGGCCCATACTTCTCTCTGGGCCGGTGGGGGTTACTGGTCAACATCCTGGCGGTCGCATACGGGGCCTTGGCGGTCATCAACATCGGCTGGCCGCGCGACTCGATCTACAACGTCGTAGGCCACCCGCACTGGTACTGGAAGTGGGCTGCGCCGCTGTTTGTCGGCATCATCGCGATCGTCGGCACGATCTACTACTTCACGGTGCAGGTCAGGAAGGGCGATGAGGTCCTCGCGGAGCACCGGGCAGATATACCCGCAGCGCCTATTCCGGCGCCCATGGGAGACGCGATGCCATGACCAACGCCGGCGAATTCGACTATGTAATCGCGGGCGGCGGCACCGCCGGATGCGTGGTCGCGGCCCGGCTGTCCGAGGATCCGAACGTAACCGTATGCCTGATCGAGGCCGGCCCGTCGGACGTGGACGACCAGCACATCCTGCGGCTAGAGGACTGGATGTATCTGCTCGACTCGGGCTACGACTGGGATTACCTGGTCGAGCCGCAGGAAAAAGGCAACAGCTTCCTGCGACACGCGCGTGCAAAGGTCCTGGGCGGCTGCTCGTCGCACAACTCCTGTATCGCGTTCTGGACACCCAAGGAAGACCTCGATGAGTGGGCCGCGATGGGGTGCGACGGATGGTCGGCGGCCGACTGCTGGCCGTTGATCAAGCGCCTTGAGACCAACGACGGACCGGGCGATCACCACGGCCGCGACGGGCCGGTCAACATCCGCACGGTGCCGCCCGAGGACCCCTGCGGCGTCGCGCTGCTGGAGGCTGCGGCACAGGCGGGTCTGCCGACGAGCCGTTACAACGAGGGACACACGGTGACCAACGGCGCCGGCTGGTTCCAGATCAACTCGGCCGCCGACAACACCCGGATGTCGTCCTCGCACGCATATCTGCATCCGATCATCGGGAAGCGCCCGAACCTCGAGATCCGCACTCACTGCTGGGCGAGTCGCGTCCCGATCGAGGACGGACGCGCCACTGGTGTCGAGTACCTGACGCCGGACATCCTGACCCACGATCTGGTCCGTGCTCGCCGCGAGGTCATCCTGAGCGCGGGAGCAATCGATACGCCCAAACTCCTGATGCTGTCAGGGGTCGGTCCAGGAAAGCACCTGCGCGAGTTCGGGATCGAGACGATCGTGGACTCACCCGGCGTCGGAGCGAATCTCGACGACCATGTTGAGGGCATCGTCCAGTGGGATGCCAAGCAGCCGATGATCCGGCACTCCACGCAGTGGTGGGAGATCGGGCTATTCGCGACATCCGAACAGGGGCTGGATCGTCCCGACCTGATGATGCACTACGGCTCGGTGCCGTTTGACATGAATACGGCGCGGTGGGGCTACCCAACGACCGAGAACGGGTTCTGCCTGACGCCAAACGTCTGTCGAGGTAAGTCGCGGGGGACGGTGCAGCTGCGGTCACGTGATTTCCGCGACCGCGCCCGCGTCGACCCGCGCTACTTCACCGACGCCGACGGACATGACGAGCGCGTGATGGCGTTTGGGATCAGGCTGGCCCGGAAAATCGTCTCGCAGCCGGCGATGGCTCAATGGGCCAGAGCGGAACTGGCTCCGGGAGCGGACGCTCAGACCGACGAGGAGCTCGTCGACTACATGCACAAGACCCATAACACCGTGTACCACCCGGCCTGCAGCGCGCACATGGGCCCGGATTCCGACCCGCTCGCGGTCGTCGATCCCCGACTGCGTGTGCGTGGCGTTCGCTCGCTACGGATCGCCGACGGCTCGATCCTTCCGTTCCTCCCAGCAATCAATCCGTGCATCACCACAATGATGGTCGGCGAGAAGTGCGCGGACATGATCAAGGAGGACGCGAGCCAGATAGCCGAGGCGACCGCTCCGCCGGCGGCCGTTTGAGCACCACATCAGCGGCGCTACCCGAGGTCGCCCGCTTCCTGCGGGAGTACCCGCCGTTCGATGCGCTTCCTCCCGCCACCGTCGAGCGCGTCGCCGCGGCGGTCGAGGTCGAGTTTCACCGAGCCGGCGACACCATCATCGCCCAGGGGTCCGACCCGCTCGAGCACCTATGGGTCGTCCGCAGCGGGGAGGTCGAAGTCATTCACGATGGTCGTGTCCTCGATCTGCTCGGCGAGGGTGAGTTGTTCGGGCATGCGTCGATGCTCTCGGGACTGCCGACCGGATTCGAGGCCCGCGCCGCGGAAGACACTCTCACTTACCGCATTCCGGCCGAGATCGCGCGCGAGCCCCTGGCCGCACCGGCCGGTCTCCAGTTCGTGACACGCTCGCTGCTCGAGCGCTCGCTCGACGTCGAGAAGCCCGATCGAAAGCCTGCACCGAATCCAGCGCAGCAACCCGTGGGCTCGCTGCTGCGCGACGAGCCCGTCATCTGCGCTCCCGACACCGCGATCCGCGCCGCTGCCCAGCTAATGGCGGCCGCACCCTCGACGTCGGTTGTCATCGACCTCGGCAAGGGAACTCTGGGGATCCTGACCGACCGCGATCTGCGTAACCGGGTCGTGGCCGCCGGGATCTCCGGCGATGCGCCCGTGTCGACCGTAATGTCCTCGCCGGCCTACACGTCGGGTCCCGACCGGCTCGGGGGTGACCTTCTGCTGGAGATGCTCGACCGCGGCATTCGCCACTTCCCGATCGTTTCCGCCACGGGACAGATCCTCGGGGTCCTCGAGGATCTAGACGTGATCGCGGCCGACGCGAGGTCGCCATTTTTCCTGCGCCAGCGGATCGCCCGCGCTCCGAATCTCGACGAGCTCGTGAGCGCGGCGAGCGAGCTCAACCCGATGGTGATTGCGCTCCACGAAGGACGGGTGGCCGCCGCCGGGATCATGGCGGTCCACGCGGTGGTCATCGACGCTTTGACCCGCCGCCTGCTCGAGCTCACGCTCGAGGAGACGGGCGAACCGCGGACGCCATTCGAGTGGCTCGCGCTCGGCAGTCAGGCGCGGCGAGAGATGATGCCGAGCGCCGACATCGACAGCGCGATCGTGTGGTTTGGCGACGCACCTGAAGCGGAGGTCCGTCGGCGCCTGCACGCAATCGGCGAGAGGGTGGTATCTGGACTGAGGCGATGCGGACTGCGTTCAGACGCTCACGGTGCCTCAGCGTCTAATCCTGTTTTCGTGCGCTCGCTCTCCTCTTGGCAGCGAGCCGCGCGAAGCTGGATCGAGGATCCCACTCAGGAGAAAGCGCTCATTCTCGTCTCGGTGTTTGTAGACAGCCGCCCGGTATGGGGAATCCACGCCGGTACGCCTGTTACCGACACCTTTCGCCTTGCTTCCCGCAGCCCGGCTCTGCTTCGACTGCTCGCGCGCTTCGCGCTCTCCTACCGTCCACCCACAGGGTTCCTGCGAGGCCTAGTCGTCGAGCATTCCGGCGAATACCGTGGCCGGCTGGATCTCAAGCATGGCGGAGTGATTCCGATCGTTGACCTGGCACGGTGGGCGGGAATGGCCGCCGGCGTCACGAGCGCCTCGACACGCGAGAGGCTCCGTTCGGCCGCGGCAGACGGCACCCTTTCCGACGCCAACGCTCACACGCTTGCGGACGCGTTGGACCTGGTCAACGGGTTGCGCCTCGAGCACCAGGTCGATCAACTTCGGTCTGGAGCGGTCCCGGATGACTACATCGACCCCGCGACACTGAGCCGGTTGACGCGGACGTACCTGAAGGACGCGTTTCGGGCGGTTGCCTCCATCCAGAAGCAGCTGGCGGCGGAACTGAACGTGGGGGTCCAATGAGGGTGCCACTTGCGGCTCGCGGCCGCAATCTGGACCAAGCCGCGAAAGCGTACGAGAGCGCCGCGATGCCGCGTGGCCGGACCCCTTGGCGGGACGCACGCTGGTGCGCGCTTGACTTCGAGATGACGGGCCTTGACCCCCGGGAGGACGAGATCATCTCGTTCGGCGCGATCCCGATTGAAGCGGGACGCCTCCAGCTGCGGGCCGCCGTCTCCCGGCGCGTGCGGCCTTCACGCGAGATAGGGGAGGCGTCCATTCCCGTGCACGGAATCCGCGACATCGATCTGGTGTCTGCGCCCTCACTTGCCGCTGGGGTCGGTCCGCTGCTTGAGGCGATCGCCGGCCGCGTGCCCGTCTTCCACGCGGCCGCGATAGATAGGCCGTTTTTGAGGCAAGCGTTGCGAGCAATGGGGGTCCGTCTCCGCAATTCCTTCGTCGATACGGAGGTGCTGGGGCGGCTCTGGTTGCACGACCGCGACGGCCGTCTGCGCCAGAGGCTTTCCCTCGGCGATCTCGCCTCCGAGCTACGGTTACCGGCCGAGCGGCCCCACGACTCGCTCGCCGACGCCCTGACCACGGCCCAGGTGTTCATCGCGCTCGCCACGCATTTGGATTCGCTGCATCCCGAGACCGTCACCAGCCTCGTGAAGGCTTCGGATCGAGTGGACGCAATCCGCCGGTTCCAGGATCCTGTGCGTTATGAAGGGTGACTGGCGCGACTGGCGACCGGCGATCTGGCTGGCCATGCTCGGCGTCGCGGTGATGCTGCTCATCGCGCCGTTCTGGTACGGAGCGGTGTTCATCGGTGCCGCGATCGGCGTCGCAATTCGGATCGAGCAGCGTCGTCGAAGAATTGCCGCCGCCGCGGCCTCGGCCAAGATCGAACGTCGGAGTTCAAAGCAGAAGCGGAAGCGACGCTAACGCGGCCGTTGAACCACGCGCACCGCGGCATCCGTGGTGCGGCGTAGCCGCGCGGCGAGCGGGTGTCCGGGCTTGCGCACGAAATGGCGTCGCGCCGGTAGCAGGATCACGTCAAAGCCCCGAGCGGCGAGCCACTCCTGGAGCGGAGGGTCTTCGCCTTCGACAACAAGCGCATACCTAGTGCGCCCCGCCGCGTGGCCGAGGCGCTCGCGAGCCTGATCAAGCTCGTTGGTCACGGTCTCCTTGACGATCGCATTGAACTCGAGCGCCGAGCCGCCGCAGCGCGATCCGCTCGCTGCCGTGGGCACCACCGCCACAACCGTGAGGTCCGCGCGTTCTTGGAGATCGAGTTCCCGGGCGAGGTCCAGCGCGGCCGTTCCAGCCGGTCCCGATTCGTACACGACAGCCACGCGTTGCCCGGGACCAGGGTGGCCCATGGCAGTCGCATTCATGCGCGCGGCGGTCGACATGCCCTTAGAGAGCGAATGTAGCGCCGCGCTGTTGCGAAGTGAGTCGGCTACTCGGCTTGGCAGACGGCTTCAACGCCGTCGAGCAGTCGCCAGTTGGCGGTGAGCACGCGCTCGATCTCGGCGAGCAGTCGCTCCTCGTCGTCGGGCCGCAAGGCACCGGCGAGTTCGCGGCGGTCTTGCTCGGCGTGCTCGCGGTCGAGTACGGCGTGCACGTCGAAGTAACGAGTGGCGTCGCTGTCAGGCTCGGCGCCGTAGTGCGAGACGAGCCCAGTGCGCTTGGTCTCCGCAATGGCGGGCTGGGAAGACTCGATCGCGTACAGCGCGGCGAGCGTCGCCACCTGGTCGCGACCCGGAGCGGCCCAGGCTGCGACGCACGCGGCCGTCTCGGGCGCCGGCGCCGCGTCCCTGTCGCCTCCATACGAAGCGAGGAACTGATCCCACAGCGCGATGTGGCCGCGCTCCTCGGTGGCGTGCTGGTCGTCGCCCGCGTGGGCGGAGGCATCTGCCAACGCCACTACCGCGTGGCGGTACTGACCGACGTAGTGGCCAAGGTCTCGGCGGCCGAGCTCACCACGAGACCACCGCTCATAGAAGGGATGACGCAAGACATCGCAGCGACGGCAGATAGCGTCGGCGCGTTCGAAGAAGCTGTCCATCAATGCCTCCCGGTCCGGGGAATGAAGTTTCGCGATTGTACGGACGGCGATGACGGCGCGCTTGTAGACCCTTGTTCGCGGGTCTCAGGTGACCTCGCGCAACTTTCCGGTCTCCACTTCGTAAACGAAGCCGCGAACGGAGTCCTTGCGCGGGATGAACGGTGAGGCCTTGATCCGTGCGATCGACTGGCGGACGTCGGCTTCGAGATCAGGGAAAGACTCCGCGGCCCAGTGGGGCTTGATGCCGGTGTCCTGTTCGATCGCGGCACGGAAGTCGTCGTCGGTGAACGTGAGCATGCCGCAGCCGGTGTGGTGGATCAGGATGATCTCCTCGGTGCCCAGCAGCCGCTGCGAGATCGCCAGCGAACGAATCGCGTCATCGGTGACGACGCCGCCTGCGTTGCGGATTACGTGTGCGTCGCCCTCGGTGAGACCGAGTATGCCGTAGACATTCAGCCTGGCGTCCATGCAGGCTATGACCGCGACCTTGCGCCCGGGCGGCAGCGGCAGATCCGCCTTGTCAAAGGATGCGACGTATGTCTCGTTGTTCTGAAGCAGTTCGTCGGTAGCGGTCAAGCCAAAGTCCTCCTCGGTTTGTTCGTCCTGCGCGGACTACTCTACTAATTCAATAAGTTTGATCGAGTCTTCGCCTGTTGAGCTCTTGCGCTTTGCGCCCGCGCAGTGGGGTAGTAGAGGTCATGCTGATCGAGCGCTTTCACCGCCTCGGACTCCGCGCATGGCATACACAGCTGCTCTCGTTTGGCTCGATCGGCCTGTGCATCGGGCTCTGGATCCGGGCCAAGACCGTCGACCAGGACGAGCGCGGAAACGCGGAGCGCCGCGCCCTGTTCGTCGGATTGTGGCCACCGATGCTGTGGCTGATCGGCGATTCGATCCAGCGAGAGGAGGGCGGTCATTGACGCCGCTGATCGACCCGCCGACCATCAGCCGCCCAGCGCGCCCGGGTCGGCTGGTACATCAACCCCGTACTCCTTGAGGACCTCGAGCGCGACGGTGTCGAGCGCCCGCTCGTGGGTTGCGGCAAGCACGACGTAAGCGCCGACACCTGCCTCGTGAGCGCGCAGCCAGTTGATCGCGGTAACGCACCATCGATCACCGGGCTTCAGACCCGGAAAGCCATAGGCGCCCATCGGGGTGCTGAGGTCATTGCCGATGCTCTGCTGATAGTCCAAAAATTCGGCGCTGACGACTGCGCAGATCGTGTGGCTGCCGACATCCTCGGGCCCGGATCGGCAGCATCCGTCGCGGTAGAACCCAGTCAGAGGCTCGCTGCCGCAGCTCTCGAGCGGGCCGCCGAGGACGTTTCGCTCGTCCATTCGATCAGTATCCTCGATCATCTTTCGCGCGGTTTGCCTTCCTGTCATGCCCGAGGATCCCAACCCCTTTGACGAAGACCTCTTTGGCCAGCAGCACGTCCGCGTCTATCGAGAGACGGACGGTGAGCGCGGCTTTCACTGGCGCGGCACCACAATCCTGCTGCTGACGACGAAAGGGCGCGTCTCGGGCGAGGATCGCACCACGCCGCTCATCTTCCGCGAGGACGGCGAAGGGGAGGGATGGGTCGTGGTCGCCTCCAAAGGTGGCTCGCCCGATCACCCCGATTGGTACAAGAACCTCGAGGCGAATCCTCGGGCGACAGTCCAGGTCAAAGGTGATCGCATCGCCGTCAGCGCCGAGACTGCCGGCGGCGGCGAACGGGCACGTCTATGGCGGCGGATGACCGAGGTCTGGCCGGACTACGATCGGTATCAGGAGAAGACCGACCGCGAGATCCCGGTCGTGGTCTTCCGGCGGCGGTAGCGGGGCTCAGCCGCTGGCAGCCGGGACCGCGTGCTCGGAAGCTCGCTCTTCCAATTCCCGCTGCTCCCGCTCGGCGACCCGCGTCTCCCCGGCGACGTCGATCGTGCGCGAGAACAGGTAATAGAGGCCCCCGGCGACTGGCAGCCCGATGAACAGGGAGATGTCGCCGCCGTTGAGCGCCTTTGCGACGGGCCCCGTGTATGCGGGCGTGGAGAAGAAGGGGACCATCGCGCCGAAGCCGATCGTGTACGCGATCAACCCCCTCCATCCCCAGCGCCCATAGATGCCCCTTGGCTTGAAGATCTCGCTGACGGCGTAGTGGCCGCGGCGTACCACGTAGTAGTCGATCAGGTTGACGGCGGTCCAGGGGATGAACAGGTAGAGGATCAGCAGCAGGAAGTTGTTGAAGTTGGTCAAGAACGACTGGCTCGAGAGCAGCGCTGCGATCAGCGACAGGGCGGCTGTGAACGAGATCGTGATCAACCGCACCGCGAGCGTGGGGCGGACTCTGCGCACGGAGTCGATGCCGCTAATCAGCGTCAGCGAGCCCCCGTAGAGGTTGAGCGCGGTCACGGAGATCAGCCCGAGCGCGGAGAACAACAAGACCACCGTGCCGAAGCCGCTGAAGATTCCGTTGGCCGCCTTATCGATCGCCGATACCACCTCGGCGGCGCCGCCCGTCGCCGCGGCGAGGAGCGCCCCGAGGCCCATGAGCCAGATCGCGCCGAGTCCGGACCCCCAGTAGGTCCACATGAACGTCCGCCGTACCGTGACGTCGGGCGGGAGGTAGCGCGAGTAGTCAGAGACGTAGATCGCCCAGCTGATCTGGTACCCCGCGGTGACGCCGAACTGCGTCAAGAAGGGCGCCGCCTTGAAGTCCGAGGGCGACAGCATGCCGTGGGGGAGTTGAAGCGTCACGATCGCCCCAACCGTGAACACGCCGAAGATCAGCACGAACAGATAGGTGAGCCCCCGCTCCATCCGGTGAATGAAGTCGTATCCGATGACCGCGGCGGCCACCGCCGCCAGCGTGGCGATGACGATCGCGGGCTTGACCCCGATATGAAGCGTGCTATCGCCCGCTTGGCCGGCGAGGATGGTGTTAAAGACGTTGAACCCGGCGTACTGCAGGTAAGCGAAGAGCCACACCAGCAACGCGCCGATATAGCCGAACTGCGGCCGCGACTGGATCATCTGGGGGAGCCCGAGCTGCGGTCCCTGCGCTGAGTGGAAGGCCATGAAGAAAGTGCCGACCAGCACGCCCGCGACGATCGCGACCAGGGACCAGAAGAGGTTGCCGCCCGCGCTTACGCCCACCACGCCCACCGCCAGCGTCGCGATCTGGGCGTTGGCCATGAACCACAGCGGCCCCAGGTGCCACAGCTTTCCATGCCGCTCGCGCAGTGGGACGTAGTCGATCGAGCGGACTTCCACGGTGGCTCGCTCTGCCATTGCACTCCTCCCTCGCTGGCGTGTGCAGAGTCGGGCTACCCGACTGCGTAGGATCTCACGCGCATGGATCTGTGCCTGATGATCGAAGGCCAGGAGGGCGTGAGCTGGGAGCAGTGGAGGGCGCTGGCGCGCGCGTGCGAGGAGCACTCGATCCCCGCGCTGTTTCGCTCGGACCACTACATGAACCTCGACGGCAACCATCCCGAGCGCGAGGCGATGGACGCCTGGGCGACGCTCAGCGCGCTCTGCGCGGTGACCTCGAACGTGCGGCTGGGAACGCTCGTCTCGCCCGCGACGTTTCGCCATCCTTCGAACCTCGCGAAGCTGGTGGCGACGGCCGACGAGATCTCGGGCGGACGGGTCGAGCTCGGATTGGGCGCCGGCTGGCACGAAGGCGAGCACACGGCCTACGGTTTCGACTTTCCAACCACGCGCATACGGATGGATCGGCTGGCCGAGCAGCTCGAAGTCGTGCTCGGCACGTGGACACGTACGCCGTTTTCCTTCGACGGCGAGCACTATCGCCTGGTTGGCCTCAACGCCCAGCCGAAGCCGGTTCAGCGGCCCCACCCACCACTGATCATGGGCGGTTATGCCGGCCCGCGCAGCGCCGCACTGGCCGCGCGTTTCGCCGACGAATACAACAGCGCTTTCCCGACGGTGGACGAAGTCAAAGAGCGTCGCGCCCGGATCGCCGAGGCGTGCGAACGCTCCGGACGCGACCCGATTCCCTTCTCGGTCATGACCGGCTTCGTGGTGGGCAGCGATCGTGCCGGGTACAAGGATCGCGCCCGTAGCGTGACGGAGCGCACCGGTGCAGACGCGAGCGCCTTCGTCGCCGACCCCCCCGCAGCCTGGATAACGGGCACGGTCGATGAGGCCGTCGAACAGCTTCAGGCGCTCAAAGACGCCGGCGTCAGCCGCGTCATGTGCCAGAACCTCCTGCACGACGACCTCGACGTGGTCGCGCTAATCGGGTCCGAGCTGGCTCCCCAGCTTGCCTGAAGAGACGCAAGCCCTCGGCCCGCACGTCGAGCTCGACGGTCGGCCGGTCCTGACCGGAAGCTGCTCTTGGGCCGACCGCACCCTCACCAAGGACGCCGACTTCTACCCCCGCAAGTCCATGAGCGCCGAGGACCGGCTGCGTTTCTACGCGGCTCAGTTTCCCCTGACCGAGATCGATGCGACCTACTACGCGCCTCCCGCCGAGCAGCAGGCCCGATTGTGGGCCGAAAGGACCCCGAACGGGTTTCGCTTCGACGTGAAGGCGTACTCGCTTCTCACCGGCCATCCCACGCGACCGCAGTCGCTGTGGAGCGACCTGCGCGAGAGGCTGCCCGACGAGGTGCTCCAGAAGCGCAACCTCTATCCCAACCACCTCGGGCCTGAGCTGGTCGACGAGGCCTGGCGTCGCTTCGCCGCGGCCTTAAGACCGTTGCACGACGCCGGACGGCTGGGCGCGATCCTGTTCCAGTACCCCGCCTGGTTTGTGCCCAGGAAGGACAACCGGCAGCAGGTCGAGGCGCTCCGCGAGCGGCTACCGGACTACCTGATCTGCGTGGAGTTCCGCTCACCGATGTGGCTTGCGGAGAAGCGCGACCGCAAGCGCACTCTGAGCATGCTCGAGGACTCAGGGCTCGCCCTCGTCTCCCTCGACGCTCCGCGTGCCTCGGAGCTGCCGCGATTCATGGCGGTGACCAACCCGGACCTCTTCGTCGTGCGCTTCCACGGCCGCTCAGACGAGAACTGGTCAAAGCAGACGCGCACGGCGGCGGAGCGATTTCGCTACCTCTACTCGCGCAAGGAGCTCAAGGAGCTGACCCGTCCGGTCGTCGAACATGTTGCGGAGGCAAAGGAGACGCACCTGCTCATGAACAACTGCTACCGGGACTACGCGGTGCGCAACGCCGCCGAGTTGCGCGACCTGCTGGCCAATATGTGATCGGGGCGGCGCATGCGCCGCCCCGCCGGCCGAGCATGCTCGGCCGGGGCCGGCGCACATGTGCGCCGGCCAACCAAGTGAGATCGCTCACGGCGTCGTTGACAGCGTTCTAGCCCGGCGCTACGGTCGCTGTGGGGCGGATTGGGTGGCAGACGCATTCCTCTCGTACTCGCGGCTCGACGGGACGTTTGTCCGCCGGCTGGCGTCCGCGCTCGAGGAGCGTGGGAAGACTGTCTGGGTTGACGTCGACGGCATTCGCGACGGCGAGGTCTTTCCCGAGGCGCTGCGCCGGGCGATCGAGTCAAGCGACGCGTTCGTCTTCGTGATATCGCCGGACGCCGTGAAGTCCTCCTTCTGCGCGGAGGAGGTCGAGCACGCCGCCACCCTGAACAAGCGCATCATTCCGCTCGCGCTGCGGCCCGTACCAGACGAGCAGTTGCCCGGAGAGGTGCGGTTTCGCAACTGGATTCCGGCGGGCGGGGATGGGGCATTCGACAGGACGATCGAACGGCTGGTCACGGCGCTCAATACCGATCTCGATTGGGAGCGCCAGCACTCGCGGTTGACGGTCAAGGCGCTTGAGTGGCAGCAAGCGGAGCGTGATCGCAGCTTCCTGTTGCGAGGCGCCGAGCTGCGCAGCGCGGAGGCCTGGCTTGCGGCGGGGGCCGACAAGGACCCCGGGCCGACGACGCTAGAGGCGGAGTACCTTGTCGCCGGACGGCGCGCGACGGCGCGCAGACAACGCGGCTTTGCCGTGGCCAGCCTCCTCGTGGCCGCCGTGGCAATCGGGCTTTTGGTCTTTGCCTTGATCTCGCGTAGCGCTGCGGTCAACCAGGCGCTCACCTCCGACGCCGAGCGCGTGGGCGCTCAGGCGGTGGCCCAGAAGAACCTGGACCTGGCGATGCTCGATGCGGTAGCGGGGGTGAAGCTCAAGAACCGGCTGCAGACCCGCAGCGATCTGCTCAGCGTGCTCCAAGACAACCCCGACGCGATCCGCTTGCTGCGACTCTCGCACGACGAGATCACTGCGCTGGCCGTCGATCCGACGGGGAAATTGCTCGCAGCCGGCGACTCAGCAGGAGTGGTGCGCTTCGAGAAGATGTCGCGCTGGCGACCCAAGGGCTCGCCGGTGCGACTTCGAGGTGTCGTGATGGACAGGGGCCTGGCGTTCGCTCCCCACGGCGGCCCGCTCGGAGTCCTGACCACGAGTGAGGCCTCCGCGACGCCCAGCGGCCCAACCGTGTCCACCAACGCGAGTCTCTACATGGTCGATATAGCGAACGGGAAGTTCCGCCGCCTCGTCCTCCTGCGCGGAAGGATCCCGACGGGGACCGATCCGGGTGCGGCGTTGGCGTTCTCGCCGGACGGCAATCGTGTCGCTCTGGCGTTCGGGACCTCCAGGCCTGATGGTTTGTTCGTCTCGGCCACGCTCAGCGTGCTCGACGTCTCGAGCGGGCGGGTGATCTGGCGGCGGAAGTATCCGCTTCGCCCTGGGCAGCAGGGGATACGGGTGCAATTCGCCCCGGACGGCACGCTGGTGACCTCGGCGCAGCAGGGCTACACGCTGCTGTGGAACGGCCGCACGGGCCACCTCGTGCGGCGCTTCCCCTTTGGAGGCGAGCCCGCCGCCAGCGACAACGGCCAGACTCTCGCGGTAGCGGTCAACAGTCCCGATCTCGTCGCCGCGAGCGGGCGCATCGCTGTCATCGATCTGCGCACTGGCCGCTACCGCTTCCTCGCGGAGGGGGTTTCGAACACGTGGGTGAAGACAATCGCGATCACTCCCGACGGTCAGACCATCATCGGGACCACGCTCCACGGGGACACCGATGTATGGGGAGTCGCGAGTGGGTCGATCCTGTACACGATCGCCGCGCCGGTGGGCGCCGTTGGCACGGCTGCCGTTGATCCCTCGGTGCGCACGCTCCTGGTCGGGTCGCGGGATGGCGGCGTGACCGCGTACGACCTATCGGGCTCGCGGAGACTCGGACGCGCCTTCCATTGGGGATCACCTGGTCAGTCTTGTGTTTCCGGGGTGTGCTTCGTGGTAAACCGCCAGTCGTCGCTGATGGCGAACACTCAGGGTGACGGAACGACCGCGCTCGTCGACTTGCGGACCCTGCGGCTGGTGGGCACGCTGCATGCCCGGGACGGTGCGCTCGCGCCCGCAATTGCGTTCTTTCCCGACGGCCGAACGCTCCTAACGGGCGGAGTCACAGGGCGACTCACCGTGTGGGATACAAGCAGCCATCGCGTGCTTCGGACCATCAAGATCGGCGCGCCAGTGGCGGGTGCGGACGTGAGTCCGGACGGCCGGCTGATCGCAACTCAGACGCAGGCGGAAGGGAGCACGGACTCGGTGGTGCAGGTGCGGCCTGCCAGCGGCGGGAAGCCACTGTGGAGCCGGCAACTGGCCGACGGCGCGAGCGGGGTCTACTTCAGTCCCGATGGGCGAGAGGTCGTGGCGCTCGGGTGCTGTACGGCAGCGTCGACGGTCGCCGGCTGGGATGCCCGCTCCGGGCGCCAGTTCTTCCTTCGGCGACTGACGAACCACGCCACCGCGATCGCGATATCGCCCGACTCGCCTGTGCTGGGTCTCGGCACCGAGAACGGCCAAGTCCTGCTGTGGAACGCGGTGCGCGGCACGTCAGACAAACCCCCCCTCCACGTAGCCAGTGCGAGCATCGCGGCGCTGTCCTTCTCGCCCGACGGTAGGCAGCTGGTGGCGTCATCGACGGATGAGAGCACCACGCTGTGGAATCTCGCTTCGCGAACGCAGGTTGGCGACTCGTTCCCGTCCCGTCCCGTCATCATCACCGAACCGGGCTTTGCGCCTAACGGAAAGCTAGTAATCGCCTACCTCGCCGACGCCGCCGAGTGGCCGATGAACGTCGGCGCCTGGGAGCGCTTTGCCTGCCAGGTGGCGGGCCGAAACCTGACGCAGGCTGAGTGGCACGACGTCCTGCCGAACCGCCCCTACATGCGGGTCTGCCCTAGCGAGGGCGCGAGATAGGGCTGGTCGGGGACCCGCAGCATGGCGGACGTCTTCCTCTCCTACTCGCGCCGTGACGGCGAGTTCGTGGGCCGACTCGCCTCAGCACTTCACGACCAGGGCAAGGACGTGTGGGTCGATGTTGAGGGGGTCCGCGACGCGGAGGTGTTTCCAGAAGCGCTCCGCCGCGCGATCGAGGGCAGTGATGCCTTTGCGTTTGTAATCAGTCCCGACGCGGTGAAGTCATCGTTCTGCGTCGAGGAGATCGAGCACGCCGCCAGCTTGAACAAACGCATCGTCCCGATCGCGCTGCGCCCCGTCCCCGACGATCAGCTGCCAGACGACGTGCGCTTCCGCAACTGGATCCCGGCCGGCAGCGGCGGGGAGGTAGATGGCACGGTCAAGCGCCTGGTCAAAGCGCTAGACACTGACCTCGAGTGGGAGCGCGAGCATTCGCGCCTAACGGTCAGGGCGCTCGAGTGGGAACGATCCGGTCGCGATCACAGCTCCCTGCTGCGCGGGTCGGAGCTCGCGGCCGCCGAGCAATGGCTGGCAGCGGGGGCCAACAAGGACCCAGGACCCAGCTCGATGGAGCAGGAGTACCTGGTCGCAGCGAGAGCCGCGCGCTCCAGGCGCCAGCGTCGACTGGTCGGAGCCAGCTTCGGCGTCGCCGCAATCGCGATCGGGCTCTTGATCTTCGCCCTCATCTCGCGCAGCCAGGCGGTGCATGCGACCCGGGTGGCGGTCGCACGCCAACTGGGGGCGGAGGCTGTGAGCGAGCCCCGCATCGACACGGCCATGCTGCTAGCCCGCGAGGCGGTCAACCTCAACCGTGGCCCCCAGACCGAGGGCACGCTGCTCGCGACATTGCTGCGTAGCCCCGCGGCGATCGGGACGTTCACGCTCCCGATCGTCGCGCGGCCGCAAGGCATCTCGCTGCGGCCAGACGGCCGCGTGCTCGCGGTCAGCGACAACACTCACGACATCCGCTTCTATGACCCGAGCACCCACCACCCCGCGGGCGCCCCGCTCACCGACTCGATCGAAACGGACGCGCCCACCTACTCGCCTAACGGCTCGCTCATCGCCTATGCCGCGGGCAACAAGAATTCGGCGTGGGTCAGTGTTCGCGATGCGCACACCCTGCGCGTCGTTCACCGGCTGCCGTTTGACCACCGCTGGGTGACGACTCCGACCGCAGACCTCATCAACGCGACCGGCGCGTTTCTCTTCTCCCACGGAAACCGGGAACTCTATTACCCCTACTTTGTCGTTGGCCCAAGCGGTACCCCGGGCGCCGCCTATCTCGATCGCTGGTCGCTTCAAAGTGGTCGCTTGCTCTCGACCACCGCCCTCGGCCGTGGACCGGTGCTCGCCGCGCGCCTGGTCAAAGGGCGACTGGTGATCATCAACGCGAGCGCAAGCGAGGTCTTCGATGCGCGCACGCTCCGGAGATTGCATTCACAATCGATCACGCCGGCGCCCGGGCGGATCGCGACCGCGGGCATCAGCCCAAACGGCCGCAGCGCCGTTGTCGGCCAGCAGACCGGCTCAGTTTTGTTCGTAAACCTCGCCAGCGGGCACGCTCGACGGGGCGTGGGCGGCCACAGCGCCGCGGTGGACCCGGCGGTCTTCTCCCCCGATGGGCGACTCGCGGTCACCGCTGGCGAGGACCAGAGGGTGATCGTGTGGGATCCCGCGACGGCGGAGCCGGTCGAGGTCCTGACCGGGCACGCCGGCCCCGTGCACGGAGTCGCATTCAGCTCCGACGGCAGCACGCTGTATACGTCGTCATTGGACGGCGTGGTGCTCGAGTGGGACCTGGGCGGCAAGCGACGCTTCGGCGAGCCATACACCGTCGGTCCTAGCCTGCCCCATCCGGGAATCGGAAATCCCGCCGCGCCGTTGACCCCACCGCTCGCGTTCTCCCCCAACGGGTCGCGCTTCGCGGCGCGGATCGGGCAGACGACGATCGGCTTGTTTTCGGCGCGGACGCTCCACGAGCAGAGGTCGTTCGACGCCCACGCCTTCATCACCGCGCTGGCTTGGTCGCCACGCAAAGCCGAGCTGGCACTCGGTGCCTACTCGGGGGCGGTCTCCCTCTGGAGTGTGGCCGGCCGGCCGCACCTCGAGCGCTCGCTCGGCGGTCTGCCCTCGCACGGCCCGCCGTTGCACGCGGTTCAAGCGCTGTCCTTCAGCCTTGACGGCAGCCTCGTCGCTGCTTCAGACGAGGAGGAGAATCCCGCCGCCCCCGGAACCACGGGGAGGCTTGCGATATGGCGCACCGCGAATGGCGGCCTCGTGCATCCGCCGCGCCAACTCCATCAGGCCGGCGACTCGCTCGCCTTCGCTCCCCGCGGGACCGAGCTCGCCGTGGGACTCGACCGCGGCCACGTGCTCATCGTAGACTCCCGCACCGGACGCATGTTGCGGTCGATCACTACGTTCGGGGCACCCGACACCTCCCCGGTCACTTCGCTCGCGTTCGCCGCCAACGGAACCCTCGCCACGGGCTCGTGGGGGGGAATCGTCCAGCTCTGGAACCTGAGCTCCGGCCGGGCACTCGGCCACCCGGTCTTGGTCGCGGGCGCGCCCGTGTCCACCATCTCGTTCGACAAAACCGGACAGCGCTTTGCGACCACGGGCGGCTCAGACGGAAGCGCGAAGATCTGGTTCACCTCGACTCTCCAGCAGGAAGGCGCGAACCTGCAAGCCGACCCCGGGCAATGGGGCAACGCCGTCTTCTCCCCGGACGGCCGTAGCCTCCTGGTGCTTTACGCTGACGGCAAGGGCTTTGACTGGCCGGCCACGGCGCGTGCTTGGGAGCAGCACGCCTGCGCGGTCGCCGGCCGCGAGTTAACCCGAGAGGAGTGGTCGCGCCTCGTCTCGGGCTACAGCTACGCGAAGGTGTGTCCTCGAGGCAATTGATCGGGCGGCGAATCGATCGCCGGCTGCGCCCGGAGCAGCCGGTACATCCTCAGCCTGCCGTATCCCTTCGCCGCGTCCATATGGCCCACATAGTCACACGCGAACCCGGTGCGGCCGGCGAGGACGAGCGCAGCCGCGAACGGTTCGGTGACATAGACGGCACCTGGTGGCGTGACGGGCTCGATCCGTGCGGTGCGGCTCACGTGCGAACCCATGAAAACGGTCTGGTTGAGCACGGGGTCGCGGGTGGTGAACACCGGGCCCAGGTGGCAACCCAGCCGTAGCGCGAGGTGCTCCGGGAGACCCTCGGCCTCGAAGTCGATCGCGGCGACCGCTGCTTGCAGGTCGAGCGCGAACTCGGCGGCCGCGGCGGCGTCGTTCAAGATGACATAGACGGCGTCGCCCCACGTGTTCCGCTGGGCGACCTGCTCGCTGTGAGTCGACAAGACCTCAGCGACGGCGCCGAGCACGCGCCGGGCGAACACTGGCAGTTGTTCGTCGGTGAGTTTCGAGAAGCCCTGAAAATCACCGAACACGATCGCGCGGACGATCCTCCCTGTCCCGCTGACGACGTGCGATTCGACCGGCGGGGCCGAACCGATAGCCACCTTCGCCTCGCGGCGCGGCGAGATCACGCTGACCTCCTGACCGGTGCGCCTCCAGGTAGCGACGTCGATGGCGGTGCCCGCCGCCCCCCCGGCGGGTTCTCCGTCCCAGATCGCAAGCTGGCGAATCTCCGCATCGAGGTAACGCGCCCGTAGCAGCGCGAGCCCCATCGCGTACTCGCTCGCATAGCGAAAAAGCACATCGTCGCCGAGAAAGGCGTCGTCGGTTGCGAAGCGGACAGTCGTCGCCACCGCGAGGCAGCGGTCGAATCGCTCTACCCACCTTGGCCCCGACGGCGCGACCGACGAGGCGACGAACTCCTCACGGGCGAAAGGCAGCACGACGTGCAGTTCGCAGTCTCTCGCAAGCAGTGCCTCCGCCCACAGGATGTCGGCGCCGCTGGCGAGCGATCCGTAGGCAAACCCGGGTGAGTGGGCCGACACAAGCTCGGCCGCTCGGGTGGCCACGTCCTCCTCCGCCTCCGGTTCAAAGCGGGCCTCGCGCTCGCCGATTCGGTGTCCGCAAAAATGGACCACGCTCGGCCCGGCGAGCGCGCTCAAGGGGGAGGGGTCGATACCCAGGTAGTCGCAGATCATTCGCAGCTGACGCCGAGTGCCCGCGACGGCCGCGTAGTCTCGACCCTGGAGCCTCCCGGCGCGCTCCAGAGCCGTGACGGCTTCGAGTTGCTCGCCCAAGAGCAGGCAAGCCTCGGCCTCGGTCGCCGCCTCGTAGTACGACTCCGTACCGGTCAGCAACTTGAGCACGGTTGCGGCCAGCTCTCTGGAGCGGGCCGATTCGCCGGCAACGAGCCAGAGCGTCGCGGCGTTGACCGCTGGGTAGTAACCGCCGGTCTCGGTGAAGACGTCGCCGTACAGATGGGCCGCCCGGGCTGCGAGTCGGCGCCGCTCTTCGCCTTCGGCACGCAACGCGAGATCCTTGGCGATGCGCGCCTTCAGCGCCGCGACATCCTCGTCTCCAACCCCCATCAGACCGTATTCCTCGAAGCGCCGCGCCGCCTCGTCGGTGGCGCCCGCTCGTGCCAGGGCCAGCACCGCGCGGTGCTTGAGCCAGAGGTCGTCGGGGTGTTCCGCGAGCCCTTGTTGGGCCAGGTCGAACGCGCTCAGGAGCTCGCCTCCGCGCTCCTCCGACTTGACTGCCTCCAGCCACCAGTCGGGCGTATGGATGTCTGCGCTCGAGCGCTCGCGCGCCGGCATGCTCTGGGACTCTACGCGAGCGCTGCTTGCGTGCCGGGTCGCGCTACCGCGCCGGAGGGGAGGCTTCTGCGCAGCTGCAGATAGGCGATCGCACCAGGGATGGTGGGCAGCCAAAAGGCGAACAACCGGTAGGCGAGGACCGCCGCCACGGCCGGCGCGGGCGCGACGCCGAAGGCGACAAACGCCCCGATCATCCCGCCCTCGACGCCGCCGATCCCACCGGGAAGCGGCAGCGTGTTTGCCAGTGTGCCGACGAAGTAAGCCATGAGGATGACGCCGAGCGGCGGGGGTGTGCCGAAGGCGTGAAAGCTTGCCCACAGCACGGCCACGTCGAAGCCCCACCACATCGGTGCGCCGATCACCCCGAATCGCCGCTCCCGGATCATCCCGACCGCCAGGCGCACGCCGTCCGCGAGCGCCTCCACTCCAGCCGCTAGGCGACTCCCCACGGTGGCGAAACGGCCCTCTTGGCCGGCGGCATGGCCCCGCAGCCAGCGAGCAACAGGCGTGCCTGCAACGGGAGCGGCCAGCAACATGCCCGTCATTGCCGCCGCCAGTGCAGCCGGGAAGAGCGTCAGCGCGATCGAGCCGCCCCCGCTCAGCGCCCCGGTCCAGAGGCCCAATCCGCCGACCAGCAGCGCGAGCGTGTAGAAGCTGTACATGAGGATGAGAAACGCGATCATCCGCCGCGCGATCTCCTTCGCCGTGAGCCCGTGGCGACGCAGCGCCCACGCCGTCAGCGCCATGCCGCCGGTGCCCGCGCTGGCCAGCAGCCGGGTCGCGGCGTGTCCCGCAACCGTAATCTCATAGCTGTCGCGGTACCGGAGGCGGGTGCCGCTGCCTTGGTAGACGGAGTGGAAGAGCACGACCTGACCCGCAAAGGAGAGAGCTTCAAGCACCCCACCCAGCAGCAGCCAGCGAATGTCGCCGTGACCGATCCGGCTCAGCTCGTGCGGAAATCGTGCCAGCGCCGGGGCCAGCAAGAATGCACCCACGATTCCAGCGGCAGTCACGACAGCCACGAGCACTCGTCGCGGGTGGGCGCGTAGCGCGTTTGCAGCCCCTCGCAGGCTTATGTCCAGGCCGCCGGTGAAAGCACGACCGATTCCGGTGGCGCTGCTCGTCCAGGTGCTCACTCTGATCTCTCCTCCTGCTGGACGCGGCGGTGGGTCCCGTATGCCCCTTTGCCGCCGCGCCTCCAAGCGATTGCAAGAACCTACTGGGGGCCTCGGCGCCTATCAGTGAAAACGCACACACACTGCCCCAGTAGACCTCGGATGAGTCGCTACTCATCGCAGCGAACCGTGAGCTCCGGGTCAGGGGTAATCAGCCGGGGAACCCGGGATTTGCCGCAGGCGAGCTTTGTCCCGCGGCGAGCAGCGGGGCTACCGGCGCGACCGCGTCAGGCGCCCCAGCCGTACTCATCGTTGCTCTGA
>DASRHQ010000042.1:0-33809 GCA_035650455.1 Solirubrobacteraceae bacterium
GCCCACCCCCGGTCAACTTCTTCGACGCGATGACGCCAGAAAGCCCACACAACTCTCTCACCACCAGTTCGCAACCCGTAGGCGCAGTCTCAGGCTCCCGCCCGGGGCGAATCTCAGAACTGCTGAGCGGCTCGCCGACCCCCAACATCCGCAGCAACAGTCCCTGAGCGGCGCGTCGGATGATCCCTTTGCTCGGCCTGACGTCGCTGAGCCGGCGATCGAGTTGGCGACAAAGGGGCCGGGTGAAAGCTAAGTCCGGCCGACCTACTTGCTCGCCTTAGCGGGTCGCTTACGGGTCGCTGCCTTCCGTTGCACCCGCGCAGGTGATTTTCGTGCCCGTGTTGTGCTTGTTTGGCGCCTTGGTGCGGGTTCGTGCACGTCGTCGAGCAGCGTGTATGCAGTGCCGCCAAGCACCGCCGTGAGCTTGAGCTCACCGCCAAGTGCATGCACGTACTTAGCTACGGAAGAGAGCATCTGATCATTGCTCCGCTCAAGTTGCGAGACATTTGACTGAGTCGTCCCGAGTGCTTTGGCAAGCTCGACTTGGCTTGCGCCCACCTGCTCTCGAAGCGTCGCAAGGCGAATCTGCAGCTTTTCCATCTCCACGGCTGTCTCGTTCGGTCGCCGACGCTTGCGAATCTCTCTCCAGTTAGTTGTGTTGGGCATCAGATCAATCCTTCCGCTTCGAGTTCCGCGAGGTAATCGTCGTAGAGATCATTAGCGATTGGGATGTTGGGCGGCCGAGCGTCGGGCCGTCCCGTTCGAGAAGGTCAATAACACCGGCCATCGGGGTCGTAATCATCCTCGTCGAGCGACTCAATCCACGCTCGGGCCTGATCGGTGAACTCGATCTCCCACGACACGACAGGACTATAAGCTACACCTTCTAATTAGTCAAGGCTTATAGCTATCGCACGGAAAGGCGTCATATGCCAATTTTGAGGGCCGATCGTGCCGGGGCTCCCGACGACTGCTCTCGCGGTCATTTCGCCCGGCGCCCGCGCGGCTCCTTTGGCGACCGCGCGATCGCCCGGCTCGGGGAGTCCTGACGATCCCTATCGTCCAGAAGCGACCCCTGACGTGTGCCGCGCAGAGCGCTGCTTTTCAGTGCCGCGGACTGGCCGTGAGGCGTAGATTCCGAGGTGTGGAGACAATCCTCTGGTGTCCTCAGTGCGGAGAGCGAGTTCTCGCTTCGGGGGAGTACACGGTGGGCCGGCATCACGCCCGTAACCAGCGTTCAACCTGCCCGCAGTGCCACGTTGAGCTCGTGCGCCATCCTGACCTAGAGGACAACGCGTGGGCGGTTGACGATCCCACGCCGCCACCGGACGAAGAACTGGGCGGCATGGGCTAGCAGAGGCTCCTAACCCTCCGCTGGCGCGTCCGGTCGTTTCTCGTCGCCTTGCGTGTCGCGCGGGGCAACAAGTCCCCGGGACAGCTACGTTCCTACCCTCTTCGCTTGCAGCGAAGGGGAGGGGAGTGGGACCGGGCACCCGCTAGAGCCACCTGTTAGGTCCACGTGCTTAGAAGTCGCCGAGATATCACGCGCGAGCTCGGTCCTGTCGGGCCTCCACCATGGCGCGCGAGCAGTTAAGTGCGAGGAAGCCGAGAACCCCGTCGTTCCGGGGCTTTTCACCATGGGCGGTGCCTGACTCGAACAGGCGACCTCCTGCTTGTAAGGCAGGCGCTCTACCAGCTGAGCTAACCGCCCGCGCTCCTGATCGTACGCACCGAATCGTAGGATCGCCCGGCGGGCGGCCCGTAGTACCTTTCACCGCCGCTCAGTCGGCGAGCAATGCGGCAGCCGCTCGCTATTTCGCAGATCACCTTCATGCGCATTGAGGATCCTGACGTCATCGTTGTAGGGGCTGGGCTGGCCGGGCTCGTCGCTACGCACGAGTTGGTCAAGGCCGGCCGACGCGTGGTCGTGCTCGACCAGGAAAACCGCAACAACCTCGGGGCGCAGGCGTTTTGGTCACTCGGCGGTCTGTTCTTCGTGGACTCACCGGAGCAGCGCAGGATGGGGATCAGGGACTCCTATGAGCTGGCCCTACAGGATTGGATGGGCTCGGCGGGCTTCGACCGCGATCGCGAGGATCACTGGCCGAGGCAGTGGGCGCAGGCCTACGTTCGCTTCGCGGCGACCGAGAAGCGCCAATACCTGCGCCAGCTCGGCTTGCGCGTGATCCCGCTAGTGGGCTGGGCCGAGCGCGGGGCCGGGAGCGCGATCGGGCACGGCAATTCCGTCCCCCGATTTCATCTCACCTGGGGCACCGGCCCCGAGGTCGTCCGGGTCTTCAGAGAGCCTGTGCTGGAGGGCG
Organism: Solirubrobacteraceae bacterium; assembly: GCA_035650455.1. Lineage (GTDB taxonomy): Bacteria > Actinomycetota > Thermoleophilia > Solirubrobacterales > Solirubrobacteraceae > Palsa-465. Next base: position 2,322 of record DASRHQ010000042.1, read on the forward strand.
AGCGACGCGGCTCGGTGGAGTTCGGATTCCGCCATCGCGTGGACGAGCTCATTGTGCAAGGTGGAGCCGCGGTGGGTGTACGGGGATCCGTGCTCGAGGCCTGCGACGGCCTTGCCCGCGGGCGCAGTTCCCCGCGCACGGTGACCGGCGAGTTCGAGCGGCGGGGCAGGGCAGTGCTGGTGAGCTCAGGAGGGATCGGCCACAACTATGAGTTGATCCGCCAAAGCTGGCCGCCCCGGCTCGGTAAACCGCCAGAGACCATGATCGCCGGCGTGCCAGAACACGTCGACGGCCGCATGCTCGCGATCACCGAAGCCGCGGGTGCAAACGTCGTCAACCGCGATCGCATGTGGCACTACGTCGAGGGCATTCACAACTGGGACCCTGTGTGGCCCCGGCACGCAATCCGCATCATCCCCGGGCCTTCCGCGATGTGGTTTGACGCCAACGGCGACCGGCTTGAGCCACCGAACTTCCCTGGCTTCGACACGCTGCGCACGCTGCGCCGCATCCTCTCCACGAGCCATGACTACTCCTGGTTCATCCTCACTCAATCGATCATCGAGAAGGAGTTCGCCCTGTCGGGCTCCGAGCAGAACCCCGACCTGACCGGAAAGGACATGAGGCTCACGGCCAGCCGGGTTAGACCCGGCGCCCCGGCACCGATTGAGGCCTTCAAGCAGAACGGAGTCGATTTCGTCGTGCGAGACTCCCTCTCTGACCTCGTCGCGGGCATGAACGAGATCGCGCGGGGCCCGCAGCTCGACTTCGGCCATATCGAGCGCCAGATCGTCGCCCGAGACTTGGAGGTGGGGCACCGCTACTCAAAAGACGCTCAGCTCATGGCGATTAACAACGCACGGCGGTATCTGGGAGACAGACTGCGCGTGGCCAAACCACACCGGCTGCTCGACCCCAGCCACGGCCCTTTGATCGCAGTGCGCTTGAACATCTGCACGCGCAAAACACTCGGTGGCGTTGAGACCGACCTTCACTCCCGGGTGATGCGGCCAGACGGATCGCCGTTTCACGGGCTGTACGCCGCCGGCGAGGTGGCGGGCTTTGGCGGCGGAGGCGTGCATGGCTATAACGCCTTGGAGGGCACGTTCCTCGGTGGGTGCATCTTCTCCGGCCGTGTCGCTGGCCGCGCACTCGCAGCCCACGTGGCCTGACCCAAATGCGCCCCGCGCCCCTTCTTCGATGGTAGCTTTGCGCGCACTATGAATCTCCTTAGACTCCTTCTGCGCCCGGTCGGCTATCTGCTTTATGTGGTCGCACTGGCGGCGCTGTCGGGGGCGGCCAAATTGCTAGGGGACGGACACGAGCTGGGATTTTTCTCCGGCCGCCTCGCCGGGATGCTGTGGCGGTATCCGGAGGTGAACCGGAGAGGAGTTCAGATGGCCTGGCTCGCCTGGGCGACGTTGTTCGTCATCGCAGTCAGCCCCATCGACCCGATTTCTAGCTCGTGGGACGAGGTTGTACTTGGGGCGCTGGCGCTGCTCGCCGTCTGGCACTGGTTCGCCGTCGGGCAGCGAGCCGAGCGTTGAGGTTCTCGAGCGCCTGCTCGAGTCCCACGACATTCGGATCTAGCTCGCGCATCGCCACGGCTAGCCGGTATTCCGCGAAATATTCCGGCGAGATCGAACATGCTCGCGCGATCAACTCCATGACCCGCATCGAGGGCTTGTCGTGCCCATTGGCAAGCATGTTGAGATGCGCGTGCGTGATGCCCTTGCCGTCGAGCTCGCGGATCTCTTCAGCCAGTCCGCGATAGGTCAAGCCACGCGACTCCATCAGCGCGCGCAGCGCCTCCCCGAACGGCTTGCTGTTGGTGCGGCTCATGTTCGCGTCTACCTCCATGGGTGGAGCGGGTATGCCGTCGTTGTCAAATCTTGCCACGCGTTTCTCTAGCTCGGGTAAGGCAAGTAGAATAGCCTGGTAGGTAGGTTGTTACCAGGCTTCGCCCGCTCCACCTTCATCGGTTAACCAGATGCGAACCTGACGGGCAGCGCCTCTGGTCCGCGGTTGCCTGCGTTTCGGTACCACCGCAACTCGCGGTCGGGATCGAGACGAAAGTCCGTGCCCAGGCGGCGAAAGAGGACCTCGAGCGCGATCGTGGACTGCTCTTTGGCGAGCCGAGCCCCCAGGCAGCCGTGCGGCCCGTGGCCGAAGCTCAGGACACCGTGCGGATTGCGAGCAGCGTCAAAGCGGTCGGGATCGGGAAAGTGGCTCGGGTCTCGGTTCGCCGCCGCGATCGAGAGCTGGACGATTTCACCGGTGCTGATCAACTGGTCGCGAATGGCGACGTCCTCGAGCGCGATCCGCGGGATCGCCGTAACCGGGGGCTCGAAACGCAGCGCCTCTTCGATGACGCTCGGTAGAAGCGATGGGTCCTCGCGCAACCGCTCGTGCTCCGTGGGGTGCTCGAGCAACAGCCAGGCCACGTTCCCGATCAGGTTGCGTACTGGGAGGTGGCCCGCGATCAGCAGCAGCATGACGCTTCCCACGACTTCCTCTTCACCCATCTCCTGGTCGCGGGCGGCGGCCGCCATAACACCCAGGAAGTCATCTCGACCGACGCGTGCGCGCTCAGCGAGCAACCGGCGCATGTGCTCCGTCATCTCAGTGGCGCTGCGGATCATCCGGTGGGTCGTGTCCTCGGTGATCGGGATCACATTGAAGAAGTCAACGAAGTCGGCAGACCACTGGACCACCCGATCGCGGTCCTCGGTGCGGACGCCCATGAAGTCCGACAGCACGTATGCGGGCAGTAGGAATCCATAGTCCGCCGCGACATCGAGCCTGCCGCCGTCGCCGGCCCGGTCAAGGAGCTCGTTGGCGATCCGCTCGATCGGTTCGCGCATGGCCTCGATCGCCTTGGTGTTGAAGCCGCGGTGAAGGACGCTGCGCAGGTGAGAGTGGCCGGCGCCATCACGGAAGATCAGCCATGTCTCGAGATAGGGCACGATCTGCCTAACCTCGTTGCGGACCGACGCCGGGGCCGCCTCGGCGAACCCGGCGATCCGGTCGGCGCTCATCTTCTTGTCGGCGAACAGCGAGCGCACGTCGTCGTAGGGGAAAACGAACCACTGCCCGCTCGGCTCGTGGCGGTAGACCGGCCGATGCTCGCGAAGCCAGGCGAGGTCGGCGAAAGGATCGTCGAGCTTCTGCGGATCGTCGAGAAAGAAGTTGTTGATCGGATCGCCCATGCCACTGGCTCCCCCGCAGGCGAGACTCCGTGTAGATGCTAGGAAACGCGAGCGCCGGGTGGCGGGCGGTCGCTCAGATCGAAGCGAACGACGTTGAACTCGTCGAGGTACTTGGCGAGCGGTTTGCGCGTCGCGTATCGCAACGCGGACTGCAGCTCGATCTCGATCCGATCGGCGCGGTAAGGGCTGTCCCGAATCAGGTGGCGCGCGAGACGGTGCATCTGCAGCGTGAACTCACCGTACTCACCGGCCGACTGCTTGATCTTCTTGTCCCACATCACAAACAAGTCGGGCGCCAGCTGATGGAGGGCCTTCGAGTTCGCCGCGTCGCTCCAGTTGCGCACGGCGGCGCGCCCGGTCGTCATGAGGCTTGCGTACAGCGCCGCAATTTCCCCAATGTGGCTGGGCAGCAAATCGTCAGCGATGGTCAACCCGGCTACTCGTTGCAGCGGCTCTGCCTGCTCGCGGATCCACCCGCCGAGCATGCCTGGCGCCTCGTTACGGCTGACGCGTGCTGCCCAGCTATTGAGAAACGCCACGATGTCGGCGGCGTGCCCGGCCCGCCCGGACATCGACAGCCCCTCGAGCGCAGTCAGGCATCGCACGTAGGCCAGGTCCTGGCCCGACTTTCCCGAGAAGCGCTGCTTGTAGACCGACAGCGCATCGACAAACACCCTCCACGTGACCTGATCTAAGGCCGGCATCGACATGGTCAGGCCGCCGGTGCGGCGTTGTACTCCTCGTCGGAGACGTGGCGGCCCCAGGTGACGGGGCGGCCCGACTCGTCGGTCTGCTGCATGGCGAGGTGGAGCATGAAACGGGTCGGGGCGGCACCGTGCCAGTGGTTCTCGTCGGGTTCAAAGAAGACGCGGTCGCCGGGGCGGATGACCTCGATCGGGCCACCTTCGCGCTGGCAGAGACCGATGCCCTCGGTGACAAAGATGGTCTGTCCGTGCGGGTGGGTGTGCCAAGCGGTGCGTGCGCCGGGAGTGAAATGGACGTTGGCCGCGGCGAAAGTCGAGGTGCCGGCGGGAGCGGCAATCGCGTCGATGTAGACGTCCCCGGTGAACCAGTCTGGCGGCCCTTTCTGGGTCTCGACGCTGCTGCGTGTGATCTGCATAGTTGTCTCCTTGTCAGTCGTATGCGCACGTGGGCGTCATCATCGCGCGGTGTAGTGGCGATCCATGGGTGGAGCAACCCCGAGCACGAAGCTCCGACTTTGTGTGTGCGCGCTATACCAAGCAGATCGCTTTCATGGGGTCCTGATCATGCCCCATATATCGCCGGCCGCATGATGGACCCGGTGAACAGGCGCGGCCCGTCAACTCCGAGCGAGGTGAGCGGATGAGCTACGTGCTCGATTTCCAGGAGATCGACCACACCCACGTCGCGGTCGTTGGCGGCAAGAGCGCCGCGCTGGGAGACCTTTCGCGGATCGCGGGTGTACGGGTGCCGGATGGGTTCTGCGTGACGACGCGCGCGTTCCAGCGGGCGCTGGCGGGCGCACCGTCGATCGAAGATCTGCTCGCTCGGCTCTCGCGCTTGGAGCCGGAGGATGGGGAGACGATCCGAACGCTGAGCGCGGAGCTCCGTGCAGCCGTCGAAGGGATCGCGATCCCGGGCGATGTGGCCTTGGCGATTACGAGCGCGCTGGCCCGGCTCGGCGAACAGGCAGCGTGCGCCGTTCGGTCGAGCGCGACGGCGGAGGACCTGCCGAGCGCGTCCTTCGCGGGCCAGTACGACTCCTACCTGAACGTCGTGGGGCCGACGGCCGTCCTCGAGCACGTGAGCCGGTGCTTCGCCTCGTCGTTCAGCGAGCGGGCGGTGACCTACCGCCTGCGCAATGGTTTTGACCACCGCGGGGTCCAGATGGCCGTGGTCGTGCAGCGGATGGTCGTCCCGCAGGCTGCCGGGATCCTGTTCACGGCTGACCCCGTCACCTCCAACCGGAAGGTTGCCTCAGTGGAGGCGAGCTTCGGCCTCGGCGAGACGCTGGTCTCCGGCCTGGTGAACGCGGACACCTTCAAGATCCGGGACGGCGAGGTCGTCGAAAGGGCGGTCGCGCCCGAGCGGCAGGATCACCCAGCGCTCACGGATGCGCAGGTCGTGGCACTCGTGGCACTGGGCCGGCGGATCGAAGCGCATTTCGGACACCCGCAGGACATCGAATGGTGCCTGGCCGAGGGCGAGTTCTGGATCGTCCAGAGCCGACCGATCACGACGCTGTTCCCGATTCCCGTGGCCGCCGACCAACATAACCACGTTTACGTTTCAGTGGGTCATCAGCAGATGATGACCGAGGCGATGAGGCCCCTGGGGCTCTCCGTGTGGCAGCTGACCGCGATGGCACCGATGCACGAAGCCGGTGGCAGGCTGTTCGTCGACGTCACCCAACGACTAGCCTCGCCGACGACACGGGTAGGCCTCCTAGAGGTCATGGGGAGAGCCGATCCGCTGATCGGGGACGCGCTCAAGACCATTCTCGAACGCCCCGGATTTCTCCCGCCGCCGCCACAGGAGGCCCCACCAGCGCCACCCGGGGCCGGCGCACCCGCTCAGATCGACCCCGATCCGGCGATCGTCGTCGAGCTGATCGAGCGAAACCGGGTCTCAATCGCCGCCCTGAAGCGCGACATCCAGACGAAGTCCGGGCCAGCGCTGTTCGACTTTCTGCTCGAGGCCTTCAAAGAGCACAAGCGAGTCCTCGGCGATCCGCGGAACCTGCAGGCGATCATGGCGGGGATGCAGGCCACGTGGTGGCTCAACGAGCAGCTGGAGGCTTGGCTGGGCGAGAAAAACGCCGCCGACACGCTCACGCTGTCCGCGCCAGGCAACGTCACTTCGGAGATGGGCCTGGCGCTGCTGGACGTCGCGGACGTGATCCGCTCGCATCCGCAGGTCGTGGCTTTCCTGCAACTCGTACAGGACGAGGGTCGCGAGGACAGGGCCTTCCTGGATGAGCTGGGAAAGCTCGCGGGCGGCCGCGAATCGCTGGAAATGATCCGGGGCTACCTCGAGAGGTACGGCATGCGCTGCGTTGGCGAAATCGACATCACCCAGCCACGATGGAGCGAGCGTCCCAGTACGTTGGTGCCGCTGATCCTCGACAACATAAGGAACCTCACACCCGGCGAGGCCCGGCGGCGCCTCGAACAAGGCCAAGAGGCGGCCGCGAGCAAGGAAAGGGAGCTGCTGGAGCGCCTGAGCGCCTTGCCAGACGGACCGACGAAGGTCGCAGAGGCCAAGCGGATGATCGACCGTGTCCGGAGCTTCAGCGGCTACCGCGAATATCCCAAGTACGGCATCGTCAAGCGCTACTTCGTTTACAAGCAGGCGCTGCTTCGAGAAGCCGAGCGCCTCGTGGACGCAGGCGTGCTTTCAGACAAGCAAGACATCTTCTACCTCACATACTCAGAGCTCCGCGACCTCGTGACCACCCGCCGGGCCGACCAGCACCTCATCCAACAGCGCAAGAACGCGTTTCGCTCCCACCAAGCGCTCACTCCACCCCGCGTGCTGACCTCAGACGGCGAGGTCATCGCCGGGGCCTACCGACGCGACGATGTCCCCACAGGCGCGCTGGTCGGCCTAGCGGTCTCCTCCGGGACCGTCGAAGGGCGCGCGCGCGTCATCCGCGATCTCGCCCAGGCCGATACCGAACCCGGCGACATCCTCGTCACCACCTACACCGATCCCAGCTGGACACCCCTGTTCCTCAATATCAAAGGCCTGGTGACGGAGGTCGGGGGCCTAATGACCCATGGCGCGGTAATCGCACGCGAGTACGGACTGCCGGCCGTCGTGGGAGTCCAGCAGGCGACCGACCTCATCAACGACGGGCAGCGAATACGCGTGCATGGAACCGACGGATACATCGAGATCCTGCACGACTCGCCCCAGCGAGGTCGTTAGGGTGGAGCCACACAACGATCGCGGCTGGGGCCGTGAGAAAGGACGGGGGTATGCCGACCTATCTGGCGTTTCACGAGGTCGACGATGTCGAGCATTGGCGCAACATGCCAACGCGAGAGGAGGTCTTTGGGCCGCTGGGGATTACCCATCGGATTTTCAAGGACCCGCAGGGCTCAAATCGGGTCGGGTTGCTCCTTGAGATCCCCGATTTCGCCAAGTTTCAGGAATTGATGCAGAGCGACCAGGCCGCCGAGGCGATGAAACAGGATGGAGTCCACCCCGACAGCCTTGTAGTGCTCGAGGAGGCTTAGCGCACGGCCGATCGCGGTGGCGACGCGGGTCAACGATCTCGAATACCGGCGGGCCGGTTCAGCGGCGATCGCCTGACACTGCAGTACCCCCAGCCGGATTCGAACCGGCGATCTCCGGCGTGAAAGGCCGGCGTCCTAGACCACTAGACCATGGGGGCGCACAGGGATTGTAGGTTCGGGAGCGATCCACCGAGAGCAACCAGCGCCTACGATTGCGGCGAGCCCCCGTAGCTCAACGCTAGAGCAGCGGCCTTTTAAGCCGAGGGTTGCAGGTTGGAATCCTGCCGGGGGCACTCCTCTCCGAGCAGATCGAGCGGCAGCTTCGTTGGTCACTACCCCTTCGGCCTACGCGCAGCCAGGCTGTCGTTGGCCCCGGCGGAGATCATCTCGCACCCCGTGAGGGCCTTCACCGGCACCGTGCTCTTGACCAATTTGCCGTCGCCGAGCTGGCCATGGGAGTTATCGCCCCACGTCATGACTGTGCCGTCAGATAGGAGAGCCATGGAGTGCGAGCCGCCGGCGCCGATGCTGACCGCGCGGCGCGACTTTCCGTCGCTCAACTGAGCCACAACAACTGGCACGTTGCTGCTCACGGTCTTGCCGTTGCCAAGTTGCCCATCGGCGTTATCGCCCCAGGTCATCACGGTGCCGTCGGCGAGCAGTGCCATGTTGTGGCCGTTGGCTGGTAGGTCACCGCCGGCGGAGACTTCAACCACCCGACTCGAGCGGCCGTCGGTGAGGTGGGTAACACGTACGGCCACGGGGCTGTCTGTCCTCTTACCGTCACCCAACTGACCATGGGAGTTGTAGCCCCAGTCGTAGACCGCACCGGTCGATGTCAGCGCGTCGCCGAACAGATTGCCCGACGAGATAGCGACGATGTTCGAGGGCAGCCGCGATACCACCACCGGGGTCAGCGATCGGCCGCCCGTCCTGCCGTCGCCGAGGTCGCCAAACTGGTTGCCGCCCCAGGCGATCACCGTGCCGTTGGACAGCAGGGCATAGGCCTTGTCACCGCCGGCCGCAAGCTGTTTCACCGTCACATGGTGCTTCGAGGTATAGGAATTGACAGCGGTTGCGGGTACTGGGACCAGGTGCGACTTCAGGTTGCCGGTTCCAAGCTGGCCCTGTCCGTTGTTACCCCAAGCCCACACCCTTCCGTTGGCCTTCAGCGCCACAGCATCGCTGTTGCCGGTAGCGGTCTGCACTACGTGGTCAACGCCCTTCACTTCCACCGGGATGGCGCGAGGTTTTGTACTGCCGTCGCCCAGTTCGCCACGTTCGTTGTCTCCCCAACCCCAAACGTGACCACTCGCGTCGATTGCCAGATTGGAGATATCCGAAGCGTCGAGTCTGACGATATGGGCGAGGTGCGGGACCGCATATGGCGATCGATTGCAGGCTTCGTGTGACCTCGGGCAGATGATCCAGTTTTCCTGCACGCCCCAGCCAAAGACCTTGGAGGTCGGCCTGGTAGCGGCCCCGGCGAGTCCGGAGCCGAATGCGGTCGCGAGTGCCAAGGCGATCACGCCACTCGCGACTGCCGCCAGGACCCTCCGGCCATTGCGCTTGGGCAGTTGGGTTCTGTAGAAGCCTGCTCTCACGTTCCTATTCCCCTTCCCGCTTCGGTCATCGCGTCATTCCGGCTTGGATCAGCGTATACAGCGCATGCGGCGCACGCGGAAGTCGGATCTCGGCGGCGAACGAGGACAGCGATTAGTGCCGGAAATGCCGACGGCTCGTGAAGATCATCGCCGCGCCGGCGTTGTCTACCGCCTCTGTCACGAGCTCGTCGCGAATCGACCCGCCGGGTTCGATGATGACGCTCACCCCCGCGGCGGTCGCCAGCTCGGCGCTGTCCGGGAAGGGAAAGAACGCATCGGAGGCCATCGCGATGCCCCCGGTGACACGGGGTCCAGCTGCCGGCGGGGATCCGCCGTCTCGAGCCGCGTCGGCCAGTGCCGAGTACTTCTCGAGCGCAATCCTGACCGCATCCACGCGACTCATCTGGCCCGCCCCGATTCCCACCGTCTGCAGGCCCGTGGACAGCACGATCGCATTCGAGCGGACGTGCTTGCAGACCTTCCATGCAAACAGCGCCTCGCTCCACTCGGCCTCGCTCGGCTGGCGGGCTGAGACGACCTTCATCTCCTCCCGGAGTTCGAGGCCGGAGTCGCGATCCTGCACCAGCATGCCGCCGGCCACCTGGCGCATGTTCGCCTCGATCTGAGTAGTGGCGCGGCGCTCCCGATCGTCCAGGATCCGCGTGTTTGGCTTGGTCTGCAGTACATCAAGCGCTTCGTCGTCGTAGCCGGGCGCGAACAGCACCTCGATGAACTGGCCAACCAGCGCTTCTGCCAGCGGCCGATCGACCCGCCTGTTCAGGCACACCACCCCTCCGTAGGCCGACATGGGGTCGGCGGCGAAGGCAAGCTTGTACGCCTCGACCGGGTCCGCGCCGAGTGCGACTCCGCATGGGTTGTTGTGCTTGACGATCACGCAGGCGGGGACCTGAAACTCGCCCACCAGATCGCGCGCCGCGTGCAGATCGAGCACGTTGTTGAAGGAGAGCTGCTTGCCGCCGACCTGGGAGACCATCGACAGCACGTGCGTGCGTGCGCCGACCTGGGCGTAGTAGGCACCTCGCTGGTGAGGGTTCTCGCCGTAGGGCAGTTCGAGCACCTTCTCGTAGGCGCGAACCAGCAGCGGCGGGAAGTCCTCTCGCTTCTCCTGAAACCAGCGAGCGATGGCCGCGTCGTACCGGGCCGTGACGGCGAACGCCTCGGCGGTCAGGTTCTCGCGCGTTGCGACCGAAAGGCGGCGATCGGACTCCCGGAGCTCCGCGAGGATCGCGTCATAGCTCTCGGGCGATGTGACCGGGGCGACGTACCGCCAATTCTTGGCCGCGGCCCGGATCATCGTGGGGCCGCCGATGTCGATGTTCTCAATCACCTCGCGCTCGGAGGCGCCGCGCCGCCCTGCGGTGCGCTCGAACGGATACAGGTTGACGCAGACCAGGTCGATGAACTCGACGTCGTGCTCCTCGGCTGTGCGCATGTGCTCCGCGTCGTCGCGCACCGCGAGCATGCCCGCATACAGCCGCGGGTGCAGCGTCTTGACCCGGCCATCCATGATCTCCGGAAACCCAGTCAGATCCGAGATCGAGCGGACCGGTAAACCGGCCTCGGCCAATGCCGCGGCGGTGCCGCCCGTGGAGATGATCTCGACCCCCAGCTCATTCAACCCGCGCGCGAACTCGACGATGCCCGTCTTGTCGGATACCGACAGCAGCGCCCTGCTGACGCGCACCTCTGGCCCCCGCGCGACCCGCACCTCCCCGCCGGCGATCTCGGTGTGGGTCAACCGCTCAGTGCCGGATTCCATCGCTTCCGACTCTACCGCTCGATCACGACACGACGCGGGTTGTTTGCGTCGATTCGAACGGCCCCAGAAGCGATCAACCTCACCGCCTCCGGTAGCAACTCGTGCTCGATCGGCTGCAGGCGCTCCATCACCTCCTCCACGCGCCGGGCGTCCAGCTCGACCGCCCGCTGCAGAATCACCGGGCCGGTGTCGATCCCTTCATCTACGAAGTGGACGGTCACGCCGAAGACCTTGACACCGTACTCGAGCGCCTGCTCGACCGCCCGTAGACCGGGAAACGCAGGAAGCAGCGCGGGATGCACGTTGATCACGCGTCCGGCGAAGCGGCGAAGGAATTCGGGGCTCAGGAGCTGCATGTAGCCGGCGAGCACGATGAGCTCGGCCCCCTGCTCGGTCAGCCAGGCCGCCATCGCGCCATCCCGCGACGCTCGATCCTCGTACCGCTCGCGTTCAAAGACAGAGGTCACCACGCCCGCGCAGTGCGCTCGCTCCAGCGCGCGCGCCGCCGGCCGGTCAGATGCAACCGCGACAACCGCGACGTCGTCGTGCCCGTGGACGTGATCGAGCAACGCCTGCAGGTTCGTGCCCTCGCCGGAGGCCAGGACTGCAACCCGCACGGCGCCGTCAGACCTGCGCGATCGAGTACGGGCCCTGCGCGGCGGTCACGCCCTGATCAACGGCAGCTGCGACTCGAGCGCGTGCTTGCCGTTTGCGGCCTCGGTCCCCGGCAGCGGGTAGTCGCCCGTGAAGCAAGCGTCGCAGTGAATCGAGCGAGTGCGATCGATCGCCTCGCTGGAGCCGCCAATCGCCTCGTAGACGCCGTCCATCGAGAGGTAGTGCAGAGAGTCGCAGCCGAGCTCCTGCGCCACTTCCTCGACCGTGCGGCCGTGGGCGATCATCTCCTCGCGCGTGGACATGTCGATGCCGTAGTGGCACGGATGTTTGATCGGCGGAGCCGAAATCCGCAGATGAATCTCCTTGGCGCCCGCCTCGCGCAGCATGGCCACGATCTGCCGGGTGGTGTTCCCGCGCACGATCGAGTCGTCGACGACCACCAGCCGCTGGTCGCCGACCACGTCAGGCAGCGGGTTGAACTTGAGCCTCAGCCCGTGGCGGCGCAGCTCCTGTCCGGGCTGGATGAAGGTTCGCGCCACGTAGCGGTTCTTGATGAAGCCGTCGTCCTGGGGCAGGCCGGCAGCGCGCGCCAGGCCACGGGCGGCGGCGTTGCCCGAGTCGGGGACGGGAATCACGACGTCCGCGTCCACGGGCGCTTCGCGCCAGAGGATCTCCCCCATCCGCGCGCGAGCGACCTGTAGGACGTTTCCGCCCATCCGCGAATCCGGACGCGCGAAGTAGATGTGCTCGAACACGCACAGCGCGCTTCGCTCTGGCTCGCCGACGATGCGGGTGCGCAGACCGCCCTCGGTGAGGATGATCACCTCGCCGGGCTGCACGTCGCGTAGATAGCGGGCGCCGATCAGATCAAACGCGCACGATTCACTCGCGATGCAATAGGCCGGTGGGCGGGCCTGGTCGCCATCCGCGCTCGAGTCGATGACTCCTAGCGCCAGAGGCCTCAGCCCGAACGGATCGCGGAACGCGATCACCGCCTCATCGGTCAGCGCAACGGTGGAGAAGGCGCCTTTAAGCCGCGAGACGACATCGGCCACCGCGTCCTCGATGCGGTCGGCCGGGTGCAATGCCAGCAGGGCGGCAATGATCTCGGAGTCCGACGTCGAGGTGAACTCGACTCCCTGTTCGCGCAGCTCGGCGTATAGCTCGACGGCATTGATCAGGTTGCCGTTGTGGGCGAGGGCGAGCGTTCGCCGGTCGTCGCGGACCACGGGCTGGGCGTTCTGCCACTGCGAAGAGCCGGTCGTTGAGTAACGAACATGGCCGATCGCCATCTCCCCCTCGAGCGAGCGCAGCGTGTGCTCATCGAAGACCTGCGCAACCAGACCCTGGTCCCGGATGGCCAGGATGTTCCCGCCCCGTGGCGCGGCCGCGATGCCCGCCGACTCCTGTCCCCGATGCTGAAGTGCGAACAGCGCGAAATACGCGAGGCGAGCGACGTCGTGATCGGGACCGTAGATCCCGAAGACTCCGCACTCGTCGCGTGGCCCGTCGCGATGGTCGGTGTGAGGAGACATCCGGCTGCGAGCGGCTTCAGTCATAAGGGATTTTAGTGACCACTCAAAAGAACTTGTCCAATCCCTGGCCCCATGCCCGCGCGAGCTCATCCACCGGGAGGCTCAACCGGCTCGAGATCTGGAGCGCGTCCCCGCATACCTTGCCGATCATCGTGCACGCACCGGACGGTCCCGAGTCCGCCCAGCGCTCAAGGGCATCAGCTGGACCCGACACGATAAATCCCCTACCCGGAGCCTCCCCGAAGGAATCGAGCGCATCGGGGAGTTCCACTCGGGCGCCGATGCCCCCGGCTATGCAGCACTCCGCCAGAGCCACCGCCACGCCTCCCTCGGCGACGTCGTGGGCGCTGCGCAGCGCCTGCCGGCGCACCCCGCCGCGGATCGTGGCATGCACTTGACGGATGAGGCCGCCGTCCGCGTCGGGGAGGGGCCCGCTCGGCGTCCGGCCCCACAGCTTCTCGAGCTCGGAGGCCGCAAGCGAGGGCGAAAACGGGCCCACGAGGGCGATGGCGTCGCCCTCGCGCGCGAATCCCAGACGGCCCGCCCGCGCGACATCGGGAAGCTTGCCCACGATCCCTATCACCGGCGTGGGGAAGATCGGCCCGGCCGGCGCCTCGTTGTAGAGGGAGACGTTGCCGCCCACGACGGGAATACCGAGCGCCTCGCACGCCGACACCACCCCCTCGACTGCCTCCGTCAGCTGCCACGCGACCGTCGGCTTCTCCGGGTTGCCAAAGTTCAGGCAGTTGGTGACGCCGAGCGGCTCGGCCCCGACACAGGCAAGGTTCGCGGCGCACTCGTAGACGGCCTCGGCGGCACCAAGCCGCGGGTCGGCGTAGACACGACGTCCGTTGCCGTCAATCGAGACGGCGATGCCGGAGCCGTCCGGCAGGGCGAGCACAGCGGCGTCAGTCTGCTCGGGACGCCGCACCGTCCTGGATTGGACGATCCAGTCGTACTGCTCGAACAGCGGGCGACGGGAGCAGATGTTGGGGGAGCCAAGCAACGCCAGAAGCAGGTCGGCTTCGGACCTGCGCCCACCGGCCCGGGGGGTTTCGAAGCCCTCGGGTCCGCGGGGCGGGGCAGACGGCGGCGCTGGCTTCAGGTCGTACAGCGGGCAGTCGTCGACCAGCACGTGGACCGGGAGGTCCGCCACCGGCTCTCCGTCGTCGAGGACGCGGACGTGGCCGGAGTCCGTGACCTCGCCGATGGCGGTCGCGAGCGTCTCCCAGCGCCGGCAGATCGCGAGCACCTCGTGCAGGCGGGGCGGCTCGACCACGCAGAGCATGCGCTCCTGCGACTCGGAAACCATGATCTCGAACGGCTCCATGGCGCTATCGCGCACGGGCACGCGAGAGACGTTGAGCTCGACACCTACGCCGCCCTTGCTGACCATTTCCGAGACGGAGGAGGTCAGGCCCGCGGCGCCCAGGTCCTGGAGGGCGACCAGCAGGCCGCGGTCGAGCAGCTCCAGACAACACTCGAGCAGTTTCTTCTCCGCGAATGGGTCACCGATCTGCACCGACGGCCGCTTGGCCTCGTCGCCCTCGCCGAGCTCGGCGCTCGCGAGCACCGAAGCGCCGCCGATCCCGTCGCGCCCGGTCAGCGCGCCCAGCAGGACGACCAGGTTGCCCGGACCGGCGGCGGCGGAGCGGATCAGCCGCTCCCGCGGCGCGATTCCGAGGCACATCGCGTTCACGAGGCAGTTCTGCTCGTAGCTTGGCTCGAAGTACACCTCGCCGCCGATCGTGGGCACGCCGATCGAATTGCCGTAGTGGCCGATCCCGGCGACCGCCCGCCCCAGCAGGTAGCGCGAGCGCTCGGACTGCTCTGGCTCGCCGAACCGCAGCGAGTCCAGCACGGCAATCGGCCGCGCGCCCACGGCGAAGATGTCGCGCAGAATGCCTCCCACGCCCGTCGCCGCCCCCTGGAAGGGCTCGACCGCGCTGGGATGGTTGTGGGACTCCACTTTGAAAGCAAGCGCGAGGCCGCCTCCCACATCGACCGCGCCGGCGTTCTCTCCCGGCCCCAGCAGCAGATGTGGACCTGTGGTGGGCAGGCGCCTCAGCAACTTGCGCGAGTGCTTGTACGCGCAATGCTCTGACCACATCAGCGAGAGCATCGCCAGCTCGACCGTGTTCGGCTCGCGACCGAGGCGCTCGAGAATCAGCTCGTACTCGTGATCGGTCAGCCCGAGCTGGCGGTGGCGGGGAATCTCAGACAGCGACGCGACCGTCGACATGTGCCCGCAGCGACTCGAAGATTCGCAGACCACCAGCCGAGCCTGTCAGCGGGTCGACCGCGTGCTCGGGATGCGGCATCAGACCGAAGACGTTGCGCGGCTCGTTGCAGACGCCCGCAATATCTTCGAGTGAGCCGTTCGGGTTGTGGCCCTGTGCATAGCGAAGGACGACCTGACCGCCCGCGCTCAGCTCCGCGAGCTCCTCGGGCGGGGCGTAGTAGCGGCCGGTGGTGTGCTTGACCGGAATGGACAGCGTCTCGGCGGGGTCACACGCGCCGGTAAACGGAGTTTGGTTGTTGACGACCTCGAGATCGACCTGGCGACAGACGAACCGCAGCGACACGTTTGGCAGCAGCGCGCCTGGCAAGAGCCCGGCCTCGCACAGAACTTGAAACCCATTGCAGATGCCCAGCACCAGCCCGCCTTCATGGGCGAACTCGATTACCTCGCCCATCACGGGCGCGAAGCGCGCGATTGCGCCGGCTCGGAGGTGATCGCCGTAGGAGAATCCCCCCGGGATCACGACCACGTCCGCGGCGCGTAGGTCGCGCTCGGCGTGCCAGAGAATGACCGCGTCGCCAACGCGCCTGGCGGCTTGGAAGGCGTCGACGTCGTCGCAGGACCCGGGGAAGCGGACGACGCCAAACCTCACGGGCGCTCGGCTCCCTGATCGGGAACGCGGTGGTCGTCCTCGATCTCCCAGTCCTCGATCAGCGGGTTGGCGAGAAGCCGCTCGCACATTTCGGGCAACCGCTCGGAGTCATCGAGCTCGAGCTCGATCAGCCGGCCCACATGTACGTCGCGTACGCCCGCGAAGCCGAGCGCCTTGAGCGCTCGTTGCACCGTCTGTCCCTGCGGATCGAGGATCCCTTCCTTCGGTCGCACGAGGACGCGCGCGCGCATCAGCCCCGTGTGAGCTTGAGCCACTCCTCGAACGGCTCGCCCGTAATCCGCTCGTAGGCCTCCACGTACTTCTCGCGCGTGCGCGCGACAATCTCCTCGGGAATCTCGGGCGCCGGCGGGTTGCGATCCCATCCCGTCGAGGACGCCCAGTCGCGCACGTACTGCTTGTCGAAGCTCGGCTGCGATCGCCCTGGCTCATAGCCGTCTACCGGCCAGAAACGCGATGAGTCGGGGGTGCAGACCTCGTCGCCCAACACGAGCTGGCCATCGCCGTCCAGGCCGAATTCGAATTTGGTGTCCGCCAGGATGATCCCCCGTTCGCGGGCGTGGTCAGCCGCGGTGGCATAAGTCTGGAGCGAGGCGTCTTGCAACCGCTCGGCCAGGGCACGATCGCCGATCAGCTCCACCGCGCCCTCGAAGTCGATGTTCTCGTCGTGGCCGACGGTGGCCTTGGTCGACGGCGTGAAGATCGGCTCCGGCAGCTTGTCGGACTCGCGCAGCCCTGCCGGGAGCTCGATGCCGCAGACGGCGCCCGTGCGCTGGTAGTCCTTCCAGCCCGAGCCGGTGATGTAGCCGCGCACCACGCATTCGACGGGCAGCATCTTGAGCTTGCGCACGACCATCGCGCGCCCGCGGACCTCCTGCGGAACGTCTTCGGTCACGTCGATCATGTGGTTGGGGACGATCCCCCCCGTGTGCTCGAACCAGAACGCGGACAGTCCGGTCAGCACCTCGCCCTTACCCGGTATGGGGTTGGGGTGGATGACGTCGTATGTGGAGATGCGGTCTGAGGCGACGATCAGCAGCGTGTCGCCGGCGTCGTAGATTTCGCGGACCTTGCCCGAGGCAAGCAGTGTGAGATCGGTTAGAGCAGTCATGGCATGGAGAGGTCGGGGAGGGCGGCACCGACCGCGACGACGTCAGTCGACGGCGGTCACAGTTCGATCCTAGCGGGCGTCTCCGACAACTACCGGGCTACAACGCCGCCCGAGACGCCCGCGCCCACCGGCTCGAGTCCGGAAGGCGCGATCGCCTCAAGACGGCCGACGATCTCCTCGGCGTAGCGCACGAACGGCTCGTAGTCGAAGATCTGATCGAGATCGAGGCCGGCGGCGGCTTTCTCGGTGCTGACCAGGTCCCGCATGTGAATGCGCTCCGCCAGCGCTCGCTGGGCAAGCCTTTGCACGATTCGGTAGGCGTCGTCCCGGCTCAGTCCCGTCTCCACGAGACCGAGCAATACTCGCTGGGAGAAAAGCGCGCCATACGTCAGATTGAGATTGGCCCGCATCCGGTCGGCGTCGACCACCATGCCTTCCACCAACACGATCGCGCGCCGCTGTAGATGGTCCAGGAGGGTGGTCGAGTCCGGGATGATGATCCGCTCGACCGAGGAATGAGAGATGTCGCGCTCGTGCCACAGGGCCACGTTCTCGAGCGCGGCCTGGGAGTTAGCGCGAAGCACTCGAGCGAGGCCCGAGACCTGTTCGGACTTAATCGGGTTGCGCTTGTGTGGCATTGCGCTTGACCCCTTCTGTCCGCTCCCGAAAGGCTCCTGGACCTCTGCCACCTCGGTGCGGGCGAGGTGTCGGATCTCCGTCGCGAGCCGCTCGAGGCCCGCACCGGCGAGCGCGATCGCCTCGAGCAACTCCGCGTGCCGGTCGCGGGCTACGACCTGGGTCGAGACCGGCTCTGCCGCCAGCCCCAGCCGGTCGAGTACGCGCCGCTCAAAGTCCGGAGACGCAGATGCGTAGGTGCCGACGGCTCCCGAGATCGCACCAACAGCCACCTGGGTGAACGCGTGCTCGAGACGCTGCGCGTTGCGCGCCGCTTCGAAGGCGAACGAGGCCAGCTTGATGCCAAACGTAGTCGGCTCGGCGTGGACCCCATGCGTGCGGCCCGCGGTGAGCGTGAGGACATGTTCGCGTGCCCTGGCCGCGAGCACCTCCACGAGTCTCCTGGAGTCGGGCAGCACGAGCTCGCCGACCTCTCGCAGCTGCAGCCCGAGCGCCGTGTCGAGCACGTCGCTGGAGGTGAGACCGTAATGCAGCCACCTCCCCGCCGGGCCCGCCGATGCGGCCAGGACGTCGACGAACGCTGCTGTGTCATGGTCGGTCACACGTTCGCGCTCGGCGATCGCCTCGACCGTGAAGGTCGCCGCGCGGATGGCTTCAAGCTCTGTCTCGGTGGGCCCCTCGAGTTCCTCGCACGCGGCGACCTCGACCTGACGCATCGCCTCGAACCGCGCCCGGTCCGACCAAATCTTCGCCAGCTCAGGTCGGGTGTAACGAAGGATCACCTGAAGCGTCCCATGTCTCTATCTCGGAGCGTAGCCGAGCGGCCGTGTCGAATATTTCGGGGTCGACACATGTGTCGACCCCCCGGCCGAGCATGCTCGGCCGGCGGCGGGGCGCATGCGCCCCGCCGATCAAACTCTGGCAAGCTTCCCCGATCAAACTCCGCAGGAACGGCATACAGCAACCCACCACCGTTCGCCGTCACCTGGTCCCCAGCATCGGTGTTCACGACAT
This sequence comes from Solirubrobacteraceae bacterium, assembly GCA_035650455.1. Classification (GTDB taxonomy): domain Bacteria; phylum Actinomycetota; class Thermoleophilia; order Solirubrobacterales; family Solirubrobacteraceae; genus Palsa-465. The sequence continues at coordinate 20,961 of DASRHQ010000042.1, forward strand.
GGCGATCGATCTGGGCACGGCCAACACGCTGGTGTACCTGGCGGGCAGGGGAATCGTCGTCTCAGAGCCGTCGGTGGTCGCCTCAGATCTGGAGAGCGGCACCGTTCACGCGGTTGGCTTCGACGCGGAGCGGATGATCGGGCGCACCCCGGCCACGATCTCGGCCACTAGGCCGCTGCGCCACGGCGTGATCGCCGACTTCGAGGTCACCGAGGAGATGCTGCGCTACTTCATCCGCAAGGTGCTCGACCGCCGCCGGGCCTATCCCCGCCTGATCGTGTGCGCCCCTTCCGGCGTAACCGAGGTGGAGAAGCGCGCCGTCGAGGAGGCATCGCTTGCCGCCGGTGCCCGGCGGGTCCACCTGATCGAGGAGCCGATCGCGGCGGCCATTGGTGCGGGGCTGGAGATCGAGGAACCGGTGGGGCGGATGGTCGTGGACGTGGGCGGCGGCACCAGCGAGATGGCCGTGATCACGCTCGGCGGCATTGCCGTCTACCGATCAGTTCGCGTCGGAGGATACGAGATGGACGACGCGATCAGCAACTATCTGCGCTCGGTCCACAAGCTGGCCATCGGCTCTCGCACCGCGGAGACGATCAAGATCGCGATTGGCTCGGCAATGCCGCAGGAGACCGAGCAGACAGTCCAGGTCAAGGGCCGCCATCTGCTGACCGGGCTTCCGACCCAAATCGAGCTCTCGAGCGGAGAGGTCAGGCACGCGATCGCGCCGACGCTGCGCGAGATCATGCAGTCGATCCGGGACACGCTCGAGGACACCCCGCCCGAGTTGGCGAGCGACATCGCCCGTGACGGGATCCTTCTGGTCGGGGGCGGGACCCTGGTGCCCGGCTTCCCTGAGATGGTCGCCGCCGAGACCGGAATGCCGGTGGCGCGCGCAGAATCACCGCTGACGTGCGTAGCGTTCGGCTCGGGCGCCGCGCTGGACCACTTCGATTCGCTGACCCGCGGTCCTCGGCCGGCGCGAACCGCGCTCATTCCGGGCGAGTGGCGCGCCGGCTGAGTAGCGAGGCGGCAGCCGACACCACCGTGCATGCGGCCAGCATGATCAGGTAAGGATCGATCGGAGAGCGGAACCGCGGCGTCTGGGCGTTGACGAGGATGACGCTCAGCGTGAGGAGGATCGGGACCCCCCACAGCCACGGGGGCGCACGCCGCGCTCGGCGGGTGAAAAGGCCCGCCGCCGCCAGGAGGGCGACCAGCCAGAACGAGTACACCGCTACCTTCATCGTCCCGCCGTCCAGACCAATGTCATAAGCGGATGCGCGCCAGGCGAACGACCCCTCCAGCTCCAACAGCCGGCGAAGGTTGTGATACGCGGCCTGCGCCGGCGACAGCGGATGTTGGCCGATGTAATGCAACGCGGCCGAGGTGAGCCTGCTCGACAACTCCGGCTCAGTGAGATGCAGCGACGCGCGTGCGGTCGAGGCGAAGCCGGGGATGTTGCCGTAGTACTTCCATCGGTACGGGATCTGGCGATCGTTGGCTGACGAAGAGTTGTAGGTGCCTGCCAGCGTTATTCCCATCTCGTCGGATACCGGGACGAAACGGTGCAGCACGACCGCGTTGCGGATGGTCCACGGAGCGATCGTTAAGGCAGCACACGCGAGCAGAACAACCGGCCCCACCACCGCTGTCAAAGCCGGCCGGCGCGTCGATACGGCACGACTCCCCTCCGGCCGACTCGCCGACCACCGGCGGACGCTCTGTAGCGCGCAGAAGATCAGCGGGAGGACTATTACCACCCCGTTCTGGTGGGCCAGGGTGGCCAGGCCGGCGAAGACCCCACTCAGCGCGAGCAGGGGCCACGGATTGGCAGCTCGCTGCGACCGTAGGCCGGCCCATACCGCGGCGAGCTCCAACGCGATCAACAGGTTCTCCGAGTACGGCGTCCCCGAGAAGACGACCAGCGGGGGATAGACGGCCGCGATCAGCATCGCGACCAGCGCCACAGCCGGTCCGAAGGCCTCAAATGCCACGAGTCCCAGCACGGCGACGGAGACCGCGCCAAGGGCGGCGGTCGCCAGACGGACGTCCTCGAGGGCCTGGCTCCCCCCCGAGGGGTGGCCATCGAGGAGGTCGACGCCCGCCAATAGGTAGGGGTACGCCGGAGGGAAATAGGCGGTGGGCCCGATCGAGCCGCCGGCGCCTGACCGGGGCGCGTCGCTGTTGAGATAGTCGCCGCGGTGAGCGACCTGGGAAGCAAGCGCGAGATATGACCGGGCGTCGTTGATGGGGTGGTAGGGATTGGTCCGCTCCACCTCCCATACGCGCACGGCGAGCGCGAGGAGCACGATCGCCGCCGCGACCAGCCAGGTGCGCCGCTCCATCCGCCAGCTCCCTCGGCTCACGCCCGGCAGATTAGGCGCGACGCTGTAAACGCGAGCTAATGAATTCCGAGTATGCGGGCGCAGTCCCAGGCCTGCCAGCCTGAGCCGGCCCAGATTCGCGAGGCGATCCGATCCTGCTCTGCTCTGCTCGCGAGGTAAGCCGCCGGGCCCGTGCCCCCGTACTCCTGCCAGGTGCTGGGGATGATCTGGTAATAGCCCGAGGCGCCGGCGGAGTTGGGAGTCAGGTTTTGCCCGCCCGACTCGCAGGCCACGATCGCGGCCGGAATCACCCAGCCGCCGGACACCTGCGGCCCGGACGGCGTTGGAGTGGACGTCGTCGCCGACGCTTGCGGGGCGGAGGTCGTCTGAGACGCGCGCGGCTTCGGGAGCGTCGGCGTCGCTTGCGCGGCTCGTTCGGCGGCTGCCTGCTGGGCCCGGGCGCGCGCCAGCGCCGCCTGCTGCGCCTGCACTCGGGCGATCTCTGACTGGAGCGCCTGGCCCCGAGCCTGAGCCGCGGACAACGCCGTGGCTTGCGCGGCGCGGGCCTGCTGGAGAGCCGACTCGCGCGAGTTGAGCAATGAGTTCATACCGACCAGCGCCTGTTCACGCTGAGCGGACGCCAGAGTCATCTCCTTGTAGGTCGCCTGGAGCTTGGCCAAGCGGATGGTGGCCGTGTGCACCTGGTCGCGGGCCTGGCGGGTGATCCGGATCTCGCTCTTCTGTTCCTGCTCGGCGTGGCGTATGTAGGTGAGCTGGTTGAGCAACTGCGAGAAGCCGCTGGAGTCGAGCATCACCGTGAGCAGGTCGGGGTTGTCGCGCTCGTAGCTCGACACAAGCTGGTTGGCGAGCACCGACTGTGCCCGGTGCAAGCGCGCGATAAGCCGCCTCAGGGTCCCCCGCTGACGGACGAGGGCGACCGTGGTGTGCTGCAGCGAGGCGCGCTCGCCGGCGAGCTGCGCCTGCACCGCCGCCTCGCGCTGCTGTACGAAGGAGATCTGCGAGCCCAGCGAATTGATCATCCCTGAGAGCTGGGCGACTCTTCCAGATAGGGCTTGAGCCTGGCCCTGCGCGGCGTCGAGGCTCGAGTGAAGCTGGCCGAGGCTCGGGTCCGCGTTGGAAGCCACCGGGAGGACCGACGCGAAGCTGAATATTGTCGCGACCGTGACCGCAGCGACGGTAATGCGAGCGTGGACTATGCGCTTCAGTCTCGTCATCCGTATCCGCGCCTCCGGGGTTAGCTGTCGGGCTCGCGCTAATTGCGCTACGCCACCATCAGGTGGCGACTCGCCCCGGGTTATGTGGGTTCCCCGTTCCCCCGCGATTAGCAGGGGTTTCGGCGCGCCGAGCACTCTACCGGATCCATTGCCGGCATGCATCTCGGTATGCGACGCTCGAATTTGGGCGGGGTCGTGCAGACCCCGCCCACGCACGAGTCGTCCGCCTGGTTACCGCGTGAACTTCACCAGGATGACGTCACCGTCGCGCACGCGGTAGTCGCGGCCCTCCAACCGCAGAGAAGCGCGCTCGCGCGCGCCCGCATATCCGTGCGCCGCGACGAGCTCCTGCCAAGGGACGACCTCGGCGCGGACGAAGCCGCGCTGCATATCCGTGTGGATCATTCCTGCGGCGTGCCATGCGGACAGGCCGTCGCGCATGTGCCACGAGTGGGCCGGACGACCGCTGTCGCCCGTAAAGAATGCGATCAGTGAGAGCAGGGAGAACGCCCCGCGCACCACTGCCTCCACGCCCGACTCCGCGGTTCCGAATTCGGCCCGGATGGCCACCGCCTCCTCGGGCGAGAGCTCGCTCAACTCGGCCTCGAGCCGGGCCGAAAGCGCGACCGCTGCGGCCCCCGCTCCCGCCGCATGCTGTTGCAGCTGAGGGGGCACCTGTGCGCTTCCCTCCTCGACATTTGCCACGTACAACACCGGCTTGGCGGTGAGCAGGGAGAGGGCTGAAAGCGCATCGGGCAGCCGATCGGAGCTGTACAGCGCGGAGGCCGGTCGGCCGGTCTGGAGCACCTCGATCAGTTCGCCCAGCAATCGCTCCTCGTCGCCGGCGCTGCGATCTCCGCCCCGGGCCGCCTTCGCCACGCGCTCCAGCCGGCGCTCGGCCTGCTCGAGATCTGCATAGATCAGCTCGGTCTCGACCGTTTCCAGGTCGGCGAGCGGATCGACGCGGCCGTCGGGGTGGACCACCTCTGGGTTCTCGTGAACGCGGATGACGTGGACGATCGCGTCGGTCTCGCGAATGTTTGCCAGGAACCGGTTGCCGAGACCCTCTCCGAGATGGGCGCCCGCCACCAGCCCGGCAATGTCGTGAAAGGTGATCGTGTCGGGCACGACCTCGGAGGCCCTAACCGTTTGCGCGACCGCCTCCAGCCGCTCGTCTGGAACCGGAACGACCGCCACGTTGGGCTCGATCGTCGTGAATGGGTAGTTGGCCGCCTGCACGGACACCCCCGTCAGGGCAGTGAAAAGCGACGACTTCCCGGCGTTGGGAAGCCCGACGATCCCGATCCTCACCGCCGCGGCTCCGATGGGGGCCAGGCGACCGCAATCGCGGTTCCCAGCAGCGCTCCAGCCACCACGTCGCTGGGGTAGTGAACGCCCAGATAGGGCCGGCTCAGGCCGAAGGCGAATGCGGGCACATATACGGCGGCCGCGGGTACCAGGCCGGCATACGCCCGCGCCGCGGCAAACGACGTCGTCGAGTGGGCGCTTGGGAAGGTGAGGCGAGAGACCGTTTTGGTGAGGGGCGGTAGCCCTTGAAGCTCGGGTCGCCGCCGCTGCACGATGACCTTGACCCCGTAGTTGAGCGCGTACGCGGCCCCGACGATGCGCACGCCCCGCAGCCAGCCGGCTCGGCGCCCTGGTCGCCCATCGAGGATCGCTCCGGTCGCACCCAGCAGGATCCAGCAGGCGCCGTGCTCGCCTAGACGCGAGTAGGTTCCGATCCACCGCTCGGCCCGCGCGCCATGCAGGCGGGTACGAGCCGCCACGAGCACCGCCCGATCCAGACAGACCGCGGCTCCGGCGACGCGTTTGAGTGGGCGGGGCACGGCGGGCACCGTAGAGGGTCTCGCGTGCTACCCGCGTTTAGACGTGTCGGTCCATCCATCTGGGTCCTCTGACTGGTAGGGTCTCGCGGCACGCGAAGTCGGCTGGAGAGGGTCTCGATGGGCGAAGCAATCGTTGTGGGCACGGACGGATCGGAGACCGCGAAGGAGGCGGTCAGCGAAGCCATTCGTTTGGCAAAAGCGTTCGGCGCAGAGCTTCATGTCGTGTCCGCCTACAAGCCACTGCGCGGCGCACACGTGTCGGGCGCGCCGGCCGGAGCGGCCAAGGTGTGGCAGCCGCTGCCGGATTCGCGGGTGGAGGCGATCCTGCAAGAGGCTGCCGCGGCGGTGCGGCTGCGCGACGTTCCAGTCAAGACCCACCTCAGCGAGGATGAGCCCGCAGACGCGCTGCTCTCGGTCGCCTCGGACGTGGACGCGAAGCTGATCGTGGTGGGGAATCGAGGGATGCAGGGCGCAAGACGCGTGCTCGGCAGCGTGCCCAACAAGGTCGCCCACCACGCTTCCTGCAACGTCCTGATCGTCGCGACTAGCTGAGGCGGCGACTAGCTGAGGCGGCGGGCGCGCCTCTCGCCGCGCGACGCTCGCGGCATGGGCTGGTCTGGATGCCGGACGGGACTCAGGTCCCGAACCCGACGCGATGCTCCTCGTGCTCGACGATCACGTAGGCGACCTTCTCGAGATCGATCGCGACCGTCCCGTCCTCGGCGGTGACGTCGTACCACCCGTCCGACCCGAGCGCGTCGCGCAGCTTCGTCAGTTGGTCGGGGGCCACGCGCGCCGCGACGGCCTGGCCGCCGGTGAAGCCGATGGTGATCCGTTGCGGTCGCTCGCTGGCCGCCATTGCTAATGGTCCTCCGCCGGCTGGACGATCTCGGTGAGTACGCCTGCGGCCGAGCCTGGGTGCACGAACGCGATACGCGAGCCGCGGATCCCTGTCCGCGGACGCTCGTCTATCAGCCGCATTCCAGCCTCCTTGAGCTCGCTGAGCGTCCGATCGATATCCCCCACTCGATAGGCGACATGGTGCAGGCCCGGACCGCGCTGGGAGATGAACTTTCCAATCGCCGACTCGGGCGTCAGCGGCTGCAACAACTCGACGTGGCTTTCGCCGACGTCCAGCAGGGCCGCATCGACCCCCTGCTCGGCGACCGTCTCGCGGTGGACGAGAGGTAGCCCGAGTGAGTCGCGGTAGACGGGGAGGGCCGTGTCGATGTCCTCGACGGCGATCCCCACATGGTCGATCGCACCCAGCATGCGGCCGGGAGCATAGCGGGGCGGGCGCTTGGGCCCGCTCTGTTCGGACGCTTGGGCCCGCTGTGTTCAGGCGGTTGGGCCCGCTGTGTTGGGGCGATGAGCCCGCTGTGTTCAGTACACGCGCTCGAGCCGTGGATTCGGCCGATAGGCTCGTCCGACCTTGGCCGCCGGCCGGCCGTCCATCAGGACGACATCGGCGGTGAAGTCGTTGCGTCCGCGGATCAGCGAGGAGCCGACGCCGTAGGCGTCGACCGGAACCCCGGCTGCTTCGAACTCTCGGATCCGCGGTGCGTCGAAACCACCGCTGGCCACGATCTTGACGTCGGTGAAACCTGCGGCGTCGAGTGCTTCGCGAACCTTCTCGGCCAACCTGGGATTGACTCCGGTTGGCTTGAAGCCGCCCATCTCCTCGTACAGCGAACGGTCCACGAGCAGCTCGGAGGTGTCGAGCCGCACGCCCCACAATTTCGGGCCGAGCGCCTCCGCGACCTCGAGCGCCGTGTTCACGGAGTCGTTGGCGAAGTCGACCAGCACCGTGATGCTCATCTCATCGTGGTAGCGGTCGGCAAACGCCACGGCCGCGGCGACCGTATCGCCCCCGTAGGCGGCGATCAGCCCGTGCGGCACGGTGCCCATCCCCCGACCACCCCACCACGAGGCCTGCGCGTCGGTGGAAACACCAATCGCCCCGGCAACATGGGCGCTCCAGCCATCTCCGGTCTGGACCAGCCAGTGGTCGTGGCGGGCCGGGAAGTAGAAGATCTGCTTCCCGCGCGCGGCCTCGACCACCTCGGCGACGTTGTGCATGATCAGAGACCGCCGGGCCATGCATCCCAGATAAACGGTCTCGAGGTGAGCGAAGAGGCTGTAATCGCCCTCGATCGTCATCACCGTCTCCCACGGCATCATGCGGTCGCCTTCGTAGAGTGCAGAGACCTCCAGTTCACCCCAGCCTGAGATCCAGTCACCGTCGGGTCCTTTTCGGCCCGCGCAGGTTTTGAGCACCGCGACCGCTTCGTCTACCCCACCCAGCACCGATTCCCGCTTCTGGAACACCTGCATCGTGACCCGCGGGTGGCGGTTTTCGGCCTCGAGTAGCTCCTTGGTGTAGACGAAGTAAGCGTCCGAGTAGTAACCCTCGCGGATGCGGTCGACCGGCAGCCGGAAGATCGCCGGGTCAAGCCGGGGGACTACCTGCGTAACCATGCGAAGACCTCATCCGAGCCCGGCAGTTTATTGGGGAAGCACCGCGCCGACGGGCGAATTGGCCCGATGTCATTCCACCGCTAAGCAGTTCCGCGCAGCGCCAACGCCCGCGCCAAGCGAACGAGCACGCGCTCGGGCGCCGTTACCAGCTCGCGTCCCAAGATTCGGATGACGAGGAAGCCCATCTGCTGAAGCACCGTGTCGCGACGATGGTCGCGCTCGAGTGCGGCCGGGCTGGAGTGAAAGGGGTAACCGTCAATTTCCACAATCACGCGCCAGCGGCGCCAGCAAAAGTCGACCTCGAAACGCCCGACTTTGGCGTTGACCTCCGGACTGGGGAGGTCCGCCTTGCGCACCAGCTCGAGGAACCGCTCCTCGCATTCTGAACGCGTCATGGTCAACGTGCGATGGGGTGAGGCTAGTGCTCGCAGGCGCGCTGCACCCGAGCGGCGCGGGTAGTCGCGCAGCACGGCGCGCACGGCGTTGAGAGTCGTCTTTCGGGTCGCGAGGGCCTCATCAAGCGCCCGCTCGAGTTCGCGACCATCGAGCGCGCCTGCGATATCCAACAGCGCCCGTGCCGGTGAGACGATACGGAGCCCAGCGTGGAGGCGCTTGTCGATCTGGGCCAGGTGCCGGGTGCGATGAATGGTTATCCCTGCCGGCTGTCGCCCCGATTTGCGCCCGACGATCGTTACTTCAATCTTTCGGGGCGGTCGATCGCGAAACCCCCAGATGGCGGCGGCAGTCCCATGGCTGAGGTAGGCCAGCTCTCCACATGCCAGCAAGGCGGCGCGCTCCGCCGCGAGCGGTGGCAAGGCCGCCGGCCCCACGACCGCGTACACCCCGGGATGCCTCGCATACAAGCGTCCCACCTGTAAGGCGTACTGGATAGCGCCGCGCCCGATTCCCAGCTCCAGCAATTGGTCGCGGGTGATCAGGGCGGCTTGGCGCTCGGCGATTGCCCCGACCTTGCGGTGGGGCCAACTTTTGCGCCGCTCTGTCACCCCGCCGCGGCGGCCTCCGCGCCCCTCCAAACGTGGAAGTTGAGCCACGCGACGCGGCAAAGATCGCCAATGTCCCGAAAACCACTCCCCACGTAGTTGATGAGCCACGCGCGATTTCCGAGCCCTCGCGTGGCTCCTAATTCACGTTTCCCAGCGGTCACCCGACGAGCATCCCACCACCGCAACCCACCTCACGAACGTTTCACAGAAAGGTTGCACCCTGACAGGAGTTCCAGCCCGCAACGAAAAGTGACGTTACATCGGTGCCCCTACCCCAGCAGCTCGCGCGCGATGTCGTGGTAAAAGCGCGCCGCGAAGCCCAGATCACGGACATCGATCCGTTCATCGGCGGAGTGCACGAGCGGGCTCGTTTGGAGGAGGTCCATGTGGCGCTGGGGGAAGAAGCCGTAGGCGACGCAATCGGGAAACGCAGCGCGAAACCAGCGCGAATCCGACCCGCCGGCAAGCACCACCGGCACCGTCCCGGCGCCGGCGTCGTTGTCTTGCACCCAGCGCGAGATCGCGTCCATCAACGGGCTCTCGACCGTCGACTCGTTGCCTGGGATGACGTCGATGAAATCCAGCTCCACTGACTCGAGGGTCGTGCCCAACGCCTCGGCTATCCGCTGCTGTACGCGATCCTGCGTGAGGCCGGGCGGCACGCGACAGTCGACCTTCACCTCAGCGCGCGAGGGAATCACGTTGATCTTGTCCGAGGCGTGGGCCATGGTCGGCGACAGAGTCACCCCCAACAGAGGTTCGGTCAGCGCCGCGAGTGCAGGATCCGTCTGCGCGATCCGGGCCACCGCGCCCGCTGGATCGTTCGGATCCTGGGCGAGTCCCTTCAGCAGCGCGGCGGGCACCGCGCCTACGTCGTAGGCCATCCCGGCCTCCCCGAACTTCGCCAGCACCGGCGCCAGCTTCAGCAGCGCATTGTCTCCCATCCGCGGAAGGGAGGCGTGGCCGGCCACGCCGCGGGCGGTCAATCTGAAGCGGAAGAGGCCCTTCTCCCCACAGCAGACGCCGTAGAGCCGGCGGCCCCCGTACTCGAACACCTCGCCGGCGCCTTCGTTGATGAGCATGTCGCAGCGGACCTTGTCGGGATGCTGCTCGCTCAGCCACCGGGCTCCGAGGCCGCCGCCGGTCTCCTCGTCGGATACGAACATCAGCCGCAGCTGACCTCGCGCCGGCCGCCACCCGGAGCTCGCAAGCGCCACGGCGCCGACGGCCTCGGCGGCGACCTGGGACTTCATGTCGATCGCGCCGCGGCCCCACAGAAATCCGTCAGCGACGTCACCCGACCACGGGTCGTGGGTCCACTCGGCGGCGTCTGCGAGCACCGTGTCGATATGGCCCAGGAGGCCCAGAGTGGGGCCGTCGGCGGCGCCCGGCAGCGTCGCGATCAGGTTGGGACGCTGCTCCTCCGCGCCGAGCAGCTCGGTCTCGAATCCGGCGGCGCCCACATACGAGGCGACGTACTCGAGCGCGGGCCGTTCGTTGCCCGGCGGGTTCACCGTGTTGAAGCGGACGAGTCGTTGAAGGACGGACGTCGTCTCGCGCTCCAGGTTGCTCGTCATCGATTCCCGCTCGACCTCGGTCATCCCGGTGAGCCTAAACGGACCGCGTCCACGACGCACACGGCTGCGAGCACGCCCGTCACGATCGCGGCGGCGCCCCACGTCGCAATTGCGGGCGCCCAGATCCCCACCGCGAGCAGGATCAGCGCAGCAACGACCTTGAGCGGGTCAAAAGATCCGCCCAGGCGCCGGCCGGCCGCGAGGAGTCCGATCAGGTACAGCGCCACCCCGCCGCACAGCGCCAGCCACCCCGCGTCGCCCAGCGCGGTGCCCCCGACCACGAGCCTTGCGCCAACCGCGAAGATGATGATCCCCGCGATGATCACGAGGTGCAGGTAGCTGTAAGCGTCTGACGCCGCGAGCACCGGGTCGCGCGAGGAACGCAAACGCTCCTCCGCCATCCGCGCAAAGCGATCGAAGTAGGTCCACCACAGGCCCACGGTGATCAACAGGCATAGGGTCACCGCGACGATCAGGCGAAGGTCGAGCTCCGTCGTCCGGGTGCGCACGCCGACCGCCACGATCGACTCGCCCAGCGCGATGATCACAAACAGCCCGTAGCGCTCGGCGAAGTGAGCGACCGCGACTCGCTGCAGACCACGAAGGCGCGCCCGTGTCAGCAGCCCCGGGCCCGCGTAGTCGATCGCCGCGGCCACCCCCCACAAAATGACCCGCAGCCCCTCGGAGACAAACGAGCCCGCCAGCAGAAGCGCCATCCCAATCACCACTGTCACCGCAAAGCCGGCGATCGCGCTCCAGGACGCATTGCCCCGCCTGGAGGCGTCGGCGTAGAGCGCCAGATGGATGCCCCGCACCGCCGCGTAGGCGCCGGCGAACAGCGTCGCGTGGGCACCGAAGACGTGGGGGAGCGCGATCCCGGCGACAAAGATGCACGGGGTCCCAGCCAGTAGCGCCACCAGCAGGACGCCCGAGTCGGCCCGTTGCGCATTGGCGGCCCACACGAAGGCGGACCAGGCCCACCACACCAGCGCGAGCACCAGCATCGAACGGCCGAAGCCGACCCAGGTGAGGTCCTTGGAGAGCAGCGTCGTCACCTGCGTGACGGCGAACACGAAAACGAGGTCCCAAAGCAGCTCGACCGGCGTGGTGCGCCGCTCCTGCTCGAGCGCGGTCAGCGACTCGTCGGAGTCCGGGCCGGCGGCGGTTTCAGGAGTTGCGCCCACGTCGGGAGCGTACGATCACCCGCGGTGAACGACGACCTCTCCCTCGGGCTCGCACTGGCGGACGTCGCCGACTCGATCACCCTGAGCCGTTTCCGGGCCGATGACCTGCTGGTCGAGACCAAGCCGGATCTCACGCCGGTGACGGAGGCCGACCGGGCCGTCGAGGAGGCCCTGCGAGAGCGGCTGGCAGCCACCAGACCGGGGGACGCTGTGGTCGGCGAGGAGTTTGGCGGTGCCGCGGACGGATCCGGGCGGCGCTGGATCATCGATCCGATCGACGGCACCAAGGGGTACGTGCGCGGAATGCCGGTGTGGGCGACGCTGATTGCGCTCGAGGAGGACGGCGAAATCGTGGCGAGCGTCGTTTCGGCACCCGCCCTTCAACGGCGCTGGTGGGCCTCTCGCGGCGATGGCGCGTTCGTGCGCGATCCGGTCGGGGAAGGACCCCGCCGGCTGCAAGTCTCATCCGTCCGAGTGCTCGAGGATGCTCAAATCTCACACGGGGGTCTGGGCGAATGGACGAAGATCGACCGCGTCCAGCCGCTGCTCGACCTGATCGCCCGCTGTTGGCGGTCGCGAGCGTTCGGGGACGTGTGGTCTTACATGCTGGTGGCCGAAGGTGTAGTTGACATCGGGGGAGTCGAGCCGGAGGTGCGGCTGTGGGATCTGGCCGCTGCGCTCTTGATCGTGGAGGAGGCGGGCGGTCGATTCACGGACCTTCACGGAGTCAGGCGCGCCGACGGCGGCAGCGCCGTGGCGACCAACGGCTTGCTCCACGACGCCACGCTCGCCATTGTGGGGTGGTGAGACGCGATGGAGCGTTTATTCGGGGAGGAGCCGGGACGCGAGGTAGCGGACGCAATCCCAGGTCAGATTCCCCTCGCGACGCGGCTGCGGCCGCAGGCACTTGACGAGTTCGTCGGGCAGGACCATCTGCTGCGGGCCGGCTCGGCGCTGCGGCGAGCGATCGAGGAGGGCCACACGCACTCGATGATCCTCCATGGACCGCCGGGTACCGGCAAGACCACCCTGGCCCGGCTCGTGGCCGAGGCCGCCGATGCCGCCTTCGAAGAGCACAGCGCGGTCCAGGTCGGCCGCGCCGAGGTGCGAGAGGTCATCCAACGAGCGCGCGAACGGCTCTCGCTGAACGGCAGGCAGACCATTTTCTTCCTCGATGAGATCCACCGGTTCAACAAG
>DASRHQ010000043.1:0-8481 GCA_035650455.1 Solirubrobacteraceae bacterium
ATCGGAAACTCCGTCTCGCGCGCTGCCTTGATCATCCGGCTGCGATCGGTCTGGCTTGACCAGTAACCGCCGATGCGTCGCGACTCCGCCTGCTCAGCTGTCTCGCTGGCCTGTGCGGCGGAGAGCTCAATAGACGCCTGATCCGTGTACCGCGCGATGTCGGCCTCTACGGCTCGACCCACATCATTTCCGCGCATCTCCGAACTTGCCATGCCCCATCAGCTCCTTACGAGAGTCTTCGCCACCTCTGAAGCTACTCCTCAGGTCAAGAACTGCTGCAAAACGCAATAATGTCTTCACAATCAAGTTGACTCGTCAACTAGAATAGATAAGCGATGCCGACCATCTCCGCGACAGATCTCGAGGGCGCCGCCCTCGGCGCCTGGCGTTGCTTCCTCCAGAGTCACGCGTCCATCCTGCGTGCGCTCGACGCCGAGCTGGTCGCGGAGCACGGCATCACCACACGCGACTACGAGGTTCTGCTCTACCTCGCCCAGGCACCGGATCGCAAGCTGGCCATGTCAGCGCTCGCGGAGCGGACGATGCTGACTCGCTCGGGGATAACGCGTCTCGTGGACGGTCTCGTGGGGACCGGGTTCATCGAGCGGATCGGCTGCACGCGGGACGCTCGTGTCTCCTACGCGTCGCTCACCAACGCGGGTTACAAGAAGCTCCGCCAGGCCGGCCGCACGCACATTGCAAGCATCCACCGCCTTTTTCTGTCGAGCTACAGCGCCGAGGAGATCCAGCAGCTGGCGGCACTGCTTGCGCGGCTCCCGGGGGCGGGTGTCGGCGAGGGCCAATGCACGGTCGACTGAGGCCGCCGCTCGTGTCCGACAAAGCGAGCCATCCGTCGAGCCGCGCCGTGGCGGACACGATCGATCCGGCGACCGCGATCGGAACCGTACACCTGACGGTCTCTGACCTCGATCGATCGGTGGCCTTCTACGAGCAGACGCTCGGACTGCTGGCCGGCGCGGCCGAAGGATCGACGGTCCTGCTGGCCGGTCCGGACGGCGCCCCGCTTGTCGAACTTGAAGGGAATCCGGCCGCGCATCCTCTCGATCCTCGCGCCACGGGCCTCTTCCACATGGCGATCCTCGTCCCGTCGCGCCTGGAACTCGCCCACTCGCTGCGGCGTCTGGCGATGCACCGCTGGCCGCTCGACGGCGCTTCCGACCACCTCGTCTCAGAAGCGCTCTACCTCTCAGACCCTGACGGCAACGGGATCGAGATCTATCGCGACCGCCCGCGAGACCAGTGGCCGCGATCCAACGGCCAGCTAGAGATGGCGACGCTACCGTTGGATCTCGATCACCTGCTCGGCGAGCTGACCGGTCCCGCGGGGGTGACCACCGCCACAGCCTCGAAATCAAGGGCGGCCGCGGCAAACCTCTCCCCCGCTCCCGACACGGTCCCGGCGGGAACGCGGATGGGCCACGTCCACCTCCAGGTCTCCGATCTGAATGAAGCCGAGGAGTTCTATAGCGGCCTGCTCGGACTCGAGGTCACGGTGCGCGGCTACCCAGGCGCGTTGTTCGTCTCGGCGGGTGGCTACCACCACCACATCGGAGTGAACACGTGGCGCAGCGCGGGAGCCAGCCCGCCCCCGTCAGGGTCAATCGGCCTTCGCGATTTCGAGCTGCTGCTCACCGACGAGCGTGGGCTGGAAAGGGTCGTGGGACGGGTTGAGGCAGCGGGCATCGCGGCCGATACGGTCGCCGATGGAGTGCGTGTCCGTGACCCCTCGGGCACCGCGGTCGTGCTGCGCTCCGGTTGACGCGCCCCCGTCGCTACGCTAGGCACCTCTCGCGGCGACGTGGCGGAGTGGTTACGCAGCGGCCTGCAAAGCCGTCTACACCGGTTCGATTCCGGTCGTCGCCTTCGAAAGAAATCGCTGCAAATTGCGCCTTTCGGGAAGACTCGCGCGGATGCCGAGGAGGCGGTAATCCCAAAGGCCTCTCCAATCTAATGCCGCTAGGACGTCATCGACCTCGTGCAGCCACGGCACGACACTACTCCTGAGCTCGCTGCTCCCGGAACCGCTCCGTTCCCCAGACGACCTCGATCACTTCCACAGCGCTTGGCACTACTTAGCTCGCGGTGGATGTTGATCGGCCGAGCAGCATCTCGGCCGTTGCCACGGCGGCCGCAACCAGCGCCACCCCAACGATCGAGTACAACACTCGCTGCAGGTCGATCTGGAAGACGTTGCTGCGCTGGGCATCGAGCAACACGATCGCCGCCGTGACGAAGACCGCGAAGTAGGCGTAACGCGCGTGCTGAAGTTGCAGCACAGCCGCTACGACCATCGCCAGTGTGCCTATCCCGACGAGTATCGCGCTGTTGGACACGATCGTCGCCACGACGGCTGCCCCAACGCCGCCGGCTACGGTGCCGAGCGCCCGTTCGCGGATCATCTGTCGGGACTCGTCGTACGTCGGCCGGGTGACCAGTAACACAGTCAACAAAACCCAGCCCGCTGTGGTCTTCAAGAACCAGGTCGATGCCACATAAGCGGCGGCCCCGAGCATCAGCACCAGCGCCCCCGTGTAGAAGGCGACGATCCGCGGAGGTACCCGTGCCGGCGGGCCGCTTGACTCATCTCGGAGCAAGGTGGCGCCGATGAGCAGGGCCCACAGCCCGCCGATGACCGCCACTCCGGCGCAGATCAGCGCCTGGCCCACCTGCCCCGGCGTAGCGCCATGAAACGACACCGTGTGATAGCCCGATATCACCACGATGGCGGGCTGAATCGCGGCAAACGCTGCCACGGGGTGCAACCCGCGCAGTGCGCTCAGGCCGACCATAAACGCGATGCAGACCATGAAGAGGGTCGTCGCAACAGGATGGCCGAACACGAGCACGGCCAACGCATTCAGGATCCCCGCCAGCGGTATCGCCATCACCGCGTACCGCGGTGAGTACGTCCAGCCTATGATGACCGGCAGGATTCCAGCGATAACCAGCGCCGCATCGACTCGCAAGGGCGTGAACTCGGCCACCACCTCGGGAACGAAAAGCGGCAATACGACCAGCAGAATCGGCCAGACGCGCTTGATTGCCGCCAAGGGCCGTTCCTCAGGCTCAGTGCGGGTTGTGGCGAGAGGCTCAATGAGCTCAGGCACGCAGCGCGGATTTGTCGCCGGATAGGGGCGGCCGTTGGTCTGAATTGCCGCGGTCCGCAGTCGAGCCGGCCTCCCCGATTGGCTTGGTAGCTGCCCGCCAAGCGAACCGCAGCTGGATTTCGGCAAGTTCGGCATAGCGCTTGCGGGCGAAATGATGGGGAATGATGTCCAAGAACAGGCGCTGGGCCGGATCCCACAGCGCGACCCAGCCGATCACGACGATCCCCTGCGAGATGCCCACGATGAGCACGTAGGTGCTGATCCGATCGAGCAGCGTAGAGACGACGATCGTGCCCAGGAAGATCAGGATTCCGGCCCAGACGGCGATACGCTCACGATGGGCCAGCGGGTTGACGTAGTGCAGCCGGCGCGTGTGGGCCCTCAGGTCGGCGCGGACCGCGGCCCCAACCGCATCCACGTCGGTGCCCGCCCGTTCGGACGCAGGGGCATGCACGCACAGGGTCGGCGACCGGCCGTCCCGGATCGGTTCCCATTCGTCCAGCAGCTTAAGCCGCACCTCCTCGCGCAGTGGTCGCTCGGCCAGCGGGCGGGCATCTAGGGACACGAACAAGTCTTCGATCGCCCTGACGCGGATCGCGAGCTCGGGCGCCGGCGACATGGGAGTGCTGCTTGGGGGCTCAGATCGACGAACCCGGCGTGGGCCCCGCGACATCACTTCGGACCAGTTACGGTCGGCCTTCCGGACACATCGTCACCCCCTGGTCCGGTTGCGAGCCCCTCCTTGCGCGACTCGATGATCGCGAAGCGACGCTAGCGCGAGCCAGCGACTCTGTCAACCAGCGCAGAGAGCCGGCTACACGGACACTTCCGATCGGGTCAGCTCAACGCTTCCCCGCCCTAGCCTCCACCCATATCGTCGTCGGTCGATGGCAGTGTGCAAGTGCTCTTACGGGGTCGGGGCTGGGCCGGTCAGACAGCGCTCTGCCGATGCTGTCGAACTGCACACCGGTTAGTCCGGCCGGGGCTTGACAATGCCACGATGTTCGGCGCACCGGGCCCGCTCGTCTACGGCACCATCACCGTTGCCGCCCTGCTCGCCACGGAGAGCGCCCGCCACGAGACCTACCTCGAGACCGTCGGCGCGGTCGCAGTCGTGATGGTGCTCTACTGGCTGGCGCACTCCTACGCGACGCTGATGGGCCGCCGGATCGAGGGACACGAACGACTGCAACTGCGGACGATCGGCCAGACCGCTGGACACGAGCTCCCCATCCTCACCGGAGCGATGGTGCCACTGCTCGCAGTCCTGAGCGCGTGGGCAGCCGGGGCAAGGCTGACGGTCGCGGTGTCTGTCGGGATCTGGACCTCGGTTGCGATGCTCCTGCTGATTGAGGTGGTTGCCGGAATAAGCGCAAGACTCTCAGCTGTGGCGCTGCTGATCCAGACGTTTTTCGGGGCCATGCTCGGGCTGCTGATCATCGCGATCGAACTGATCTTCCATTAGCACCCGCACCCAACAGTGACGGGTATGCCGCCTCGCGGCGGTCTCGTCCGAACGTGGAGCAGCGTGCTACTCAGGTAGCGTCTCTCCCGAGCCGCCCAGCTCCGCCGGAAAGTCTCTGAGCTTTGGCAGCCCGTCCTCCACGGGCAGCACGGCCGACTCGTAATTGACGTGCAGCTAGAGGGTGAACGGAAACGAGGGGATTGTCGCCGCATAGACGTCGACCATGCCCCATTGCGGGTGGCGCGCCATCAGATGACCTCCACAGACATTGCACCACTGGCGACACGTCCGCTCGTTCGCGTGGAACTCGCCGATCTGGTCTTCACCTTCAACCACCTGCACTGCCTGCGTCGGCCCAGAGCGTGCTGTTACACCGGAGTCTGGTTTAGGATGCCGTGTGCTGCGGAACTCGGTCCGGCGGAGGCGGCACTGCACGAGCAGCGCAGGAAGGCCATTTGCAGGTTGGGCAGCGACGTACGCCGGTCCGATTGCGGTCGCCGCCTTGACGTGGAGGGGCACACTTTCAAGCTGCCAGGGCCGTGGCGGTAGACAGCATCGCAAACGCGCCGCTGCGCGCGAGCTCCGGGGGTCGTGCGCGGGGAGCGCTGATCGCTGTCTCGCTCGCGCTGTTCTGCATACAGGTGGACTTCTTCGCACTCAACCTGGCACTTCCGGACATCGGGCGTACATTCCACGCTGGCCCGAGCGAGCTGCAGTGGTCGATCAGCGCCTACATGCTGTCGCTCGGATCGCTCTTCATCATCGCGGGTCGGATCGGAGACATCTTCGGGCGTCGCCGCGTGCTGCTGGGCGGCATCGCGGTATTCGGGCTCGCCTCGGCGGCGTGTGCGATGGCGCCAAACCTTGAGTTCCTCGTCGCCTTCCGTGTCATCCAAGGCACCGGGGCTGCTGTGATCTTTCCGGTCGGGATTGCTGCTCTGAGCAACGAGTTCTCAGACGATGCTCGCGCGGCGGCCTTGGGGCTCGCGTTCGGGATCGCGAATATCGGCACGGCGCTGGGGCCGTTCGTCGGCGGAGGTCTGTCGCAGGGACCCGGCTGGAGATGGATCTTCTGGCTGATGGTGCCGCTGACCGGCGTTTCGCTGATCATCGCGGCACGTACGGTCCGCAACTCGCGCGACGAGGCCGCGCCGCGTAGGCTCGACGTTGCAGGTGCGATCCTCATCGGCTGCTCGGTCGCGGCCCTCAGCATCACGATCGATCGCGCCCACGCATGGGGCTGGGGCTCCGCGCCGACGATCGCCGGATTCATCGTCGCCGCGGCCTCGCTCACGGCGTTCGTGCTCCTCGAGCGCCGGATTCGTTTTCCACTTGTGAGATTGACGCTTTTTCGCAACGTGCCGTACGTGCTGGTCACCTGGATGGGAGCCGTGTCGAACATCGGCTACGCCGTCATCGTCTTCGCCGAGACGCTCTACCTCCAGTCCGTCCGCGGGCTCTCGCCGCTGACCGCCGGAATCGTCTTCGTCGGCCCCTCGCTGCTGGTCGCGCTGTCGGGGCCGGTTGGAGCCCGCCTTGGAAAATACTTCCGCCCTTCCGCGGTGATGGCAGGCGCGGGCGTGCTGGCCGGCTGCGGCCTCATGGCGCTCACCTTCGCGCACGGCTGGCCCGTCTACATCCTCGTCTTCGCGGTGACCACGTTTGGTTTCGGAATCGGATGGACGTTTGCCAATGTCGCTACCCAAGCCGCCGTCCGTCCGGAGCGGGCCGGAGAGGCCTCGGGCGTGATGCTCACGATCATCGTCACCGCGGGCGGCGTCGGCGTGGCCGCCGCGGCGAGCGCGATCGGCGACCTGCATGTCTCCGGCGTGCCGCTGCATGCCGCGATCGAGGATGTGCTGCGGATCCTGGCGGGGATCGTGATTGCCGCCGCGGGCATAACGCTGGCAGTGCGTCACGAGCTGGTGCGCCGTGGTCTGACACCGCCACTTTCGATGAAGGCGGACTGGACGCCTCCCGAAGTCGGCCACGGGTCGTGAGCTATTGACCGCTTGATTTCGGCCGCCGCCTCTCGGGAAGCTAGTGCGAGGTGGAATCCAAGCGAGACGTCCTCGTAACGCCGTACCGCAATGGACCGCTGCTTGTCCGCGGTTCGGTTCGCGTTCTCGATGACCAGGGACAGGCACTCGACAACCGCCGCGATCCGATCGCGCTTTGTCGCTGCGGTAAGTCGCGGCTCCGGCCGTTCTGCGACGGCACCCACAAAAGAATCGGATTCCGCGCCGCCGGCGCGCCCGGGTCACCGGCCGACGGCTTCGCTGAGCTCGAGCGGCTCGGCCTGAAGCTCTCCGAGCAGGGACGTCCTGCCCTCAGACCAGCAGCGCAGCAACCCTGACGCCCACCGTTCGCCGAGATACGACAGCGTCCGTGCCCCCCACAAGACCGCGCCGCTGAGCGCCGGATCCTGGCGCACCAGACCCCCGGCCAGGTCAACCGCGGCGACGTTCTCATGCACCGCATCGGCTTCGACGTGCTCGTCGAAGAAAAGCGTCGCGTCGCCGTGCAACCCCAGTCGCCGAAGCCCATCTGCGTAGCGACGGTTCGGGAGCGAGGAGGTCATCTCGAACATCGCGAGGTGACCGACGATGGCTCCCCGCCAACGGCGGTGGAGTCCGAAGAGCGACATTTGGTTGACGGTCGCGAGCGTCGTCCCCGGTATCAGGTTCAGGTAGGCACCATATGTGGAGTCGAGGCCAAGCGCTCGCATCGCCCTTGCGAACAGCTCGGCGTGAATCCACTCGGCACGCCCACCGCCGTATTCGTCGGCCTGGATCTCGAGCAGTGCCGCTTTGGGCGCTCCGGCCAGGCGTGGCAAAGCCCACGAGTGCGGGTCTGCCTCCTTAAGCTGATACGCGGAGCGATGAACGACGAACTCACGGATCTGCGCCAGCGTGGCCTCGCGCTGCACATAGGAGGAGAGCGCCGGACCCTCCTCAGCAGCGATCGCCCGTAGGGCGAGATCGATTTCGTCGGCGCCGGGCGCCTCCTCCGGGGGCGGGACCGCGGCGAGCAGCGCCTCCTCGAACTGTTGCTCGAGTGCGGCGCGTACGCAGAGCAGCGACGGGTCCCACTCCCAGCGCTCGTCGACCCCGGGCAGCCCGCGGTAGTGCAACTCGTAGCACAGGTAGAGCGACAGCTGGAGGTCCTCGTCGGCGAGCGGGTCGCCGGCGTGTGGGGGCGGCAGGCGAGGTAGTTCGCGGATCCCGCGCGGCAGTTCCTCAAGCAAAAGCTCGCTGATGGGACCCCGGGCTCTTGGAAGTGTCCTCACGGCTGTCGTGACCTGGTTGCGATGCGGCTCCGAAGCAGCGCTACCCGTCTGGCGGCGCAAGGAACTGCTCGGCCAGCCAGTGCGCCACGGCTGCGATGCCCCCATGGCTGACGGCGAGCCGCTGCGCGATCGCCCCGTTCGCCTGAGTCATCTCATGCGCACGTGCCAGCGCCCGCCGCGACTGGAAGCGCGTCTCAAAGGCTTTCAGATTCGATAACAGCTCCTCCAGGCAACGACGAGTGGTGTTGAGCGCACCGGTCCGGAGGTCTGCCATGTCGCCCTCGATCCCGTCGCGACAAGCGGACCATCGGTTTTCCTCGATACGCCAAGTCGGCAGGATCGGCAACGTCTCCCCGGCGTCGTGACGCTCTCCGAGCCAGCCGACGAGCGCTTGAACGACCGCCGCGATCGCCGCGGCGTCGGCAACCGAGCTCTGCGCGTCGGGTACGCGGAATTCAAGCGTCCCGAATCCCGGATGCAGGCGGAGCTCCCACCACCAGCTTCCGGCATCGGGGAACGCGCGGCTGACGGCGCCCCATCGGAAGGTCTCGGCGTAGGCCTCCCAGCTTTCGAATGCGGGGGGCACGCCCTGGCGGGGA
>DASRHQ010000044.1:0-32981 GCA_035650455.1 Solirubrobacteraceae bacterium
CCGGGTGCCGTCCACCTACTGAACGGGCTGTACGACGCCAAGCTCGACCATCAACCCGTCATGGCGATCGTCGGGCAGCAGGCTCGAGCGGGACTCGGCGGTCACTATCAGCAGGAGATCGACCTCGACGCGCTGTTCAAGGACGTCGCCGGTGAATTCGTCCAGGTGGCGATGGAGCCGACCCAGGTTCGCCATCTCATCGATCGGGCCTGCCGGATCGCGCTCGCCGAGCGGACCGTGACGGCGATCATCATTCCCAATGACGTGCAGGAGGCGGACGCCGTCCCCACGCCGCCGCACGTCCACGGCACGGTCCATTCGGGCCCCGGTTTCCGCAGCCCCCGGGTGCTGCCCCACGATGAGGAACTGAGCCGGGCGGCCGAAGTGCTGAACGCCGGCGAGCGGGTCGCGATGCTCGTCGGACAGGGAGCCCTCGGAGCGCGAAGCGAGGTGGCGGCCGCGGCGGAGGTTCTCGGTGCCGGGGTAGCCAAGGCACTGCTGGGCAAGGCCGTTCTCCCCGACAACCTGCCCTACGTCACGGGCCCGATCGGGTTGCTCGGCACCAAGCCCAGCTGGACCCTGATGCAGGAGTGCGACACGCTCCTGATGGTCGGCTCGAGCTTTCCTTATTCGGAGTTTCTGCCGGAGGAGGGGCAGGCCCGCGGTGTCCAGATCGACATCGACGGCCGCATGCTCGGAATCCGCTATCCGATGGAGGTCAACCTCGTCGGCGACGCCGCGGAGACCCTGCGCGCCCTGCTCCCGCTTCTGAACCGCAAGGAGGACGAGAGCTGGCGCCAGCAGATCGAGGGCGAGGTCGGCGAGTGGTGGAAGTTGATGGACGACCGAGCCCACCTCGAGGCGGACCCCATCAACCCGCAGCTGGTCTTCTACGAGCTCTCAAAGCGGCTGCCCGATGGGGCGATTCTCAGCTCGGACTCCGGTTCGTCGGCCAACTGGTTCGCGCGTGACATAAGGCTGCGCGAGGGCATGATGGCGTCGCTGTCAGGGACACTCGCGACCATGGGGCCCGGTGTGCCCTACGCGATCGCGGCCAAGTTCGCCTACCCGGAGCGACCGGTGATCGCGCTCGTCGGCGACGGAGCGATGCAGATGAACGGCATCAACGAGCTCATCACGATCGCCAAGTACCACCATCGTTGGTCTGACCAGCGCCTGATCGTGCTCGTGCTCAACAACCGCGACCTCAACCAGGTCACCTGGGAGCAGCGGGCGATGTCCGGCGACCCCAAGTTCGAGGGGTCTCAGGATCTTCCCGACTTCCCGTACGCGAGCTACGCGGAGCTGATCGGCCTGAAGGGAATCCGCGTCGACTCGCCCGACCAGGTCGCCAGCGCCTGGGAGGAAGCGCTCGCGGCCGACCGGCCGGTCGTCTACGAGGCGGTCACCGATCCCGAGGTGCCGCCGCTGCCTCCGCACATCACACTCGAGCAGGCCAAGGCGCTCAGCTCGGCCCTGCTGGGCGGAGATCCGCACGCCGGGCGCATCGTCAAGCAATCCTTCGTACAGAAGGCTCAGGAGTTCCTGCCCGGACGATGAAGCTCTCGGTGTTTGGGCTGGGCCGGTCGGCCCCACCTGCAAAGCCGGCGCAGTGGTGGTGGGAGAACGTGCGGCGAGGCCGCGCCCAGCGCACGCTCGCCGCGGCGACCGCGTTCAGCGCGCTTCCGCTGGGGATCGAGATCTACTTCGAGCACTTCCGCGGCTCCTTCGGCGATAAGTGGATGTGGACGCCCGTGTGGCTGTCCCCGGCGCTCACCGCTGCCGGCATCGCGGGGGTGCGCTCGCGCAGCGCCGCCCGGACCTGGCTGCCCGTGCTCTCGGCGCTCTACTGCATCGACGGCGCGGTCGGCGTGATCACGCACGTGCGCGGTGTCTCGCGAAAGCCCGGAGGCTTCTCCGAGCCGCTGTTCAACATCGTGATGGGGCCTCCTCTGCTCGCGCCGGGGTCGCTCGCGCTGGTCGGGGGGATGGGCTTGGCCGCCGCGGCCCTCGAGCGCGAGCGCTAGCGGGTTGGCGCGGAGCTGATCAGGCCACCCAGCGCGGCCGGCGGCGCTCGCCGTCAGGCCGACGGCTCGAGTTCCTTGCGCCGCCCAAATAGCCACTGCTCGACTGTCTGGTGCGCACTGTTCTCGTCTCGCTGGCCACAAGCCACGAGTTCATCGACCAGAGCCAGCGCCTCCGCGTGGGCTCTCGTCCGCTTCCTACCGATCCCCCGGACCGCAAAGGCACCGGCCTCGTCCGGATTGAGGTCGTCGCCTTGCGCGCGAAAGGTGTGCGTGTATGTGGCCACTTTGCTCCAGGGACGCGGACGTCGCAGCGCCTGTCCCCACTCAATCACTCGTCGCACGCGCATCTGCTCGATCTCGGGCGTGCCGCGCGTTCCCACAACCGCCGAGGCCAGACGGAAGAGGTCCTGGCGCAGGCGATCATCGATGAAGTCGTTGTAGGCGCGCAGGAAGCCGGCTATGGCGGGCGAGACGCAGTAGGGGCGATCGCTGAATCCCTCGCCGGAAAGCATCGAGGCGAGCTCCATCACGCACACCCCGTCGCGCGGCGAGGAGTGCTTACCCCGTGCCAACTTGACGGTCTGATGGCTGGGAAGTCTTCTCTTCATTTTTCCTCCTCGCGGTCCATCCAATACTCGCAACTGGCCTGTGGCGGCCACGTGTGGTTGATACCCCCGGCCTGACGTGCTAATCGCCGCGCGGGGACGGAGAGCGGACGTCTCGGCTGCTTCCTCCGCGCAGCGAGTTAGCCCTTGCACCGCGGCGGGTAGGCAACGGGCGGATGTCGAGCGGCTTCCGTGAACCCGGCCACCTCCCGAACCTGCGTCCGGACCGACAGCCCGCCCACCCCGACCGCCTACCGCGCCAGCAAGCAGGCGTCACTCCCCAGATGTACGGCCGCTACCCCCACTATGACGTGCTCGCGGAGGCACCTCACTGGGACGAGGTGACGCGCCGCCTGGTGCTCGACCGTGTCGAGAAGGTGCCGGACATTCGCTTCTTCTCCGACGGTGAGGCGCGGACACTGGGAGTCTTCTGCGACCTCGTGCTGGCACAGGACAAGGAGCCGCGGGTCCCCGTGCTCAACATGATCGACGCCAAGCTGTTCGCCGGTCAGCTCGATGGCTTCCGCTACGCGGATATGCCCGACGACCGCGAGACATGGCGCCAAGTCGCTAAGGGCCTTGACGCCGCGGCTCGCCAACACGGCTCAGACGAGTTTGCGACCGCGCCGTGGACGGTGCAGTGTGAGGTCATCGAGGCGTTCTCGAAGGGCAGCCTGCACGGTCAGGTGTGGGACGAGTTGCCTGCCAAGCGGGCCTGGTCGGTGGTGATGCGAGCGGTGCTCAGCGTCTTTTACTCACACCCTTGGGCCTGGAACGAGATCGGGTTCGGCGGTCCCGCCTACCCCCGCGGGTTCGCCCGCTTTGGCGTCGGCCAGCGCGAGCACTGGGAAGGGGCAGCGGCGACTGGTGTCGATCCCGTGAAGGACGTCAAGGAGCAGGGACTGGAATGACTGGTCCTGATCGCGATTTCGGCGGGGAGACCGGCGGGGAGCGCCGATTCTCCCTGCGCGGGAGGTTTGGACCGCACGGTCTGCGGACCTTCCCGCAGGGTGCGCTACGGCCGCCGGACAACGATTCCGCGTTTTTGCTCGACGTTCATCGGCGGGCCGTGCCACGCGAGCGCATGGCCCACTACGACGACAGCTATGCGGTCGATCTCGTCATCGTGGGCGCGGGCGCGGGCGGCTCGACGCTCGCCCAGCGGCTTGCGCGCCGCGGTTGGAAGGTGGTCGTGCTTGAGGTTGGACCCTTCTGGGACCCGGACGAGGACTGGGTCTCCGACGAGGCCGGCGCCCACAAGCTCTACTGGACCGAGCAGCGCGTGATCGGCGGCGAAGACCCCGTGGAGCTTGGCAAGAACAACTCGGGCCACGGCGTGGGCGGTTCCATGAACCACTACGCCGGATACTGCCCGCGCTTTCACCCATCCGATTTCCAGGTGCGAACGCGCGACGGCGTCGGACAGGACTGGCCCATCTCGTACTGGGATCTGAAGGCCCACTACGAGCGGCTCGAACTCGAACTCCCCGTCGCAGGCGATTTCTGGCCCTGGGGCGACCCGCATCGTTACCCGCACACCGCCCACCCGGTGACGGGCGGCGCTGAGCTGTGCTGGGACGGGGCGCGCAAGCTGGGAATCGAGGTCCGGGTGGGCCCGGTGGGGATCACCAACGGCGCCTTCGGCAATCGCCCCCATTGCATCTACCGCGGACTGTGCCTCCAAGGCTGCAAGGTCAACGCGAAGGGGTCACCGCTGATCACCCATATCCCGGACGCGATCGCACATGGCGCCGAAATTCGCGACAGCTGCATGGTCAGCGCGATCGAGGTCGACGAGTCGAGCGGCCGCGCACTGGGCGTCCGCTACCTGCACGAAGGCTCCGAGCGATTCCAGCGGGCCGACGCGGTAGTGGTAGCGGGCTACTCGATCGAGACTCCGCGCTTGCTGCTCAACTCAGCCGGCCCGCGGTTTCCGCACGGGATCGGGAATGGAAACGACCTGGTCGGGCGCGGGGTCATGGTCCAGGGGGCGCCGCAGCTAGCGGGCCGCTTCCCCGAGGAGGTGAGGATGTACAAGGCACCCCCACCCGAGATCTCATCTGAGCAGTTCTACGAGACCGATCCCACGCGCGGATTCGCCCGCGGCTTCTCCATCCAGACCGTGAGCCCTCTCCCAATCGCCTGGGCCGAGCACGTGCTCGCCGACGGTCATTGGGGTCAGGCGTTGCGGGAGTACATGCGCGACTACAACCACTGGTACGCGCTCGGGGCGCTCTCGGAGCTGTTGCCGCTGGCCGAGAACCGGGTCACCGTCGCGGCGGATGTGACCGACAGCCACGGCTTGCCGGTCGCGCGTATGGACTACACCCAGTGCGACAACGACCGTCGCAACATCGCGATGGCCCGGCAGACGCTGAGAGAGATACTCGAAGCCGCCGGAGCACAGGACATCCTCGCGATCGACCGCTACGCACACTTGGTGGGGGGTTGTCCCATGGGCTCTGACCCTGATACGAGCGTCGTCGACGCTGACCACCGGGTGTGGGATACGCCGAACCTCTTCCTGGCCGACGGCTCAGTGATGCCGACTCAGGGTTCGGCGAACCCGGCGATAACAGTCATGGCTCTGTCGTCGAGGCTGGCCGAGCGCTTGCACCAGAAGCGAGTTCGTACAAGTCAGCGGACAGACGCCGGGCGGCGACTCCGCGTTCGATTTCCTAGAAAAGCGGGAAGAGAAAAGGTATGAGTCTTCGACGGTTGGGAAGGTGCCGATGATCGTTCTTGTTTGGGTAGCGCTCGCGGCGGTGCTTATCGGGTTCGCGGCCTTCGCGTGGCGGTTTAAGCGCCGGCGCGACACGCCCGAGGAACTCCGCGGTGAGTGGTGGCCCCGCTTTGAAGCTGAGTTCCGCGAATACGCGCGGCGTTGTGAGATTCCGGGCCGTGGCATAAGGGAGCGGAGGTCACAACCGCGCCCGAGACAGAGGCGCGACCTCGCAGAGGGCAGCGCCTAAGTCGCGCTCGCGTCGCGGTCGGCGGCGGCCGGCTGTCCGTGTTGCTCCCCGCTGGCGGCCCGTATCGCTCCGCGCCCGGCTGCCCGCGTGGCTCGCCGCCAGCGGCCCGTATGCGGCTGGAATTGCGCCCTTGACGCCCTCGCTTTGCCGCGCCTTTTGTCCGGCTTCGGACCCGAGAACGGCGAATGTTGTTGCTTCCAACGGCTGGGGTGGAGGACTCGGCCACACCGGAGTTAGCTTGTTCGTCCAGACCCAGTGTTCTCACAGGGTCAGGGATTGAGTGCGCTGGGAGGTTCGCCAGCCCAGGCGAATGTTGACTCACCAGTCCCCTCCCCTCCTACTGGCCCGCCGCCGGATGGATGTTCTCTCTCTCCCTGGCGGCGGGCCGGGTCTGAGGCGCCTTGGCGGGGCGACCTTTGAGCGCGCCGGCGCCTGGCGCCCGAGCGTCCGGCGCCTGGCGCCCGAGCGTCCGGCTCCGGTTAGGCCGCGACCACACAGCGGACGGCCCCGCCTCAGGCCGGGACCGGATCGACCCGCCGGTCGAAGTGTCGGTGCTGCGCGATTGCGGTGGTCAGCGCGGCTATGAATCCGGCGAGATCGCCGTTGCTTGCGGCTGCCAACGTCACGACGCCTGAGTTATCGACGAGCCCGTCATCTGAGATTCGCGCGTCGTTCAACGGCGCCCCGCGCAGCAGCTCGACCCCTTCGCCGATCGCCGCGATGGGCTTGGCGTGCTTGTACGCCTCGGCCACATAGCGGACTGCTGTGCCGTTGCCCCGCAGCGCCTCCACGCTGTCGCGTCCGCCCCCTACCACCACTGCGTCATAGAGGACGGACGCCATCGTCACCAGCGCCCGGTCAACCTGCAAGCCGCCCTCCAGCTCTCCTCCGTGTGGCGCAAGGATCTCGCAGATCGCACCTTGTTCCCGCAGGCCCTCCAGCACCGGCTGCAGGGACGCAGCGTCGACTCCGTCGGCCGCGAGCACTGCGACCTTCCGCGTGGCCACGCTCTCCGGCTGATCGTCCTGCGACAGTGCCGGGGAGACCCGACCGTGATTTTCCTCGGCCTCTGGCGGCGCCGGAAGACCCAGTCCCTCGGCGACCTGCGATGCAAGCCCGTGGTCGACGTGGGCGAGGTTGCCCACCACGCGCTCTCGAATGTAGGGTCGCTCGACCTTCCCGAGCTCGAAGCAGAATGCGTCGGCTATGTGCTGCTGCTCCCAGTCGCTCATCGAGTTCCAGAACAGCGTGGCCTGGCTATAGAAGTCCTTGAAGCTCTCCGAGCGCTTGCGGATCTTCTGACCGTCCACGCGCTCGGTGTAGTGGCGGTAGGCGCCCTCATCGAACGACGCAAGCGCTGGGCAGCCGCCCCCAATCGAGTTGGGGTGGTAGGAGACCGGCGAGACATCGATCCGGTGCTGGCCGTACCCATCGCGCTGGTGGTGGTGGACCTGCGCCACCGGCCGGTTGACCGGCAGCTGCGCGAAGTTGGGGCCGCCGAGGCGAATCAACTGCGTGTCCAGGTACGAAAAGTTCCGGGCCTGCAGCAGGGGGTCGTTGGTGAAGTCGATCCCCGGCACGACGTTGGCGGTGTGGAACGTCACCTGCTCGGTCTCGGCAAAGAAGTTGTCCGGGTTGCGGTCGAGCTTCATCCGTCCCGCGACCCTCAGCGGCACGTCCTCCTCGGGGATGAGCTTGGTCGCGTCGAGGAGGTCGAAGTCGAACTCGTGCTCGCGCTCCTCGGGCACCAGCTGCACCCCGAGTTCGTATTCCGGCCCGTTACCCGACTCGATCGCTTCCCACAGGTCGCGGCGGTTGAAGTCGGGATCCGCGCCGGCAATTTTCTGGACCTCGTCCCAGACCAGCGAGTGCGTGCCCAGAACCGGCCGCCAGTGGAACTTCACAAACGTACCCTTGCCTTCGGCGTTGACGAAGCGGAAGGTGTGCACACCGAATCCCTGCATCGTCCTGTAGCTGCGCGGCAGCGCCCGGTCCGACATCAGCCACATGATCATGTGCATCGTCTCCGGCTGGAGCGAGACGAAGTCCCACAGCGTGTCGTGCGCTGAGGATGCCTGCGGAATCTCGTTCTGCGGTTCGGGTTTGACCGCGTGCACGAAGTCCGGGAACTTGATCCCGTCCTGGATAAAGAACACCGGCATGTTGTTCCCGACCAGGTCGTAGTTGCCCTCACGCGTATAGAACTTCGTCGCAAAGCCGCGCACGTCGCGCACGGTGTCGGCTGAGCCCCGAGAGCCGGCGACCGTCGAGAAGCGCACGAACACGGGCGTCTCGCGGCCTGGCTCGGCGAGGAAGTCCGCACGGGTCACGTCAGCCAGCGATTCCGTGCAGGTGAAGGTTCCGTAGGCACCCGCGCCACGAGCGTGAACGACCCGCTCCGGAATCCGCTCATGATCGAACCTGGTGAGCTTCTCGCGGAAATGAAAGTCCTCGATCAGGGTCGGACCACGCTCGCCGACCGACACCGAGTCATCGGTGTGCTCGACTCGGACACCCTGATCGGTCGTCAGATCGTGGTCCTCGTGACCAACGCGGTCGCGATTCAAATCTTCAAGCTTCGGGTCCCCATCGCTCACGGCGTTCCTCCTGTTTGCGTCGGATGCATCTTCAGAAAGCGGCTACCCACCGGGTGGTCCCCCTAACTGCCGCAGGTCTGACCGCGACTGCGCGCAAGTTCGAGCACCAGAGACTCCGGCTGAGTTCGTCGGCGAGCGCTGGGCGCACAACACCATCGCGTGATTCGTCCCTACCGTTGACGTTGAAATGAGCTCTGCAGACTTGGCCACGAGCTCGCCGCGTAGGGCAGTGGCGGCTATCCGCCAACGGCTCGAGCATGAGCTCGGTGGTGCGACGCGAATGCGCGTGGTCATCATCCTGGCCTGCACGCTGGCTCTATCGGGTGCGGACCTTTCCACGATCGGCGCCTCGGCCCCCCAGCTGTCTTCCGCCTTCCACATCTCCGGATCCGGCCTGGGGTTGTTGGCGTCGATCTCGCTGTTCGTCGGCGCGGCCGTAACGGTGCCGGCCGGTGCGCTAGCCGATCGCATGAGCCGCGCGCAGCTGCTTGCGATCGCCGTGGCGCTATGGGCGGCCGCGATGGTCGTGGGCGCGCTGGCGCAGAGTTATGACTGGCTGCTCTTCAGTCGACTGGGGCTCGGCGCCGTCACGGCCGCCGTTGGACCCGCGATCGCGTCTCTGACGGGCGACTTCTTTCCGGCGAGAGAGCGGGCGCGCATGTACGGCTACATCATCTCGGGCGAGCTCATCGGCAGCGGAGTCGGCTTCGCTCTCGCGGGAATCGTCTCGGGGCTCGCCTCGTGGCGGTGGGCATTTGCGATCCTCGCGCTGCTGGCGGCGGTGCTTGCTCTCATCATCACCCGCAAGCTGCCTGAGCCGACGCGCGGAGCGCAGGCGCGGCTCGATCCACGCGAGGCCCAAGGCCAGCCTCGAGAAACGGTGCGCGAGGCGATGCTCGCGACCGACGTCGGCGCCGTGCCCGAACACGTATTGCACGAAGACCCCATGCGCATGCCGCTGCGGCGCGCAGTCCGCTACGTGCTTTCCATCGGGAGCAACCGATTGCTGATCGCGGCTTCGGCGATCGGTTACTTCTTCCTGGCCGGCGTTCAGACCTTCGGGTTGGTGTTTGTCCGCGGACACTTCCACCTCAGCCAGGGCCCGACCGTCGCCGTGCTGTTCGTCATCGGGCTAGGTGCAATCGCGGGCGTCCTCGTCGGCGGCCGCCTGGCGGACAAGCTGATCTCGCGGGGCCAGCTCGATGCGCGCATAACCGTCGGCGCGTTCGGGTTCTTCGGCGCCGCCGTGGCGCTCGTCGGGGGGCTGCTGGTCCCTGTGCTCGTCATCGCGGTCCCGCTACTGATTCTCGCCGCCGCTTCGCTGGCGGCGCCCAACCCGCCGTTGGACGCGGCGCGCCTGGACATCATGCCGTCCCGCCTCTGGGGCAGGGCGGAGGGCGTCCGCACGCTCCTGCGTCAGACCGCGCAGGGCGCCGCGCCGCTGGTGTTTGGACTCGTGGCCGACGCTTTCAGCGGCGCCCAGGTGCTCGTCACGACCCACGAGAAGATCTCCGCGCGCGCCACCCAAGGGTTGGAATACGCATTGCTGATCATGCTCTGTTTCATGTTTTTCAACGGCTTCCTGCTCCTGATCGCCCGGCGCCGCTACCCGGCCGACGTAGTGACGGCGGTCGAATCCGAACAAGCATGCCGGCCACGCCGCCGTCCCGCCCCGGAGCCCGGACTGACCTGCTAGCTCACGAGTCCGAGCACCTTTTCTCGGCGTTCCTTTCCGGCCTCGCTGGGCTCGAGCAGAAACATAGCGGTGGCGCCGATCACGATTCCCACGAGCACGCGGGGAGCGGTGCGCTTGGGCTTGGGCGGCTCCACCCAACCGAACAGCTGCGCGGCTTCCGGCCCGTAGATCGCGATCGTCTCTCCGACAACACGAGCCGTCTTACCGACGTCCTCGATACGGCGACTCGCCTCCTCTATGCGGCGACTCGCCTTGCGCTTTGCGATCGTCTTGCCCAGCTTAAGGCCGCCCTTGGCGGCCGGACGGCTCGTTTTCGCCACGAACCGCGTCGCGGCAGGATGCTTCATCGCGGCACCCGCGACCTTCAGGCCCGCCTTGCCTTTTGTGCTGTTGCTGAGAACTGCCATCTCTACCTCGCTTTCTTGCCGGCGAATTTGCGGAGCACCAGTATGCGGTGAACTCATCCTCCGTTGCGCTGAGCTACCCGGCGTCTGGGGCCGCCACGCGTCGCCTTGAACAAAGCCCAGCGCCCGCAGCGTCAATGGTTATGCGCGGACGACGGGGGTAGCTCCTAACGACCGGCAACGGCGGGGAACGGAGCACTAGAGATGGCGGAGATACAAGAGAGCAGCGCAGAGCGAAGCGTCCCTGAGCTGGTCAAGGACATCACCGCGCAGTCGGCCGCGCTCGCACGCAAGGAGATTGAGCTCGCCGAAGCGGACATGATCATCAAAGGCAAGCGAGCCGGCCTCGGCGCGGGGATGTTCGGGGGAGCCGGCGTGCTTGGACTCTTCGGGTTGGGCGCACTCACCGCTGCCGCCATTCTTGGTCTCGCGATCGTGCTGCCGGGGTGGGCCTCGGCGCTGATAGTCGCGGGCGTCTACTTCGGAGTGGCGGGGGTCATCGCCCTCATGGGTGGTGTCGAGTTGCGCCGTGCCAAGCCGTTGCCGCCGACCGAAGCGGCAGAGAGCGTCAAGGACGATGTCGAGTGGATCAAAGCTCACGCGGAGCGGGGGCGGCAATGAGCGTGCGAGACCCGGACACCATCCGCCAGGAGATCGCTGAGACTCGGCAGGAGCTCGGCGAGTCGGTCGAGCAGCTGGCCGCAAAGACGGACGTCAAGGCCAGGGCTCGCGAGAAATTCATTCAGCTGCGACACACGATGGCGCAGCTTCCGGATCGTGCCCGCGGGCGTCCCGCGGTCACCGTTGCTGTTGCCGCAACCGCGATCGCGTTGGTCGTATTGGTTCGCCGGTAGAAGGCGCCCGGTCAGCCGCCGCTCGAGGGCCTACGGCCTAGGGGCAACCTTCCGTCTGGGGGCGATGGATGGGATGGCGAAAAAACCCCACCCGAGGCGGGACTCTGGCGCTTCCGAGGCGGGACCGCCCCTCTCCGAGGCGGGAGCCGCGCCCCTCGAGGTGGGACCGCCCGCCTCCGGGGCTGACCCCACCCTTCCGAGCAAGGCCGCCCCCCTCCTCGAAACTAGCCGGTGCTTCGGCTGCTTCCGGAGCGCGAGCCCGCGCCACTGCGCGAACTTCCGGCCGAACGAGATCCGCCGCTCCTCGACGACCCGCCGCTCGATGAGGTTCGCGAGGAGCCGCTGCGGCCTCGAGAGCCGGCGCGCGACGAAGAACGCGACGCCGCAGACGTCGTCCGTTGCGACCGAGATGAAGTGCCTGCCGCGCTGCGGCGCGAGCCGGACGCACGCCGCGAGCGGCTCGCGTTTGCTCGTTGATCTCGGGGTACCTCAGCTCTGACCAGCGCCTTTACGAGCCGCGTCAGCTCTGCGTCGAGGAACTTCGCCATGCGCTCCTCATCGCGGCGAATCGACTTCGCCAGCTGTGCGGTGTCTCGGTCCCCGACCTCGGTTGCGAACGTCTCGATCCGGTTGTAGATCGCGATCTCGACGTGCTCCTCGCGGAGCTCCTCTTGCGCGTTGCGTACGTGGGTCTCGGCCTGATCGGTCATCGCGGCACGAGCCGCGCCGACCTGACCCTTCACGGCTGCAACTGCTTTGCCCGCGACCTCGCCCGCCGCGCGAGGCATGCCGGGAATGGACATGGCGCCTGCTTCGCCACCAAGCTTCTTGATTCGCGAGGCTACGCGGCGCTTGTGGTCGCGGGTCTCGCGCAGATGCTGTTGAAGACGTTTCTTATAGGACGCTTTGTCGGTAAGCGCGATGTGCGCGGTCAGATCGGCCTCGAGCTCCGCCTCCTTGGCGTGAGCTTCGTTTAACCACTGCGTCAGCTTCCTATCGCGTTCATTGAGGATGGCGGGCATCACTCGTCCTTTCTCTGAGTTCAGGCGGGCGGACGCTCTCTGATTCAGGCGGGGGCAGCCAGAGCGTCGCTGCGGTATACCCGGAATCTAAAGCCTTGAAGCGCCTACGGCGTGTCCGCGTTCGCGCCCGCGGCGCGTCGCTCACCAAGCCCCCCGCGGCGCGTCGCTCACAGACCCCCCGCCGCTGCGCCGCTCACGCGGCGACTCCGGCTTCCTCCAACGACGCATCGAGCGCGTAGTCGAAGAGGCTGTGGATGCGGCCCGCAGCATTGCGCTCCTGCAGAAGAATCTTCTCCGCCGCCGAAATCGTCTCCTCGTCGCCGGCACGAGCCGCCACTCGCTTGAGCAGTTCGTAGGCGGCGATCTCCAGGTGCTCGAACGCAAAGGCAAACCCCGCCAGCTTCGCCGGTGTATCGACCTGCGCCTGGAAGAAGGCGCCCCAGTTCAGCGCACCGAGACGCAGCACCGAGTCCTTGAGTTTCGAGGGCCCCGACCCTCGCGCCTCTAGGCGCTGCTCCAGCAGCGCGCTGTGCTCGTTGGTCTCTTCCAAGTGGTCCTCGAAGGCGTCCGCCAGCTCCTTGACCCCGACGATCTTCGGACCCTTCTTCAAAAGTTGGATCGCCTGCTGCTCAATCGCGTGCGCGTCCGCCAGGTACTTGTCGAGCTGGTCTCCCAGGTCGTCGGCGCCGACGTCGCGCAGCGATGCGTCCACCGCCCGGTCGAAGCAGGCCTCGAGACGCTCGGCCATCTTCCGTTCATCCTGCTCGATCATATGAGCCATGAGCTCGGTGTCTGAGTCCTCCGCTCGCTTGGCAAGCCGTCCAAGCAGGTCGTAAGCCGCGAGTTCCATGTGCTCGTATGAGTACGCGTGCGCGGCAAGCTTGCCCGGCGTGTCCGGCTGAAAGCGGGCAAACAGCGCAAAGCCGATGCCGGTGGCCTTGCCGGCCATGTCCTTGTGAGCCACCGGAGCCCACGAGAGCGCCTCCAACCGAGAGCGAACGAATCGCTCGTGGCGCTGAGTCTCCTCGACGTGGCGTTCGAACGCCGCCGCGAGCTCGGGGTCGCCCGCAATCTCTTTGGCGCGCTCGACTTGGACAAGCGCCTGCAGCTCGATCGAGTGTGCGTTGGTCAAGTAGATCGCAAGCTGCTCTTCCACGGTCGTGGCCATGCGGTCCTCCTGGCTTGAAGTAAGTGACTGCGCGGCGCAGGCGCCGCTTCAGTTCGGACTACCGCGAGGCGGCAAATCCGAAACCGCCCCGTCCCGTCTAGTCCGGAGGGAGCTCGTCTTCGTCGACTATGCGCAGCCTCGTATCGAGGCCGGTGAGGCGGAACAGCCGCTCGACCGCCCGAGGGCCGCGCACGATCGTGAGCTGACCCCCTGCGTCACTAAATCGACGGTCGGCTCGAAGCAGAGCATGCAGCCCGCTCGAGTCGACGAACTCGAGGCGACGCAGATCTAGGACCAGCCGCTTTTCCGACGCCGCGATCTGGTCGAGCTCCTGCTCGAGTACGTGGAGGGTCGCGAGGTCGAGCTCGCCGACCAGAGCCAGCTGGGTGCTGCCATCGGCGAGGTTATGACGCTCGATGGAGAGCGGAGAACCGGGCGGTGAGGCCTCCATCCAGACTGGCCTCCTTTCGGTTTCGATCAATGGCGGCTATATCGGAGAGGTGGACGTAGGGCCCACCTTTCGTGAGAGGGACCCCTTTGGCCAAACCTAGCAGGGGCTCATGGTCAGAACACCGACCTGGAGTTTCCGCACCTGGTAGCTGCATTGGCTGGGAATGGCTTGCGGTGGACGTCCGAGGTGCGAGAGAATAACCCCTTCGATGGCCACACAGAAGCAAAAACAGGCAGCTCGCAAAAACGTGACCAAGGCTCAGGCGGGGGCGAGCAAGAAGCGGACGATTTCCAACCTCTCAAAGGACACCCGCCGGGCGCTTGGACGCGAAGGGGCAAAGGCCGCGGCGCGCAAGCGCGGCGCTTCGAGCGGAACCGGTAGTGGGGCGGGTGCCATGACCGTCGCCGAGCTGCGCCGCGAGGCCGCGCGACTGGATATCGCGGGCCGGTCGAAGATGGGCAAGGCGCAGCTGATCCGGGCGGTATCGCAGAAGCGGAGATAGCTGTCAGCAAAGCCGCCTCTGCGGAGCGGCGTACCCGAGCTCCGCAGACTCGCTTCAGCTGACGACTTTACGCAGCGGTGGTGCGAGTTATTGCCCTACTGCTGCCCGCGGCGTGCGTCGACGAGCTCTTCGGGGGTCGACGGGCGGTCAACCGAGGAAGGTTGCTGCGCGGTCGGCGGCGCCGGCGGTCGAGCGCGGCGGTCGCCGCTCGCGCGGCGCTCGGCGGCGCCGCCGAAATAGCTGTACGCAAGAGCCGCGACGAACGCGATCACCGCAATGGGGATCAGCACAATCGTGAAGATCCCGCCCGCGAGTGCGCCACCGAGAATGGCGACGAGCCCCAGAAACGCGATGACGACGAGAAGCCACATGCTGACCCAGAGCTACCCCGTGTGCTGAGTGTGGAACCACATGCGCGATTAACGCAGCGGGGTCTCTTCCAGCCGGCCCGAAAGCTCCGCCACGGACTCGAACACACCCGCGGCGCCGGACTCCTCGAGCTCCTCGACGGCGAAGCCCCCAGTTAGAACCGCCAGGGTGGAAACACCCGCCTTGCCGGCCGCCTGCACATCCCATGGGGTATCGCCGATCATCACCGCGTTGTCCGCCGAGCCATCAACGCGATCAAGCGCCGCGTGAACCAGATCGGGCGCGGGCTTGGTCGCCTGGACATCGTCGGAAGTGGTCCAGGCGTCTGCCAACTCGCGTCCGTCGAGCAAATCGAGATAGTGGTTGATCTCGGCCTCCTTGGCGGAGCTCGCTAGCACGACCGTATGGCCGCGGCCGCGCAGATCCTCGATCAGCTCGCGCGACCCTTTCATCGGCTGGACTTCCTCGATCAGCTCGGAATAGAACTCGGATTCGCTGGCGCGGATGTCGTCTCCACGCTCCTCATCGGTGCGCTCGTCGGTCAGCGCGGCCACCACCTGGTCGCCGCCCATCCCGATATGACGGTGAATCCGCCAAAGCGGAAGAACGATGCCGTGGCGGCAAAAGGCCCGGAACCAGGCGATTGTGTGGTGGTAGTTGGTGTCGACGAGCGTCCCGTCGACGTCGAGTATGGCCACGGTGGGCCGTTCGCCTCCCGAACCCACCGGTCAGCGCTCCGGCCCCGCGGGCATCAAGGCCCAGCGCAGGGTGTAGCTCACTAGGAGGTCTCGCGCTCCAGGTCGGCTACGTCCTGGGCCTTCTCGTCGGCTTTCTCCTGCGCCCGCGCGAGCTCGTCCTTCTTCTCGCCCTTGCGCTCCTCCTGCCGGCCCTCGCGCCGCAGGGAAGGGTCACCGGTGATGTCTCCGGCCGCCTGCTTGGTCCTGCCCGTGATCTTGTCCATGAGACCCATGTTCAGCTCCTTTCGTCTCTTGGAAGCACGGCTACCCTCGGGCAGCGAGCTCAACACACCCAAACCTGGCCCCGACTCTCTTTCCACTTCATGCGTCTACGCCGAGCGGACTGTTCTGGACCCGGGCTGCGCAGACTGGGAGATCGATCCTCGAGGATGAGCGCACACGAATGCGGGTGGAGAAAGCGGTGCTGAAGTTTCTGTCCGAGAAGCGGTTCCGCGGCACCGGCGGCGGGTAGTCCCCCGCTCTCCAAAGATCCAGATTGCGGGAAGGTGATCCGAGTTGCAAGATTCACAAGGCGAACGAACCGCGGGCGGTACAGCGGGAAAGTTGATCGGGCGGGTAAAGGCGGCGTTCGGCTCGTCGGCTGGTCGTCTCTTGCTCCAGCGCGAGGGTCGGCTTCAGGAAGCCGCTGCGCAAGCCGAGCTCGACGCGCGCAGGAGCGCCCAAGCCGCTGACGTCGAGGAACGGCAGGCCGAAGTCCATCGGGAGCGGACCGAGACGGAACTCGAACGCCGCCGGCTCGAGAACGAGGTCTCGGCACAGAGGCGCGCGGAGCAGATCGAAGACGACCGCCGGGCTGCCGAACAGGAGCGTGGAGCGAGCGAGCGGACCGCTCACGAGCTCGAGGCCGAGGCCCGCGCGGCCGAACGCCACGCACAGACGATCGACCCGGAAGAGCAAACACGATGAACGTGACCACAGTTCCGAGAATTGCGCTAAAGAGCTCGCTGCGGCTGGCGCGAGTGCCCTTCGACGTTGCTGGTTGGGCGGTCTCCACTGTGACCGGCGGTGGCGACCCGCGCACCCCGTACGAGGAAGCG
This sequence comes from Solirubrobacteraceae bacterium, assembly GCA_035650455.1. Lineage (GTDB taxonomy): Bacteria > Actinomycetota > Thermoleophilia > Solirubrobacterales > Solirubrobacteraceae > Palsa-465. The sequence continues at coordinate 16,463 of DASRHQ010000044.1, forward strand.
CTGGCCCACGAGGCCGCTAGTGAGCGCGAATCCGCCGCCGCTCTCCGAGCACGGGCGCAGGAGACTCGAGAGCGCGCAGACGAGCGCTTCGCCCAACAGCAGCGGACCGTCGCCGCCGAGCAGCAGCAGGCCGCCAAGGCCCGGGAGCGAGCGCAGCGCGCCACCGCGGAGGAGGCGCCTCGAGCCCGTCTCGAGACGCTCGAAGAGCGCGAGGAGGCTCAGCGCGAGCGCGAGGAGGCGTTGGCTGAACAGTCCGAAGCCCAGCGCCTCTCGGAGGCTGCCGCCAGCGTCAAGCGCGAGCGAAAGGCATAGCCGGAAACGGGCCCTCTGGGGTTTCGAGGACGACCGCAGCGGAAAGCGCAGCGTCATGTCGAGCACCGGCGAAGTCGTTGTGATCACCGGCGCGTCGGGCGGCGTCGGCCGCGCGGCCGCGCGCCGCTTCGGCGCCGAGGGCGCCCGGGTGGGCCTGATCGCTCGAGGCCGCAAGGGCCTTGAGGGAGCCGCCCGCGAAGTGGAGCAGGCCGGCGGCCAAGCGCTGGTGCTGCCGCTCGACGTCTCCGACTACGACCAGGTCGAGGCCGCGGCTGCTTCCGTCGAAGACGCTTTCGGGCCGATCGATATCTGGGTCAACGACGCGATGGTGACGGTTTACGCCGAGTTCCTCGACATCGAGCCCGACGAGTTCAGACGTGCCACTGAGGTTTCGTATCTGGGCATGGTCTGGGGGACGCGGGTGGCGCTCAAGCGCATGGTTCCCCGGGACCGCGGCTCGATCGTGCAGGTCTGCTCGGCGATGTCGTACCGGGGCATCCCGCTGCAGTCCCCTTACTGCGGCGCAAAGGCCGCCTGCAAGAACTTCACCGAGAGCATCCTTACCGAGCTCATGCACCACAAGTCGAAGGTGCGGATCTCGATGATCCAGCTGCCCGGACTCAACACCACCCAGTTCACCTGGGGTCGGACGAAGCTGCCCAAGCAGACGATGCCGGTGCCGCCGATCTACCAGCCGGAGATAGCGGCCGACGCGATTCACCACGCCGCGCACCACAAGCGCCGGCAGATCTACGTCGGTTGGCCGACGGTCATGAACATCATCGGCGAGCGCGTTGCCCCCTGGATGCTAGATCGCTATCTGGCGAAGACCGGCTTCGGGTCGCAGATGACAGACCACGATCTCGATCCGCAACGGCACGACAACCTCTTCGAGCCGGTCAACGAGGACCGCGGTGCCCACGGGCCCTTCGACGACAAGGCCCACAGCGTGAGCCCGCAGTACGAGCTCTCCAAGCGCCGTGGACTGATCCTGGCGGGAATGGGGGCGGCGGCGGCCGGAGTCGCGGCCGCAGCGCTTCGCAACGGCAAGTAGGACCGCAGTGGCCATCGCCAAGAAGCTCGACGCCGCTCAGAAGGCCACGAAGCCGACCGGTGTCGCGGTCGCGACCTTCAAGAAGTTCTCCGAAGACAAATCGACGGGTCTCGCCGCGATGATCGCCTTCTGGGCCTTCTTCTCGATCTTCCCTCTGATGATGGTGCTCGTGACGGTCCTGGGGTTCGTGCTGCCCGCGAGCACCAAGGACACCGTCCTTACGCACGTGGCTTCGATGTTCCCTCTGCTCGAGGCGAACAGCATCAAAGGCCTCACAGGGACCTGGTGGCCCCTCGTCGCCGGCGGGGTCACGGCGCTGTGGAGCGGTCTTGGCGTGGTGCGGACTACGCAGACGGCGTTCAACTCCGTGTGGGAGATCCCGTATCACGAACGTCCGGGCCTGGTCGAGCAGGTCTTGCGGAGCCTGTGGGTGCTCTCCACGATCGGCGTCGGCCTGGTCCTGACGACGCTCATCTCGGGGTTTCTCACGTCCGGCACAAGCGGGGTCAATTTGGGCTTGGCAGGCCGCATCGGCGGCTACGTGCTGGCGATCGTGCTCGACGTGGGGCTCTTCATCGCCGCTTTCCGGATGTTGACCGACCGCGAGATCACCACGCGCGACGTCCTCCCCGGGGCGATGTTTTCGGGCATCGTTTTCTTTGTCCTGCAGCAGCTCTCCTCCTTCATCATCGCCCGACACCTCAAGAGCGCACAGTCCACCTACGGCCACTTCGCGACGGTGATCACCATCCTCTGGTGGTTCTACATCCAGGCGATCGTGACGTTGCTGGGTGCTCAGCTAAACGTCGTACTCAAAGAGCGCCTGCATCCCCGCTCGCTTGTCGAGGCGCCCCAGACCGAAGCCGATCACCGCGTTCTGCAGGCCTACGCGGCCGAGCGCACCTATCAGCCCGAGGAGAAGGTGCAGACCCGCGTGGAGCGGCGCGAGAGCGAGGACGAGCGCTAGACCACGCCATGAGCCGTTCCGGCCGGAACATGTTCCGGCCGGCTGGTCCGCGCATGCGCGGACCAGGGCTGGCGCACATGTGCGCCAGCCACCTAATTAGGGGTAGCTACAGCGGGCTGACACGTCTTGGGGAAGGAGCAGCAGCATGGACCCACTGGTGCCAATCAGAGCCTTCGATCGGTTTCAGCGCCGGCACCGCCCGCTGGCCATACCGGTCGCCGTCTTGCGCAACATCTCCGACCAGGGGGCGGGCAACGCCTCGGTTCTGATCGCTTACTGGGCCTTCTTCTCGATCTTCCCGCTGCTGCTGCTGTTCTCGACCATTCTCGGCTTCGTGCTCCAGGGGCACCCTTCCCTCCAGCAGTCACTCGTGGATTCGGCGCTCAAGCAATTCCCGATCGTGGGCGCCGACCTGGGGTCGCTCCACGGCAGCGGCGCGGGGCTGAGCATCGGCATCATCGGCACGATCTGGGCCGCGCTGGGCGTGACCGTGGCCGCCCAAAACGCCTTCAACCGCGTCTACATGGTCCCTCACTACAAGCAGCCAGACTTCTTCATGTCGCGGCTGCGAGGTCTGCGGTTCCTGGCCATCGTCGGGGTATTGCAGGTGCTCTCGACGGTCGCCTCGGGGGTCGTCAGCGGGGGCCTCGGCGGCGTGTGGCTCACGATCGCCGGCCTCGCCCTCTCGCTGGTTCTGAACCTGATCCTGTTCTCGGTGGCCTTTCGCTTCCTGGTCCCCGGCGTGGTCGAAACCTCGGAGCTATGGCCCGGCATCGTGATGGCAGCAGTTGGCTGGCTGATCCTGCAGACCGTGGGCGGCATCTACGTAAACCACGTGGTCAGAAATGCCGGACAGACATACGGGACCTTCGCGACCGTGATCGGACTGATGGCGTGGCTGTACCTCGGCGCCCGCATCGTCGTCTTCTCCGCCGAGATCAACGTCGTGCTGACGCGCAAGCTGTGGCCGCGAAGCATCATGGATCCCCCGGTGGAGGCGGACCGGCGTGCCCGCGCGGCGCTCGCCAAGATGGAGGAGCGCGATGACAAGCAAACAATCGAGGTCGCGTTTCACCCCCCCGACAAGGGCAAGGACACCGATCTTCAGAGCCCTCCGTACGCGGTCGCACCTGAGCCAGCCGCCGGCGAGGAGGCACGTCCCGAGTCTGCCCAGATCGCCACGCCAGACCTCCACACCCTGACCGCAAGCCAAGTGCTCGACGCGATCGAACATGCGCTGGAGAACGTGGACGCCAGCGCGGCGAGCAAGCGCGCGGCACGGGCGTGGCTACGGACCGCCACCGGGGCATTGGAGGACGATGGGCACGCGCCAGACGGCGAGCAGGCGGCCGCCGGTAAGGCCCTGGCCAAGGCGGCAGAGCACGCGCTTGGCCTGGCGCCCCAGCGAGGGTTGTGAGGTGGCCAACGGCCTGGGTTGTCGTAACGGGGGGTCGGGTAGCCGAGCACCACGAAGAGTCTGTTACGCGCCAACACGAAGGGGTGCTGAGAAGTGAGTACGACGACCAAAACCAATTCGCCGGTGGTTGCGCGCATTGACAGCGTCGAGGTGGGCGCGTACGAGGTTCCGACCGAGACCGAAAACGAATCGGACGGGACGCTCGAGTGGGACTCCACCACGCTCGTCGTGGTCGAGGTTCAGTGTGGCGAGCACACGGGTCTCGGCTACACGTATTGCGACAAGTCAGCCGCGTCAATCATCGGGTCCAAGCTTTCCAGCATCGTCGAGGAGGCCGATCCACTCATGCCCGAGCAGGCCTTCGCGCAGATGCAGGTGCAGTCCCGACAGCTCGGCCAAGATGGAGTCGCCGCGATGGCGATCTCGGCTGTAGACGTAGCGCTGTGGGACCTCAAGGCGAAGTTGCTCGGGGTGTGCCTCGCCGACGCTCTGCCGCGCTTCCGGGAATCGGTCCCGATCTACGGCTCGGGGGGGTTCTGTAACTACAGTCCGGATCAGCTTCGCGAGCAGGTCCAGGGCTGGGTCGACCATGGGTTTCACAGCGTGAAGATCAAGGTCGGGCGCGACGCCGTCGCCGACCCGCAGCGCGTCGCGCTGGTCCGTTCGGTCGCGGGGGACGACGTGGAGGTGATGGTCGACGCCAATGGCGCCAACAACCCGCACGGCGCGGCGTTGTGGGCACAGCGCTACCGCGAGTTTGGCGTGACCTACTTCGAGGAGCCCGTGTCTTCCGACGACCTCGTCGGCCTTGCCTACGTGAGGGACCATGTACCCGCCGGGCTGGCCGTCGCGGCCGGCGAGTATGGCTGGAACCTTCCCTACTTCCAGCGCATGCTGGACGCACACGCCGTGCACATCCTGCAGGCCGACGTCACTCGCTGCGGCGGGATCACCAACATGCTTCGTGTCGACGGGCTGTGCAAGGCGCGCTCCATGCCCTCCTCGGCCCACTGCGCGCCGGGGATCTCGGCGCACGCCTGCTGCGCGATGGAGACCAACATCCACATCGAGTACTTCTTTGACCACTACCGGATCGAGGGCATGCTGTTCGACGGCACGCTGCACCCCAGCGGTGGCATGCTCACACCCGACCGCAGCCGGCCGGGCCTCGGGCTCGAGTTCAAGCACGCAGACGCCGAGCAGTACAGGGTGAGCTGACGGTTCCCGCAGTACGCGGCTGGTCAGGTGGACGCCGTCGTCGCCCGCCTGAGCTGCGTGGCCGCCCGGTGCAGGCCACACGACTCGAGCATCGCGACGGCGTCACTTGAGATCTCGGCGACCGTGTCGCCCTGGTAGATCCATTCGCGGTTGCGGTGAAACACCGTTTCCAGCCTGCGCGCGTAGCGGATCGCGCTCGCTTCGAGCCCATCGAGATCGCTGATGTGGTTGCCGGGAAAGGCGGTGACCTGATAGGCGCTCCCGCACACGGTCGAGATGCCGCTGGTGGCGCTGTCAAGCTTTTTGGCATACGCGAGCGGCGCCTGGGGTGGGACCGCACCGCAACCAGCGGCGAGCAGCGCCACAAATGCGAGACCGGCAGCTGCGAATCGCGCCGGCAAACGCATTCTCATCGCAAGAAGATCAGCGACGCACCGCCCAGGGCCGCCGCACCCGCCGTCCACCAAGCGATGTAGTCGCCGATGTGGCCCGAGTGAAGTTGGCGTAGGCCTCCCACCGCGACGACGACCGGTCGCAGAACCAGGTCCGGCAATCGCCGTCGCAGCGGCCTGCCGAAGAGCCCCAGCGCGGCCAGCGCCAGTGCGCCCAAGGTGGCGCCGGCGGCATATGCGTAGTCGAATCCCTCGACGTGGCTTGTCGACGCGGGGGCGAAGTGCACGTGTCCGTGCAGCACCCAGTTGATGTAGGCGGCGTGGTCGTGGAAGTGCCCGGCCGCTGCCTCGATCCCCGGCACCGCTCCAGGAATCAGCCCGACCACGATCGCGCCGAGCAGGAGTGCCGCGGGCACCAACAGCATCAGCGGGGGGGTGTAGTCGCGCGGAGCATCCTCCTCGTCCTCCTTCTCGCGCGCCTCGGCGTCTTGCTGTTCGCCCCCACGATCTGAGGGACCCCAGCCGAGCAGGCGCCCGCTCACACGCAGCACCGCGCCGCCGGTGAACATCGACGAGATCACGAAAATCGCGGGCAGCCAGGGGTAGCCGCCCTCGAGGGCCGCGCTGTCGAGCAATGACTTGCCGAAGAACAGCGTCACCACGGGGATCGCCGACAGCAACAGGCCCCCTACTGCGAACAGCAGTACGGCCCACGGCACCTCCCTGCCCTTGCCGTAAAGATCGAACTCGTCGACCGTTCCGAATCGGTGCAACAGCACCCCTGAGAGCATGAACAGCGCAGCCTTGGTGAAGCCGTGTCCGATGATGTACACCGCGACCCCGGCGAGGCCCTTCGCGCTCAGCAGCCCGATGCCACACACGAACATTCCCACGTGACTGATGGTCGAAAAGGCGAGCAGTCGCTTGAGGTGGCGCTGCGAGAAGCACATCACCGCACCCCATAGCGCGGTCAACGTGCCGAAGGCGATCAGGATCGCGCGCAGCTCGTCGATGTGTGGCCCAAGCGGCCCCGCGAAGATCGTCCAATAGAGCCGCGCGACGGCGTAAATTCCAAGCTCCACCATCACGCCCGAGAACAGGACCGATACAGGCGCGGGGGCGACCGCGTGGGCGTCGGCGAGCCAGAAATGCACCGGGACCGCCGCCGCTTTTGTCAGAAAGCCGATGAACAGCAGCGACATCGCCACCAGCACCAGCGGATCCGCGTGATGATGGTCGAGCGCGGCTCCGATCTGGGCCATGTTGAGCGCGCCCGTGCGCGCGTAGAGCAGTGCGATGCCGGTGAAGATCGCGTAGGCGCCCACGCTGTTTGAGATGGCGAAGTTGATGCCGCCCTGGATCGGTCCCTTCTCCTCGATCTTGTAGGCGGTCAATGCATATGCGACCGCCCCCATGAGCTCGAAGAAGACGGCCAGATTGAACAGATCACCGGTGAGCGAGAACCCCGCCATCCCGGCCAGAAACAGCAGCATGAGCGCGTGGTAGAGGCCGTCGGCCGCCTCGAAATACCGCCATGAGTAGACCAGCGCAGCCGTGACCAGCAGCGCCATGTAGGTGGCGAGGCCGGCGCCGATCGGATCGATCGAGAGCGAGATCCCAATGGCCACGGAGTGGCTGGGGCGCCAACCGCCCATCCAGTAGGCGAAGGGATGGCCGTGCGCCGTGTGCGCCAGCAGGAGGGCGCATAACGTCACCACGGCCAGGCCGACTCCGGTCGCGACCGCATCGTTGATCAGACGGGGTAGCCAATGCCTTCCCGCCACGAGCAGGGCCGCCGCGCACAGCGGGATGAACACGGGCAGCGCCGCTATATGCATCAGTCGCGCAGGGCGCGCAGGTCGTTCGGGTCGAGGCTGCCGAAGCGTTTGTGCGCCTGAACCGCCATCGCCAAGAGCAGCCCCGTGACCGTCGCCTCGATGACGATGTCGGTGAGGACGAGTACCTGGACGACCGGGTCGACCGCTTTGCTCACTTGCGTGATGTCGGCGAAGATCGCTCCCTTGCCGCTGTTGACGTAGCCGACACCCAGCAGCAAGAGGTAGGTCGAGGACTGGACGACGGTGAGGGAGATGATCGTCCGCACGAGGTTCGTGCTCGAGACGATTCCGTACAGGCCGATCACGAATAGCCAGGCCGCCACGGCGAACGGCAGAAAGCTCACTGCCGCCCTCCTCTAACGAGCATCGCCTGGTCAAGGAACTGCGTCCAGGCGATGAGAAACGCACCGCTCACCTCGAGCCCGACGAACACGCTGGCGACGTCCAGCTGTCCGCCCGAGAGCAGGTGCCCCGAGATCCCGAGCGGGATGTAGTTCTTCAAGAAGATGCCGGCGAAAACCAGACCGCTCAGCCCGAGAAGCGCGTAGCCCACGGCGCCGAGCACGTCACCGAATTCGATCACGAGGTGTGGCGCGATCGCCTTCATGCGCAGGTAGCGCCCGGCGAGGAATGCCCCCAGGGGAGCCGTGGCGAGTATCACGCCGCCCTGGAAGCCTCCGCCCGGGGTGATCTGGCCGTGCACCACGATGTACACGCCAATCGCGACGATGGCGGGCACCAATACCACCGCCAGCGCGCGCAGGGCCGCGCTTGCGCCACCGAACGAATGTTCCTGCGCCTCTTCCGCCTGCGGCTCCTGCCGCTCACCCCGTAGCTGACGCAGAATCAACACGATGCCCAGCACGGACGCGAACAGGATGAATTCCTCGCCCAGCGTGTCGAAGGCGCGGACGTCGAAGTTCAGGAGCGTGATCAGATCCGTGCCATGGCGCAGCGTGACGCCGATGCCGTCGATGACGCGCCCGTACACGCCGTGGTAGTCGCCGAAGTTGGGCAGGCCCGTGAATCCGGTCACGAGCACGGCTGCGAGTCCCGTGCCCGCAAGCGCAAAAACGGACAGACGCCCCCGGCGGCTCACGTCTGCTCCCCCTGTTCCTTCTCATCTTGCTGGCGCTTCTGCTCGTTGACCTTGCGCAAGGCGAGCAGGACCATCACCGGCAGCCCGACAGTCGAGACCACTATCTCAGACAGGGCGACGTCGGGATCCTGAAAGACGAAGAAGAGCATCGTCAGAGAGAGGCCGTAGACGCCGAGCACGATCACCTGGCGCAGGGGGTCCGGGGACAGGACAACAGCGCCGCCTCCGACCACCACGGCCGCGAGCGCAGCGATCTGCAGGACCGTCACGAGGAGTCGTCCTCTCGCGCCCTCTCGACGACGGCACGCCAGTCGCCGTGCTCTCGGATCAACATGCTTCTCATGGTTGTGTGCACGAGCACGGGCCCGGTTAGCACCAGCGCGACGCCGACGAGCAGCGCCTTGTCGCCAATCAGAGAGAACGACTCGCGAAACACGATCGCGACCGCGATCAGGAGCGCGCCATAGCCGATGAGGCCCACGAAGTGCATGCGGTCGTAGAGGTCGCGCATCGTGCACAGCCCGATCACCGCCAGCAGCTCGATCAGGCCGCCCGCTACGAGCAGGACGGTCGCGACGAGGATCCGCCAGTTCAAAGTTGGCGCTCCATCAGCCGAGCGAAAGCCAGCGAGCCCACCAAGGCCATCGGAGCGAGCACCACGGCGAGATCGATGAACGGCTGGCGGTGAAACCCTTCCGAGAGCAGCATCAGAATCGTGCTCACGAGCACGCCCGCGATTTCAAGCCCGAGCAGACCGTGCGGAGCGGGCGACACCAGGGCGAGCACCAGGCAAGGGATGAGCGCGAAGCCGAGCACGGTCGCGGCGATCAGCCACTCGTTCATCCCAGTTCCAACGGGTCGATCGTCTCCCGGCCACCGGTTGGGCGCAGCTGGTGGGCAAGTATCAGTTGGCGCTCGCCGTCGACGCCGACCACGAATGTGTTGGGCGCCACCGAGCCGGCCGCTTCAGCCAGCGCCCGACGGCCGGTTTCGTATGGTTCCTGCTCGTCGCAACCAAAGGGGACCGCGCGAAAGGTCCCGAACGCGGGCTTGCGTCTGACGATTGCGCGCAGGGCCATCGCCGACACGACTGCGACGTCGCGCGGAATGCGGAGCAGGGGACGGTGCAGTCGCAGCAGCCAGCGCCAGCGGACGCTCTCGCCCACGATGCCTTGCTCGCGCGCGAGCTCGAGTCCCGTCGCCGCGAGCACCGCCGCCCCAGCGCCGACGATCAGCTCGGGCAGGTCGGTGATGTCAATCAGCAGCAGGTACAGCGCGGCTGCGCACACCCACCCCAGGCTCCAGGCAAATGCGCGGCGAGCGACGAGCGCGGGTCGTGTCCGCTGGGGCATAAGCCCGTTCGGGCTACCCGCTCGCGCTCGCACACAAAAATTGCCCCGCGGAACGGAATGGGCCGGTCAGGAAACCCGAAGCTAGGCGAGGGCCGATCGGGAACCTGAAGCGAGGCCCGGACCGGCGAGGCCCGGTCGGGAACCTGAAGCGAGGCCCGGACCGGCGAGGCCGGTCCGGGCTCGCTGCCGCTCTGCTACGGCACTACGTAGTTGACCGACGTCCCCCAGTTCGCCCGGCCGTCACGGGTTCCACCGCACGTCCCGATCGCGTTGGGGTTGAACGCCTTTCCGGTGCAGTTCGGGTACTGGATGTACTCGTTGGCGAAGTAGATCCGCCCACCGGTGTTCGGCACGAACAGTCCCCAGCTGTAGTCCCCCCAGCGCGGACGGGTCGCGCCTGGGAAGAACTGGTATTCGCTGAATCCATCCTGCGGAGACTTGCCCATGTCCGCGATGTTGACCCTCGAGTTGAGCAAGCCTCCGGAGGTGCTTGTCAGCCGGCCGTAGGCCGTGCTGGGGAAGAACCCACCATGGTCGGCTCCGGTCGGGCCACCGTTGCCGGTCAACGTGAACAGCATGATCGCCTTGCCGCCGGTGGTGGGGGTCGCGGCCATGGCCGGCATGGACAGGTCTTCGTGTTTCGGCGAGACATACCCCTGGCCGGTCAGGGTGAACCTGCGGCTCGTGTCGAACGAGCGCGTCCCGACCACCCAGTACACCGCGCCCATGTGGATCTCCGCATTGGCTCGTGAGTACGTCTGGGCGAGCTGGGTGGGTGCGGCAGTCCACAGCTGACCCTGTGCCTGCGAGACCTGCGTCAGGTTGTCGCCGTTGGTGGTGATCCCGCCCTCCGGACATGGGCCAGTCGTATCGGCGATGACGCTGCAGTCGTTGCCCAGCGGGATCGGGCCGGTCCGCTGCGGGGCGAAGATCCCGCCGAAGTTGACGGTCTCAGGGTCGTAGTACCGATTGACGCCGGAGAAGAGCTGCCCCTGGAAGCGGATGCCGGACTTACAGCCGGAACAGCCGCTGCTGTTGAGCGCGGACAGCCCGGTCCACGCCCACGCCGCGATCCGGTTGTCACCGGAGGTCGCGAGCGGGACGAACCCGTAGAAGTCCAGCGAACCCACCATGAACCCGGTACCGCCATGGCTGTTATCGAACTGGCCCGCGATCGGCTGCGCCGGAATCACGGCCACCCAGCAGGTGATACCCCCCATGTGCAGGATCTTGTCCTTGGCGCAGGTTCCGTCGGGGGTGCGGATCAGGCCCATGTTCTCCCTGGCCACGGTGAGCGCCGGGTTCGGCTTGCCGTTCTTCACCCTGGCCGGGAGACCCTGCTCAAGCGCGCTCTTGCGGAACGCGAACTCCTGCGCGCCATTGAAGATGCCGCCGCCCATGCCGGGCAGCGTCCCTGGCAGCAGCGGGAACTCGTCGTAGAACATCAAGAAGGCGTCGCGGGTCACCGAGATCTTCGCGAAGTCGTTGAGCAGAGATGGGTAGCCCGGCTCGGCCGGGTTGTAATCGGCGCTCGAGAAGTACACGTGGTACGGGCCGAATGGGCTGCTGCCGTCGGTCACCGCGATGCCCTCGTAGCACTTGTTAGCCACACCCGAGAAGCACCCGGTGAAAGGTCCGCCGCTCTTCTCGGTGTTGGCCGAGACGATCTCGGTGAAGATCCAGTGCCCGCCGTTGGAGGGGTCATATAGGCAGGAAGGATCTCCCCCGCTGCTCCACCCCCGCTTGGTCAACCCCATGAGCGTATCGAGCGGGATCGTCCCGGACTTACGCTTAAGGGCAGTGTTGAAGACCATGATCTCGCCGATGTTGTTGGTCTCGACCACAAACCCGCTGTTGGCGCACAGGCCCTGATCCGGGGGCTCGACGTCGCCGAGGGGGTTGGTGGGCATCGAGCCGCTGTCGACCGCGTTCAGGCCCTTGACGCCGGTGGCGCCGCCATTCGTTGTGCTGATCTGGTCACAACTGCGGCTCAGCGGTGCACAGCTCACCGACGGGACTGGATAGGAACGAGTGCCGTTGGCGATGGCACGCCGTTGCGCCGCGGTGAGATGGAGACGGCGCAGATCCGGCGGCGCCATGCCATGCATCGGCAGCGCCCTGGTTGCATGAGCGGTGCCCAGCCGGTGACCCGATGCGGCCGCCGCGGTGGACGGTGTGTTAAACGGGCCGGTCAGCAGATGGCAATCGACGCCGCAGCCGGTGGCAGCCGGGCCGGCGAAGGTCGGACTGAACGTCCCCAGGCTCGATGAGGTGACGCCACCGGTGTTCCCGCTCGATGTTTGGGCACCGGAGCCGGCGGCTGCCGATCCCCCCGCCGCGACGATCAGGGCCACCGCTATCGAAACCACCGAAAGCCGGGTTAGCCACACACGCACTGCCTTTCCGAGCATGACGCCTCCTGTGTCCGTAGGTGACCTTCGCCTGCTCGATTTCCACTCCAGAGAGACCGACCATATCCCGCGCCGAATGGCCGAGTCAAGAGCGCCAACGTTAAGCGGCCTCCTCAGGACGTGCGCGAATCGGCACCGCGACGTTCCTCGCGACTAGGCTGGATGGATCGTTGCCGAACGCCCTCCCGAGCGATTCCCGAACGCCCTCCGGAGCGATTGCCGAGCGATTGCCGAGCGCCCTCCCGAGCGGCGCGGTTTTGGCCAGGAGGCGAGGGGTACCGTCTAAGTGAAGGCTTGAATCCGATTTGGAGAGAGATGATGTCCAAACCACTGCAAATGCTGCGTGAGCATGGGCAAAGCCCATGGATTGATTACTTGTCGCGCTCTTTCGTACGCGACGGCGACATGGAGCAATTGATTTCCGAGGGGATCTGCGGCGTCACTTCGAACCCGACGATCTTTCAGGGAGCAATCTCCGAAGGCGATGAATACGACGACCAGTTGCGCTCGGTCCTGCAGGACACCCAGGAACCCAAGGAGGCGTTCCTGGCGCTGGCGACCGAGGACATCCGCGGGGCCTGCGATCTCCTCCGCGAGACATTCGAGCGCGGCGAGTCCACGCGTGACGGATGGGTGTCCCTCGAGGTCGACCCGAACCTGGCTTACGAAACGCAGAAAACGATCGAGGAGGCGCGCCGCCTTCACCGGATGATCGATCGCCCAAATCTCTTCGTCAAGATTCCCGGCACCGAGCCGGGTCTCGAGGCGATAGAGGAGTCGATCGCGGCGGGGATCCCCATCAACGTCACGTTGCTGTTCTCGCTTGAGCGCCACCGTGCTGCAGCGCAGGCCTATTTGCGCGGGCTCAGGCGGCTCCGTGACGACGGCGGCGACCTGCGCACAGTGGCCTCGGTCGCGTCCTTCTTCGTTTCGCGCGTCGACACGGAGGCTGACCGGCGGCTCGATGAACTGGGAGGCCATGACGACCTCAAGGGCAAGCTCGCGATCGCAAACGCCAAGCTTGCGTACCAGACCTACAAGGAATTGTTCAGCGGTCCCGAGTGGGAGCAGCTCGAAAGTATCGGCGCATCGCCGCAACGCTGCCTTTGGGCATCGACCTCGACCAAGAACCCCGACTACCGCGATGTGCTCTACGTCGAGGAGTTGATCGGTCCACACACCGTCAACACGATGCCGCGAGAGACGGTCGAGGCGTTTCAGGACCACGGCCGCGTTGAGGACACCCTCGAGCGGGATGTCGAGGACGCCCGTCACACGATGGAGCGCTTTGCCGACGCCGGCGTGGACTACGACGACGTCGTGGAGACGCTCGAGCACGAGGGCGTCGAGAAGTTCGCCAAGTCGTTTCAGGAGCTGTTCGACCGGGTGGGCGATAAGCGCGACGAGCTGGTGGCCGCGTAAGCGGGGCCAGGTCAGTCGTTAGCGCGCCGGTCGTGAGCGGGGTGGGCGACCGGCGCGTGACTGCGCTGTCGCCTCGCTCTCACGCTCGCGCACGGTGCGGGCCACATACGCGGGCGGCAAACCTCAGGTTGTGCGCGGCACTTGTGCTTCAACGCCGAGATGGCTGAACCGCGCTGCGGGATCCACGTCGACCATCTCAGTCACGAGCGCCGACCAGGTGAAGGATCGGGCGCCCATACCAGCGCCGGTGAACGGGTCGTAGTACTCGCGCAGGCCCGCGCCTGAAACCGCCTCGGCGAGGCGTCGGGCCATCTCCTGCGCCTGCTCGTCATATCCCAAACGCACCAGTCCGAGCCACAACAGCCACGCCGCGTTGATCCAGGTTGGCCCCCGCCAGTAGCGGCGCAGCAGAAAGTAGCGGTCGCGGCGCGAGAATTCCGGCTCCGCCACCGAAACCGACGGAGGCGGATACGGCAACCAGAACCTGCGCGGGTTGAGCAGGTGCTCCTCGACCAGGCGCCGGCCGATCTCCTCTGGCAGGTCGGGCAGCGCCAGCGGCGAGATGGACGCCCAGGTCACTGCTTCATGGCGCTCTATCTTGCCCGTCCCACGAGGCCTCACGATCTGATGAAAGAGGCCGCGCTGGTCGTCGTATAGCCGCTCGATCAGCGTCTCCGTGATCGACGGCTGTCCCAGCGCCAGCCGCGAGAGGCCGTAGAGCACGTTGGTTGGAGTGTCACAAACGATCGGGCCACCGGCCGCCATGATCCTGCCGATGTCGAAGTCAAGCTTGCGGTTACGCCGGACGAGCAGCACAAAACCGGGCAGGCCGGCGGACCGCCATCCCCACGGAGAATCGAACTTGGGCGAGGCGTCCAGACCCGACTCGTCTGGTTGGACGATCCAGATGAGACCGTCTCCGTCGACATCGCGCTCACGCTCGAGCCACGCGTGCTGGTTGACGATGGCCGGTACCGAAGCGGGGTCTCCGACCGAAATTTTCCAGGCCCAGCCGAGCAGCGGCGGCTGGATGGTCGAGGTCATCCAGTCGCCGCGAGTGCGAACGTTGTAGAAGAGCGCCTTGTAACGCGTGACGGGAGTTCCCCAGAAGATGGTGTGCCCGATGAACCCGTCCGGACGGGCGGCCGCAAGCAGCGTCTCCAGTTCAGTCCGCGCGCGGGCTCGGTCGAAGCGGCGCCAAGCTATGGCTGCAAAACACGAGTCCCAATACCACTGCCACGGGTACCGACCCGGAGCGGGCGCGGTGTAGCCGTAGCTGACCCCGCGCGCCACGCCCTCGCGCCAGTTGCCCTCGAGCGTGGTGCGGGATTGCTCCTCCACCCGGAGCGCGATCTCATCCCCAGTCACCTAACTTAACTTAGTGCGAGTCCCAGCGCTTCTGCGTACTGAGACCAACACCGGGGTCGCCGCCCCTGCCCATTCGGCTCGGTCCTGCACAGCAACCAGCCGTCGGTGGTCCGTTCAAGGAGCCCCGCGGCACAGAGCCCCCTGAGCGCTGTGCTGACAGAGGGACGCCTGGCGCCGACTAGCGTCGCGAGCACCTGATGAGTCAGCGGCATCGTGACCAGTACGCCGGCCGCGGTGGCCTTTCCCCAGCGCTCCCCGAGCAGAGCAAACAGCAGCAAAAGCCGCTCCTCGATCACAGAGGTGCCGGTGACCAGCGACTTGGCGAACAGCCAGTGGCTCGTCTGCGCCGCCTTCGCCGTGAGCGTGTCGGCGATGGACCCGATGCCCGCCACGCGGCGCCCAAAATCTGCGTCAAGCAGAGCCACGCGCAGTGGGGAGAGAGCCTGCCATGTGGCCGTGGTCAACAGGGAAACGTCGGCCATCTCCCACGGACGAAGTAGATCGTCGGCTCCTATCAGCCATCCGATCGGCGCCCGCCCCGCGGCAACCTGGACGTGCACCAGGCCGTCGACGACAAGCAGGCCCAACCAGCCGCTCGGGTCCTCCACGAGCTGCGCCGGGTCGAACCTCCCGGGGGGAAGCTGGGCCACGCGGGCTACGAGGCGCTTGCCGCCGGGTGTCGACCAGCCGCGCGGATGTGGGTCCAGCTCGTAATCAAACTCGACGACCGAGGGCCACCCATCTCCGGAGCCGACTGGGGTGCGCAGGCCGGAGTGCGCCAGCCCGTTCGTCGCACGTTCACCTGCGGGCCGCAGTTGAAGCGGTGCGTCGGTAGAGGGTGCGGCGGACATGCCAATTCTCACTGACTCGCCTGGGTCCAGGACTGCTCGCGGTTGCGCGCGACGGCGCGGCGGTTGCCCATACGCTGTAGATACCCGCGTCGAAGCCGATTCAGACGCGTGCTCCGACCCCGGTGAGCAGCTCGCGGATACGCAGGGGACCGCTGGTGTCCCTGGCGAGCGGCGGTGTCGGATAGTCCGACCCATTCCGCAGGCCGCGCAGCAGCTCATCAAGCGTCTCGCGCGCACCGTGGCGCGGCGCCCAGCCAAGCTCGGTGCGCGCGCGAGAGGTGTCCATGAGCGGCACCGACAGGGCCATATCGACCCAACCGGGCTCGCTCGGCTGGAGCCGAAGCGCATAGGTAAGCGCTGCCGCACCACGAAGCAGCTCGGCGCTCAGCGGCACCGCGCGAGCGCGCAGCACGCCGGCCAGCTCCGCGGCGCCGATCGGGGGGTCGGCTGCGATGTTGAAGGGACCACGTGCGGAGGACAGCAGTGCGAGCCGGTAGGCATCGCCGACGTCATGCGAATGCACCGCCTGGAAGCGGAGCCCGGGAGTGTCCGGGACGACCGGGATGGCTTTCGGTGTGACGATCGAACCGGGCAGGAAAGGCCCCGCAAACAACCGCCGGATTTCCGTCGCCGCCTGCGCCTTGAAGATCAACCCAGGACGCATACGTATGACCCGCAGCTCCGGTCGATCATGCTCCAGGAGATCGAGGTCGCGCTCAAGCATGGCCTTATGTCGCGAATAGAAGGAGCTGGCGATCCCGTCGGTGGGCCACGATTCATCGACGAAGCGGTCCTTGGGACCGGGCGAGTAGGCGCCA
>DASRHQ010000045.1:0-15909 GCA_035650455.1 Solirubrobacteraceae bacterium
TCACGGTCCGATGGATGGCGATCCCGACGGTGAGCCCGGAGCGTTTCCCCTCCCGCACGCGTATCTCGTGGAAATCGCTTAGGAAGGGGCGGTCGGAAGCGAGTGCAGTCATCGAGCCATCGCCTTCGCGCTGGACCGAAGCCCCTCGATGTACTCGTCGCTTGTCCGCTCGAAGAACCCGCCAACCACTTCAACCACCTCCTGGATCGACTCTGCCCGGTAGAGCACCGGTTGGTAGGCGGTGATGTCGTAATCCGCCGTACCCATCTCGACGAGGTCGAGCGGCCGGTGATCCATCCCCCGGAACT
Source organism: Solirubrobacteraceae bacterium (assembly GCA_035650455.1). Taxonomy (GTDB): domain Bacteria; phylum Actinomycetota; class Thermoleophilia; order Solirubrobacterales; family Solirubrobacteraceae; genus Palsa-465. The sequence continues at coordinate 309 of DASRHQ010000045.1, forward strand.
CCTCGATCTCCCCGTAACTGGAAAGGATGCCCGCCCCATAGGCCCGCAACTCGCCGTCCTCGACGACCGTCCCGAACTCGAGCGAGAACCAGAACACCTTCGACAGGAAGCGAATGTTCTCGATGTCCTTCAGGCGGCGGGTCGCGAGGCCGGCCAGGCGGTGCAGTTCGCCGAACGTGGGCGTCGCCAGCAGGTGGCCGTGCCCGATTACCTCGTGGATGATGTCGGGCTCAGGGGTGTACAGCGGCACCTCCGGGTGGCGCACGTACTGGGTCGAGTAGAACCGGCGGTCGGCGAGTGAGCCATAGAACTGCTCGAGCGGCACCAGTCCCGCGGCGGGTAGATAGCGCCAGCCGCTGATCGGCTCGACTCGGCTGGAGACCTCGTCCAGTGAAGGAACGTGGTCGGTGGGCAGGCCTACGCGGGCCTTGGCGTCGAGGTACTCGTGCACGGCGTAGCGCTCGTGCTTGCTCCCGAGCTCTCTACAGACGGTCTGCCAGACGTTCTGCTCGGCCTCGGTGTACGCGATAGTCGGAGCGGGGTCGCCGGGCCGCCACGCCAGTGCCGCAGCCGCGATCTCGCTGCGCCGCGCGCGGTAGACGGGGTCGTTGGCGCCCGGATGGTCGTGGGCGAGGTGGACCGTGACCTCACCGCTCTCGTCGGTGGTCACCGGTGAATAGAGCTGTGCTTCCTCGTACATCCCCTTAGGAAAGCGTCTAGCACCAATGGGCGAAAGTTGCAAGTCTGTACAGCGCGAGGTGCCAGATTGCGTTCTGAATTCCACGACTGCGGGTAGAATCCTGTACAGATTGCCCAGTGCCCGGTAACCCCAGATTCGATCAGCTCGACGCGCGTCTCATCTCTGCGCTGCGTACCAATCCCCGCGTGGGCCTACTCGAGGTGGCGCGGCAGCTCGGCGTCGCGCGCGGAACGGTGCAGGCGAGGCTCCAGAAGCTCGAGTCAAGCGGCGTGATCACGGGCCATGGCCCCGAGATCGATGCTCAGGCGCTCGGATACACCGTGACGGCGTTCGTCCTCATCGAGCTTGCCCAGGGCCGCCTGGGCGAGGCGGCCGAGGTGATGGCGGAGATGCCCGAGGTGATCGAGGCCGACGGGGTCTCGGGGCCCCATGACCTGATCTGCCGGGTCGTGGCGCGCGACACGGAGCATCTTCAGCACCTCATCAACAAGCTGCTCTCAACGCCCGCGATCCGGCGCTGCACGAGTTACATAGTGCTCTCGCGACAGGTGCCGCCGCGCACCCTGCCGCTGGTGAGGGCGGCGGCAGACGCCGACTAATCCTGTCGGCCGGCGCACATGTGCGCCGGCCCCGACGGCGCATGCGCCGTCGGCGGGCGCGCGCATGCGCGCGCCCGGATGATCAATTTGACTCCTCGATCTCACGATGCAGGCGGCGGACAGCCGCGAGCACCTCGTCGGCCACCTCCTGCTGGCGCTCGCGCGTCGGAGCGAGTTCGCGCGCCGGGCGGATCGGCTCGCCATAGCGCACGGTCACCGCCGGAAACTCGAGTCGGCGCCAGTTACGCGCCCGCTCGGATCCATGTATGGCCGCGGGCACAAGCGGCGCCCCCGTCTCGAGCGCCAGGCGCCCGACTCCCGGTCGCGCCCGCGTGGCGATCTCGCCGCTGCGCGACCGCCCTCCCTCCGGGTACATCACGATCGCTTCGCCCTGATGCAGCAGCGCGAGCGTCGTGGCGATGGATTCCTCGTCGTGTTGACCCCGGCGCACAGGAAACGCGCCCATGTGCGCGAGAAACCACTCCAACGGCCGGCCTCTGAACAGCTGCGATTTGGCCATGAACCGCACGTGACGCGGCAGCAGGATTCCGACGAACCAGTGATCCAGGTGCGAGAAGTGATTCGGAGCGAGGATGATCGGCCCCTCGACGGGCACGTTTTCGATCTGTTGGGCCTCGAGCTTGTAAACCGCCCGGCAGTAGCGCACTGACACCCCTTTGATCAGGGCATACAGCCGATCGGGCTGGTGACCTCGGGCGTACTCGTGATAGCGCTGAAAGTGCTCGGCCGGGCGCGGGTCGATGTACGCCTGAGGACGCACCCGGGCGAGGTTGGGGCGGCGCATGGGCATCCACCGTACCCGTGGCGGCGTGCGGGGTGGCGCCGCGTGGTCAGCCCGCTGGCTGGTCGAGGTGCTGGCGGTGAGCCACCGCGGCCGCCTGCGTCCTGGTGCGCACGCCGAGCTTGGAGAGAATCCTGGAGACGTGCACGCTGGCGGTCTTTTCGGCCATGTACAGGGCGTTGCCGATCTGCCGGTTAGTCGCCCCCTCGGCCAGCAGCGCGAGCACCTGACGCTCACGGGGAGTCAGCCCGAACACGTCGTCCTGGTCGGACTCCCCGCCCGGAGCCTGAGCGCCGTCGGCTCCATCGCGTCGGCCGTCCACAGTGGGTCGCGCGACGTCGAGGCGAGCGCGTCCCACCAGTCCGGCCAGTTCGGACTCGAGCCAGTTGGAGCCAAGTGCGCGTGCGGCTTTCAAGGCCCCCGCGGCGACCTGCGCCGCCGACTCGCGATCGTCCTTTTCCACGTACGCCTCCGCTGCCCGCAAGCGCGCGATCACAGCCCGGTAGGGCCGGTGCAGACGATCCCACTCTCCGGCCGCCGTGATCCACGCCTTGGGATCGGCTTTGCCGCGTGCCCGCGCATACTCGGCGGTGCCAAACGCAAGCCAAGCTCCTTCCACCGGTCGGCCGCCCGATTCGGCGGCCGCCCGGAGGCGGTCCATATGAATTTGCGCGCGGGTCACAGCGTCCTTCTCCTGTGCCTTTTCGCGTAGATCACGGGCGCGCTGTGCAACATCGGCCTCGACGGCCATCCCGATCGCCGTCACCCGGGCGACGCGGAAAACGTCATCGGTGCAAAGCTCGATGCGGTCGAGCGCATCGGCGACCGCCGACCGTGCCTCCTCGAGCTGGTGGCGGCGGCGTCTGACCTCGGCGGCGAGCGAACCGAACCCTTCGATCCACTGAGGCTCGGACGATGCCGTGACCAGCGGCTCGGTCTCATCCAGGCAACGCAGCGCGCTCTCCTCGTCCCCCTCGCCCATGGCCTGCTCGGCCCCGCGCAACAGGCGGAAGATCAGCTTGCGGCCGTCCAGCCGCGAGGGGAGCGGGTCGAGATGGGCGCGCGCCAAGCGCCAGTCCCCGCTCTCAAAGGCGAGGCCAGAGACGGTCAGCATCAGCCAGTCGTGCGTATCCCGCATGCGGCTGGGGACCGCGGCCAGTCCCTCCCGGGCGGTCGAGAGGGCCTCCTTGACGCGACCCGCAATGGCCAGCAGGTCGGCGAGATTCGAATATGCGTAGGCGAGATCCTCGAGGTCGTCCTTGGCGCGGGCGAGCTCGATGGCGCGCCGCAGGTCCGCCTCTCCTTCCTCGACCTGCCCGAGCGCGATCTTGGTCATCCCCAGCGTATTGAGGACCTCCGTCTCCCCGTAGCCGTCGCCGAGCGCGAGCACAGCCTCATGCGCTTCCTCGGCGTCACGGATCGCCTCGCGGAAGCGCCCGCGCAAGAAGCGCGTGCGAGCAAGCCAGGACAGGAGCAGGACGCGCTCGGGGGTCCGTTCGTCCGCGGGCAGCAGGGCCAGCGCCCGCTCGGCCGTCCGCACGCCTTCCTCTCCGCGATTGAGCGCCCACTGGGTCCGAGCGAGGCTTCCGAGCAGGGCGGAGTAGCGTCGAGGCTCGCTCTCCGGATCCAGTTCGCGCAGCCCCTCCTGCAGCAGCACCTCGCAGCGAGCGCTGTCTCCGGTGCGGGCGTGGGCACCGGCAGCCAGCGAGAGCAACTCGACGTGATCGAGGCCGGCCAGCGCCTGCGGGTTTGGTACTCGCGCCCAGAGCTCGAGCGCCCTTTCGGCGAGGTCTGCCTTTTCGCCGTAGGCGTGGATGCGTCCGGCTGCGCGGGCCGCGTTGACCATCGCGGTCAGCGCCGCGGGCTGGTCGCCGGCCGCTGCATAGTGGTACGCGATGCGCGCGGTGAGCTCGGCCTCGGCGTCGCGGTTGGCGCTGCATTGCTGCTCGAGCACGCGCGCCAGCGCGAGGTGCAGCTCGGACCGCTCTCCGGGCAGCAGATCCTCGTACAGGGCCTCGGCCAGAAGCGCATGACGAAAGACGAAGCGGTCGTCCTCGTCGGTCAGCAACACCTGCGCCGAGACCGCCTCGCGCAGCGCCTCGGTGAGCTCGGCGTGCTCCATCGAGGTGATCGCCGCGATCGTCTCCTCGTGCATCCGCCTGGCGATTGCGAGGGCGCGCACCACACGTTGGGCGTCTTCGGGGAGCCGCTCGATCCGCAGCATAAAGGCGTCGCGCAACGTCCGGGGGGTGGCACCGCGGCCGTCGAGGCCCGCCGCCAGCAGCTCCTCGGTGTACAGGGGGTTGCCCTCGCTGCGCTCAAAGAGCCGCTCTACCAGCTGCTCATTGGGCTGCTCCCCAAGAATGTCTGTCAGCACCTCGGTCAACTCGCGCCGGTCGAAGCGTTCGAGCTCGATGGCGCGCGTACATTCGAGCCGTTCGAGCTCGGCCAGCAACGGTCTCAGTGGGTGCCGGCGGTGAAGCTCGTCGGTGCGGTAGGTAAAGACCAGCACCACTCGTTCCGTGCGCAGGTTGCGCGCCAAATGCGCTGCCAGGGCGCGGGTCGATCGGTCCGCCCAGTGCATGTCCTCCAGCACGAAGGCGACTGGAGTCTTCGAGCCGATCAGGTCGAGTAGCTCGAGCAGGGCTTCGAATAGCCCCAGCTGGCTGCCCGGGTCGCCGCCGTTGCGCCCACCTGGAGCGCGGCCGTCGCCACGGGCCAGTGGCGGCAGCAAAGTCGCGAGCTCTGAGATGCTCGCCGGGCTGAGTTCATCCAGAGCTGGGTGGTGGGCGCGCGCCAGCGGCCGCAGCGCACTCAGAAGCGGGGCGTAGGGAAGCTCGCCCTCGCGTTGCTCGACCGCCTCGCCGCGCAGCACCACTGCTTCGGCGTCTCCGTCGTCGCTGTGGGCTGCGCGGCTGGCGAATTCCGATACGAGCCTGGTCTTACCGATTCCGGACTCGCCGCCCAGCAGGACGACTCCTGGCCTTCCCTCGCTGGCTTCATGCAGCGCGAGCTCCAATTCGGCCAGTTCCCCGATGCGACCGACGAAGTGATTCGCTGTGAGCCTGGGGCGCATGACCGAAGTATCCTCTGAGCGCACGCGTGGTGGCGGCGCCGGCGGCGATGAGGCGATGATGAACTGGCTGGGACGCTCCGTCCCGGGGCGAACGGCTCGCGAGGTACCTGAGTTCCTCCGTCCGGGCCGATGCGATTGAGGATGCGATGGTGGGGTGCATTCCGAGTTCCTCTCGTTTGCGGTGAACTTCACGGCATTGAGAATGAACTGAGAGACCCCCGCCCACATCGGCAAGAAGGAGTGTGTTGAGGGGGACTGGGCCTTACTTGGCTGAGGCGAAGAACAGGGCGGCCTTACTTCGCTGGAGCGAGGCCCTTACGCCGGTCACCGGGCTTTCACGCGGCCGCCCGGGACGAACGGCCGGTGGCTGATGATCCCCAGCTCGCTCATGCGATCGCGCATGGACGCGGTCTGGGCGGCGAGCACCTCGGCTGCCCCCCATGTCACCGGTCGGGCAGCCCGGGCGACGGCGAGCTCATCGAGCTCGAGCTGGTTGTCGCGCGAGTAGCCACCTTGGTCGCGCAGGGAATCCGGGTCGGGCCGGACATACCACAGCTCCACGTCCCCATGGCGCGCACACAGGGCGCGCGCCAGCGGGTACTGGATGGGGTGGTATAGGACCACGAGGCGCGGCTTTCCCGGGAGCTTGAGCCGCTTGGCCGAGCGCAACGCGGCTGCATCGCGAATGAAGCTGGGCGTTTTGAAGCGGCCGGGCTCCAGCGCGACCACGCGCGGAATCTGCAAAAGCCCTCGCGCGTGTTCCTCTAGCTCGAATTCTTCGAGCGCACAAGGCAGCAGAAGCAGGCCCAGAGGCTCATCGACAGAATCGTGGGCTAGTCCGCCGGGCACCGACTCCGAGCCAGGCCCACTAGGCCGGCGTGATGCGCTTTAGCCGCCCACGCAGACCGCTGCCTCCATTTGCCTCGATCTGTGGCACCGGCGACTCCTTGCCGTTGGGCAAGAGCCCAGCGGAGCCCAGCGGAGATAGCGGCGAGCGGCTCACCTTCTCGAGATCGCCCTGCGCCAAGCTCTGGGGATGGTGGCAGGCGGCCAAATGACCGCCGGGATACTCCGCCAGCGGTGGCTCGACTTCCTTGCACACTTCAGTGGCATAAGGGCAGCGGGTGTGGAAGCGGCAGCCCGGCGGCGGGTCTACCGGGTTGGGCGGCTCGCCGCCCACGACCACGCGCTCGCGCGCCCGATTCTCCTCAGGGTCGGGTATCGGGATCGCCCCGAGCAGCGCCTGCGTGTAGGGGTGAATGGGTTTGGTGTAGAGCTCCCTGGCGGGCGACAGCTCGACGATCTTGCCCAGGTACATGACCGCGATGCGATCGGATACGTGTCGCACCACGGAAAGATCGTGAGCGATGAACACGTAAGACAGTCCGAAGTCGTCCTGAAGATCGTCGAGCAGGTTGATCACCTGGGCTTGGATGGAGACATCGAGCGCCGATACGGGCTCGTCGAGCACGATCAGCTTGGGATCGACCGCCAGCGCTCGAGCAACTCCGATCCGCTGGCGCTGTCCACCGGAGAACTCGTGAGGGAAGCGGTTTATGTGCTCGGGATTCAGTCCTACGCGGCCCAGCAACTCCCGCACTCGATCTTCCACCCCATTGCGCTTGTCGCCGCCGTGCAGGCGGATCGGGGTGCCCACGATCTGCCCGACTCGCTTGCGCGGATTGAGCGATGAGACCGGGTCCTGGAAGACCAACTGCGCCTCGCGGCGTAGCAACTCGAGCTTCCTTCGCCCGAGATGCGTGATATCTCGCCCGCGGTAGCGAAGAATTCCCGCGGTCGGCTCGAGCAGGCGCACCATGCAGCGCGCGAACGTGCTCTTGCCGCACCCAGATTCGCCCACGACGCCGAGGGTCTCGCCCTCGCGAAGAGCGATCGAGCAATCATCGACGGCGTGCACGTGGCCGATCGTGCGGTCGACGACGATCCCCTTCTTGACCGGGAAGTAGAGCTGGAGATGTTCGGCCTCCAGCAGCGGTTTGTCCGATCCGGCAAGTGAACGCCCGGCGGCCCTCAGTTCCTCTTCGCCCTGAGTGCCCGCGTCCGGCCCTCGGCGCCCGCTCTTGAACGCCTGTGCGGCGTGATCGCGCTCGCCTTCCCGGTGCTCTTTCCCCACTTCGTCGTTCATGCCGGGACCGTGTCCTTGACGAGCCCGATGCGACCCTCCACCTCCCGTCTTGAGCGCTTGTCCTCGACCGAGAGCCAGCAGCGATCGAGGTGGTCGGGCGCCTCAGATACACGGGCCTCGAGCGGCGGCACCTCTCGGCAACGATCGAACTCATGCGGACAGCGCGGCCGGAAGTGACACCCCGCGGGCGCGTTTATCAGCGAAGGCGGCAGCCCAGGGATCGAAGGCAGCCGCTTGGGAGGGTCGCGATCCATGCGGGTGACCGAGCCGAGCAGGCCCCAGGTGTACGGGTGCTGGGGGTCGTAGAAGATCTCATCGAGGGTCCCTTTCTCCACCACGCGCCCGGCGTACATCACGATCACGCGGTCGGCGATGTCTGCCACGACACCGAGGTCGTGCGTGACGAAGATGATGCCGCTGTCCGAGTGCTCCTTCAGGTCCTTGACCTCGTCCAGGATCTGGGCCTGGATGGTGACGTCAAGCGCCGTCGTGGGCTCGTCGGCGATCAGCACGCTGGGCGAGAGCGACAGCGCCATCGCGATCATCGCTCGCTGACGCATCCCTCCCGAAAACTCGTGTGGGTAGGCGCGGGCTCTTCCGCGAGCGTGCGGGATACCGACCCGCTCCATCAACTCCACCGCTCGGTCGAAAGCCGCCGCTTTCGAGATCTTCTTATCGTGCGCGCGGATCTGCTCCACGATCTGGTCGCCGATGCGGTGCACCGGGCTGAGCGAGGAGATGGGGTCCTGGAAGATCATCGCGATCTCCGCCCCTCTGATCTTCTGGAGGTCCTCCTCGGAGGCGCTCAGAAGTTCCTTTCCCTTCAGCTTTGCCGAGCCACCGAAGCGGGAGTTGACTCCCCGAGTGAGTCCCATCAGCGTCATCGACGTGACGGACTTCCCCGAGCCGGACTCCCCCACGATAGCCAGCACTTCCCCGCGGTCCAGCGTGAACGACACCCCGTCCACCGCGCGGACCACCCCGTCCTCGGTCGCGAACGAGACCTGTAGGTTGTCCACCTCCAGCAGCCGCTCTGCCATCAGCCGGAGAGCCTGATTCGGGGGTCGAGGAGGGCGTAGAACAGGTCGCAGAACGCGCCGAAGATGACCACGAAGAAAGCGGTGAACATAGCGCCCACGAGAATCGGGGGGACGTCCAGGTTTCCGATCGCGGCGGCCTCGTACTGACCGATCCCGGGAATGTTGAAGACGGTTTCAGTTACCAGCGTGGCACCCCCGAGCAGGGTGGCGAAGTCCAGGCCAAACAGCGTGATGATGGGCATCAGCGAGTTGCGCAGGACGTGCCTGCTAAACACATCCCGCTGCGAAAGCCCCTTGGCCCTGGCTGTGCGCACGAAGTCCTGGTTGATCATGTCCAGGATGTTTCCGCGCAGGACGCGGGAGTAGAAGCCGATCGACAAAAGCGCGATCGAGAACCACGGCAGGATCAGGTGGTAGGCCCATTGCGCAGGGCTCGAGGTCAGCGACACATAGCCCGTGTTGGGAAAGACAGAGGTCTTGTAGGCGAGTAAGTACAAGAGCACGGCGGCTAACAAAAAGACCGGGATGGATACCCCCACGATCGCCATCACCATCAAGGCGCGGTCGGCGAATTTGCCGGCCTTGAGCGCACCCACCGAGCCCAGCACGATCGCGGCGATCAGCCAGATGATCCCGGCAGGGATCACCAGCGAGAGCGTCGCGGGGAACTTCTGCTTGAACTGGTCCACGACATTGAGCTGGTCCTGGTAGTCGACTATCTGGCCCGTGAAGATGAGCTTCATCGTGTTGGCGTACTGGGCATAGAAGGGCTTGTCGAACCCGAACTTGCGAGAGACCTCCTGGACGGTCGTCTTGTTGGCATTGCGCCCCGCGATCGCGCGCGCCGGGTTATACGAGGGAATGATTTCGAAGATCCCGAACACCACCACCGAGGTGGCGAACAGGAGCGCCAGCATCGACATGAAGCGGCGAACGGCGAAGCGTGCCATCAGGTCTGGATCTTCACCTGGGCGCGCGGGTCCAGCGCATCACGCACGCCGTCGCCGAACACGTTGATGCTCAGCACCGTGAGGACCAGCATGGCACCGGGTATGAGCGCGAAGGTGGGGGTCGTGTCGAGGTAATTGATGCCGTCGGAGATCAGCGTGCCCCACGATGCGTTGGGCGGCTGCACGCCTGCGCCCAGGAAGGAGAGGTACGCCTCAAGCAGGATCGCGTTCGCGAGCATGATCGGCGCGAACACGATGATCGTGGACATCGTGTTGGGAAGGATCTCCGAGAACATGATCCGCCGGGGGCTCATCCCCTGCACCCGTGCGGCGTCCACGAAGTCCATCTCGCGAAGCCGCAATGTCTCCCCGCGGATCGGTTTGCCCAGGTAGGGGATGTAGATCACCCCGATGATCAATGCCGGGATGAACACCGAGTTGCCCTTGATCGGCCCGATGCCGCCCAAGGCCAGCGCCGTTCCGACCGCCACGCCCAGGATCACCGGCGGGAATGACCAGATCAGCTCCATGATCGGCCTGAGAATCGCGTCGATGATTCCGCGGAAATAGCCCGCTAGAAGTCCGACCAGCGTCCCGAAGAGGAGGATGATGACGGTGGCGACGCCGCCGATCAGAAGCGAGGTGCGCCCGCCGTACAGCAGGCGAACCGCGAGGTCGCGGCCCTCCTCGTCGGCGCCGAAGAAGTAGTGAGCGCCGAACTGGGGCCCGATCGGCACCCCCGAGGTCGAGACCACGTTGTGGCCGTTCACGGTGCCCGTGACGTTCGTGGAGTTCGGCGCGATCTTGGCGATGTCCTTGGAGTAAACGGGTGCCAGCAAGCACACCACCACGATCAAGACGAACAGGCCGGCGAAGAAGATCGCGGTCTTGTTGCGCCGCAGTCTCCGTAGCGCCAGCCGATACGGCCCGATGCCAACGGTCGAGGGCTCTTCCGGTTCTGGGCGTTGCGGAGCACCCGTGACCGGCTCTGGCCGAGCCAGTGTGCCGCCGGACTCCGGCAGCGCAAACGAGGGGTCCTGCGTGGTCTGGGCAGGCGGGTCCTCGGTGGAGGACGACTGACCGTTGCCGCGGCGAAAGCGGGGGACGTCAAGTGCCATGCGTCATGCGGAGCTTACCGCCGAAGACAAGTTGGATGGGGCACCAGTTGGTCGACGTGACGAAAGCGTGAGGGGGGCGCCACGAGGACGCCCCCCTCACCATTGGCTCCTTTACTTGGCCAGCTGCAGGCTTGTGAGGTCGGTCTGGTACTCGACCGACATCACACCCTTGGAGAACACGAGCTTGTTCGAATAGAACTTCGGGAACTCCTCGTGGCCATACGCCGCGTAGTACGCCTTGCCGACGGCGTAGTTGTCAAGCGCGGACCACTGGCTGGCTTCCTGTTCCGGCGGTTTGGTCTCCAGCGTGTTGACCGTGTTGTTGTAGTGCGCGTCGTTCACGTAGCCGTAGTTCAACGACGAACCCGCTGAACCGGTGAACAGCTGCATGAAGTCCCACGGGTTGGGGAAGTCCTGCACCCAGTCGCCGAAGCCGGTCTGCGGCTTGGTGCTTGGGGCCCCAATCGTGGTGAAGTAGACGCCCGAGGAGATGATCTTCTCGGTCGCTTTGAACCCGAGCTTGTTCAGCACGGAGGTGAAGTAGTCGACGTACTGGCGGCGCGGCGAGCGCTCCTCGCCCCACACCGTGACCGGCTTGCCGATCATCCCCGACTTCTTCATCAGGCTCTTGGCCATCGACATGTTCGGCGGTCCGTCCGCAGCGTGGCCGGTCAGGGCCGTGCAGTCGGATGGGCTGGAGTGGCCGATGATCCCGAACGGAATCAGATGGCAGTCCTCCTTGAGGAAGCCCGAGTCAAGCCGCGATAGCGCTCTCAGGTCAAGCGCGGCGAGCACTGCCTTGCGCGCGTCCAGGTTGTTGAACGGCGGCTTGTTGACCGCGAAGAAGAAGTAGAACGTCGAGTTCGTCGGTACCGGCTGATACCGGTCCCGAGCCTGCGATTGCACCTGGCTGAGGATCGACGAGGGCAGTGTGTCGCCCGGGTCGAACACGTCCTGCTGGTTGCGTAGCACCGACTCGGCGTTCGCCAGCACGTTGGTGTTGACCTGGAAGACGATCTTGTCCGCGTGACCCGCCGGCACGGTGGGGACACCGTTGTACTTGGTGTTCTTGATCAGCGTGTAGGTGTGACCCGGGCTGATCGAACCCCACTTGTACGGGCCGTCACCGATCGTGCCCGTAGCCGCCAGGTTCTTCATCGGCGTGCTCTTGGGCACCGGTGCGGTGCCCGCCAGCGCGAAGATGTCGACCATCGGCGCGAACGGGCGCACCAACTCGACCCTGATCTCTCCAGTCGAGTCGTTTGTGACTATGCCCGAGATCGTCTTGGCCTTGCCGTTGGCGTACGCGGTACCGCCCTTGATATAGGCGCTGACGAACGACGCGGCTTGCCACGGGATCTTGATATCGCGCTCGATCGCGTACGTGACGTCGCTGGCCTTGATGGGCTGGCCGTTTGAGTACTTCAGCCCAGGCCGCAGGTGGAACGTCAGGATCTTGCCGCTGTCGGAGACGGTCGGCAGGCTCTTGGCCAGGGCCGGCTCGATCTTGGTGCCGGCGGTTCCCTGTACTCCGCGCTTGAAGGTCAAGAGCGGGGTGTTGACGACCGAATACAGCTCCGTTCCCTGAGTAGTGAAGTCAAGTCCCTGGTCGGCCGAGAGTGGTGGGGTTCCGGAGGCAATCGTGATCGTGCCGCCGTTCTTGCCCTGCGTGCTTGAGCTGGTTGTCGAACTATTTGATGATGAGCTCCCGCACGCCGCTACCACTACCGCCAAGACCGCCGCGGTCGACACCGCGGCGAATGGCCTCATGTGTTTGTGCACCTGTCCTCCTCCTGTATGGATGGTTGCTCCGCGCAAATGTATTGGGGAGTTCGACGCGAATCCAGCTTCCGGCGCCGTGCTAATGAATCGCCAACACGATCGCAGCGAGCCGCATAACCTCTCAACTCTCAATGACCGCGACCTCACGCGCATACGACTACGTGATTGTCGGCGCTGGGTCGGCCGGATGCTTGCTGGCCAACCGGCTCAGCGCCACGGGCGCCCGCGTGCTGGTGCTGGAGGCGGGCGGATCGGACCGCAGGCCGGAGGTCAAGGCACCCGCCGCCTTCCCTAATCAGTTTCAGACAGCGCTCGACTGGAACTACATGTCCGAACCCGAGCCGGGGCTGTTCGGGCGACGGCTTTTTTTGCCTCGGGGCAAGATGGTCGGCGGGTCCTCCTCGATGAACGCGATGCTGTACGCACGCGGAAATCGGTCCGACTACGACCGCTGGGAGTCAGAGTTGGGCGCGAGCGGCTGGAACTACGAGGCCGTACTTCCCCACTTCAAGCGCCACGAGCGAAACGCCGAGCATCACGACGGTTTTCATGGGACCGCCGGCGAGGTCTACGTGACCGAGAAGCGGTGGCTGTCTCCGCATTGGGAGCGCTTCATCGCGGCGGCGCAGGGGCTCGGCATTCCCCAAAATCCCGACTACAACGGCGAGCATCAGGACGGAGCGAGCCTCTTCCAGACCACGACGAGGGGCGGCCGACGCTGGAGCGCCGCCGATGCCTTCCTCCGTCCGGCGCTCAAGCGCGACAACCTGGACCTGGTGTCGGGTGCCCTGGTTCACCGCATCGTGACTTCGCGCGGCAGGGCGGTGGGCGTGGAGTACGAGCGCCGCGGACACCGGCGCGTAGTCGAGGCCGCGCGCGAGGTGGTGTTGAGCGCGGGCTCATATTCATCGCCCCAGCTGCTGATGCTCTCGGGCATCGGGCCATCCGACCACCTACGCGAGCACGGGATCGAGCCGATTCTCGACATTGCGCAGGTGGGCGAAAACTTGCACGAGCACGTCGCCGCCTTCTGCACCTGGCGCTCACACGATCGACGCACGCTCGATGACGCCGCCAGTCCCCGCTACCTCGCACAGTGGCTGATGACCCGGCGGGGCAAGCTCACCTCGACCGTCGCCGAGGCCGTAATCCACTGGCGCTCGGACCCGGCTGCACCCGCGCCCGACTTTCAGATCTACTTCGCCCCCGTCTATTTCTGGGAGCACGGCTTTCGCAAGACAGGCACGCCGGCGGTCACGATCGGGCCCGTGCTCCAGGCTCCGTCAAGCCGCGGTCAGGTGCGCCTGCGGTCACCTGACCCGGCCGACCATCCCCGCATTCTCAACAACATGCTCTCTGACGACGCCGAGGTCGAGGCGATCCTGAAGGCGCTCGAGCTAATCGAGGAGTTGGCCTCGCGCCCGCCACTCGCGGACGTTTTGGGCGAGCAGCTCAACCCGGGCGGCTCCATCCGGGACCGCAAGCAACGCATCTCGTGGTTACGTGCGACCTGCGAGCACCTCTACCACCCCGTGGGCACGTGCAGAATCGGGCCGCCTGGCGAGGGCGTCGTCGACCCGTCGCTGCGGCTCTACGGACTCGAGGGGCTGCGAGTCGCGGATGCCTCGGTCATGCCGCGCATCACCTCGGGCAACACCAACGCACCCACCTACATGATCGCCGAGCGTTGCGCCGCATTGATGACGAGTGGCGGGTGATCTCGGGAGCCCTCGGCCGCGGCCGGCCGCCCTCGGCGAGGGCGTCTTATCCGCGCTGATGAGGGAGCCTCGCACGCGCTGATGAGGGAGCCTCGGCCGCGGCGAAGACCGATGGGGGCGATTTCCCCCCTGGCGGGTAGTTCATGCAGCAAACAATCCTTTTTGGAGGAGGCGCTTTAGGTAGCCTGAAGGAAGCGCCAGACCGCTTTCAACAGGCGCCTCGGAGGTAGACCGATGTCAGACACGCCCGATTCCCCTGCGACTCGATCGCGCTTGGCCGACGCAGAGAGGGAGCAACGACGGGCCGACCGCGCCCAGCGTCCCGGTCGCATTCAGCGGGGTGGCCATATAGTCGCTATCGGCTTCATGCAACTGGCCGCGCTCGTCGGCGTCGTGGGGCTTGCGGTCATCTTGGGCGCGGTGCTGGTCAGCGATGCGAACGAAGCGGGATGGATCACCGGCCTCGTGATCGGGCTGGTCAGCGTGGTTCTGACGATCCTCGTGCTGCTCAGCGGTCGGCACGTCCGGCGGCACTGAGGGCCGCCGCCGGGAGCGGACCGCGTGGGTTTCAGAGAGCCGTCGATTTCGAGAGCGCAGCGGCGGCCGGAGCCCCGCGAGGCGCAGCCCAGCGCTGAAAACTCGCCGCTCGGATCCGACTTGAGCAAAGCGCCGGACACGGAACGGAGCGGTCGCCCGACGGCTGTTCCGGATCGACCAGGTCACGAGACGGTCGTCTCGGAGCCGTCGGCGGCGCCGGCCACTCAGGAGCCCGGCTCGTCTGTTTCGAGCGATGGCGATGAGCCGACCAGTGGGCTGACACGACGTCGTTTGGTCATCGGGCTGGCCTTCATCGTGGTGATGCTCATTGGCTTCTATTTCCTGCTCCCCAAGCTCGCCGGCCTCAACCACACGTGGGGGGAGGTCAGTCACGGGGATGCGCTCTGGCTCGCGCTCGGCGCCGTCCTCGAGCTGTTCTCGATTGCGGGCTATGTCGTGCTGTTCAGGACCGTCTTCGGCCGCGACGCCCCCAGGATCGACTGGCGCGCGAGCATCGAGATTCCGCTCGCCGGCATCGCGGCTATCCGCCTGCTGGCCGCGGCGGGCGCGGGAGGGGTTGCGGTCACGGTTTGGGCCTTGCGCGCAGCCGGGATGTCCGCCAGGACCATTGCCTGCCGCATGGTGGCGAGCTATGCGATCCAGTATTCGATCTATCTCGCCGCGCTGGCCATCTGTGGATTCGGTCTGTGGATCGGCGTGTTCTCCGGCGGTGGGTCGTTCGCGCTCACGGTCCTGCCCGCGGTTTTCAGCACCGCCGCAATCGCACTCGTGGCAAGCATGGCCCTCGTCCCCGGAGATTTCGAGCGGCGCCTGGGGTCCATGGCGCAGCGATCCGGGTGGTTCGGCCGGCTGGCTGCTCGGCTGGCCACGGCTCCCGCTCTGCTCGGGATGGGGATCCGCACCGCCATGAGCCTGGTGCGCGAGCGTCGCGTCGGACTGCTCGGAGGAGTCGCTTACTGGGGGTTCGACATCGCGGTCCTGGGCCTCTCCCTGAAGGCGTTTGGAACGACGGTGCCCGTCGCCGTGCTGGTCATGGGCTACTTCCTCGGCACGCTTGGCAGCCTCCTGCCCTTGCCGGGCGGCATCGGCGGCGTGGAGGGCGGCATGATCGG
>DASRHQ010000046.1:0-13935 GCA_035650455.1 Solirubrobacteraceae bacterium
AACCAAGGGCCGCGGCGAGGTCTGGCTGTGGGTGCATCCCTCACCGCCACGGTGACGCGTCTGGGACGAGCGCCGCTTTAGCGCGAATAAGAGAAGTCCGGCGCTCGTTAGGGAGAGTCGTGGATCGGGCTTACTGGTCAAGCTTTGGCTGTTGTCGGCGGGTGTCGGGAAGAGCGCCGTTCGGGCTTGCCCGTTTTGAGGGCCGCTTTTAGATCAGCGCCTTCCCGACGTTCCGTCGAGGTGCCCATAGAGCGGCAACAGGAGGTCGCGCCCGTAGAGCGCCGTCAGTAAGCAACCGCCAGGGTATCTCGCGCCGACGCTTAGTCAATCGAGTGTTGGAGGGAGTGGTGGTCATGTCGGATGGCAGGTTTGCCGGGGTGGATTGGGCCAGCGAGGAGCACGCGGTGTGTGTCGTCGATGAGCGGGGACGGATCGTGCAAGGCCGCCGCTACCGGCACGACGAGCCGGGGATCCGGGCGCTGTGCGAGCGGCTCGTGCGGCTCGAGGTGCAGTTGGTGGCGATCGAGCGACCGGACGGTCTTTTGATCGAGCGGCTGCTGGACGCGGGTCTGACCGTAGTCGCGGTGCACCCGAACCAGGTCAGGGCGATGCGCCCGCGCTACCGCGTGGCGGGTGGCAAGAGCGATGGTTTTGACAGCTTTCGTGCTGGCCGAGCTCGCCCGGACCGACAGCCACCGCTTCCGGGTGCTCGAGCCTGACTCAGATCAGACCAAGGCGCTTAGAGCGATGACCCGGGCGCGCGATGGGCTGGTGCGCTCCGGGCAGGGACTGGCCAACCAGCTGCGCGACCAGCTCGCCACCTTCTGGCCCGGCGCCGGCAGAGTGTTCTGCTCGGTGGGACTCGAAGATCGCGCTGGCTTTCCGAGGCGTTATCGCACCCCAGTTGACGCTCGTGGGCTGGGCGAAGCGCGCCTGGCAGCGTTCCTCAAGCGCCACGGCTACCCAGGGCGAAAGCCAGCCCACGAACTGCTCGCGCCACTGCGCAGCGGCGCCCAAGGACGCGCCGGAGAGCTGGAAATCCAGGCTCGTCGCGAAATCGTCCTAGCGCTTGTCTCAGCGCTCGAGCCGATCGTCGCCCGGATCAGCGAGCTAACCATCCAGATCCGTCACGCGATCAACGAACACCCAGACGGGCAGACATTCCGCTCACTATTCATCGACCCCGACGCGTGGCTATGCGCCGCGACCATGGCCGCGGAGATCGGCGACTGCCGCCGGCGCTACCCCAGCTACCGGGCGCTCGCCGCCGACGCCGGTCAATGCCCCGTCGCGGTCGAATCAGGCAAGTCCAAGCACGCCCAGTTCAGATCGGCGTGCGACCACCGACTACGCAAAGCGTTCTGCACCCTCGCCGACTCAAGCCGCCGCCACAACCCCCGGGGCCGCCGACATCCACCAGCGCGCCCGCGCCCGAGGTGCCAGCCACACACACGCCACCCGCATCCTCGGCCACGCCTGGAGCCAAATCATCTGGCGCCCCTGGCAAGACCACGACACCCACAACCCCCAACAACACACCGCCCTCCAACACCTACTCGCCACCCGAGGTCGACACAGGGGGCCTAATCGCACCAGCCTTCAGGGACGAAAATCGAAGTCGCGAAGACTGCTCGGTTTGGAACGAAAGGATCAGCGCCGCTGAGACTCGTGGTTCTCGATCGGAGCGGCAGCGAGAGGGCTAAACAATCATCCGCGGTGAAGTGTGGCCTTGGGGCTAGGGCTGGGTTGGCTGGGGAGGCGGGAGCTGCCCCGGGCACGCCTTCCCGACCCCGATCCACACTCGCCGCCGCAGGCCGCGTGCATCGACGATCAGCTGCGCACACATCGGGTTGTGGACGTAGTAACCGCCCGCGAAAGCCAGCCACCTCTCGCCATGACCGCGGCGACAACCTGGCACCCGGATCGTCGAACCGAGATGACCCTCGCCCGCGTTTCCCCAACCGATGGCGAGCCGATCGCGCAGGGGCGTTGGCACGGTTAGTTCAAAGCGAGCGCCAGAACGAACAAGGAGGCCCTCCTTGGCAAACAGACGAGCCGCTGAGTCCCGCGGACCCGTCAAAGCGGTCTGTAGCGCCCGCCGCATCTGCGGACTCGCCGGCAGGGCGACCACCCCCAGAACGACACTCATGCCTTGCCAAGGTCGCTGACCGCCGATGGTCTCTCCACACGGCAGCAGCCGAATTGCAGAGGAGCCCCTGACTGCCCTAGGCCGATGGCTGCTGGCCGCGGGAGAGCCTCCGCACGCGCCCAAACAAGGGATCAATATCACCACCGCCACGAGCCTCCTCATAGCGGTGGATCGTAGTGGCGTTCAACCACGCGGCTGAGGCTGGAGCGTCACTGTCCCTTCGGGCTAGGAGGATCGCTGGGGTGTGGCTGCCGCTTGGCTGGAGAGCGGAGGCCGGGGTTGCGGGAGCGCGACTGCGCTCCCGCGAGTGCCTGCTACAGCGCGAGGCCCGCGCTGGCGTGCATCATCGGTGCGCGCCTTGCGTGGACGGTCGAGATGATCTCCTCGAAGTTGATCCCCTCGAGGTAGGTGCCGGTGGTTGACAGGTGCGAGTGGCCGAGCTGGCGTTGGATCAGCGGAAGCGCGATCCCCTCGTGCAGCAGCTCAACTGCGTGCGCGTGGCGCAGCTCGACCCGCGCAGAGCTGGCTGACCACGCCCCTCCGCTGGTTGGACCGTCGATCACGCAGAACAGCGCTCCGACCGGAAGCTGCAGTCGGTCAACGAGCCATGGCTCGATCGCCGACCATGCCCAAGCGTCCATCCCGACCTCGCGCCGGCGGTCATTCTTGCCGTGCCGGACCACGATTGAGCCGCGACGCCGGTCAAGATCGGTCTCTGGGCGAGCGCCTCGTGGATCCGTAGCCCGGCGCGCCAGAGCACGACGATCAGGGCAGTGAGGCGACGGCCGTGGCGATCGTGCCCGGCCTGGCGCATGACAGCGACGATCTCATCCACGGTCGGCGGGTCGGCGGGGTAGCGCTGGCCCTTGTTGCGCGGGGCGATCCCCGTGCGGAACCCCGGCCTGGTCGCCGGCGAGCGGCGTCGGCCGGCAGCGTCAAGCAACGGCTGAACAGAAGACATGGCTCCCTCCTTTGAGAGCTGGACGATTACGCGTCCAGCTCTACCGACGGCACGCTGTCGCAGCCCAGAAAAGGAACAGCAACGCGTTAGCGTTGCTGTTCGATCAAAGCATCACTCTCGGCGGCCTGCTGGGGTTTGCGCCGGTGGCAGTCTCGCTAGGTGTAGAACTTGCCACGACGAGTTACCGCCCGCCGGGGGGACTGTCGAAGGGAAGGCAGCGTGATGATTGATTTCGTGATTGAGCGAGAGATCGCCCGTCCGCCTAGCGAGGTGTTCGCCTACATGACCGACGCGAGCAAGCTCGCGACCTGGCAGAAGAACACCATCTCTGCGGTGCCTGATGGCCCGATGGGTCTGGGGACCAAGATCCGCGAGGTGCATAGCGCTCCAGGCGGCAAGCGGATTGAGACGCTTGTGGAGGTGGTCGAGTACGAGCCCGATCGCACGTTCGGGATGCGGATCACCGAAGGGATACCGGTCCATGGCCAGATCACCTTGGAGCCCACAGGCACCGGCACCCACTTTCGATTCAGGGTGTATTCAGAGCCAACGGGCATGATGCGCATCGTCCAGCCCATCATGGGAGCCGTACTCAAGTGGCAGTTCAACCGGCATTGCGCCAACCTCAAGACGGTCCTCGAGAACGAGGCCACCAGCCTGAAGTCATAGCCGGGAACCGCGAATGCCACTTTCGTCATGGCGGCGTAGACAGCTGCCGGAGTGTGTCGCGGTCTCCCTAAAGCAGCGCTCTTCACGCCCGGGCCAGACGATTGCTTTGGGCTAAAAGCGACAGTGAATCGGCCTACCTCACATGCTGAGCGTGTGTCAGCGCGAGAGTGTCGGTTTTCGATCTAAGCGTCAGCGTTGAGGCGATGTTACGGACAGCGTTACGTTGGCGCATTAGGTTGCTTGCTTAAGCGTAGTGACTGAGGTAGGTTTGTACCCTTATCGAGGCGGGCAGGCGGCCGCCGGGGCGTTCGAGCGGGGGTATCCGGATGATTTTCGGTTGTGTGCGTAGGTTGTTGGCGGGCGCCAGCGGGCGGCGGTGTGCGTTGGCGGTGGTGTTGGCGGTGGTCGGGTCTTTGCTGGTGGGCGCGGCGCCGGCGGCGGCGGCGCGGTTTGTATACGTCGCCAACTTCAGCATCGGTCAGCTTTCCCAGTTCAACGCGCCGCTTTCAAGCTTTGAAGCGCTGGAACCGTTGTCGCCAGCGACCGTGGCCACTGGGGGCGGCCCGCATGCGGTGGCGGTCATCCCCGACGGCAACAGCGCCTACGTCGCCAACAGCGGCGGCAGCACGGTCTCGCAGTACAGCCTCGACCCTTCCACCGGGGTGCTGAGCCCCAAGTCGCCCGCGACCGTGGCCACCGGGAGCGGCCCGACCGCGATGGCGGTCACGCCCAACGGCAGGAGCGCCTACGTCGTCGACGCAGGCGATAGCGCGGTCTCGCAGTACAGCATCGACCCTTCCACCGGGGTGCTGAGCGCCAAGTCGCCCGCGACCGTGGCCACCGGAAGCGGCCCGACCGCGATGGCGGTCACGCCCAACGGCAAGAGCGCCTACGTCGTCAACCTCGACGACAACACGGTCTCGCAGTACAGCATCGACCCGACCACCGGGTTGCTGAGCGCCAAGTCGCCGGCGAGCGTCGCCACCGGAAGCTTTCCGAACTCGGTGGCGCTCACCCCCGACGGCAAAAGCGCCTACGTCGTTAACGAGGGCGGCAACACGGTCTCGCAATACAGCATCAACCCCAGTACCGGCCAGCTGACGCCGATGTCACCGGCGACCGTCGCCACCGGGAGCCTCCCGCAGGCGGTTGCGGTCACCCCAAACAGCAAAAGCGCCTATGTCACCAATGCGAACGACGGCACAGTCTCGCAGTACAGCATCGACTCCGGCACCGGGGCGCTGAGCGCAAAGTCACCGGCGACCGTCGCCGCTGGAAACACCCCGGAGGCGCTGGCGGTCATCCCCGACGGCAAGAGCGCCTACGTCGGCAACGTCGGCGACAGCACGGTCTCGCAGTACAGCATCGACTCCAGCACCGGGGCGCTGAGCCCCAAGTCGCCGGCGACCGTCGCCACCGGAGGCGGCCCGGAGGCGCTGGCGGTCGCCCCCTTCGGCGACGTGTCGGTGACGCTAAGCGCCCCATCCTCCGTTAAAAGCGGCTCGCAGCTGACCTACGCGATCAAGGTCAGAAACGCCGGGCCCTCCAGCGCCTGGCAGGTCAAGCTCAAAGACTCCCTGCCCTACGGGGCCCAGTTCCAGAGCCTGTCAGCGACCAGCGGGCACTGCACCGCCCCCAAGCCCGGCAGCAATGGCGGGCGCGTAGCCTGCCGGCTTGGCACGACCAAGCGCGGCAGCAGCGTGGAGGTTCGCGTCGTGGTCACAGTCACCGCCGATGAGGGCACGATCACCGACGGCGCGACCGTGTCAACCATCACGCCCGACACGCTGCTTAGCAACAACAAAGACCACGTCAACACCAGGGTCACCAAATAGACCCGCAATACCCGATTCAACATGCAAAGCACGCTCTCGGCGACGCTGCCGAGAGTGATGCAACGGGCTAGCAGCATCGGCGTCGACGCCTGCGTTGACACTTCTGGATTTGCAGGGGAATACGAAAGCGTCGCGACCGAGGAGCGCGTCCCAGTGATCGCATTGCCGAAGAGCGATCGTGTCGACGCGCCGGGGGCTGGCGATGCCTATGGCGACGAAGCGCGCGGCCAGACGTGCTTTTGGCGAACAGGAGGTGTGGGCCGTTATTGGCTACCGGTCCTGCATTCGTTTCTCCGCGGGTACCCCGCCGCTGGTTCGGTGGGCGTGCACCCGCTTTTTGAGTTGACCTCCCGGCGGACCTGTAGGTCCGTCACAGCAGCGCGGCGATTTGCTCCGAGATGCGCTCGGCGAGCATGATCGTGGGGATGTGCGTGAACGCCGCGGGTCCGTGTGGAATGATCGATGCATCGATGACACTGAGTCGTTCTGCGCCGTAAACCCGTCCCGACACATCCACGACCGCGCCATCCTCGGGGCGGGAGCCCATCGAGCAGGTGCCAACCACGTGAGGGATCGAGTAGCCATCCGCGCGGATCAGGTCCCGAACGTTGTGACCCTCGTCAACGCCTGGTGATGGAGGGTCGGTGCAGAGGCGTCGGAGCTCCGGGCGCCTGGCGATCTCCAGACCGCGGATGTACGCCTCAGCCAAGCGGTCGATGTCGGACGGATCGCGAAGGCCCGGAAGCTCGATTAGCGGGGGATCGGCGGGATTGGGCGACCGGAGTCGAACGCTCCCTCTCGATCGGGGCCTGAGAAGCACAACGTCGATCTCGAAGATTGGTTGATCTCCGCGCGGGTCAGACAGCCAGAACATGAGGTCCGGCGCTTCATCGCACGAGGCGAGGGAGCTGCGGAACGTGGCGATGAAGTGCAACACCGGTGCGGCGCGAGCACCTCCGCGGTAGCCGCAATCGATGTCGACTCCGGCGTGATCGGCGAGATTGGCGCCGACCCCGGGCAGGTCGAGGCGAACCGGGATCCCGAACGAGCGGAGATGCTCGGCCGGTCCGACGCCCGATCGCATCAGAATCGGTGGACTCCCGTAGGTGCCGGCTGAAAGCACGACCCAGCCCGCTTGGATCACTTCACCGTCGTGCAGCCGGACCCCCCGCGCACGGGTTCCGTCGAACGCAACCTCGGCGACGCTCGATTCGGACCGGATGGTCAGATTCTGCGGCGTGCTCGCGACGGGCAGATATGCGTCTGCCGTTGTAACGCGAACGCCGGCGCGAGAGCTCATCGGCATCCGGCCGGCACCCAAGGCGCCCGGCTGATTGTGATCGTCGACGATCGCAAAGCCCGTCGCCTCGAGCGCCTCCAGACCAGCCGCTCCCACCTCAGTCAACTCGAAGTCCTGGTACCGAGTGATGGGCAGCGGGCCACGGTCGCCATGCCACTCGCGATCACCGAAATCAATGTCGGTTTCAAGCCTCCTGAAGTACGGCAGGACATCATCAAAGGCCCAGCCCGGGTTTCCGATCGCGGCCCATTCGTCATAGTCGGCCGGAGCACCCCGGACCGCGAACCTCGTCAGCCAGGACGTGCCTCCGATGAGCTTGCCTCTCCGCAGGGCCTGGACGGACGCCTGCTCGCCTGGCTCAGACTCGTAGCCCCAATCGAACCCCTGAGGAAGACGCCAGCCATCGCTGAACCCTTCAGGAAGATTTGCACGCAGATCAGGACCCGCCTCGACGAGCAACACCGATCGCGACGCCGTATCGGACAGACGAGCCGCAACCACGCACCCCGCAGCCCCGCCACCGACGACGACAACGTCAAATCCGTCCCGGCCCACGAAGTGATGCTATGACACCACGCTCGTCTCGGTGAACCGGTCGCAAGGAAGCCTGCTTCTCCTGCATCCACCACCGCGCGGGGCTCCGACATCCGCGCTCTCGGCCCTTTCCTCCGCGCGGATACAGAGCGTTCGCGACCAACGTCTGCTTCCTGTCGGTGGGAACCCTGGTCCGATGAGTCTGGCGTGGTCCGGAAGTCTGATACAGCACATTGCGACACAGAACGGAACGAAGATGAGCAAGCTGAGACTCAGCATCACGATGTCGCTGGACGGCTACGCCGCAGGCCCAGATCAGAACGAGGAGAACCCACTGGGCATCGGCGGGATGGAGCTGCACGGGTGGTTCTTCCCGCTCAAGACCTTCCGGGAGATGCACGGCGAGGAGGGAGGCGAGGTCAACGCCAGCTCTGCTGTGGTCGAGGAGCGCCGGGCAAACATCGGCGCCACGATCATGGGCCGCAACATGTTTGGGCCGGTTCGTGGTCCGTGGCCGGATGACTCCTGGCGGGGCTGGTGGGGCGAGAATCCTCCCTACCACCATCCGGTCTTCGTGCTGACCCACCACCCGCGCGCACCGCTCGAGATGCAGGGCGGCACCACCTTCCACTTCGTCAGCGACGGGATCGAGTCGGCGCTTGCGCAGGCCGAGGACGCCGCACGGGGACGCGACGTCTGGCTGGCTGGCGGCGCGTCGGTGGTCAACCAGTTCCTGGCCGCAGGGCTGGTTGACGAGATCGACGTCTCGGTCGCGCCGTTGATCCTCGGCGCGGGCGCTCGCCTATTTGAGGGGCTCGACCCCGGGACGCTCAAGCTCAAGCAGATGCGGGCCGTCGACGCGCCCGGCGTCACACACATCAAGTACGAAGTGAGCTGACCCGCTTTCGCCGAGCCGCACGTTCTACCGCGTTGGTCCCGGTACGACCTCCTATGCGCGGAAACCAGGAGCACGCTCCTCCGATCGCTTCGGCGCTGCGGACGTCTCCGAGCGCACGATCGAGGCGGCGACGAAGGCATGCGCGGCCAGACCTGCTTTTGGCGATTCTCACGTGCGGACTGAGAAGTAGTTGAAGACCCACTTTCGTGTGGTCGGGATGCTTCGTCTGAACTCGGCAGGGCTGCACATAGAGCCTTCTCGCCGCGGTGAAGCCTGCAGGTTGCGGGACCGAGTCCGCGCGGCCGACGCTTACGGTGCGGGGTGCTCGCCGTGCGGCGCGCCTGGGCCGGGCGGGAGCTCGATCTCCCCGCGCGCTGCGTGTTTGCCGCATCGGTCGCAGCGGAGGTCTGGGCCGATGTTGCCTCCGCAGTCGGTGTGGAGGGTGAGTCGGGGTGGGCCGCCCGGGGTCGGGTAGTGGCGGTCGCCCCATTTCATGAGGACGATCAGGGCGGGTGCGAGCTCGCGTCCCTTGTCGGTGAGGACGTACTTCGGACGGCCGGGTCGGTCCGGGTCCGGAACGCGTTCGAGCAGCTCCTCGTCGGTCAGCCGCTTGAGCCGGTTGGTGAGGACGTTGGAGGCGATCCCGAGCTTCTCCTGGAACTCCTCGAACCGGGTTAGACCGAGTACGGCGTCGCGCAGGATCAGCAGCGTCCAGCGCTCGCCCACTATCTCCAGTGATCGGGCGATCGAGCAGACCTGATCCGGATAGTCGCGCTGAAGCATGACTGAATCCTAGCTGACTTGTTTGACAAAAGCCAGCCTCGCCACTAGGGTGTCTTGCGTGACGCAAGTTAGCCCCAAGCCCGCAGGAGGAGTTATGCAACGCAACAAGCCGCTGATCCTGGTCTCGCTGCTGCTAGCGGCGTTTGTCATCAACCTCGACACGACGATCGTCAACGTTGCTCTGCCGTCGCTCGTGCGCCAGCTGCACGCGTCGGACTCGCAGCTGCAGTGGGTCGTGGACGCTTTCAACCTGCTGTTCGCCGGGTCGGTGCTGGCCGCGGGCAGCCTGTCAGACCGCTTCGGGCGCAAGGGGATGCTGCTCGCCGGCCTAGCGGTCTTCGGTCTCGCCAGCCTGGCGGGCGGGCTGATGGACAGGCCGGGCGCGCTGATCGCCGCGCGTGCGGTGATGGGCGTCGGTGCGGCGATGGTGTTCCCCTCGACGCTGTCGCTGATCACGAACGTGTTCACCGAGCGCGGCGAGCGCGCCCGGGCGATCGGCCTATGGGGCGCGATCACGGGCGTGGCGATCGCGCTCGGGCCGGTCGTCGGCGGCTGGCTGCTCGAGCTCTCCGACTGGCGCAGCATCTTCTTCGCGATGGTGCCGATCGCCGCCGGCGCCGGTGTCCTGGCCACGCGCTACGTTCCTACCTCGCGGGACCCGAACGCGCCCCGGACCGACCGGGCCGGGTTCGCGGTGTCGACCGCGACGATCGGGCTGCTCGTCTACACGATCATCGAGGCCCCGAACCAGGGTTGGGGCAGCGCCCGGACGCTCGGCAGCTTCGGGGTGACCGCAGGGCTGGCGGCGGCGTTCGTAGCCTGGGAGCGGCGTACAAGGCACCCGATGCTCGACCTGAGCCTGTTCCGCAACCCGCGGTTCAGCGCCGCGAGCGCCTCGGTCGCGATCTCGTTCTTCGCGCTGTCCGGGTTCATCTTCCTGGTCACCCAGATGTTCCAGTTCCTCAAGGGCTACGGCCCGCTGTCGACAGGCGTGCGCCTGCTGCCGGTCGCCTCATTCGTCGCGATCTCCTCCATCCTCGGCACCAAGCTGGCCGTCCGGTTCGGCACGAAGCTGATCGTCGCCACCGGGCTGTTCTTCATGACCGCGTTCTATCTGTGGGTCTCGACTTCATCGGTCACGACCGGCTACGGGACGATCGCCGCGCAGATGGTCGTGCTAGGGACGGGGATGGGCCTCACGAGCGCGCCCGCGACCGAGGCGATCATGGGCGTCGTCCCGAAAGCAAAAGCCGGCGTCGGGTCGGCGGTCAACGACGCCACTCGCCTCCTCGGCGGCACCCTCGGGGTCGCCGTGATCGGCAGCGTTTACGCGTCGCTGTACGCCAGCCGGCTCACCGGCGCGCTGCCCGGGGGGTTGCCTGCCCGCCTCGCGCGGACCGCGCACGCATCCGTCGGTGCCGCGCTAACAGTCGCAGACAAGGTGGCCCACGCCGGCCATCCGCTGCTCGCGTCAGCCGTCCACGACGCCGCTAATTCCGCCTTCTTCCAGGGCTTCCACGCGGCCAACTACGTCGCCGCGGCCATCGCCGCCGCAGGCGCCGTCGTGGCGCTTGTGCTGCTCCCCGCGCAACCGACGACCGGCCATGACGATACGCCAGCGGTACCGGCACTAGGCGCGCCCACCACATCCGCTTCGCTCAGCTGACCCACCCCCAAGCCTCAGGAGACAAGACACCATGAGCACCCAACAACCCACCCCGCGCGTGACCTTCGCCGGCTCCGGGATAGGCTGGACGACCGGGTTCGAGTTGGACAGCCGCGACGAGCCGGGCGAACAGCATCGAGTCAGATCAGTTGTATGGCGGCGCGATGTCCAGACCGTTGGGGCCGCCTTTATTTCAGCTCGTCCGCCAGCGCGGAGTGTCCCATCGCAACTTGAACCCCGGACGGAATTCCGACGTGGGCGCCCACGCGGCCGAGGAGGTCGAGTAGCTGCCGGCGCTCCTCGTCGCTCAGGTCACTGGTCAGCTGCTGCTCGCGCTGGTCTGCGACGGCGAAAGCTTGTCCGAGCAGGTCGCGCCCCGCTTGGGTGAGGTACAGGGCCCGAGCCCTGCGGTCGTCGGGGTTGTGGCGACGCTCGAGCAGGCCGCGCTCCTCAAGGGAATCGACGAACGCGACCATGCGGCTGGGTGCGACTCGCATCCGCTCGGCGATGGCTTGCTGTGTAACGCCCTCGGAGCTGGCGACGCTAGCCAAGAGTGCGAACACTTTCGGGTCGAGCCCCAGCGGCTCAAGCAGCTCGTGGAAGGCGGTTGCGAGCGCATATCCGGTGGTCGAGATCGTGAAACCGACCGACTGTTGCAGCCCCGGTCCGGGGACGTTGATCCCCTCGATCGGTACGAAACCACGGGGGGATGAGTTCGGGGCCTCGGCCGAGGAAGGGGCAGGAGGGTCGCGCTTCTTTTCCACCCTTGAATCATACCTTGACAGACTGATTCTGCTTTGTAATCATTCTGTTCTGTAACCAACTCCATCAGTCGGAGGTTAGACATGCCTGGCACCGCGCCTCCAGCTCCCACTCCCCAAACTGGCGCAATCAGCCGCCTCGCGCGTTTCGTGCTGGCGCACCGGCGGGTCGTCATAGCGAGCTGGCTGCTACTCCTCCCCGCCGGGATTTACGGAGCCAGCCACGTGTCGAACCGTTTGAAGGCCGACTTCTCCGTGCCCGGTCAGCCTGGTTATGAGACGGCTAAGA
The DNA here is from genome assembly GCA_035650455.1 of Solirubrobacteraceae bacterium. GTDB lineage: Bacteria > Actinomycetota > Thermoleophilia > Solirubrobacterales > Solirubrobacteraceae > Palsa-465. Next base: position 11,846 of record DASRHQ010000046.1, read on the forward strand.
AGATCACGCACCTGTATGGAAACGGCGGGAAGAGTGATCCCACAGTCGTGCTGGTGACCCTCCCACGCGGCCACACCGTGGCGGGCGAAACGCGGCGGTTGGCCCGCGCGTTCAACCGGGCCCGTGCGACCGTTCCGCCCGTCGAGTCCGCCCGGCTCGTCGACTACTCAGACACGGGCGACCGCCGCTTCATCACCGGCGACGGACGCTCGACCTTCGCCCTGGTGTTCACCCCGGCCGTGAAGGGGTTCGGCGTCTGGGACCTGCCGCCGAACTTCGGTAGCGCGCTCTCGAGTGCACTCCCCCGCGGAACGCGGGTCGGGGTGACCGGGCTCGGGCTGCTGTCCAGCGGCGGCAATTCGAAAGGACTGGGCGTGCTTGTCGAGACTTTGATCGGCGCGGGCGGCGCGCTCGCGGTGCTGACATTCGTGTTTGCCTCGATGCTCGCGTTGCTGCCGCTGCTGATCGCGGCGAGCTCCATCCTCACGACGCTTCTCGTGGTCCTCGGTTTGACCACATTTGCCAGCGTGTCTTTCATCGTCCTGTTCCTCGTCTCGCTCGTCGGTCTCGGCGTCGCGATCGACTACTCGCTGTTGATCGTTACTCGCTGGCGCGAGGAGCGCGAACACGGCCGAGAGAACCAGGACGCCGTCCTCGCCGCCATGGCCACCGCCGGGCGCTCCGTTGTCCTGTCCGGCCTGACGGTCGCGATCGGTCTTCTGTCGTTGATCGTGCTGCCGGTGCCGGGGCTACGCAGCGTCGGCTACGGCGGAATGCTGATCCCGCTCGTGTCCACCGCGGTAGCGCTCACGCTGCTGCCCGCGCTGCTCGGCGGGATCGGGCCGCGGGTCGACTGGCCGCGCGTGCGCCACGAGACGCGCGCCAGCCGCGGCTGGACCGCCTGGACCCGCGGTGTTGTGCGCGGTCGCTGGGCCGCGGCGGTCGTAGCGCTCGCGGTCCTGATCGTGCTGATCATCCCCGTGTTCAAACTCACCACCGGCGAGACCGCGGCCGGCGCTCTCGCCAAGAACGGTAGCGCCCACGATACCTACCAGCAGCTCCTCGCCGGCGGTGCGCCCAGCGGCGTGCTGACCCCGATCGAGGTCCTCACGCGCGCGCCAGACACTGACACCGTCACCACGCGGCTCGAGCACGTCGCGGGAATCGCCACCGTCGCTCACTCGACCGCCCCGGACAGCAACCGCGCCGGCACCACAGCGCTGGTTGCCATCCCGCGCAGCGAGACGGTCAACGCCAGCTCGCTGCAGCCAGTCAGCGCCGTCCGCGACGCCGTGCACAACATGCCCGGCGTTATCGGAGTCGCCGGCGACGGTGCGATCGAGCTCGACTACCAGCACGCGGTGTTCGGCAACTTCCCCCTGATGTTCGCCGTGATCGCGGTGCTGACGATCGCCCTGCTCGCCCGCGCGTTCCGCTCGATCGTCCTCGCGGTCAAGGCGGTGCTGCTCAACCTCGTCTCGATGGCCGCCGCGTTCGGCGCGATGACCTGGTTCTGGCAGCAGGGCCATGGCTCCTCGGTGATCTTCGGGATCCCGGCGACCGGCGCGATCACGTTCTGGATCCCGCTGATGGTGTTCGCGTTCCTGTTCGGGCTGTCAATGGACTACGAGGTGTTCATTCTTACCCGTATCCGCGAGGAATACGACCGCAGCGGCTCTACCGACACAGCGATCGTCGAAGGGCTCGGGCGCACCGGACGCCTCGTGACCAGCGCGGCGTTGATCCTGTTCCTCGCGTTCGCGTCGCTGGCCTCGTACCCCGACACGGATGTCAAGGTGCTCGCCACCGGGCTCGGGGTTGGGATCCTGCTCGACGCCACGCTCGTCCGCGCGCTGCTCGTCCCCGCGCTCGTGTCCCTGCTGGGGCGGTGGAACTGGTGGTTCCCGAGGCCGCTCGCCCGCGTCCTACGCATTTCGCTACGTCCCCGGTCGGCGATCGATACAGCCGGTTCGTAGGAGGCCTCACGTGCACACGACAACGTCTGCTTCCGCCGCGGCGGATCATGATCGGCGCCCGCTGCGCCCACGGGTTAGAAGGTCAACCACATGAAGCTCAAAGAAGAAGCCATT
>DASRHQ010000047.1:0-116151 GCA_035650455.1 Solirubrobacteraceae bacterium
CCCGTGTCACACGCCGATGTCGCGCACAAAGGCCTGCCCGGCAGCCGGCTCGAGATCTTCGAGGAGGCCGGCCACTTCCCCCAGCTCTACGACCCCTCCCGTTTCGCGCGGACCCTGCGCGACTTCATCGAGACGAGCGAACCCACCAAGCTCGAGTTCACCGACGAGGACTTCGACCGGCTGCGCAAGCTGCTTCTAAGAGGAGGCGGCAGGCGCGCTCAGATCCCGCGGCGCACGAGTCAGCGCCGCAGCCGCCCACGCGCCGCTGAAGCGGGGCGCTGAGGCGCATAGGGCCGAAACGAACTTTCAGACGACCTTCGAGAGCCAGCCTTGCAGGGCGCGCACGAACAGAGGGTCGATGGTGTGGACCATGGGCGATTCGCGGTACAGGACGCGCGCGCCGGCTTTCTCCAGCGCCCGGCGGGCGTCGCGCCCGAACTCGACAGGGATCACGGGATCCTGAGTGCCGTGGCCGACCGCGACCGGTATCCCCCGCACATTTGGCCATTCAAGCTCGAAGCCCTCGACCTTGGGAATGAATCCGCTGAGCGCCAGCACCCCGGCCGGAGCAGAGCGACCACTGCCCAGTCCGAGCGCATACGACATCACGGCCCCCATCGAGAACCCTCCGAGCACGGTCCGGGACCAGGGCACCCCGAGCGCGGACGGAAGCGATGCGGTGAACCGCTCAAGCGTGGCGTACGTGGTCAGGAACGTCTCGCGGTCCGGGTAGCCCACGCGACGCGAGACGTACCAGTGAAAGCCGCCGGGACGGAGGGCGAGCGGAGCCCTGGGGGTCACCCCCACCAGCCGGCGTCCAGGGTCGAGCGCATCGAGTAGCGGCAGGAGGTCAAACTCGTCGGCGCCTCGTCCGTGCATCAGGACCAGCGCGCCCTCCGGCTCAGCGGCGGCGGGCCGCAACTGGTGTTCGAGCAGATCGAAGTCGCTCAAGGATTCGGTACCGGCTGTCCCAGCCGGCTAGCTGTAGGGATCCTTCGGCGAACGGTCGTCCGATAGCGACGGACGGGAGCGCTCGACCAGGCGCTCGATGGCGTCCGCCAGGTGGACCGGGGCAATGTTGTAATCGCCGTTTGCCACCCGGATGCGGTGGGCCTCCAGCAGCACGTCGGCGTGGGTTTGGCCCGCCGGCGGCTCGAAGCGGTAGCACGCAAGCTCGATCAACAGGCCCAGCGGGTCCTCGAAATAGATCGAGTCCATGAACCCGCGGTCCTTGACACCGCTGTGCCGGATACCGCGTTCGTCCAGACGTGCCACCGTCTGCGCGAAGGTGGCCGCAGAGACCGCGAAGGCAAGGTGGTGGACGCATCCCACGTCTGTCGAGGTACGCCCGGGATCCGGGCGGCGATCTTCGTTTGTGAACACCGTAATCAGGCGCCCGTCGCCGGGATCAAAGTAGAGATGGCTTTCGGACGGGTTGTCGAGGTTGGGCTGCTCGAAGACGAACGGCATCCCCAAAAGCCCTTCCCAGAACTCAATCGAGGTCTCCCTGCCGGCTCCCACGAGCGTCATGTGGTGGGCTCCTTGGGTCTGAATCCTGCGCATCTCGGCGACCCACCCTAGCCGACGCCAGGTCAAGCGCCGAGAAAACTCTGGGGTGCCCACCCTAGTGCGGGATCCGCCCCGCCGACGCATAATGGCGCCATGAGAAAGCCGACGGCGACCCTGCAGGGGCAAGCAGGTTGGGGCGCATCGTCGACGGCTACTGCCGCGGCACGGGGGTGAGAGCGTCTCGGGGCGGAGGCGCTCTCTCGCCGCGACGGCGAGAGCTTTACTGATTGCTTGACGGGGGTTCGGCGACCACCAGCGGCCGCTCGTAGATGCGATAGCGCTTGACGATCCGACCCGTGAGCGCCTCCATCGCGTGGTTCATCGCCTCATTGGTTTCGAGGATCCACCCGGTCTCCACACGCGTGAAGTGGCGGCGGAAGACCGAGTCCCACACGTCCCGGTAAAGGGCCGCGGCCACACCGGTGTGCTGGTATGCGGGCCTCACGCCGAGCGCGAACACCCGCGCCTCGTGGATCTTTCGCCTCGTCGTCAAGGCCTTCAGCCACCCCAGTGGCAACAGCCGGCCGTTGAGCTCGGCCAGGACCTTGTTGTAGTCGGGAAGCGAAAGCGACACGCCGGCAACTTCGCCATCGTCGGTCTCGGCCACGCAGGCGAAGTCCTCGTCCAAGACCGGCTTGAGCTCCTTGGCCATATGCTTGAGCTCGGCGTCGGTGAGGGGCACAAAGCCCCAGTTGTGCGACCAGGCCTCGTTGTAGACGTCCATGAAGTGCCGGATTTCCATCTCGAAGTTGCGCCGCCGCATCCGTCTCAGCCGAATCCCGTGGTCCGGCTCCAGGCGGTCGGCGAGCTCGTCGATGACCGGCAGCATCTTGTCGCGGTCGTCGGCCATGATCTCCCACTTGTACAGGTCCATGGCCTTGGTGAATCCATGGCCCTCGAGCAGCTCGCGATAGTAAGGGTGATGCCAGTTCTCCAGGATCTGGGGCGCAAGCTCGTGCCCCTCAACGAGCACTCCGCACTCGTGGTTGGTGGTGAAGTCGAAGGGGCCGAGCATCCGATCACGATCCCGTTCGCGCAGCCAGCTCTCCGCGGTGTCGAGCAGCGCGCCCGCGGTTCCGGCGTCCCGCTCGGACTCGAAGAAGCCGAATAGGCCCCAGCGGTTGTGCTGAAACTCATTCAGCCGGTGATCGACATGCGCACTGATCCGGCCCACGGGCTGTCTGTCGCGCCACGCGAGAAAGTACTCCGCCTCAGCGTGCTCGAAGAACGGGTTGCGGCTGCGATCGATGTGCCGCCTTCGCTCGGACAACAAGGGCGGGACCCAGTTCGCTTGTCCTTGGTACAGCCGCCAGGGCAGGCGGATGAACGTCTCGCGCTCTCGGCGACTGCGAACGGGCCGGATTTCCGGCCGCGATGCCGTCGCCTGGGGCGCGGTCGTCGGACGCTCATCCTGCTGCTGAGAGGTCTGCCGCTCCTGCACCTGCTTCACCTCCGCTCCCCGCGGGAAACCGGTTGCTGATCGACAACTGCACCAGACGTTATACAACTCGCCCGATGCATGATCGCCTGCGCGAACCCAACAGCTGGCGGAGTCTGATCTGGGAACTGGCCAGTTTCGAACGGCCGTCGGCCTCCGAGGGCGAACGGCGAGCGGCCGAATCGATCGCCGCACGGCTACGGGAGCACGGCGCGCAAGCGCGAGTCGAGGAGGAACGGGCCCACGGCGGCTACTGGTGGCCGCTGGTGGCGGCCAACCTGTGCGCGGCAGGCGGTGCGCTCGCGGCGCGCCGCGGTGGTTTTCGCGCCAGATCTGTGGGCGCGGTGGCCGCCGCAATCGGCGCGGCCGCGATCTGGGACGAGGTCTCGGGCGGAAGCCTCTGGTTTCGCCGCGCGCTCATGCCCCACCGCAGCACCTGGAATGTGGTCGCCGACGCCGGCGACCTGGAGGCTCGTCGAACAGTGGTCTTGATCGCACACCATGACGCCGCGCACAGCGGTCTGGTCTTTCACCCCGCGCTTCCGCGCGCTGCAGCGCGACTTGCACCCGGGCTGCACGAGCGCTCGAGCCATACGTTTCCCATTCTCTACGCGGTCTGGCTCGGGCCAGTGCTGGTATGCGCCGGCGCGCTTGTCGGCGCTTCGCGGATAGTCCGTGCCGGGGCGCTCTTGGCGCTGGGCGCGAGTGGCGCACTCTTGAACATCGGCCTCTCGTCCGTCGTCCCAGGCGCCAACGACAACCTGAGCGCGGTCGGCGTCTTGTTGGCCGTAGCCGAGTACCTCTCAGCGAATCCGCTGAAGGGGTTACGGGTGCTGCTGGTCTCGACTGGCTCCGAGGAATCCTTGATGGAGGGCATGCGCGGATTCGCGCGCCGTCACTTCCCCCAACTCGATCCGGGCGAGACCGAGGTGCTCTGCCTCGAGTGCGTCGGAAGCCCATACCTGGCGGTGCTCGAGGGCGAGGGCATGCTCCGCATGCGGGACTATCCGGTGCAGATGCGCGAGGCGCTGGCGGCCGCAGCCCGGACCGCCGGGGTGCCGATCAGGCGCGGGTTGAGGACCGTGGCCTCCACCGACGCCCTGATCGCACTTCGAGACGGTTATCGCGTGGGGACCCTTGCCTCGGTCGACTACACCAAGTTCCCACTCAACTACCACTGGCCCAACGACACGCCCGATTTGCTGCACTGGGAGACCATCGAGCACGCGATCGCAGTCTGCATCGAGTTCTTGCGTGAACGGGCCGCGAGGGATACGCTTTCTGAAGGAGGTAATGGTTGAAGATCGTTCGAAGGCAGCGTTTCTTCTTCAATCTCGGCGCCCTCGGTGGAGCGGGGATCCTGATCCTTGCCGCGGCCGCGTTTGGCCCAAGTGCCGTAAAGGGCGTCGGGCTCGGGATCGGAATCGCCAGCTGCTCACTCTCTCTGCTTTTCGTCGCTTGGCTGGTGCACCAGCGCCATCTGGCCGGCTACTTTGAGTTTCAGATCCTCGGCCGGGGACTGGGACTGTGGTCGGTGCTGGCGGGAGCGATGGCCAGCGTGGCCATCTGGCAGATCGTCGGCGTGGCCGTGTTCACGCCCCACGTCAGCCGCTGGCTGACTCTCGCCAACGGCCTTCTGCTCGCGGCGCTCGCGTGCGCCGGTCTGATCGCGCATGAGATCTGCACCGAGCGGGTCGTCCACGTCGTGGAGGTCGTGGAGCGGCCCGGCCACTAGCGCACCGGCGAATTAGCATCCACCCAAGCCGCCTGCCCACCCGCGCGAGCGTTCGCCAGCCGCGTTACGGCCCCCTAGAGGTAGCCGTAGCCCGGCAGAGTCATGAATTCGAGCAGCTCTTCGGAGAGAGCGACCTGCTCGAAGAGCGCCCGGGTTTCCGCAGGGCGTCCCCTGCGCCACACGTCCTCCCCCACCTCGCGCCGGATCTTGGCCGTTTCCTCATCTAATACCTGTCTGACGAGCTCCGGGGTGACCGGGCGGCCATCCTCGAGCTGTGCGCCGTGGTGGACCCACTGCCAGATCTGCGTGCGTGAGATCTCCGCCGTCGCGGCGTCCTCCATCAGGGAGTTGATCGCCGCCGCGCCGCGCCCGGTGAGCCAGAACGAGAGGTACTGAAAGCCCACGTTCACGTTGGCGCGGAGACCGTCCTCGGTGATCGCGCCCGGAGTCGCGCGAAGATTGAGGAGCACTGCAGATGACACATCGACGTCGTCTCGGCGCCGCTGCAACTGGTTGTCTGCGCTTTCGAGGCCACGCTCGAAGACGTCGTGGACCACCGGTACGAGGTCCGGGTGAGCCACCCAGCTGCCGTCGTACCCCTGGGACAGCTCGCGCTCCTTATCGGCCCGCACGCCGTCTAGCGCCCGCCGGTTGGCCTGCTCGTCTCTGCGGGAGGGGATCAGCGCAGCCATCCCGCCGATGGCGTGTGCCCCGCGCCGGTGGCAGGTGGCCACCAGCAGCTCGGTGTAGGCGTGCATAAAGGGCACCGTCATCTTCACATCGCCGCGGTCGGGGAGGACCATCTCCGGTCGGTCGGGGAAGCATTTGATCGCCGAGAAGATGTAGTCCCAGCGGCCGGCGTTCAGCCCCGCGCCGTGCTCGCGCAGCTCGAACAGGATCTCGTCCATCTCGAACGCCGCCGGCAGGGTCTCGATCAGCACAGTTGCCTTCACCGTCCCGCGCGGTATGCCGAAGGCGTCCTCCGAAAAGCAAAAGACCTCACTCCACAGGCGTGCCTCCAGGTGCGATTCGAGTTTGGGCAGATAGAAGTACGGACCCGACCCACGCTCGAGCAGGAGCCCGGCGCAGTGAAAGAAATACAGCCCAAAGTCGAACAGTGCCCCGGCCACCGGCTCTGAATCTACGAGGAGGTGGCGCTCGGGCAGATGCCAGCCGCGCGGGCGAACCAGCAGGGTCGCTGGTTCGGGCTCGAGCGCATAATGGCGCCCGTCGGCCGAGTCGTAGCTGATCGTTCCCTCGATCGCATCTCGTAGGTTGACGTGGCCGGCGACCATGTTGTCCCAGGTGGGGGAATTGGCGTCCTCAAAGTCGGCCATGAAAACGTCCGCGCCCGAGTTCAGGGCGTTGATCACCATCTTGCGATCGGTGGGACCCGTTATCTCCACCCAGCGCCTGCCCAGAGCGGCCGGCCGCGGAGCAACCGACCAGTCGCCCTCGCGGATCTCTCGGGTCTCGGGCAGGAAGTCCAGCAAGTCACCCTCCCGCAGCCGCCGGCGGCGCTGCGCTCGGCGCTCCAGCAGTTCCGCCCGGCGGCCGCCGAACCGATGCTGCAACTCCGCCACGAACTCCAGCGCGCCCGGGCTCAGCACCTCGTCGAACCGTTGGTGAACGGCTCCCCGTAGCTCTATGTCGGTAGGCACCGCCACCTATTCATCCTTACACTCCTGCGCCAATCTAAACGCCATGGCAGAGCGAGCAGCAATAGTGACGGGCGCCTCGAGCGGGATCGGGCTGGCGATCGCGCGTGCGCTGCTGGAGGACGGCTACGCAATCACCGCCGTGTCGCGACGGCCCGAGAAACTCGCCGCCGCGGTGGAGGAGCTGGGCGGCCCAGGCGCGGAAATCGAGCAGGTCCCGGGCGATGTCGCCTCGGAGGAGGTCGTGCGCGCGGCGGTCTCCGCGCACCGCAACCGCTTCGGCCGCCTGGACGTGCTTGTCAACAGCGCCGGCGTGGGGATCGGACAGCCGATTTCCGACCTTGAGGCCAAATACGTCGATCTGCAGTTTGCAGTGAACCTGCGCGCGACGATGCTGTTCTACCGAGAATGCGCCGAGCTCCTCAAGGCCGCAGGGCAGGAGCATCACAACGCGCTCGTGGTCAACATGTCCTCGATCGCCGGAAAGTCCGGCCAGCCCTGGCTATCGGTCTACTCGGCCACCAAGCACGCCGTGATCGGGTTCACCCAGGCGATGAACAAGGAGCTTTCCTCCTTCGGGGTGAAGTCGTGCGCGCTTTGTCCCGCGTTCGTCGACACGGCGATGACGGATTTCGTTAAGGGCACGGTCCCGCCCGAGGAGATGATTCGCCCTGAGGACATCGCCGAGGCGGTGAGGATGCTGCTGCGCGTTTCCCGCTGGTGCCTGATTCCCGAGATCGTCTTTCAGCGCCTGGGCGAGACGGGCGCCTGACCACGGCGCCATGAAGCTCGGAGTGCACATCGGTTACTGGGGGCTGGGAATGAGCTCCTCCGACCAGCTCGAGGTGGTCCAGGAGGCAGAGCGGCTCGGATACGACTCGGTGTGGACCGCCGAGGCATACGGCTCGGACGCGGCGACCGTGCTGGCGTGGCTGGCGGCGCAGACCAAACGCATTCGCCTGGGCTCGGCGATCTTCCAGATGCCGGGACGCACAGCGGCCATGACCGCGATGACCGCCGCGACGATCGACCAGCTTTCGGGCGGACGGATGATGCTCGGGATCGGTTCCTCGGGACCTCAGGTCGCCGAGGGCTGGCACGGGCAGCGTTTCGCACGGCAGCTACAGCGCACGCGCGAGTACATCGCGGTCGTGCGCATGGCGCTGGCCCGTGAGCGAGTCTCCTTCGTGGGCGAGACGATCGAGCTCCCTCTCCGCGACGGACCGGGCAAAGCGCTGAAGCTGACCATCGCGCCCGCCCAGGAACGCATCCCCATCTACCTGGCGGCTATTGGACCGAGGAACACCCAGCTGGCCGGAGAGATCGCCGATGGCTGGATCCCCACCTTCTTCTCGCCCGAGCACGTCACCGAGCTGCGGTCGTTGCTCGAACAGGGTGCCGCGCGATCGGGACGCACGCTCGATGGATTCGACATCGCCCCGACCGTGAACGCCTTCGTCTCCGAGGACACCGAGCTGGCGCGCAACGTGATGCGTCCGGTGCTGGCGCTCTACGTGGGCGGCATGGGGTCGCGCGAGCAAAATTTCTACAACCAGCTCGTCCGGCGCTACGGCTTCGAGCACGCCGCCGCAGAAATCCAGGACCTGTACCTCGAGGGAAAAAGAGAAGACGCTGCCGCGGCGATTCCAGACGAGCTGATTGACCTCGTCTCGCTCTGCGGCCCTCGAGAGGCCGTGCGAGAGCGCATTGCGGCCTTTCGCGAGGCTGGCGTAGGGACGCTGATGATCACGCCCATGGCCTTCACCACGCAGGAGCGCGTCGCCCAGCTCCGTGCCATCGCCGAACTCGCGGACTGACGTGGGGCAGCCGTCCGGGCGCCCGGCTGCGGTGCGTCAGCGGTCTGAGTCGGGACGCCCGCGGCTTCGCCTGTTTCTGGCCGCCTTCGGCGACCCGGGCCACGCCTTTCCCATGCTCGCGCTTGGAGTGCGGCTGCTGGAGCGGGGTCACGACGTGATCATCGAGACGTGGGAGCGGTGGCGCCAGTACGTGGAACCCGCCGGCATGGAATTTGTGCCCGCGCCCGAGTATCCGGTCTTTCCCACGGAGCAGGAGCCGATCAAGCCCTACGAAGCGGTTGTCTATGCCGCTCCCATTACTCGCCGCGCCCTTGTCGCGACCCGCCCGGACGCTGTCGTCCACGACATCCTGACGCTGGCCCCTGCGCTCGCCGCCGAGCTCGAGGGGCTACCGGCGGCGACGCTCGTGCCCCATGTGTATCCGGTGATGGCACACGGGCTGCCTCCGTATGCCGTGGGGGCTCGCCTTCCCCGCACCGCCTGCGGTCGCGCCGTGTGGAAGGCCCTGGCGCGGCCCGTCGGGCGCGGCGTCGAGCGGGGGCGCCGCGAGCTCAACGAGACGCGTATTCGCCTCGGACTCGAGCCGCTCGAGCGACCATACGGAGGAATCAGCGACGAGCTCACCGTGGTGGGCACCCTGCCCCAGCTCGAGTATCCGCGCAGCTGGCCGCCTAACGTCCACGTGGTCGGCCCGCTGGTCTGGGAACCGCCATACCACGAAGTCTCACCGCCGCCGGGACAGGACCCCTTGGTACTGGTGGCGCCCTCCACGGCACACGACCCGGATCACCGGCTTCTGCGCGCTGCGCTTCGCGGCCTAGGCAGCGAGCGCGTCCGCGTGCTGGCCGCCACCAATCGCAGGCCGCTTCGCACAGCGGTGCCCGTTCCCGCGAACGCGCGCCTCGTGGATTGGGTCTCCTACTCGCGGACGATGCCCGCCTGCGCGGCGGTCATCACCCACGCCGGTCACGGGACTCTTGCCCGCGCGCTGACTTCGGGATGCCCGGTGGTCGCCGTGCCCCACGCCGGCGACATGGCCGAGAACGCGGCCCGCGCGGATTGGGCTGGGGTTGGGGTGCGGCTGCCCTGGCGCCTCCTCTCCCCCACCTCGCTGCGGCTCGCCGTCGCCCGCGCGTTGTCAACGCCTGGTCTGGCTCGCCGGGCGGCCGAAATCGCGTCCTGGGCGGCAGTCCATGACGGCAGCACGCGGGCGGCCGAGCTTGTGGAGTCTTTCGCGCGGTCGCGGAAGGGCGCCTCGCGCTCCACCGCGCAGGCGTCGAGCGGGACATGAGGATTCAGTAGAGAATCGAGGGCAGCCAGGCGCCCGCGGGCTCGTTGTACAAGCCGATCGTCATGAGGGTTGATTGCTGGAGGATCCGTAGCCCATTGGCCAGGCACCAGCGCAACAACTCACCGTTGCGAGAAGGGACGAGGATGCCCAGCCCGATGAACTCCTCCGCGGAGCCCAACAGCGCGAACAGGTCCTCGTTGGTCTCCGCGACGGCGTGCCAGCCGTAGCCAAGCCCCGTGGCGTAGCCGGTGATCCCCTCCGGTCTCTCCACCACCCGCGCGGTGTGCGCCTCGATCGCATCCTTAAGCTCGCCGTTGCGATCGTGGCCGTGGATCCGGTGGCATAGGACGCCACAGGCGGCCAGGTCATCCGCCCGGGCGGGCCGGACAGCGCAACCGGGGACGCTGACTACGGGCGGAGTGCCCTGTAGCACCGATAGCGGCTCACGGATCATGAAACCCAGCTTTGAGTAGAGCGCCAGCGACCGGTAGTGGTAGGCCGTCTGCACCAGTCTCACCCCGGGCGCTTCTCGCTCCCGCTCCCGGGCGAGGACCGCCGTCATCAATGCGCGGCCCACGCCTTGGTCCTGCGCCGACGGTGCGACGGTCACCGGCCCGATTCCTGCGATGGCAACCCGCTCGTCGATGAAAGCGCTCCCCAGGACCTCGCCATCGCGCTCGGCGACCAGCCCGACGAAGCCGTCCGTGGCCAGCATTTCTGAGACTCTGTAGCGCGTGAATGCCGGCGAACCGGGCTCGGTCGGAAAGCTGTGCCGCGTGGCGATTGCGGCGAAAGCGTCATAGAAGATCTCGGCGCAGCCATCGCCGTCAGCAGCCGTCGCTGAGCGTATTGCGAGCGAGCCAGCCGGGGCCTCTGGCGTGAGTGCTTGCACGTTCATGTGTCCTCCTCTTGCTGTGGAAAGGCGATCGTCTCGACCTTGGCCTCGGACCGCCATCCCAAATTTGCGGGGGTAGCATTGGCTGCCGCCGAACTGGGGGAGGAAGACCACGAGCACAAGCGGAGGAACCTGGGCACCTAGACTGCTGCTGTCCGAACTCGAGCGGCTCGCCCTGCGGGCGCCTGCCAGGACGGAGTTCTTCGACGAGGCGGCCGCGCGGCTAAAGCGAGCGATCCCCTTTGACGGCGCCTGCTGGCACACCCTGGATCCCGGCTCGGACTTGATCACGCAGCACCGACTCCAAGATCTCCCCGATCGCTTCGACGTCCTCGCTCATAATGAGTACGCGGTCGCCGACGTCAACAAGTTCGCGCAGTTGGCGAAGGGTCCGCGCCGGGCCGCCACGCTGAGCCAGGCGACCGCCGGCCGCCCGCAGAGCAGTCCGCGCTTCCGCGACCTCCTGACGCCCGCAGGCCTGGGCCCGGAACTGCGAAGCGCCTTCGTCGACGACGGGGCCTGCTGGGGAGCGCTGATCCTCGTACGGCGCGCAGGCCAACCTGAGTTCACCGAAGCGGACGCTGACCTGCTCGCCGGCGCATCGTCGCTGTTCGCGCGCGCTGTCCGGCGCGGGTTGGTCGCGGAGGCAGCCGCGGCGCCGGCCCCAGCCGCCGAGGCGCCCGGCGTACTCGAGGTCGACGCCACCGGGGCACCGACGCGCGTCTCGTCCTCGGCCCACGCTCTACTGGCTGAGATCTCCGGTACCACCGCCGAGGCGGGGATGCGTGCGCCGTCAATCCGCGCCATCGCGAGCGCTACTCGCACCGCGATCGCCGCCGCCCAACACGGTGCTCCCGCGCTGCCGAGCGCCATGGTAAAGACGCCGGCCGGCACCTGGCTGGTACTGCACGGCGGCCTGCTCTCAGCGGACTCGAGTGAGCACGCGGTCTTCATCCAGCGGGCGCATCCCACGCTCGTAGCGCCGCTTCTGCTCCGGGCCTACGGACTCACCGGCCGTGAGCAGGAGGTGACGCAGCTGGTCCTGCGCGGCGCCACCACCGCCCAGATCGCGGCGAGGCTCGGCATCTCGCGCCACACCGTCGCCGATCACTTGAAATCGATCTTCGACAAAACCGGTGCCCGTACGCGCGGTGAGCTGTCGGCGACGCTTTTCTTCGGCGAGCACCTCCCCCGGATTCAGGAACGCATTGCCGTGGGCGACGACGCTTCGTTCATCGATGCGCCGCGCCCGCGAGGTCGTACCGGCTGATGCGAGCCGGTCGTCGTCCTCAATCCACGAAGCAGTAGGAATCGCTCGAGGCGTCTCCCCCTTCCAGTCGCGTTTGATGGACACGCAGACCGCGGAAGTCCTCGCCGTTGGGGAAGAAGCGTGGATCGACCTCCATTCCGCCCGACTCGGGATTGACGTCGACCTTGGCCATCCACGCGCCAACCCCGTTGGGATAGAAGACCTCGTCCCACGCCGCGTACAGCGAGTTCGTGAAGTAGACCCGACGCCCATCGCGACTTATCTCAACCATCTGCGGCCCGCCCGCGAGCGCGAGATCCGGTGCCGCGGGGTGTGAAGCCCGCCCCGCGATCCCGCCGAGACGCACCGAACCTGCCTCCTTGGGGTTGTGGGGATCGGACACGTCGTACTGCTTGAGCTCGCCGGTCCCCCAGCACGAGACATACAGCCAGCGATCGTCGACTGAGAGATCGATGTCGCTGATCAACGGGGGTACGGCGCCGAACGGCTTGAGCGCCGGCGGCAGCTCGGACTCATCCGCCGGCTCGGCCGGAATCGTGATCACCTTCTTGGCCGCCCACTGGTCGTTCTCCCTGTGCCACAGCCACACTGAAGCGGAGAGGTCCGCGACGCTGATCACCACGCCCACGAACCCCCAGAGCTTCTGCGGGTTATGGGCGGGTCTCAGCTCTAGCACCATCTGGTGCTCGTCGCCGAGATCGATCCGCTGGACCAGCCGGCCCTCGGACAGGCTCCAGAAGTCCAGGTGGTGGCCGAAGCGCTTGCCCAGAAGATCCTCCGGGTTCAGTCCGTTCTCGATCATCGCCGGCGTTCCCCATTCGGAGGTGATCGCGACATCGTCGTTGAGGTGCCACCAGACGTCGTAGGCGAGGAACTGATCACCGCGATCCTTCTCCCACGCACCGATCACCTCGAAGGTGTCGTGGTCGATCAGAGCCACGCCGCCGGGCCCGTCGCCGTCCTTCGTGCCGCCGAGGTTCGACATGAAGATGCCGCCCGGTCCGCAGTGCACCGTGTGCGGGCGCGAGTAACCCGCCTTGCTGGCGAGCTCCTCCGGCTCGATCGTGCGCACGATCTGTGGCTGCCGCGGGTCGGGCTTGGTGTCGAGGATGTAGGTGCGCGAGGAGCGAATGCCGGGGACGACCAGGTAACGGCGCTCAAGCGCGCCGTTGTGGCCCTCATGGCACAGAGCGCTCGAGCACGCATTCCAGCCGAAGTGGTGAAGCTCGTTGCCGGCCGTCGGCAGCTCGGACCACCCGACCACCTGGCCGTAACTAGACGAGCTCACGTCACAGTCGACGACCGCCATCGCATCGTGCTTGACGCCCTGAGGATCGAACGCGGCAACGTAGGCGAGCTTCTCACCGGGGGCCGCGATCGCGGCGCCGGGCGAGCGGTAGAAGGTGGGATCTGCGCTATCGGCCATTCTCACTCCTATCTCTCAGACGACCCATGATTGTGCACATACTCAATCAGTTTTCTGTCATTGGACTCGACCAAATCCATCGGCTCCCCGGCGCAGCTGCACAGCTCGAGCAAAATCCGCTCCGGGGCAATCTCAACCGCGCGCCACGTGGCTCCGTGAAGCTCCCAGTCCTCGAGTTCGGAGAGCCGGAACGATGACCTCAACTTGCCTCGCTCGCGACCTGGCTGCCGGCGTGAGCGGGATGGACCTGCGCCCATTCGGCGATTCGCCTTGAGCCTTGGACGACCGTTCCGTCGTCGGCGACCATGACCGGGACCCAGTAGTTGCCCGTCAGCCGCTTGACCTCGCGCCGGCCGGGCGTGAAGTTGAAGATGCCGGGAAGCGGCCCGAGGCCGTATGAGCGAACAACCTCGGGAACGTAGCCCGCGTCTGCGAGTGCTTCGTACGCCACCCCACACGGATGCGTGCGCGGCCCAGCTTTTCTCCAAGTGCCGTAGCAGACGTAAAGCTTCACGATGCACGTCCTCGCTTTGAGGAGAGCTCCGGGGGTGGGACTCGAACCCACAACCTAACGGTTAACAGCCGTTCGCTCTGCCATTGAGCTACCCCGGAGTAATCCGCTCTTGCTACCCGGGATCGTTCCTTGCTTCCGACCCGGACGACTGCGGCAACTCTAGCGGCAGCTCAGCGGTGCCGGCTTCCACCTCGACGTGGCAATTTCCGCACAGCAGAACACACTTTTCGGCCTCGGTCCGAAGCGTGTCAAGCGAATACGTAACTCCGCGTCCACTGACATCAAGGCGCTTGAGCGATGGATCGCGGTGGTGGAACTGCAGCGCGCGTAGATTCCGGTCATAGCCGCAGAGCAGGCAACACCCACCAGCCTCTGCGACAAGCGTGGCCTTGAGTTTCCGGCGATGGCGGATGACGTTTTCGGCTCGGCACTGCTTGCATCGATAGCTGCCCCGAGGTTCGAGGAGGAAAGTCGCTTGTCCGTGGCGTGAGCACGCCATTTCGATGGTCAGCAGACCAGCTTCTCTTGCCGCACGCCGCCTACCTCCGCGGGTCTTTAGCTGATATCGCCGCAGCCAGTGACGAACCGTGGCCTTACTCCGCCCAACCGCTGTCGCAATCTCACCGATTGATAGACCCGCCTGCACGAGCCCCTCCAACCGCTCTCGCTCGATCCCACCCCTCGCCGCGTGCTTCTCGGCGTAAGGCGAACTGAGCCCGTACTTCTTCATCCAGTAGGACACCGTCGACGGGTCCTTGCCAAAGCGCTTGGCGACCCGCTCGACGCTCTCGCCCTGGTCCAGTAGCAGCTCGATCGATTCTTTATCCAT
Source organism: Solirubrobacteraceae bacterium (assembly GCA_035650455.1). GTDB lineage: Bacteria > Actinomycetota > Thermoleophilia > Solirubrobacterales > Solirubrobacteraceae > Palsa-465. The sequence goes on from DASRHQ010000047.1 coordinate 14,443, forward strand.
GTTCGATCTTCCTTTTCGATTTGATCGAACATATGTTCCATCTGTCCTCGGACGGAATCGCGCGATAAAAGCCCTGCAAATGTTACAAATCTGCAAAAGGTGACCACATGGAAGGCGCCGGGCAGCCGAGGACGCATGCCCCCGCCCCCTACACCGGCCTCTCCAGCCTCGCGTCGAGTTCCTGGATCGCGGCGCGGACCGCCTCTTTCTCGCGGGCAAGTCCCTGGACATCGCGACCGCCGCCGCCCTGGCCAAGCTGACGGCCGCCCGCAACCGAGGACGTCGTGAGCGCCCGCCGGATGGCGCGTTCCAGGCGAGCCCGCTCGAGGTAAAGCCGCTGCTGCTCGACGTGCTCGGGGCGGACGGCGCCGGCCTGACCGGCGCGCTTGACGAGGTCCGCGACGGCCTGCGCCAGCTCGTCGTCATCGGCCGGCAATCCACCAAGCGGATGCTCGAGGCGACCCAAGAGGTGCCTGGCCGCGCGCCGTAGGCGAGCGCTCGTGACGTGCTCCTCGAGATCGATCGCCGAGAGCGCCTGCTCTCCGGCGGACGGCAGCGCGAGGCACAGCGCCAAAAAGGCGCGCTCGCCGCGGACCGCGGGATCCACCGACTCCAGTCTGGTCGCGGCCGCCGAACGGGACGGCTCGCTTCGAGCCGCTCGTTCCTGGCGCCCCAAAAGCTCCCCGAGCTGATCGGATCTGAGCGAGAGCAGCCCGGCGACGCGACGGGCGAGCTCGTCTCTAAGCAGGCCCTGCGGGATGGCCGCAAAGATGGGAAGGAGCTCGCGCATGGCCTGATCGCGCCCCTCCGCGCTGCGCACGTCTGGGCGCTCGACGATCCTCTGCACCTGGAAGTCGGCGAACGGGATCGCTCGCTGCACGCGGTCACGCAGCGTGCCGGCGCCCTCGAGGCCGACCAGGTCGGCGGGGTCCCGACCCGCCGGCAGCGGCACGACCCGCAGTTCGAGCTTGCGCGCACCGACAAGTGAGGCAGCGCGAACCATGGCCTCCTGGCCCGCCGTATCGGCATCCAGACAGAGGATCAGCACCGGAGCGATCTTCTCCAGCGCCCCGACCTGCTCCTCGGTCAAGGACGTGCCCATGATGCCGAGCGCATTACCCAGGCCGGCCTCGTGCAGCGCGAGGACGTCTGTGTATCCCTCGACGAGGATCACCTCGCCCGCGCGCGCCGCGGCGGCGCGCGCGACCTGCACCCCGTAGAGGATCTCCCGCTTGTGGTAGAGCTCGCCCTCGGCGGTGTTGAGGTATTTGGGTTGTTGGTTTTCGCGCATGGCGCGCGCGCCGAAACCCACTGCGCGGCCGCGCAAGTCCGCGCACGGAAACATGATCCGGCCCCGGAAGCGGTCATAGATCCGTCCCGGTGCCGACCGCGAGCGCTGGGCAAGACCTGACGCAATCAGCTCGTCATCGGAGAAGCCCGCGCCGCGGGAGGCGACGAGGATTCGGTCCCACGCGCTGGGCGAGAAGCCCACCCTGAACTCCCGCAGCGTCTGCTCGGATAGCCCTCTCCCCAGGAGGTATTCGCGCGCCGACGCGGACTCGCGGGCCTCCCATAGATAACGGGCGTAGTAGGCGGTGGCACGTTCCATCAGCGTGTAAAGACGCTCGCGTCTGTTCCGGCGTGCTTGTGCCTGCGGGTCCTCGCGCTCGGTCTGCAGCTGGACGCCGAAGCGCTTGGCAAGCATCTCGAGTGCGGCGCTGAAATCGACGCCCTCGGTCTCCATCACGAACGTGAACGCGTTGCCGGACTCCTGACACCCGAAGCAGTGGTAGAGCTTCTCGTCGGGCGAGACGTGAAACGACGGCGTGCGCTCGTCGTGGAACGGACACAGCCCGAAGTAGCTGTTGACGCCGTGGCGGCGCAACTCCGTGCGCGCAGAGACGAGCGACACCATGTCGACGGCGTCGAGTACGCGGTCCCGGGAATCCGAGGTGTATCGCGTCACCGCGAGTCGGAGGAGTCGGGATTCACCTAAGACCCAGGTTCACGGCGCAAACGCCACCGGAACACTGAGCGCCTCGAACGCTCGGACGCAGTAGCGGTCGGTCATGCCGGCGAGGTAATCGGTCACCCGCTGGTGCACGGGGCCGTCGGGAATCGTGTCGGGGATCTCGTGCGGCGCGGCGCAGTAGTGGTCGAACAAAGAGCGGACCACCAGTTCGATCTTGGCGTGCTCGCGTCGGGCCTCGGCACCGAGGTAGACGCGCTCGAACATGAAGTCGCGCACGACCGCCATCGCCTCGGCGGCCGCCTCGCCCTGGACGATCTCACCGGCCGGCTCCGAGTGCTCGACCAGGTCGTGGACGAGCGCGTCGATCCGCCGCGGGCCCGTCTTGCCAAGCACCTCGATCGCTTCATCAGGCAGGTCTGCGGCCGTGATCACGCCCGCCCGCACGGCGTCGTCGATGTCATGGTTGATGTAGGTCATCCGGTCGGCGTAGCGCACGATGGCGCCCTCCAACGTCGACGGCGGCTCGGCGCGCCAGGAGTGGTGCAGGATGCCCTCCCGCACCGGCGTGGACAGATTCAGGCCGCGGCCGTCACGCTCGAGCACATCGACCACCCGCAGCGAGTGCTCGTTGTGCAGGAACGCCTGTCCGAATCGCTCACTCAGGCAGCGGTCAAGCGCCTCTTCGCCGATATGACCAAACGGAGGATGGCCGAGGTCATGGCCCATGCCGATTGCCTCCGCCAGGTCCTCATTGAGGCGCAGGGCCCGCGCGATCGTGCGTGAGACCTGCGTCACCTCAAGCGTGTGGGTGAGGCGGGTCCGGTAGTGGTCGCCGACCGGCGAGACGAAAACCTGCGTCTTGTGCTTTAGCCGGCGAAATGCCTTCGAGTGAACGATGCGGTCGCGGTCACGTTGAAAGGGTGTCCGCAGCCCGCAGTCCGATTCCGGATGCATCCGGACGGGGGGGTAGGAGCGGGCGGCCAGAGGCGAGAGCTCCGCGCTCTCGCGGCGCATGATCCGCTCGGCGAATCCACCGGCGACCGGGCCGTCGGGGTGCTCATAACTCGCGAACACAATCGAATCCGTCATGAGACCGATTCTGACAGCGGACGCAGACCGTCTGCGAACTGCCACATTCTGGTGAGAAGCCGGATACAGTCCACGCAGCGGGATGTCGCTGCGGCCAGGGACAGCGAAACCTTATGAACGAGTGCGCCGATTGGCGTTGCCCGCGCTGGCGGGAATCGCCGCGGTCTTCGGAGCGGCAGCCCTAACCGCTCCCGCGGCCCTCGCGTGGCAACCCGGACCGGCCAAATACGGTGTCGGCGAGCGGGCCAACGTGGCGGTGAGGATGCGCGACGGCACGGTCCTGCGCGCGAACGTCTACTACCCGACCGCAAAGGGCACGGGCAAGGAGGCAGGTGGGAGCTTCCCGGTGATCTTGACGCAAACCCCGTACGGAAAGGACGACTCCAAGTACTCGGGCTCGAGCAGCCTGGGTGAGCTCTCGGGCTACAACCCCTACCTCGTCCGGCGCGGCTATATCGACGTTGTTGCCGACGTGCGGGGCACGGGTGGCTCGACCGGACAGTGGGGCTTCTTTGACCCGGTGCAGGGACACGACGGCGCAACGCTGGTGAACTGGGCGGCAAAGCTGCCTCACGCCGACGGCAAGGTGGGGCTCTTCGGCGCTTCCTATATGGGCATCAACCAGTTCGAGACCGCCGCAGATGCCGGCTCGCGACACGTCAAAGCGCTGTTTCCGATCATCGCGGGCAACGACATCTACCGCGACACCGCCTTCGCGGGCGGCTTTCCCGACATCGAGTTCGGAGCGTTCTACCTCGGCTTGACCGCAGCGCTGAACGTGGTGCTGCCGTTTGAGGAGCACAACCAGAACATGCCCAAGGCGCTCGCCGACCACGTCGCAGACCTCAAGAGCTTTGACATCAACCTGCTCGAGAGCATCGAGACCGGAGCTCCGCGCTCCTATGACCAGAGCTACTGGCAGGCCCGCAATCCGGCCCGGTACATCAAGCAGATCGTCTCAGACCACATTCCCGCGTTTCTAATCGGCGGCTGGTACGACCTCTTCCAGCGCGGCGAGCTGCTCAACTACTCGAGCTTCCAGAACGCCTTCGACCACCGGCCGCTGCTCGCGCCGATGAGCGCAAGTCAGGGCGTAACGCCCCGCTATCAGCTGATCCAGGGCCCCTGGTATCACGTCACCGCCGGACAGGGACTCGATTACCACGGTCTCAGCATGAACGGCGTGGCGCTGGCGTGGTTCGACCACTGGCTGAAGGGCTCCAATACCGGCATCACGACGACGAAGGATCCCCTTCACCTCGAGGACCTCTCGACCGCAAAGTGGTACAGCGCATCCCGCTATCCGCTGAACCAGGCCGCTCCCACGGCGTACTACCTGCGGTCGGGCGGCGGGCTGGCTCAGTCCAGGCCGCCGATCGCGTCCACACCCGATCCGCTCGTCTTCACCGGGCTCGAAATCCCCTGCTCGCAGGCCGCGGACCAGTGGGGAGCCGGGCTGCCGCAGTTGGCCCTCGACTATTTCCATCGCAGCGATCCCTGTGTGACCAACGACCATGTCTCCCCTCTCGGCCCGGGTACTCAGAACTACCTCACAAAACCGTTCACGCGGCCCACCACGCTGGCCGGACCGATTGGGGCGACGCTCTACGCGACCTCGACCACCGCGGATACCGAGTGGGTGGTGCACGTCTGGGACGTGGCACCGAACGGAAGCGCGCGGTCGTTGACCGAGGGATTGCTGGAGGGCAACCAACGGGCGCTCGACACCGGGCGCACCTGGTACGGGCCGGAGCGGCTGCCGCTGCTTCCTTATCACCCGTACACCAAGTCGGCTCAGCATCCGGTCGTTCCCGGCCAGGTCACCCGCTACGACGTGGAGATCTTTCCTACTTTCGACACCCTCGCGCGCGGCCACCGGCTGCGCATCACGATCGAAACGGCAGACTTCCCGCACGCCCTGCCCTCGGTCACGCAGACGCCTGGGCTGGTCGGGGGCATCTACGGGCTCGAGCACTCGCGCCCCTACCCCTCCAGCGTCGAGCTCCCCCTGATCCCGGGAACAAGGGGACTCAGCCCGATCGCGAAAACACCGCTTCCCTGAGTACTCCCACGAGCGGTCGCAGCCGGACGTGGGCGTGATGGTCGGCGGTCTCGATGATCGCCCTCTCCACCTGTCGCAAGACCAGATCCGATCCCACCGGCGCGTCCTTGAGTGGGCCGCCCAGCGCCGAAACCAAAAAACAGTATGCGTCTGCGTCGAGTGGGAACCCGGCGGCCTCACACGACCCACACACGACGCCGCCGTCGGCGGCCGAGAACCCCGAGAGATGCTCGCGCGTGCCGCAGGAGGCGCAGGCGCCCAGCTGAGGCACAATCCCCGCGGCGAGCAGCAGCTTGAGACGGAACGCAAGGCCGTTGGAAGGGCCGACGCGAGCAGCGTCGGCGCTCGCCAGCGCGAGTTCCACCAGTAAGAGCCGGAATACCTCCGGGTGGGGTTCCTCGGTCTCGAAGAGCCGCGACACGGCGTCGCAGGCGTGTGCCGCGGCCGCCAGAGTGTGGGCGTGGTCGCGCAGGCCTGCATGGGTCTCGATCGTGTCCACGCCCGTGACCGTGTGAAGCTCGCCCCTGCCTTCGTGTAGCACCATGCGCACGTGGAAGAAGGGCTCGAGCCGGGCTCCAAACCGGCTTCGTGCGCGGCGGACGCCCTTGGCGATCGCGCCTAAACGACCGCGATCCGGGGTATACAGATGCAGGATCCGATCGGCCTCGCCGTATCGAATCGAGCGCAGCACGACGGCCTCGGTTGTCAGCGGCGCCGGCATCGCCAAACCGCTCCTATACTTTTTGTAGCAATGGACTCTGTGACCCTGTACACGACCGACCGCTGTGGTTTGTGCGTCGGCGCCAAGAAGTTGCTTGAAAAGCGCGGCGTCGGCTTCGAGGAGGTCAATCTGGCACGCGACCCGGACGGTCGCGCACAGCTTCAGCGCCTCACGGGCATGTTCACGTTTCCCCAGATCGTCGTCGGCGAGCGGCCGATCGGCGGTTTCAACGAGCTGCTCGCCGCCGATCGCGAGGGCCGGCTCGCCGACTTGCTAAGAGCCGAAGCGGCCTGAGGTCATACCGCGGGCGCGCGGACGCCGCTGACAACGCTCGCACACGTAGGTTCCGCGGCCGGCCACGACCAGCTTGACGACGTTTGCCCCGCAGCGCGGGCACGGCTCGCCCGCGCGGCGGTGGATCAGAAACTGGTTCTGAAACGCGCCGCGAGCACCGTCGATGTGGCGAAAGTCGTCGATCGAGGCGCCCTTCGCGTCGATCCCCGCCTGGAGCGCGGCCTCGATCCCTTCACGCAGCCGCTCGAGGTCCGCCCTGCGCAGGCGCCCGGCGGGCCGTAGCGGGTGAATTCGGGCGCGGAAGAGAGCCTCGTCGGCGTAGATGTTTCCCACCCCCGCGATCCGCTTCTGGTCGAGCACGAAGGCCTTGATCGGGGCGCGGCGACCGCGGGTGAGCGCGAAGAGGTGGTCGGCCGTGAATTCCTCAGTGAAGGGCTCGATTCCGAGGCGGGCTGTGAGGTAGGCATCGCGGGCCGCGGCGCCGTAGACCAGATGACCGGTCCCGAAGCGGCGGGGATCGTCGAACACCAGCCGGTGGCCGGAGTCAAGCCCGAGGCGCACCCGCGCATGCAACGGCTCGGGGTCTGGATCGAACAGGACGGCCCCGGTCATGCGCAGGTGGGTGATCAGGTGGCGATCGCCCGAGAGCTGCCACACGAGGTATTTCCCCGAGCGCCACAGTCGCTCGATCACCCTTCCACGCAGCTCCCCCGCCACCGCCGCCGACTGCTCGGGCATGGTCCAGCGAGGATCGAGGACCTCGGCCGCGACAATCGTTGCACCCTCCACGTGGCCAACGAGTTGGCGCCGGATCGTCTCGACCTCAGGCAGCTCGGGCATCGGCCTCCCGCACGAACGGCTCGCCAGGGAGCTCCGACGCCGCCCGACCAGCGAGCCACCAGAGCGCGCTCGCGCCCACATCGGCCAGCGGACCGTCGTGGCGACGCGGACGCTGGGCGCCGAAGCAAGCCAGCAGCGGGGCGTACTCGCGCGTGTGATCGGTGTGTGACGCGGTGGGATCGCACCCGTGGTCGGCCGTGAGCACCAGCAGGTCTTCGGGGCGCATCAGCGCGAGCCACTCCCCCACGGCCGCATCGATCTTGCGCAGGGCGGCGTGGAAACCGGCCACATCATGGCGGTGACCGTAGACCTGATCGGTCTCGATCAGATTGGTGAACACGAGGCCGCAGCGGAGGCTCCGTAGGAGCTCGGTGGTGTGGCACAGCGCGGTCTGGTTGGTGGGTCCCGGATGCTGGACATCGATCCCCAGCCCGCAGAACAACTCGCCCGCTTTGCCCACCGCATGCACTTCGAGACCCGAGTCGTGGAGCTCTTGAAGGTAGCTGCGGGCCGGCGGGCGGATGGAGAAGTCACGACGTCCGTCGGTGCGATGAAATGCACCCTCGGTGCCGGTGAAGGGCCGCGCGATCACCCGCCCCACCGCGTGCTGGGGCGGCAGCCATGCTCGCACGCGGCGGCAGATCGCGTAGAGCTCCTCGGGTCCAACCAGGTCGATGTGGGCGGCGATCTGGAGAACCGAGTCCTGGCTCGTGTAGACGATCAACTCGCCCCCCTCCAGGTGGCGCTCCCCGAATTCCTCGATCGCCTGGATGCCGTTGCGGGCTCGATTGCAGATCACGCCGCGGCCGCTGGCCGCCTTGACCAGGTCGACCACTTCGGCGGGAAGCCCTTCGGGATAGGTGGGTAGGGGACGGGGCGCCACTACGCCCATCAGCTCCCAATGCCCCGCCGTGGAGTCCTTGCCGGGTCCCAGCGGATGGAGCCGACCGTGCAGGACCGGCTGGGAAGCGGGCGCTACTCCCTCAAGGGGCAGGATCGAGCCCAGTCCCAGTCGCGAAAGCGTGGGCAGCCGGAGCCCGCCGACTGCGCTCGCGAGGTGAGCCAGGGTGTTGGCGCCACGATCGCCATACGCATCGGCGTCAGGAAGCTCCCCGACGCCGCAGGCGTCCAGCACGATCACGAAGGCACGCTTCACAACCACATTCTTTCAACGGGGGCGCGCACGCGCGCCCCCGGGGGCCGGCTCATGAGCCGGCCCCATCGGCCGGAACATGTTCCGGCCGACCGCCGGGCACATGTGCCGGGCGGATCCTGATACACGGTCTATGTCCCTCGCGTTTCGATATCCGGGCCGAAATGGACATAGACCGGGTTGAGCCCGTCAGTCTTCGCCGTCCCAGTAGTCGAGTCGCTCCAGACGAGCGATCACCCCCACCCCGCCGAAGTTGATCTTGTTCGACCGCGGGTAGTAGCAGACGTCGGCGGGCTCCCTGGTTCCGAACGCGAGGAACTCGAGGCCGCGGTCGCCGGCCCTGAACACGTGCGCCACCCTGGTGGCGGCCGGGCGCGAGACCACGTGGCCGGGGCGCACGGAGGTTTCCTCCTCGCCCAGCACGAGCGTGCCGTCGCCGCCGAGCATCACGAAGATCTCCTCCTCGAGCGAGTGGCAATGCGGAGGCGCCGACTCCTTGCCGGGCGTGACCTGGACGTGCTGAAGGCCGATCGTGACCGAGCCGGCAGCCAGGCCAAGATTGCGGCGGACGCGCGATATGCGCGGGCGGGTCACCTCTCGTGCCTCCACGTTCTCGAGGTTGACGATCGTGGGCGGCCGCGGCCCGGGCTCAGGTGGGAGCTCGGGCGGACCGACCCGCGACTCCAGGACGTGTTGAGCCGGCGCGCCGTCAATCACTCCGGACTCGGAGCGGACCATGCGCCGACCCACCATTGACATTCCCAAGCGCGGAAAGCCCAATGCCTCGTCCCAGCGCCGCAGGCCGAAGGCGAGCAGGTCCAGCGGTTCGAGCGCGTGCACGGTGTGCGCTCCTGAGTGGGGCAGGTACACGATGCAATCGCCCGCACCGATCTCGGCGGTGGCGCCTTTGTGCCAGGAAAGCCCTTTGCCGGCCAGCACGTAGAAGATCTCCTCCTCGAGGCCGTGCTCGTGCGCTGGTGTCGACCATCCACCCGCGGGCAGCTCAATGCGGCGCAGGCCCACTCCCACGCACCCCGCCGCCTCGCCCAGCCCGGTCCAGCGGCCGCGCACATGTCCGAGCTCGTACTCGCGCGCGCGGGCCTCGTCGAAATGAGCGATACCCATCAGCGCGTTGGGCGCTCGATCTGGGCCCGGGGATGAGCCTCAAAGTAGACCTCCCGCAGCCGCTCCGGCGAGAGGTGCGTGTAGATCTGGGTTGTGCCAATGTCGGCATGGCCCAGCATCTCCTGAAGCGAGCGCAGATCGCACCCGCCGGCGAGGAGGTGCGTGGCGAACGTGTGGCGGAGCGTGTGAGGGCTCATCTTGCGCTCCAGCCCGGCGGCCCGAGCATGGCGCTGAATGATCTTGTAGAGCCCCTGTCGGGAAAGTCCCTCCCCGCGCACGTTGACAAACACCCGCGGCTCGTCGCGTAACCCGACCAGTCGCGGCCTGCCCTTGTCGAGGTACTCCCGCAAGGAGCGCAGGGCGGCCGAGCCGATGGGCACGATCCGCTCCTTCGATCCCTTGCCCCGAGTACGCAGGATGCCGGCGTCGAGGTCGACCTGGGATCGCTCGAGCGCGATCGCCTCAGAGGCACGCAGGCCACAGGCGTACATCGTTTCGAGCAGGGCTCGGTCACGCAGAGCCACCGGCGAGGTGCCCTTCGGCTGGCTCAGCAGTGCCTGGACCTCGTCGCGGCTGAGCACCTTCGGGAGCCGAGCCCCGAGACGCGGACCGCGCAGGTCGGCAGTGGGGTCGTGCTCGAGGATCTGCTCGCGCCGCAGTTGACGATAGAAGGAGCGCAGGCACGCCACCTTGCGCTGCACGGTGGCGGGCGCCGCTGTGGTCCCGTTGCCGCTCTGGATCTCCGAGACGAAGGTGCGCAGATCGGCGGTGGTGACGGCGAGCGGATCGAGGCCGGCACGGTCGAGGAATGCGCCGTACTGCTGAAGGTCCGAGCGATAGGCCTCCAGCGTGTTGCGCGAGAGCCCTCGCTCGAGCTCCAGGTAGGCCAGGTAGTCGAGCACAAGCTCGGTGAGGCGGCGAGACGGAGGCGGAGCCGTAGTGGTCATAAATCGGTATTCGTGACCACGACCGCGACCCCTCTCGCGAACGACGTCCGTCCAGGCTCGGATAGCGAGCATGGACTGACATCGTTCGTGCCGACCCGACCCCTTGGCTACGGGATACTCAAATCGATGCGCTTTTGGTCGCTCTACAGCCAGGGTTTCGCCCGCATCGGGGCAGCGGTACCGCGCGTCCGCGTGGCCGAGCCGGACTTCAACGCCCAGCGCATGCTTGAACTTGCCCGCCAGGCCTCGGCCCAGGGCGTGGCGGTCCTGGTCTTCCCCGAGCTCGGGCTGTCTGGGTATTCGATCGATGACCTCCATCACCAGCAGGCGGTGCTCGGGGCGGTGGAGCGCGCGCTCTCGAGGATCGTGGCCGCCAGCACCTCGCTGCTGCCGCTGCTGATCGTGGGCGCGCCGTTGCAAGTTGCCGGCGGGATCTTCAACGCGGGCGTGGTGATCCACGGCGGCCGGGTGCTGGGGGTCGTGCCCAAGAGCTATCTGCCGGAATACCGTGAGTACTACGAAAAGCGCCAGTTCCGCGCTGCGCGGGACGCCGTCAGTGAGGAGATCGAACTGCTCGGCGAGCGGGTTCCCTTCGGCTCTGGGCTCTTGTTCTCGGCGCGCGACGTCGAAGGATTTGTGGTCCACGTCGAGCTGTGTGAGGACCTGTGGGTGCCGATCCCGCCCAGCTCGTACGGCGCGCTTGCGGGCGCGACCGTGCTCGCCAACCTCTCGGCAAGCAACATCACGGTGGCCAAGGCCGACTACCGCCACCTGCTCGTCGCCTCGCAGTCGGGCCGCGCGATCTCCGCCTACATCTACACGGCCGCGGGGCTTGGCGAATCCACCACCGACCTGGCCTGGGACGGACAAGCGGCGATCTTCGAGAACGGGGAGCTGCTGGCCGAGGCGGAGCGCTTCTCAGACCGGGAGGAGCTCGTCCTGGCTGACGTCGACCTGGATCGGATACTGCAGGACCGGGCCGGACTGAGCAGCTTCGGCGACAACGTTCACGACCACCGGCGACGCCTGGCGCGGATGCGGACCGTCTCCTTCGAGCTCGGTGTGGCCGCCTCTGAGCCCCCGCTCAGACGCCACATCGAACGGTTCCCCTACGTACCCGCCGATCCGATACGGCGTAACGAGCGGTGCGAGGAGGTCTACAACATCCAGGTGCGCGGGCTCCAGACCCGGCTGCTGGCGACTGGAATCGAGAAGGTGGTCATCGGGGTCTCCGGAGGCCTCGATTCGACGCACGCGTTGACCGTCTGCACCCAGGCGCTCGACCGCCTGGGTCTGCCCCGCAGCAACGTGCTGGCCTACACGATGCCGGGTTTCGCCACGAGCGAGTTAACCCTCTCCAGCGCGCGCAAGCTGATGCGAGCGCTCGAGGTCAGCGCCGCGGAGATCGACATTCGGCCGTCGGCAACGCAGATGCTGCGCGACCTCCGCCATCCCGCCGCTGGAGGGGAGGCCGCCTACGACGTCACCTACGAGAATGTCCAGGCCGGCGAGCGGACCTCTCATCTGTTCCGGCTCGCCAACCACCATCGTGCGCTGGTCGTCGGGACTGGTGACCTGTCGGAGCTGGCGCTCGGGTGGAGCACGTACGGCGTTGGCGACCAAATGTCTCACTACAACGTCAACGCCTCGGTGCCGAAGACGCTGATCCAGTTCTTGATCCGGTGGGCGATCGATACCTCGCTCTTGGGCGGCGATGCGGGCGAGGTGCTCGGCTCGGTGCTGGAAACCGAGATTTCGCCTGAGCTGGTGCCCGCGGGGAACCCGGGTCCCGGCGGTGACAACCCTTCAAGCGACGGATCTGACGAGCGCGCCGGTCACGGCGGATCAGGTCCCGAGCAGCGCTCAGAGCAGGTGGTGGGGCCCTTCGAGCTGCAGGACTTCTTCCTCTACTACACGCTGCGGTTCGGCTACCGGCCCAGCAAGGTCGCCTATCTCGCCCACCATGCGTGGCACGATCGAGACCTCGGCGAGTGGCCCGACCTGCTGCCCGAGCAGCGGCGCAACGAGTACACGCTGGGCGAGATCAAGCACTGGCTGGCTGTGTTCCTGCACCGCTTCTTCCAGCTCAGCCAGTTCAAGCGCTCGGCGATGCCCAACTCGCCCAAGGTCGGCTCCGGCGGCTCGCTCTCGCCGCGGGGCGACTGGCGCGCCCCGAGCGACTCCTCTTCGGCCGTGTGGCTGCGAGAGCTGGCCGAGAACGTGCCGTGACGCGTTCCTGCCAGCCGCTCGACGCACGTGGAGCCCGGACCCGAGTGCATCGCGCGGCTGCCCAGGACCGCTCATACAACCAGCACAGCAGCGCCCGTAAACCTCCCGCCGCGTAGGTCCTCCAGCGCCTGATTGGCGTTCTCCAGTGGGTACTCGGTGACGTGCGTCGTAACGGGCACCTTCGGTGCCAGATCGAGGAACTCTTCACCGTCGCGCCTTGTCAAGTTGGCCACCGAGCCGATCCTGTGCTCGTGCCAGAGCAGGTCGTAGTCGAAGGTCGGGATTGGACTCATGTGGATGCCACCGCAGACGACGATGCCCCCCGGCTCGAGCGCGGCCAGCGCGGTCGGCACAAGTGCTCCCGCCGGGGCGAAGATGATCGAGGCGTCCAGCGCCTCCGGCGGCGTCTGTGAGGAGTCGCCGGCCCAGTCGACGCCGAGCTCGCGCGCGAACTGTTGTCCCGCCGCGTCTCCCTCGCGCGTGAACGCAAAGACCTTGCGACCCTGGGACTTCGCAACCTGCGAAACGATGTGGGCCGACGCGCCGAAGCCGTATAACCCGATCCGCTCGGCCTCGCCGCACATCCGCAGACAGCGGTAGCCGATCAGACCCGCGCACAGTAGCGGCGCCGCCTGAAGGTCCGGATAGCCCTCCGGGATCGGGAAGCAAAAGCGCTCGTCGGCGACCGCGTACTGCGCGTACCCGCCGTCAATGTCCCGGCCGGTGAACTCTGCGTTGGGGCAAAGGTTCTCCCTCCCCGAGCGGCAGAACTTGCAGATCCCGTCGGTGAAGCCGAGCCAGGGCACGCCCACGCGACTACCGTCGGCGGGAGCCGGAGCCCCGTCGTCGCCCTCACCGCGGCCGACCACCGTACCCACGATCTGGTGCCCGAGGACCCGCGGCGGCGCGGGGACATCGACCTCGCCATCGAGGAGGTGCAGGTCGGTTCGGCAGACGCCGCAGGCGTGGACGCGGATCAGCAATTGACGTGGGCCGGGTTTGGGGACCGGGAGCGTGACCTCGCGCAGCGGCTCTCCCACCGCCTCGAAGACCATTGCGTGCATCGTTTCTGGGAGTTGTTGGTCGTTCACGGGTCGCCTGCACCATGCGGGGCCGTCGGTCTGAACGCGCGCTTATGCTGTTGTCGTGGGGCGCAGGGCATCGCTAGTGATCCTAGTCGCGGTGTTGGTCGCCGCCGCGACCCTCGCGGTGACCTGGCGCCACGTCCCCGGAGCGGCTGCGGTAAAGGCCGCCGCGCGCGACAGCCCGCCCGGCTTCTGGTACGGCACCGACAGCCAGTTCATCAACGTGCCCGGTTCAGGTCCATTTCAGGAACCGGCGATCGGCGGCTATTACGGCGGCTACATCGGCATGGCGGGCAATTGGGCCTGGTGGCTTCACTGTCAGGGCGCGTTTCTGGCGTGGTCGAAGACCGACAGCGAAAAGGCCAACCGAAACCTCACCCAGTACCACAAGGGCGTGGGCACCGCTTCCTACTGGTTCATGGGCGGACCCGGCGTCGACCCGCGCTACAACGGCACGACCACTGAGGCCAAGCGCTGGGGCGCGAGGCAAGCGGCTCGCGCCCTGGCCGACATCCGCGGGCGACCCTTCCGCCAGCGCGTCATCTATCCGGTGCTGTGGATGGATATCGAGCGGCCCGGGATCGCCCCGGCAAAGGACAACGGTTGGACGTCTGTCTACACCTCTCCCTGCAGCGGCACCGTCAAGCAGCACTCAATGCGTCCCGTGGTCGCTCGCGCGGATTTCAACGGCTTCTGGGGCTACGTCAAGGCTCATTCCTCGTACGTTCCCGGCGTCTACTCCGCGCCCAAGGTGTGGACGCACATCTTCGGCACGGGCAGCGCGAGCCGGATCCCTCACACCTACGAGTGGACGTATGAGCCCGAGACGGCGGACCTCTCGTACGCCCCCTCGGGGTGGTGCTATCGCGGGATCTCGGGCTGCGCAGAGTTCTTTGGCGGCGTGACCAGGTCCAACAAGCACGCGCTCATGTGGCAGTTCTCCGGCGGTGGCGGCGTGCGCAACGCCTATGGAGACTTCGACCAGATAGATCGCAGCACCGTGAAGTAGTCGCCACGTCGCACGCTCCAGCTGGAGTTCCGAAGCAGCCTGGGGCGAGGGGCTCTTGCGCTACTCGCGGCGTCTGTCTTTTGCCTAAGCCAGGTCGCGGTCGCGTCCGCCGGCGGTGGCAACTCGACTCTCCCTGCGGATAGCTGCAGCCAGCCCAATGTCTCAGCCCGCGGTCGTTCCGTGACCGCGATGGTGCTCGGCGGCATTTTTTGCTCTCTGGGCGGATTGTTCTAGCTCAGCTCCGCGCTTGGTCATGAACGCACCCATGGCGCCCGCTAGGCTGGCGACGACGGTGACGGCATACACCTCCATCGCCACGTCGAGCAGGCGAGCAGGGGTTGAAATCGGGTTCTGAAACGACGACGAGACGGTCAGAAGCTGAGTCGAGGTCCAGAACAGAGCGCTGCCGAAACTCGTTACTTGCGTCTGCTTGGCGTCGTGGTCGAAGACGAACGCCAGCACGGCACACAGCAGGTCAAACCCAATCGTCGCGATCGCGATGCCCACGAGCCGGTCTCGCAGGCGGCTGTGCGTCGGCGTTCGAGCTTGCACAACGTCGCGAACTTCCGCCGCCATATTGCGAATGACCCCCGCAACGTACATGCCAAGAGGTATTCGGTGACACAGACGGACGTCCTTCGACGGCTGAAGCCGCCCCAGAGTCGTTAGCGCGCTGGGCGGTCAGCCGTCGTCATCAAGCGTGGCGCGACGTGCGCAATCGCAGCCACAACAAACCGATCAGCGTCTTAGAGTCCTCGCACTGCGCGATCGCGTCGTCCAGGCGCTCGAGGGGCCACCGCACGATCTCGATCCGCTCGCTGTCGTCGGGCTCGGAATCCGGGTCGTCGGAGAGGTCGGTCGCGTGGTACAGCCAGATTCGCTCGTCACTGAAGCCGGGGCTGGTGTAAAAGGCGGTGATCTCCTCCCAGCGCTCGGCGCGCTGACCGATCTCCTCCGACAGCTCACGCTTGGCGGTTTGAAGGGGCGACTCTCCCTCGACGTCCAGCTTGCCGGCCGGGATCTCCAGCGAGGCCTGGGCGCCGACCGTCTCGCGCGGCTGGCGGGTCAGCCAGACCGTTTGTGCGTCGACGGCGACCACGCCTGCGGCGCCCGGATGCCAGACCTTGTCCCGTGAGACCTCGGCGCCGTCGTCATAGCGGTAGCGCTCGACCCCGGCCTTGACCATGGCGCCCTGAAACCGGACCTCGCTGCCGATCGGTTCAAAGCTCATAGGCGGCGACCCGAAGCACGAAGCGCCTTACACCGCATCGCGAACCACAAGCGCCTCAAACCACATCGGCCGCGTTCTCCAGTAGCGCGATCGCCACCTCGAACATGCCATCCAGCGCATCGACGCCGATCCGTTCGTCGGGCTGGTGGTTGCGCTGGGTGCCGTCGGCGAGGTTCGTACACGAAAACCCCTGCGCCTCAAGCGCGTTGGCGTCCGAGGCGCCGCCGGTCGAGATGTGGCTGGGCTCATATCCGGATTCGCGCAGGGCGCGCTCGGCGAGCAGGATCTGAGGCGAGCTCGGGCGCAAGCGAAAGCCCTTGAAGACCTGCTCGACGGTGACGTCGAGGTCGCACTCGGAGGCGTTGGCAGCGTCGCCGAGGTGGTCCACCATCTCGCTCACCAGAGCCTCGGCCTTGGCCGGGTCGATGCTTCGCGCCTCCGCCACGAGCTCGCACCTTTCAGCCACCACGTTCTGCGCGGTGCCACCCGTGATTGTGCCCACGTTGGCCGTCGTCTCCGGATCCACGCGCCCGATGGTCATCGCGGCAATCCCGTGCGCCGCGGCCGCGATCGCGTTGCGGCCATCCTCCGGCCGCACCCCGGCGTGCGCGGCGCGGCCGTGCAGCTCGGCCATCAGCCGGTACTGCGTCGGCGAGGCCAGGACGATTTCCCCAACCGGCGAGGCGTGGTCGAAGACGTATCCAAACCGGCTCTGCAGACGCGATGCGTCGAACTCCTTGGCTCCGACAAGCCCCACCTCCTCGCAGACGGTGAAGAGCAGCTCGAGGCCGACTTCGGGAGGCTCGGGCCGCTTCGACAGCCGCCGGGCGACCTCGATCATGATCGAGACAGCTGACTTGTTGTCCGCGCCCAGGATGCCTTCGTTTGCATTCTCGAAACCTCCGTCCACGAGCACCGGCTCGACCGGCGCCGTGAGCGGCACGGTGTCCAGGTGGGCGCAGAGCAGAATCGAATCCGGGCCCCTGCCCTTGACGCGGGTCAGCAGATTGCCCGAGTCAGAGCCTGCGCGCGGCCCGGCCTCGTCCTCCTCGACCTCCAGCCCCAGCCGCACGAGCTCGGCGGTCACCCAATCCGCGCAGCGGCGCTCGCGGCGGGAGGGCGACTCGATCTTGCACAGAGTCGTGAACGTCTCGTGGAGCTGCTCGCGCTCCTGCTCGGCGGAACGCCTCACCGGACGGCTTTGGGCTCCGCGGCTCTTGCGTCGTCGACCGGTGTCGAAGGTACGGCGTCGAGGCGGTGAAGCGCGGCTCCCACAAACTCCCGGAACAGGGGCGCAGGCCGCTCCGGCCTGGACTTGAACTCGGGATGGAACTGCGAAGCAACGAAGAACGGGTGGATGTCCCGGTGAAGCTCGATCGCTTCGATCAATCGTTCGTCGGGCGAGGTGCCCGAACAGACCAGGCCGGTTGACTCGAGCCTCCGCCGGAGGTGGTTGTTGACCTCGTAGCGGTGCCGGTGGCGCTCGTATATCACCGGCTCGCCATAGAGCTCCCGCAGCGTGGTGCGGTCGTGGAGCTTGACCGGGTCGGCCCCCAGGCGCATGGTCCCTCCCATGTCGGCTATCTCCTTCTGCTCAGGCAGAAGGTCGATCACCGGGAACGGTGTCTCAGGGTCGAACTCGGTCGAGTTCGCGCCCTCCATGCCAGCCACGTTGCGTGCGAACTCGCAGACCGCAATCTGCATCCCCAGGCAGATGCCCAGGTACGGGATCCCTTGTTCACGGGCGACCTGTGCAGCGCGGATCTTGCCCTCGATCCCACGGCCGCCAAAACCGCCGGGGATGAGGATGCCGGCCGCACGCTCGAGACGTTTGCGGATGGCGCTCTCGGCCACCTCCTCCGAGTCGATCCACTCGATCTCGACCCTGCATCCGTGGTGGATGCCCGAGTGTCGGAGCGCCTCGGCCACGGAGAGATAGGCGTCCTCGAGCTTTACGTATTTGCCGACAAGGGCGATCGGGACGGTCTTTACGGCCTCGGCGGCGCGGCGGGTGATCTCCTGCCACCCGCTCAGCTCTGGCTGGGGTGCCTCGATGCCGAAGTGCTCATCGACCACGTAGTCGTCGACCCCACCGGCGTGGAAGACCAGCGGGACCTCGTGGATGTCACGCACGTCCCGGGCCGAGACAACCGCCTGCACCGGCAGGCTGGCGAACAGCGCGATCTTGCGGCGGATGTCGTCTGAGAGGGGGGCCTCGGAGCGGCACACGACCATGTCGGGGGCGATACCGATCCTGCGCAGCTCGTTAACGGAGTGCTGGGTGGGCTTGGTCTTGAGCTCCCCGGCGTGCCGGATGTAGGGAACCAGCGTCAGATGGATGAACATGCAGCGCCGGCGTCCAACGTCGACGGGGAACTGGCGAATCGCCTCCAGGAACGGGAGCGACTCGATGTCGCCCACCGTGCCGCCGATCTCCGTGATGACGAAGTCCGTCTCGGTCGCGTCCGCCATCAGTTTGATCCGCTGCTTGATCTCATCGGTGATGTGAGGGACCACCTGGACCGTCCCGCCGAGATAGTCGCCCCGGCGCTCGCGGCGGATGACCGTGTTGTACACGCCGCCCGCGGTCACGTTCGAGGCGCGACTGGTGTTGGCGTCGGTGAACCGCTCGTAATGGCCGAGGTCGAGGTCGGTCTCGGCGCCATCCTCGGTGACGAAGACCTCCCCGTGCTGGTAGGGCGACATCGTGCCGGGGTCGACGTTTATGTACGGATCGAACTTCTGCAGCTGGACGTTGAACCCGCGAGCGACGAGCAGGCGCCCGATGGAGGCTGCGGCGATCCCCTTGCCCAGTGAGGAGACCACGCCGCCGGTGATGAAGATGAAGCGTGTTTCGCCTTGGGCCATTCCGCTCACTCAGTGTATATGGGCCACCGGCCGGTACCGGGCGGGCTGCCAGTGGGCGGCTTCGTCAGCGAGCGGGCTGCCAGTGGGCGGGCTGTCAGGGCGCGGGCTGCCGATGGGTGGGCTGCCGTGGGCGGGCTGTAGAACTCCACGGACAACCGCCAGCCCCGTTACGCCGCCTGGAGGAGCCGACGGGCGTGCTCGTTGGCCGAGCTGTCCTGCTCACTCGCGCCGAGCATTCTGACGAGCTCGGCTACCACCTCGTCGCCATCCAGCCTCGAGACCTGCGCGACGGTGACTCCGTGGGCCGTCCGCTTGTCGATGCGGAAGTGCCGGTCTGCAAGCGACGCGATCTGCGGCAGGTGGGTAATGCAGAGGACCTGCCGGCCCCGAGCCAGAGCGCGCAGGTGCTCTCCCACGGCCCGCGCGGTATGGCCTCCGACGCCGGCGTCGACCTCGTCAAACACGAGTAGGGGCTCGACCTTTCCTCGGAGCGCCCCGTCTCCGGATCTCCGGGGGCGGCCGTCGGCGGCCGTAAGGAGCGCGAGCATCACCCGGGAGAGCTCGCCTCCAGACGCGATCTCGCGCAACGGCCCGGCGCTCACGCCCGGGTTGGCCGAGAACTTGAACTCGACCGCGTCGCCACCGCGGTTTCCGATCCCGTCGGCTCTAGGGCACACCTGCACCGCGAACTCGGCGTCCGCGAGCGCGAGCTCATCAAGCCGGCTCTTCACGGCCTCCGCCAGCTTCGGCGCGGCCGCGTTGCGGCCGGCCGAGAGCTTGCCCGCGAGCAGCGCAAGCTCTTCTCGAACTTGTTTAAGGCTGCTCTGCGTCTCCTGCAGGGCGACATCGGCGTGCTCGATCTCTGAGCGCCGCTCACGGCAGCGCTGCGCGTACTCGAGCACCTCGCCGATCGACCCTCCGTGCTTACGCTTCAAGCGCGCGAATCGCTCCAGGCGCTCTTCGACTTCCTCCAGCCGGCCCGGCGGCGCTTCCTGCGCGAGGGCATAGTCGCGAAGCCCCCTACCCAGGTCCTGGAACTCGTACATCAACGCCTGCCAGCGCTCTGACAACGGCTGCAGCGAAGGATCGAGGTTCGCTACGCTCTCGAGCTCGCGCAGCGGCGCCGAGAGCAGCTCAAGGGCCCCCTCGCCGGCCTCGGGCACGATCGCCTCGGCGCCCGCAGCGGCCGCTGCTTGCAGTCGATCGGCCGAGCTCAGGCGGTCACGCTCCGCGGAAAGGTCCGACTCCTCCTCCTCGGTCGGCGCGGCAGCTTCGATCTCCTCGAGCTCAAAGGCGAGCAGATCGAGCTCGCGCTCGCGCGCTCCAGCGACCTCCTCGAGGCTCGAGAGGCGGCGCTCGAGCTCGCGCGCTTTGGCATGCGCCGCGGCGAGCTGGTCGCGCAGGACCGCGTGTTCTGGGCCGCAGCTTGCGTCCAGGAGCTCGAGTTGCGCTCGCCCGATCGTCAGCTTTCGGTGCTCGTGCTGACCGTAAAAGGTGAGCAGCTGCGCGCCGATCTCGCGCAGCTCGGCGACGGTCACCGAGCGCCCGCAGAGGTAGGCCCGGGTGCGGCCATCGCCCCACACGCGCCGCGCCAGGACGAGCTCGTCCGCGTCCGCGGGAAGACGGTCGAGTATCTCGGCCACGCCCTCGGAAACGTGCGGCGGACGTCGCGCCCGCTCCGGCAATGAGAAGACGCCCTCGACGTAGGCCTCGTTTGCGCCCCGCCGCACGATCCCGCCACGAGCCCTTCCACCGAGCAGCAGCTCGAGCGCGTGGGCGAGGATCGTCTTGCCCGCGCCGGTTTCCCCGGTCAGAACGTTGAGGCCCTCAGCGAGGCGCAACTCCGCCCGCTCGAGGAGCAACAGGTTCTCCACGCGCAGCTCTTCCAGCACGGTCACGGTGTACCAGGGGAGGCCGACGGATCGGGGACCTGGCCCGAGTGGTCAAGCGTCCACTTCGATCCCAGTCGGTCAGGCGGACATCAGGGACCCAACCTGCGGCGCCTCGGGGACGTCGGGTGCCCCATGCCCACTGAGGCGGACACCAGGGACCCCACGTGCGGCTGGGGCGGTGGGTCAGGTCCGTGATGTTCGGTATCCGGACACGAGGAACCGCACGTACGCGGAAATCGAGGGGTGGGGTCCGTAGTGTCCGCTCAGCTGTCGGGATCGAAGGCCCGAGGCGCTCGAGGGCCGAAGGTTCGAAGGCCCGAAGCCCGGAGCCGGGCTCCGGAGCCGGGGCAGCGAACCGACCCCTACAGCGGCGCAGCCAGCCGCCCGAATTTCTCTCGCAGGCGGTGATAGAAGGTCGCCCCCGGGACCTGGGCTAGCGCCCCCTGGTCACGGACGAACCGGAGCTGTACGTTGCCTCCAGGGGCTAGCGTCACCGCGGGGCGGGCGTCGACGGTGATGTCCACCGGCTCCTCCTGGGACCGGTTAAAGACGGTCAACGCGTCGTCCGGTGCGACCACCAGTGAGCGGGCGGTCAGCGAGTGCGGCGCGATGAAGGAGACCGCGAACCCCTCGACCCCCCATGCCAGGATGGGCCCGCCGTTGGCCAGGTTGTATCCGGTCGACCCGGCCGGGGTCGCGACGACGAGCCCGTCACAGCGCACCCGCCCGACCTCATCGGCCCCGATCGCATACGCGAGATCGGCCACCCGCAAACCCGGCTGCCGGTGGATCGAGACATCGTTCATCGCCAGCCCCCCTGGCCTGCTGTCGGAGACGGTGATCGCCGGGAGCGACAGCACCTCGAATTCACCTCTCAGGGCAGCTTCGAAGCCCGCGGCCGCCTCATCGCGATCGACCGTCGCCAGAAACCCGATCTCGCCGAAGTTGACCGCGAACACGGGGACGCCGGTGCCGGCGTAGAGGCGCAGCGCGGTGAGGATGGTGCCGTCGCCGCCGAGGGCAAAGCAGATATCGACGTCGGCTCTGTCGTTCGCCTCGACCTCGAGCCCGTCGCCCGGCGAGAGTCCGTGCTTACGGGCCTCCTCGGGGTCGACAATCAGCACCGTGCCGGCCCGGCGCGCCACCTCGAGCAGGCGTCTGATCGCCGGCGCGGTCTCTTCGGGGCGGCGATGGGTCAGGATGGTGGCGCTGCGCACTGCCTGCGCGCGGCCACGCCGCCGCCCGCCGGGCCTCTGGTCCTGCGCCGAGGCGGCAGGGCTGTTCACGGTTCCACCTCTCCGACGGCGGGTCCGAGCTCGGTCAGCCCGCGACGTTCGCCTTCGGCCAAC
The DNA here is from genome assembly GCA_035650455.1 of Solirubrobacteraceae bacterium. Classification (GTDB taxonomy): domain Bacteria; phylum Actinomycetota; class Thermoleophilia; order Solirubrobacterales; family Solirubrobacteraceae; genus Palsa-465. The sequence continues at coordinate 36,309 of DASRHQ010000047.1, forward strand.
CAGACAAAGGTCTCGCGATTTCCCTTCGGCCCAGGGAGACCAGAGCTCGCATAGCCCAGCACGGACACGCCAAGCCCCCGGCCGGCCTCGCCCACTGCGAGAAGCGCCCGACGCCGCGCTGCCGCGTCCCGCACGACCCCGCCCTTACCGACCTCGGAGCGACCGACCTCGAACTGGGGTTTGACCAGCGCCAGGCAGTCGAACCGTGGGGCGGCGCAGCTCAGGACGGCCGGCAGGACTTTCTCCAGCGAAATGAACGACACGTCAATCACGATCACCTCGGGAGCGTACGGAAGGTCCTCCCGACGCAGCCACCGCGCGTTGCAGCGCTCGATCACGGTCACCCTGGGGTCGGTCCGCAATCTGTAGTCGAGCTGCCCGTAGGCGACGTCCACACAGGTCACGTGGGCTACGCCGCGCGCCAACAGGCAGTCGCTGAAGCCACCGGTCGACGCGCCGACATCGAGGGCCCGGCGACCGGCAACGTCGAGCCCGAAGGTGTCGAGGCCATGCTCGAGTTTGAGCCCGCCGCGAGAGACAAAGCGCTCTCGCGGCATGAGCTCCAGCTCAGCCTCGCTGGCCACCAGCTGCCCGGGTTTGGCGGCGCGCCTGCGCTCGGGCAGCAGAAGCACCTCGCCTGCCAGCACGGACGCGGCCGCTTTTGAACGTGACGGAAACATCCCCCGCTCAAAGAGCAGCTGGTCGAGGCGGATTCGCTTCATCGCGGAGTGATCGAGCTCACAGTGAGCTGCTCTGACAAAGGCGACCATATCAGTGGATAGCCGGCCTGCCGGCTGGCGCGGAGCCTGCGGGCGCCGTTGCCAAGGCATGCCGCTTCCTCGATACATACCTACGCATCTCTCCTCCCGTGAGCGGCCCGCCCCGTGCGGGCCGCTCGCCTGATTGGGGCGTTGCCGGCCGGCCCGTGCGGGCCGCTCGCCTGATTGCCGCTGCGGCCCGCCCCGCTCGGGCCGCTCGCCTGAAGAGGCCCGCCCCCCGCCGCGCCTAAGACGGCGTCACAGCGCCTGTCTTGCCCGCGACCGCCTCTCGAATGCGCTCGGCGATGCGCGCGCCGGTGTAGCCGACCTCTTCGTGAAGCAACTTGGGCGCGCCGTGGGTCACGTAGCGGTCGGGTAGCCCCACCCGGAGGATGCGTGCCGAGGCACCCGGGGACGCCCCGAGCCCGGTCTCGGACAGTGTCTCCCAGACCGCGGACCCGAATCCGCCCGTCAGCACGCCTTCTTCCACGGTCACGAGCAGGTCGTGTTCGCCCGCGAGCTGGGCCACGAGACCGGCGTCGATGGGCTTGGCGAAGCGCGCGTCGGCAACTGTCACGTGCAGTCCGTCATCGGCGAGAAGCTCGGCGGCCTCCAGCGCTTTGCCCACGCCGGTGCCGTAGCCGAGCAGCGCGACCCGCGGATCGGAACCATTGGCAGCGCTTCCTTCGCGCAGGATCTCGCCGGTCCCGATCTCGATCGGCTCGGCGTGGTCGGGCAGCGGAACCCCCACGGCTGAGCCGCGTGGGTAGCGCAGCGCAACAGGCCCGCTGTCATGAACCAAGGCGGTTCGCAGCATGTGCACGAGCATGGCCTCGTCCCGGGGCGCCATCAGGACCATGTTGGGCAGGCAACGCAGATATGCGATGTCGAATGCGCCGTGGTGGGTTGGCCCGTCGTCGCCCACCAGCCCAGCCCGGTCCATCACGAACACCACGTTGAGGCTCTGAAGGCAGACGTCGTGGACGATCTGGTCGTACGCGCGCTGCAAAAAGGTCGAATAGATCGCGGCGACCGGCTTGGCGCCCTGAAGCGCGAGCCCCGCCGCTAGCAGGACCGCGTTCTGCTCGGCGATACCAACGTCGAAGTAGCGGTCGGGCAGCTCGCGCTGAAGGATGTTGAGCCCGGTGCCCGAGTTCATGGCGGCGGTGATGCCCAGCACGCGCTCATCGCGCCGGCACTCGCGCACCAGCGCTTCACCGAAGACCTGGGTGTACTGGGGCGGCGCCGGTGCGGATGGCTTCGCCGTGGACTTGGCTGCCGCGCGGCCGTTGGAGATGGATTTCGGCTTGGCGGCGTGCCACTTCTCCATCCCCTCGAGTCCGCCCTCCTCTGCCGGAGCGAAACCCTTGCCCTTGACGGTGGCGGCGTGAACCACCACCGGCCGCTCGGCCGCCAGCGCATCGCGCAGCGCGAGCCGCAGGGCGCGGACATCGTGGCCGTCGATCACGCCGATGTAGGCGAAGTCAAGCTCCTCCCACCACAGTCCCGGCGCCCAGAAAGCCTTCAGGGACTCCTTGACGTGCGGGCCGACGCGCTCGAAGGCGGCCCCGATCCCCGCCGGCAGCCGGGTCAACCCACCCTCGAAGTCCTCTCGCGCATGCCAGAGCTTCGGATTGAGCCGTATGCGATTGAACTGCCGCGACAGCGCGCCGACGTTGGGGGCGATCGACATGCCGTTGTCGTTGAGCAAGACCACGATCGGGGTGCCCCGGCCGCCCGCGTTCTGGACCGCCTCGAAAGCAACCCCGCCGGTCATCGCCCCGTCGCCGACCACCGCCACCACATGTCCATCCTCGCCGTGGCCTCGGCGCATGGCCTCCTTGAGCCCGACCGCGTAGCCGATCGAGGTGGAGGCGTGGCCGGCCCCCATGATGTCGTGCTCGGACTCGGCGATCGAGCAGAACGGCGCCAGCCCCCCGTACTGCCGGATCGTGTCCAGCTGGTCGCAACGACCGGTGAGGATCTTGTGGGGGTAGGCCTGGTGGCCGACGTCCCAGAGGATCTTGTCGCGCGGGGACTCGAGCACCGAGTGCACGGCGACGGCAATCTCGCACGCCCCCAGGTTGGCGCCGAAATGACCCCCGATTTCGCCGACGGTGTCGATTATCTGCTCGCGGACCTCCTGGGCTAGGGCCTGCAGTTCGTCGTCGGACAGCGAATGAAGGTCCTGAGGCTTGCGGATGCGCTTCAACAGCTCTGTCATTCAGTGACTCCGTGTGGCGATGAAATCGGTGATCTGCGCTAGCTCGGTTCCCTTGCCAGGGGCTGCGCGGGCAAGGTGGGCGCGGGCCCGCTGGTGCGACTCCGCGGCCAGCTTGCGCGCGCCGTCGAGACCAAACTCGCTCACGTACGTGCGTCGACCCAGCCGCTCGTCGCTCCCTTGCGGTTTGCCGAGTATTTGTGTTGATCCGGTCACGTCGAGAACGTCGTCGACGATTTGAAACAACACTCCCAGCTCGCCCGCGAAGGCTCTGAAGCTTTCGATTGTGTCAGGTCCAAGGGTAGTACCAACGAGCAACAGAACGCAGTCGATGCTCGCTGCGATCAGCTTGCCCGTCTTGAGCTCGTGCAGGCTCCGGAGACCTTCCGGACCGTCGGGAGCGGTGCCGGCGACGTCGATGTACTGACCTCCCACCATTCCCCTGACGCCGGTTGCGTGAGCGAGTTCCCGAGCGGCCGCGAGCACATGTGCGGACTCGCCCCGCTGCTCGGAGAGCAGGAGCGCGAAGGCCTCCGCGTACAGACCGTCGCCGGCGAGGATCGCGACGTCCTCGCCGAAGGCGCGATGGCAGGTCGGCTGTCCGCGGCGCATATCGTCATCATCCATCGCGGGCAGGTCGTCGTGTATCAGCGAGTAGGTGTGGATCAGCTCGAGCGCGCCGGCCAGCGGCAGGACCGAGGACGGTTCCAGTCCCACGGCGGCAGCTGTAGCGAGCGCGAGCACGGGCCTGATGCGTTTCCCCGCCGCCAGCAGCGAGTAGCGCATCGCCTCCTGCAGCCCATCCGTGGTCGGGTCTGCCGAGAAGCGCAACGTGACGAGGTAGTTGTCCACCTCCGCCTGGAGATGCTGAGGGAACTCGATCGTTTTTCCGGGGGCTGCCACTAGTGCGGTGCACTACTGCCCGGCGGGCAACGGCAGCTGACCAGGCAGGTCGGGCAGGGGCTCGACCGCCGCGCGCGCACGCTCGTCCATGGCGGCGCTGATCCTCGCCATGCGCGAGGCGAGCTTGGCGCACTCGTCGATCGCTTCTAGCGCCGCCGGTGGCTCAAGCTCTCCCGACCGCAGCCGCTCAGCCGTGTCGCGGAGGCTCGTAGCGAGCTCGCTCATTTCGTCGGCGAGCTCGGACGTCTGATCAGTCACGCCACGGAGGGTAACGATCGCTCCGACGGACCCTCCCTTCGGACGGTTTCAATGCACTCCTGAACGATGGCGATCCTGTCCCGAGGGGTGGGCCAAGATCGCCAAAGTTCGTCAAATAGCCCCATCGAGCGCCGCGTTCACCAGGGCGTCGGCCCGGGAGTTCTGGGCGCGTGGGACCGTGCGGATCGTCCATCGCACGCCGTTCAAGGCGCGCAGAACCTCCGCGTGCAGCGGCTTCAGAGCCGCGTGCTTGACCCGGTAGGCCCCAGTCAGCTGCCTTGCGACGAGCTCCGAGTCGCCGATGATCGCGAGCTCGTCGGCTCCGAGCGCGAGGGCCGCCTCGATGCCCCTTAGGAGCGCGCGGTATTCGGCCACATTGTTGGTCGCGACCCCGATTCGCTCCGCGATCTCCTGGAGCACGTCGCCGTCGGCATTTGAGACGACCGCGCCGATCCCCGCCGGTCCCGGATTGCCGCGCGCCCCCCCGTCGACGTTCACGACTAGCTTCACGCCGAGCGCTGCGGGCTCACTCGCCCGCGAGCTTGGGAAACTCCCCCGCCACGCGCGAGCGGCGCCGATCCCGGACTTCCCGCCGTCCTCCGCTCGGCGAGCCGCGCTCGCGGCGCGAGGAGCGACGTCGGTCGACGATCACAGTGACCCCCTGATCGTCGGCGTAGTAGCGGGTCAACTTGTCGAAGAGCTCGTCCGCGAGCTCCTCAGGGATCACGCAGTAGATCACGGCTCAGACGACGGCCGCTATCTGCGAAGCGCCAGCACGCCGTCCTCGTCGGCTGCCGCGTTGCACTCGAGCTCGGTGGGCTCGAGCTCGTCCAGCTCTGCCCCCTGGGCCGCCACGCGGACGCTCGGCATCTCGTCGGCCAGGTCGATCTCGTAGCGATACCAACACAGCTCCCAGGCGGCGACGACGCGCACGACGCCCGCCTCCATCTCGGACGGCTGGATGGTCACGGTTGGGGCCCCAAGCGAGCGGGCCACACCGGCGATCGTCCGCGTGTGCTCGGAGCCGTTGAACGCCCGGATCGCCGAGGAGACCTTCTGTTCGGGGTTCGTGGGGATGGCGTGGACCTGCCGCGGCTCTTGGCGGATCTCGCGGCTGGGCTCGCGACGCGGCTCGCGCATCGAGTCGGAGGGTCGTGCCGCAGGCGTCCGCACCGAAGCCATGCGTTTTTCAGCTCTGAACACCGGATATCCAAGCTCGCGGTCATCCTCGAACTCGTCCTCGTCGTCCTCTTCATCGCCGTCTGAGAGCAGTTCGCCCAGTCGAGCACGCAGGCGCGGTAGGAACGGCCGGCGGCGCTCTCGCTCGCCGTCCATGGGCTCGTAAGCGGGGAGGGTGCCCTCACGCACCCATCCGTCCTGGACTGCTCGCGGTACGCACAGGTCGCAGACCCAGTAGTGCTCGCCGCCCGCAACGTACTTTTCGGCGTGCTCACCGCGCAGCAAGTTGCGCCCGCATACGTCGCAGGTCGTGTGCGTGGTTGATACTCGGATATCTCTCGTGGTCACGGGTGCGCGAGCCGATCCGAAGGTGTCACCGTACCCTACTTGGCCACGCGGAGTCACGCTTTCACCGCCTCGCGCTCGGCCTTGGCCTCCTGCACCACCTTGCCGGCTATATGGCCGGGAACTTCCTCGTAGCGCTCAAACTCCATCGTGAACTCGCCCCTGCCGCCGGTGATCGAACGCAGGTCGGGCGCGTAGGAGAGCATTTCGGCCATCGGCACCTCGGCCTTGACCTCGGTCATGCCCGCGCCTGCCGGCTCCATGCCGAGCGGCCGGCCGCGTCTGGAGTTGAGGTCGCCGATCACGTCGCCGACGGCATCCTCGGGGACGGTGACAGTGGCCACCATGATCGGCTCCAGCAGTACGGGCGCGGCATCTTGAAGCGCCTGCTTCATCGCCAGTGAGCCCGCCACTTTAAACGCCATCTCGGACGAATCCACGGTGTGGTAAGAGCCGTCGTAGAGGCGGACGCGGACGTCCTTGACCGGGTAGCCCGCGAGCACCCCCTCCTGCATCGCCTCGACTACGCCCTTCTCTACCGCGGGGATGAAGCCCGAAGGGATCACCCCGCCCTTGATCGCGTTGATGAACTCGAAGCCCTCCGCCGGCGGCAACGGCTCGATCTCGATGTGCGCATCGCCGAACTGGCCGCGCCCACCCGTCTGCTTCTTGTGCCGGCCGTGCGCCTTGGCGGGCTTTCTGATCGTTTCCTGGTATGGCACCCGCGGCGGCTTCAGGGTGACCTCAGCGCCGAAGCGCGCCTTGAGCCGCCCCACGATCACCTCGACGTGGACCTGCGATAGCCCAGCGACGATCTGCTCCCCGGTCTGTGGATCGCGATGCAGGTCAATGGTCGGATCCTCCTCCTGGAGACGCCGCAGCGCACTGAAGACCTTGTCCTCGTCCCCCTTGCTCTTAGGCTCGATGGCGAACGCCATGACCGGTGCCGGAAGCTTGATCTGGGGCATCTCGATGGCCTCATCGCGGGAGGAGAGCCAGTCGCCCGCGCGTGTCTCCTTGAGCTTCGCGACGGCGCCGAGGTCCCCGGGACCGAACTCGGTCGCGTGACCTGACTTCTGCCCTTCGAAAGTCAGCAGCGTGCCGACACGCTCCTTGCCGTGGGTCCGGGTGTTGAGCACCTGTGAGTCCTGTTTCAGGACGCCCTGGTAGACACGGAAGAGGTTGATGCGCCCGGCGAACGGATCGGCCCGGGTCTTGAAGACGTACGCGTACATCTCACGGTCCTCGACCGGCTCGAGCGTCATCTCGCCCATCTTTAGCCCGCCGTGCTTGACAGGCGATGGCAGATCGTCCACAACGGCGTCGAGCAGCCGGTTGGTGCCGAGGTTGCGTGTGGCGATGCCGCAGGTGACGGGGAACATATCGCCGTGGTTGGTTCCGTCCTTGAGCGCGGCGACGATCTCCTCGTGGGAGATCTCCTCCCCCTCCAGGTAGCGCTCCATGAGCGCGTCCGAGTTCTCGGCGACCTCGTCCATAAGTTTCTCGCGGTACTCCTGTGCCTGTCCCTCGAGCTCGTCCGGGATGGGGATCTCGCTGCACCCGTCGCGTCCGGATCCCGCATAGCGGTAGGCCTTCATGTCGACCAGGTCGATCACACCAGAGACCTCGTGCTCTGAGCCGATCGGGATCGCTGTCGCTACCACGTGCGAGCCAAACGCGCCCTTAAGCGCATCGAGCGTGCGGAAGAAGTCGGCGCGCTCGCGGTCGAGCATGTTGACGAAGATCAGCCGCGCGAGGTCGAGTTCCTCGGCCCGCTGCCAGAGGCGGATCGTCTGGACCTCAGCGCCCATCACGGCGTTGACCACGAAGATCGCCGACTCGCTCACGCGCAGGGCGCCGAGCGCGTCGGCGACGAAGCTTGAGTCGCCCGGCGTATCGATCAGATTGACCTTGCGGTCCTGCCATTCGAACGAGGACAGCGCCGCCGAGATGGACATCTGGCGCGCCTTCTCGTCCTCGTCGGCGTCTGACACAGTGGTGCCGTCCACCACCGAACCGAGCCGGTTGATGACCCCGGCCTCGTACAGCAGCGCCTCGTGCAGGGAAGTCTTGCCGGCACCGCGGTGGCCGACAAGCGCCACGTTTCGGATGCGATCCGCGGGCTTGTGCATGCCTATCTCCTCTCCTTCTCAATTTGTTGTTCCGGTCGGCGCATGCGCCGACCGGCCGGCCGGAACATGTTCCGGCCGGGGCCGGGCCAACATGTGGCCCGGCCACTTTAATCAAGTTCGGCCGCGAGCTTCGATCGCAAGCGCAACGCCGCCTTGGCGTGCATCTGGCTGACGCGCGATTCGGTGACCCCGAGGACCTCGCCGATCTCGCGTAACGTGAGCTCCTCGTAGTAATACAGCGCTATCACCAGCCGCTCCCGCTCGGGGAGGGCCAGGATTGCCTGCGAGATCTGTTGGCGGCGCTCAAGCGTGTCGAAGACCGCCTGCGGGTCGGGGGCCTCGAGGTCCGCCACGGTCTCAAGCAGCGAGACCTGATCGCCACCGCGGTCCTGCGAGCTCCACAGCTCATCGAGGGCCACGATCGTCGAGCGCGAGATCTCGAGCAGCGCATCATGGAGCTCATCGACCTTGATCCCCAGCTCTGCGGCCAGCTCGTCGTCTGAGGGGGCGCGCAGCAGTCTCCCTTCCAGCCTGACGTTGGCGCGCTCGAGCTGCCGGGCGCGGGCTCGCACCGTGCGGGGGACCCAGTCCAGGGCGCGCAGCTCGTCGAGGATCGCACCGCGAACACGGGGAATCGCAAAGGTCTCGAACTTGATTTCCCGCCCGGGGTCAAAGCGCTCGACCGCCGCCGTCAGGCCCGAGAGTCCGTAGGAGATGAGATCGGCTTCCTCGACGTGCGCGGGCAGCCCCGAACCCAGTCGGCCGGCCACGTACTTGACCAGCGGCGCGTACGCGAGCACCAGCGCTTCCTTTGCTCGATCGTCACCGGTCGTGCGATAGCGGCGCCACAGCTCCCGGAGCTCAACTGCTTTGACGCCCGCCTCGGTCTTCATCTCTCTCCCCAGTGTCGCGCCTTGCACGACTAGCGGCACGGCACCCGCGATTGAGGCGGTTCAGGCCCGCGGGTGCGCTCGCGCGTACGCCGACTTCAGCCGCGCGGATTCAACTCGAGTGTAGACCTGCGTGGTCGAGATCGTGCTGTGTCCCAGCAGCTCCTGGATCACGCGCAGATCGGCTCCGCCCTCGAGCAGATGGGTGGCAAATGAGTGGCGCAGAGCATGTGGATGAGTACCCGCGAGGCCCGAGCCGTCGGCGGCGCCCGCAGCGGCCCTGCGTGCCCAGATACGCAGACGTCTCCTGACATCGGAGGTCTGAAGCGCCAGACCCGATTTGGACAAGAACAGCGGGCCTTCGGCATCGGGTGCTGCGAGCGTCGGCCGCGCCCGCGCCAGGTAGCGCTCCAGTGCCCGCAGCGCGTGTTCGCCGGCCGGAACCAGCCGCGTCTTTGAGCCCTTGCCCTCGACACGCACGAGCTCTGAGTCGAAATCGACCGACGAGAGCTCCAGCGAAACGAGCTCCTGGGCCCGCAGCCCGCACCCGTATGCGAGCTCGAACATGGCCCGGTCGCGTAGCTCCAACGGGCCCGTCTGGGTGATGCGGTCAAGCAGGGCAGCGACGTCGTCTGCCTTGAGCACGTGCGGCAGGCGCTGCGGCCGCTTGGGCGTCGAGATCAGTTCGGCAGGATTGCCGGCGCGTCCGCCGCGCTCTATGTCCGCCTGGAAGAGCCCTCGCAGCGCCGCCAGCTTGCGCGCGACGGTGGCGGGGGCCTGGCCGCGCTCCGACAGCGAGGCCGCAAAGCGGCGCACGGCGCGTCCGTCGACCGCGGCCGGCTCGAGGCCCCTTTCGGTGGCCCAGCGCGCGAACTGCATCACGTCGGCGCCGTAGGCCCGGCGGGTGTTGTCGGCGACGGCCTGCCGGCGCAGCTCGGCTCCGAAGTAGTCGATCAGGCCGTTCCAGGCGGGCAAGGGCTCCGGACGCTCAGGGACCATGTGGCCCTTCGCTTTCGCCGTGCGGCAGGGGAAGCCTGCTCGGTGGTGCGGCTAGAAGACGTGAACGAGCGTGCCGATCGGGGTGTACCCGAACACCCTGCCGGCTTCGGAGAAGGGCATCTCCACGCAGCCGAGACTCTGCGGGAACCCGTAGCTGGCCCGGATGAATCCGTGCAGCGCGTCTCCCCCGTTGAAGTAGCTCGTGTACGGGATGCCCGGATCCGAGTAGTGCGACCCGTCAGGATTGGTGCCGCTCATCGTGGTTGAGCGGAGATGCGTGAACGTGGGGAACGTGCCCTGGGAGGTCGCCTGGCCGGCGATCCCGGTGTTGACGAGTCCGTGGACGACCACCTTGCCGTTGTGCCAGGTGGTCTCATTTTCGGGACTGCCCTCGCTCACCGACACGAACGAATAACCGAACGTGGAGCGCTGGTTGGCGATGGCCGCCTTGATCAGCGCCATCCACACAGCCGGACTCGCGGCGCCTCCCCCCTCGCTGGCCGGGGCGCCAGAGAACATGTTGTGGTCGGACTCAAACGCCATGATCGCGCCCTCGGTCATCACGCCTGAGGCCGTCGGCGACCAATCCGCCTTGAGCGCCGCCGGGACGTTGCTCCAGCGCCAGCTGAAGCTGCCCTTGGGTGGATTTACGGCGGCCGCGAGCTGCGCCTGGGCGGTCGAGCCGGGCGCGGCGCCGGAGTAGTGGAAGGAAACGGGCAGGTAGCCGAGCTGGGCCAGCAGCTCGTGAAGACGGAGGGGAGATCCGTCCGGAACGTTCCAGGTCGCCTCGGAGCCACCCGGCGTCGTGTGACCACCGACCAGCCCGACGCCGGCGGGAAGGGCGAGCTTGACGGTCGCGCCAAGACCGTACCCATACCCGCTGGGACGGAACGAGAGCGTGTGGCTCGACGTGATCCGCCAGCTCCCGGGCGCGTCGGGCGAGAGCGCTGGATTGCTCTTGAGCACGGAGCGGACGGGCTTGGAGAAGGTCAGGTTGATAGGCTCGTCAGGCGTTAGCCGCGCCCCTGGAGAGGGAGTTGCCACCGCGCTCGCGCGGACCTGCCCGGCTGGGAACCAGCTCACCGGCTCGGCCGCGGCGCGCTCCCAGCCCTGAGGGGTGCCCGCGATCATGATCGAGCCGGCCGGCGAGCTACGCGCCAGCGACACTCGGGTCGCCGGGGTCGACAGCACCTTGCGGTGCAGCGCTCCAGCCTGGCCGTACTCGACCACCCGCACAGGGCGGTCGAACGCCACCTGTAGCGGCTGGCCTCGATGCACCGTGAGAAAGCGCGAGCGAATCGACGAGCTGGGAGTGACCGTCGAGATGGTCACCCGCTGGGTTGAGCCGGTCAGCCACGACATCCAGCCGGGGCGGCGCACCACGACCTGGATCGAGAGCCGCTCCCCGGCGGGCAGCGTCTTGCGAGGCCAGATCTCATTGCCGCGCACGACGACCGGAACCTTGGCGGATTGCCCACCTGCGAGGACGCTCACGTGGTCGATCGTCCCTCCGCCCGTGGGCATCCCCAAGGTCGCGAGGCCGTCGGGGCCGGCGGTGAGGCTCGGGCTCGAGGTGGCCAGGATAATCGCACCGGCCCCGAGCGCGGCAAGCACCAGCACCAGGCCAGCCACGATCGGCACCCACGGACGCGGGCGGCGGCGCCGCGAGCCCAGCCGGTCGTACGCCAAGAGCCGCTGCTCGTGGGTGCTCGGGGGGGTTCGAAGATAAGAAACGTTGGCCACTTCGAATACCTAGTTCCGGGGTGGTCGAGAAGGTCCTCCCCTACGCCCCGTGGACCACAGACGCGTTAAAGCGTAGCGACTCCCGCGACGGCAATCGGGCTAGGACTGCGTTAAGGCCCTGAATATGCTAAGGGCTACCCGTGACGGCGCCTTCCGACGCGCTGGACACCAGGCGGGCGTACTTGCGCAGGGCCACTCCCGCATCCCGCTGTGGCGGCGCTGTATACGTTCGTTCACGTGCCGCGAGTTCGTCGTCGGGGAGGGCCACGTCGAGGCGGCGTGATACTGCGTCGATGGTGATCTCGTCCCCATCGCGGACCAGCCCGATAGGCCCTCCATGAACCGCTTCTGGAGCGACGTGGCCGACCATGAGCCCGCGTGTTGCGCCGGAGAACCGTCCGTCGGTGATCAGGGCGACCTCCTCGCCCAGCCCCTCCCCCACGAGCGCCGCCGTGACCGCGAGCATCTCCCGCATACCCGGACCGCCGGCCGGCCCTTCGTTACGGATGACCACGACATCCCCGGGGCCGATCTTGCCCGCGGTCACCGCCACCATCGCGTCCTCTTCTGACTCAAACACGCGTGCGGGACCGGTGTGTTGGAGCCGCTCGTGGCCCGCGAGCTTGACCACCGAGCCGTCGGGGGCGAGGTTGCCGTGCAGGATCGCGAGACCGCCGGTGGGCTTGATCGGGTCATCCAACGGACGGACGACCTTCTGGCCCTCTGTTTCGGCGGCATCCTCGGCGTACTCGCCGACGGAGCGGCCGGTCACGGTCTGCGCGTTTTCGTGCAGCAACCCTGCCTGCTTGAGACGCTTGAGCAGCAAGGGCACGCCGCCTGCCGCATACAGGTCGGGCGCGGTGAATCGGCCGCCCGGCTTCAGGTCGCACAGCAGAGGCGTCCTTGATGAGATGTGGTCGAAGTCGTCGATCTCGAGCTCGACCTTGCGTTCGCGGGCGACCGCCAGCAGATGGAGCACGGCGTTGGTCGACCCTCCGCTTGCGGCAACCGCTGCGATGGCGTTCTCGAGCGCTTCCCTGGTGATGATCTGACTCGGTTTGGCTCCGCGTTTCAGGACATCGATCACGAGCTTCCCCGTGTCGTAGGCCACTTGGGACTTGCGGCCATCCTCCGCCGGCACCATTGACAGCCCAAGCGGCGAGATCCCCATCACCTCGAATGCCATCGCCATCGTGTTCGCCGTGAACTGGCCGCCGCAGGCGCCTGCGCCCGGCGACGCCACCTCCTCGAGCTCCTCGAGCTCCGCCTCGGTCATCCGACCGGCCGCGTGGGCCCCCACCGCCTCGAAGACCTCTTGGATCGTCACATTTTGGTCGCGGTAATGGCCGGGGAAGATCGAGCCGCCATAGAGCATCACGCTGGGCACATCGAGCCGGCACAGCGCCATGACCGTGCCGGGGATGGTCTTGTCACAGCCTGAGATCGCGATGACCGCGTCGAACATGTGGGCATCGCAGACCATCTCGATCGAGTCCGCGATCAGCTCGCGACTGACCAGCGATGCCCGCATGCCGGGCGTGCCCATGGTGATCCCGTCAGAGATCGCGATCGTGTTGATCTCCATCGGCGTGCCGCCGGCGGCACGCACGCCCTCCTTGACCTTGGCCGCGAGCGCGCGGAGGTGAAAGTTGCACGGCATCGTCTCGATCCAGGTGTTCGCGACCGCGACGATGGGCTTTGAAAGTGCCTCTTTGTCGTAGCCGATCCCTCTGAGAAAGGCGCGGGCCGGTGCCCGCTCAGGGCCTTCGGTGAGCGCTCGGCTGCGGTGCTTGAGGTCGAAGTCACCGTTTCGCGCGGCGGACCGTGCCGCTGTCTCGAAGTGGGCCGGCATGGCCCCTCAGCTGCCGGGCTGCGCCGTGGCGCGGTCTGGACGCTGGCGGAGCCGCGCCCGCTCCCATCGACCGAGCCGCCACAGGTCTCGCCTCACCTTCTCGGACGCGAGCTGGCGCCCGGGGAGGTGCATGTTTGCTTCCGCCAGCAGCCGCTCTTCGTCGCCCGTGAGCGCCATCCACTTCGCAAGCACATCGTCTGAGTCGGGGAGTAGCTCGCTCCCGTAGGGGCGCTCGAGGTCGGGGAAGGCGACGCAGTACTCGTTCAGCAGACGATGGGTCTGAGCGAGGAACGACACGATCGGCTTGTGCGGATAGATCAGGTAGCCGTAGGGGGCGCCCCCAGTCCCCCCAGGGCCGTCGGAAAGCGTCCCCCACACGCGAATGAAGCCGAGCTCCCGGTACATCGCCCACTCTTCCTCGTTTACACACGAGCGCAAAAGCTCGCGAGCCCGCTGCTCGGCACGCCGGTCGCGACCGGGGTCATATGAGGGGGCTTGCACGACGCGGGTGCGTGCCCGATGCCGGCGCCAGGACTGGGCGATGAGAGGCAGGAACTCCTCGGCCAGGAGCGCGATCACGACGAGGGCAGCTGCTGCCAGCGCTAGGACCATCGTCGCGGAGCCTTTACCCGCCCGCGGCGCGCGGGAAAAAGATGACGCGATCGGTCGACCGCGGGATGTCATCGAAGCAGGTCACCATGCGCGTCCTGGCCTCACCCGCGCCGTCCTCCTCGGCGAGCGGCACCGCGGCCCACAGGCCCTGGTCCAACTGCCGGCGAAACTCCTCGACCAAACGCTCCCTGTCCTCGGCGGTGTCCACATCGCCTTCAGCGATCATCACCTCGCCGTGGCCGGGCTTCATACGCAGGAAGCGCACGCCGCGATTATGCCAGAGCGGGCTGGACCCCCGTACGACCGAGTATGTCCACCGGACCCGCGCCCGAGCCGAGATCGACGAGGCCGTTGGCGACCGCCCGGGCAGCCAGTTCCCGCGCCAGCCGTGCGGCCTCGAGCGGCTCCCATCCCCACGCCAGGGCCGAGGCGAGGACGGCCGAATGCGTGCAGCCCGAGCCGTGCGTCGCGCCGGCTGGATAGCGCTTGCCCGGCAGCTCAACAACTCGCTCGCCGTCGTGGAAGATGTCCGTCGCGTTGTCGAGGTGACCGCCCGTGACCACGACCGTGTCAGGGCCAAGGCCGAACACGGCCCGGGCAAGCTCCACGGGCTCGGCCCGTTGGAGTCCGGTCAGCGCCCTGGCCTCGGGTACGTTGGGCGTCGCCACGGTCGCCTTGGGCAAGAGCAGTTCGACGAGCGCCCGGTGCGCGTCGGGATCGAGCAGTGCCGCGCCCGACTCCGCCACCAGCACGGGGTCTAGGACAAGCGGGGCAGTGAGCTCCTCGAGTGCCTCCGCGACCGCTTCGATCGTGCCCGTCGTGCCGAGCATGCCGATCTTGACGGCATCGACGCCGATGTCCTGCACGACGGCTTTGACTTGCGCGCCGATGACGTCGGCGGGGATTGTGTGCACGGCGGTGACAGCGATCGTGTTCTGGGCGGTGATCGCGGTGATCGCCGTCATGCCGTGCACGCCGCAGGCGGCGAAGGCCTTGAGATCGGCCTGAATCCCCGCGCCGCCGCCCGAGTCCGAGCCGGCGATGGAGAGCACGCGAGGGAGTTGTTCCCTGGGAGCCATGGTCTTTGAGGAGGTTGGCAGAACGCGTGCGTCGCTCAGGGCGCGCTGCTCGGGCGAACTTTGCGGATCCAGTTACGGCCAGCGAAACTGAATCCGCAACGTTCCTCAGGCCGCGTCACGGCGCGACCTCGTACCTTCCCCCAGGCCCCCGCCTCACATAACCCATCAGCTCGAGCTCGCTTAGCCCCGCCAACGCCCGCTCGGCACCGACTCCCGCGCGCGTCAGGGCAGCCAGGGTGTCGGCGCCGGCCTCGATTGCGGTCAGCAGCCGTTCGAGCTCCTCCCCCAGCGGCGCCCGGGCGCGTCCGGCGTACTTCACCTCGCCCTCGCCAAACAGGTCGTCGAGCACGGCCTGAGGGCCTTCGATCAGAGTCGCTCCCGAGCGAATGAGTCCATTCGGACCGGCGGCAAGCTCCGAGGTGACACGACCGGGGACGGCGCCCAGCGGTCGACCGAGCTCTCGTGCCCAGGCGGCCGTCAACAGAGCGCCCGACCGCGAGCGGGCTTCGACCACAACGGTCATCGTCGCCAGCGCGGCGATGATGCGATTGCGCGCCACCGGTGCCCACCGCCTGACGGCAGCGCTGGCGGGGAGCTCGGAGATCACCGCACCGCTCGCGACGATCCTGTTGTACAGCGCCCGCCGCGATGCTGGATAGGGCTTATCCGCCCCGCCCGGAAGCACCGCCACCGTGGCGCCGTGGGCGGTCAGGGCACCGGCATGGGCAGCAGAGTCGATCCCGAGCGCCATCCCGCTGATCACCGTTATGCCCGACGCGACGAGGCCACGCCCGAGCGACCGGGCTACGTCGAGTCCGTACCCCGAGGCGCGCCGCGCCCCGACGATCGCCACCGCCTCCCGCTCAAGTAGGGCAAGCGCGCGCTCGAGACCGCCCGCCACATGGAGCACGGCTGGGGCGCTCTGGAGCGAGCGCAAGCGGGCCGGATACCCCGGGTCACACCGGCAGACCAAGTCGAGGCCGGCCGACTCGGCTCGCCTGCGAAGTCGCGCGAGGTCGAGCCGGCGCACCTCGCGCTGCACCTCGTCCTGTCGCCTGCCGGCGAGGGCGGCGATCAGCTCGTCGTCGGGCAGCGCCAGCACGTCGACGGCCTTGGTTCCTACCTTGTCCAGGTGACCGCCCAGTCGCTCGATCAGCCAAGACCGCGCCAAGCAGCGGTCGCAGGCGCGGTCACGGACGGGGGGCAAAATGTTCGAGCTCACCGGCCTGGCCGACACGCTGGCGCAGCGCGAGCGCGCTCAGGACGTGGTCGCGGGACACCAGATGACCCCGTCCAGATCCGCGATCGTCCTCGCCACCCGCAGGATCCGGTGCCGCCCCCGGGCGCTGATCGCGCCCAGGGAGTAGGCCTGCGCCAGCAGCTCGCCCGCACTTTGCTCGAGTGAGATCAGCCGTCGAACGGCGCGCACGTCCATCTCTGCGTTGCAGCGCGCCGTCGTTCCGGCCAATCTCGACCGCTGGCGCTCGCGCGCCTCAGCGACCCGCGCTCTAGCCGCCGTGGACGTGGTGACCGGGGAGCCGTGCAGGTCTGACTCGCTGGGGCGCTGCACGTTGACGAGCAGGTCGAGACGGTCGAGCAGGGGACCGCTGAGCCGTCGCTGGTGGCGCCTGAGCTCCGGCTCGCAGCAACGACAGCGCTCACCCACGCCGGCGAAGCCGCACGGACACGGATTCGTCGCCGCGACCAGCATGCACGCCGTCGGAAAGAGCAGCGCGCGCTGACCGCGAACGATCGTCACGTGACCGTCCTCGAGCGGCTGGCGCAGCGCATCGAGACTCGAGCGCTGGAACTCCGCCAGCTCGTCGAGGAACAGCACGCCATGGTGAGCCAGGGTGGCCTCCCCGGGCCGGGGCGGCGACCCGCCACCGACGAGCCCCGCCGGCGAGATCGTGTGGTGAGGGGCGCGGAAGGGCCGGGCGGTCACCAAGCCGTTGGCGTGCAGCCCGGCGACGCTGTGGATTCGGGTGACCTCGAGCGCTTCGGCCCGGGTCATCTCCGGCAATATGGAGGGCAGCCGGCGCGCGAGCATGGTCTTGCCGGTTCCGGGCGGTCCCTCGAGCAGCAGGTTGTGCCCTCCGGCAGCGGCGATCTGGAGCGCGAGTACACCGGCCGCCTGGCCCCTCACATCGGCCAGGTCCGGTCCTGTGCTCGCAGCAGGCGTCTGCGATGGGAGGGGCGCGAGCGGCGCCGGGGCAGCCCCCTTGACGATCTCCACCGCCTCGGACAAGGTGCCTACCCCTGCGATGTGAAGGCCCTCGACGAGCGCGGCCTCGCGAGCGCGCTCGCGAGGAACGATCAGTTGGCTCATGCCCGCGGCCAGGGCGCCCTGAGCGACGGCGAGCGCCCCGGGCGAATCGCGGAAGGCCCCGGTCAACGACAGCTCGCCGAAGACCGCATAGGACTCGACCGCCTCGGCTGAGATCTCACCGCTGGCCGCGAGCACTCCAAGCGCGAGCGCGGCGTCGAAGCCGGGGCCAACCTTGCGCAAGAAGGCGGGAGCGAGGTTGGCCGTGATCCGGGTCTCGGGAAACTTGAAGTGGGAGTTCTTGATCGCCGCGTGCACTCGCTCTCGCGCCTCACGCACCGCGACATCCCCCAGGCCCACGATCGCGAACGCGGGTAGACCCGAGCGAATATCGATCTCGACCCAGACCTGGCGGGGATCCACACCGTCGATCGCGAAAGTGCATACCCGGGCGAGCACTGCGGCAAAGCTATTAAGCGCGCATTCGCGCGTGGGTGACGCAGCGTCAAAAATCGCCGACACGCGCAGCGATCAGCCTCCACACGATTGTCACACTCGGTATCCCATTCGTCGCATCTTCCGGCGTACGGTCATGCGCATGGACAGACGGGAGGTTGGGCGGCGCGGCGAGGAGCTCGCGGCCGATCATCTCGTGCGGAGAGGGTTCTCGATCCTGGAGCGCAACTTCCGTACCCGCTGGGGAGAACTCGACATCGTCGCGTTCGACGGCCGCACCCTCGTCTTCTGCGAGGTGAAGTCGCGGCGGCGCTCAGGCATGAACAGGCGAGGCGGACAGACCGCTGTGGTGCCGTTCGACTCGCTTCATCCCCGCAAGCGCCATCAGGTGCGACGGATGGCCAGCGTATGGATGTCGAGCCGGCTGGAGCGACCGTACGCGCCCCTGATCCGCTTTGACGCGATCGGTGTGACGTTCGGGGCGGACGGTGGCCTGGTACGCCTGGACCACCTCGAAGGCAGTTTTTAGTGCACTCCGCAGGACGCCTTGACATGTCAATTTGATGGTTTCATCATTTCTGCATGGGCCTGATCCAGATCCGCGACGTCCCTGACGACGTGCACCGCACGCTGAAGGCCAGGGCGGCCGCGCGTGGCATCACGCTCAGCGACTACCTGCGCCTTGAGATCGAGCGCGTCGCCCACACTCCGACCGCTGAGGAACTCGACGAGCGCATCCGCACGCGCGGGCCGGCCGGTGTCGGCACGTCAGAAATCCTCGAGGCGCGAGACTCGGGTCGCCGCACGTGAGGTATGTGGTCGACGCGTCGAGCGTCGTCGCATACCTGCTCGGCGAGGGGACCGACACCGAACGCTCCGCGATGCTCAGCGGCGGTCACGCGCCCGAACTCCTCGACGTCGAGGCAACGCACACCCTGAGGGGGCTCTTGCGCGCGGGCAAGCTCGAGCCCGAGACCGCCGAGCGGGCACGCTCCGAGCTGGGCGAGACGGCGATCCGACGCCACCGTGACTGGGCACTGCTAGGCCGCGCCTGGGAGCTGCGCGAGAACTGCACGATCTACGACGGACTGTATGTTGCGCTCGCCGAGGCGCTCGAGGCGACACTTGTCACCCGCGACGCCAGCCTGGCCAAGGCCGTCGGCGGACTCGTCAAGGTCGGCTGCTGAAAGCAGTCTCTAGAGGAACTCGAGCTGCTGGTAGGCGATCGATTGAAACGAGAGCCGGTGCAGCGGCGAGACTCCCAGTCGCTCGATCGCCTCCCGGTGCTCGGGCGTCGAATAGCCGACGTGCTGGGCGAACTGAAAGCCCGGATGAACATGATCGGCGCGGCGCATATATCGATCGCGGGTCTCCTTGGCGATCACCGAAGCTGCGGCGATCGCGGCGCTGCGGGCGTCCCCGCCGATGACCGCGCGATACCCCGGCCCGCCGAGGGAAAAGCCGTCGCTCAGGCAGATGCAGCCGTCGCACCACACGCGGCGAAGAGCGTCGCGCAGCGCTGCGAGGTTGGTCACGTGCAGACCGCGTTCGTCGATGCCCGGCGCGCAGCGAGAGACGATCGCAACCCGGGCGGCCACGCGCAGGATCACGCCGACCAGCTCGGCGCGGGTCTCAGGTGTGTGCTGCTTGGAGTCGTTCAGCGCTCCGAGTGCGCGGACGTCGCCTGGCCGCAACCGCTCGAGATCGAACAGCACGGCCGCGGCGACCAGCGGTCCTGCCAGCGAACCTCGACCGGCCTCGTCGGCGCCCGCGACAAACCGAACTCCCAGCGCCCGGTCGAAACCGAAAAGCCGCCGACCGGTGCGCCGAACGCGAGCCCTACTAGAGGAATCCGATCCGGCTCGGGGGCCAGTATGTGAAGAAGGCAACCCCGATGATCCATTTAGACGGGACCGGCCCCCAGAAGCGGCTGTCGTCTGAGTCTCCACGGTTGTCCCCCATCATGAAGTAGTCGCCGGGCGGAACGGTAATGGCCTTTGGCAGGTTGCACTCGGGAGCCGCCCCGCAGGGCTCGATATAGGAGTCTTTCTCACGGACCCCGTTGCGAATCACGTGACCGTTGCGGACCGCGATGTGATCGCCGGGCAGCCCCACAACACGCTTGATGTAGGTGGCCGTCGACTCGTGCGGGACGGGCTTGCCGCAAGGCTGCGAGTGGCCCGGCCCCTGGTTCGGATTGCCGCACAGTGGGTTGGCAGGATCGGCACCAGCGGGCGGATGGAAGACGACAACGTCATTCAGGCCGGGGTTCCCCGCCAAGCGGTTGGTGAGCACTCGCTGGCCGATCGTCAGCGTGGGCTCCATCGAACCGCTCGGGATTTTGTAGGGCTTGACGATGAACGCCTGGACCAGCAGCGCGATTGCGATCGCAATCGCGACGGTGACCACCAGCTCGATCAGAGACTTCAGGCCAGACCTGGAGCCCCCTTTGGTGCGACCGACCAACGCCACCTAGGGCCCCGATCTGAAGAAGTGCGCGCTCAACGGTTGTCCCCCATCATGAAGTACTCTCCTGAAGGAATCCTGTGGGTGCCCGAAAAGTTGCAAATCGCCGCTTGACGGCAGGGCGTAGCAACCGCCCGGTACTCCTCACTCCCGCGCTTCGTCTGCTTGGTCTGTGGCGACGGTCGCGTCGGCTGAGTCCTCGGCGGCCGTCGTGCCCTCAGCCGCCGGCTCAGGGGTGGCGTCCGCGTCAGCGGGCCCATCCGTCGGCTCGGCGGTGGCGTCCGCGTCGGCGGGCCCATCCGTCGGCTCGCTCGTCCCGTCCGCTCCGGAGGGCTCGTCCGCCGTCTCGGCGGGCTCGTCCGCCGTCTCCACTGCCTGCTCCTCGCCACCAGTCGCGAGCTCCTCGTCTGCTACTCCCGCCTCGGGAGCCCCGTCCGCTTGGGCAGGAGCTTGCGCTGTTTCGTCCGCCTCCGAGGCGGCACCCGGCGGCGGCTCGGCGTACACGAGCTCTCTCTCGACGATCTCCTCCGGGCCCATCGAGCGCCGCTCGCGAACCCGGGCCCGCTTGCCGACACGAGCGCGCAGGTAGTACAGCTTGGCCCGCCGGACGTCGCCCCTCGCGGCCACGTCGATCCGTTCGATCTTGGGCGAGTGCAGCGGAAACGTACGCTCTACGCCAACTCCGAAGGACTGTTTTCGCACAGTAAAGGTCTCCCTGACCCCGTGGCCCTGACGCTTGATCACAACGCCCTCGAAAACCTGGGTGCGGCGGCGGGTGCCCTCGATCACCTGAAAGTGGACGCGCAGGCGGTCGCCCGAGTTGAACTTCGGCACACGCCGAAGCTGAGCGCGCTCAAGTGTGTCGATCACAGTGCTCATGTGGAGGGGAGAGCCGCGCCGGCTGGAGTCGGGGCAGCAGCCAAGAAGCCGTCCGACCGCGCGGGGCGCCAATGGTAGCGGACCTCCATCGCCCCGCGATCTGGCTGTAGGCGAGACTCGGACGCGCCCGGCGGCCCGGGGCTGCTACGTGAGCTCGGGCGCGCCCGGCGACCCAGCCGCTCACTTCGCCCCCGTGACCCGCGAACGGCTTTGGGCGATTCGCCATTCGCGGATGCGGGCGTGGTGACCGGAGAGGAGCACCTCGGGGACCTGCCAGCCGCGCCACTCCGCCGGCCGCGTGTAGTGGGGGTATTCGGGGGCGCCCTCGAGCGCCGCCGAGAAGGACTCCTCGATCGACGAGGACTCGTCGCCCAGCGCTCCGGGGAGTTTGCGCAGCACGGTGTCGAGCAGGACCATTGCGGCCAGCTCGCCGCCCGCGAGCACGTACCGGCCGATCGAGAGGCAACCGCTCACAAAGTGCTCGATGATCCGCTCGTCAAAGCCCTCGTAGCGGCCGCAGAGCACCGTCAGCGCGGGCTCGGCGGCAAGCTCGGAGACGAAGGCCTCGTCCAGCAGGCGGCCCGCGGGTGTCAGCGCCAAAACTCGCCTGCGTGAGGCGAGCTCCACGGGGTCGGTGTCATAGCGCGCCCGCAGTGCAGCTTCGACCACATCGACCCTCAGCACCATTCCCGCTCCCCCGCCAAACGGTGTGTCGTCCACCTGGCCGGCGCGAAGCGGCGTGTGGTCGCGGTAGTTGACGAAGCTAAGCCTGTGTCCGTGAGAGAGGGCGCCCGTCACGTGGCGCTGGCGCTCGTACCACTCGAAGGCGCCGGGGAAAAGCGTGAAGACGTCGATCTCCACCGCTACGGCGCGGGTCGATGCGCGGGCACTTCCCGCGGCTCGGGCGCTTCCCGCGACTCGGGCGCGCCCTGCGACTCGGTCGCGCTCTCGGCCTCGGGCGCGCTCTCGGACTCGGTCGCGCTCTCAGGCAAGGGCTCGATCTCAAGCCCCATGCCGACGAAGTCGAGATCGACCTCGATCTCCCCGCGCTCGATGTCGACGCGCCCGACGGCATCTGAGACCAGCGGCACGAGCACCTCCTTGCCGTCGCCTCGCCCTACCGCAAGTGCCTCGCACGAGGGGAGCGCGACCAGGCGGCCGACCTGACCGATCGCGCGGCCGGCGGCGATCACGCGACAGCCCACGAGATCCTCCGCCCACCACTCATCCTCGTCAAGCTCGGGTGCGGCGTCGCGAGGGCAGAGCAGTTCCTCACCGCGCAGCGCCTCCGCCGAGGGGCGATCCTCGATTTCAGCGAGGCGGACGATCGGCCGCTCGTCGGTGCCGGCGCGCCTGACGATCTCGCGCTTTTGACCGGTGGCGACGACGGTCCGGCCCGCCGCCAGAAGTTGCGGGGTGGGATCGCTCACGTAGAAGCTGCCGTCGAGTCCGTGAGGGCGCCCGACTCGTCCCGCCCTAAGTGGCCCTCTTCCGGGGTGCGACGACATGCGGGCTCATGCAGCGTCGACGATGTCGACGAACACGCGCTGGCCGGTCCTCGCCGCAGCGAACTTGACCACCGTGCGCAGCGCCGCCGCCGTGCGGCCCCCCCGCCCGATCACCTTGCCGTAGTCGTCGTCGGCGACCGCGAGCTCGAGCAGCATCGAACCGTCGTTCTCGCGTACCTCGGTGACGCGGACCTCCCCGGGCTGCTCGACCAGCCCCCGGGCCAGATGCTCGAGCAACTCCTTCATAACGGCGCCGAGAACGCCTAGAGGATCCCTTGGGTGTGCAGAAGCTTGCGCACGGTTCCGCTGGGCTGGGCCCCACGCGCGAGCCAGTCCCGCACCCGCTGCTCGTCCAGAGACACGGTCGAGGGCTCGGTCTGGGGGTTGTAATGGCCCACGGTCTCGATCACGCGACCGTCGCGTTTTGCGTGCTGATCGGCGACCACCACCCGCCAGATGGGGTTCTTGCGATTGCCGACCCGAGTCAATCTAAGTCTTACTGCCATGCGCTGGAGGAGGTTAGCGGCCCAGCCGTGTCGGTGCCCCGGGAGCGCCGCCCCCGCCCATCAGTGCGCCGAGATCCGGCATGCGCCCAGCCGCCACCTGTCGCATCACCTTGCGCATCTGTTCGAACTGCTTGATCAGCGCTTTCACGGCCTGCACGTTGGTGCCCGAGCCCCGTGCAATCCGCAACCGTCGCGAACCGTTGATGAGCTCGGGGTGGCGTCGCTCGGAGGGCGTCATGGAGAGGATGATCGCCTGGATACGGTCAAATTCCCGCTCGTCCACCCGCACATTGCGAAGCTGCTTGTCGATGCCGGGGATCATTCCCAGCAGCGACTGGAGCGGTCCCAGGCGGCGAACCTGGCGCAGCTGATCGAGGAAGTCGTCGAGCCCGAACTGCTGCTTGCGCAGCTTGCGCTCCAGCGCCACAGCTTGGTCCTCGTCGTAGGCGTCCTGCGCCTTCTCGATCAGCGTCATCACGTCGCCCATCCCCAGGATCCGCTGGGCCATCCGGTCCGGGTGGAAACGCTCAAACTGGTCGAGCTTCTCGCCGGTTGACGCGAACAGGATCGGTTTCCCGGTGATCGCCTTGACCGAGAGCGCGGCGCCCCCACGAGCGTCTCCATCGAGCTTGGTCATCACCACGCCGTCGAATCCGGTCGCTTCACCGAACTCCTCGGCGACCGCGACCGCATCCTGGCCCGTCATCGCGTCGACGACCAACAGCACCGCGTGAGGCTTGACGGTTTTCTTGATGCGCGCAAGCTCGTCCATCAACTCGCGGTCGATGTGCAGACGGCCACTGGTATCGATGATCAGGACGTCCTTGCCCTCGGTGGTCGCGCGGTCGCGAGCCCACGCCGCGACCTCGACCGGGTCGGCGTCTGTGCCCCGCTCGTAGACGTCGGCGCCGGCCTGCTTGCCCACCTTCACCAGCTGGTCGACCGCCGCCGGGCGCTGGAGGTCGCACGCCGCGACCGCAACCGAGGCCGAGCGCTGCTCGCGCAGGTATCGCGCCAGCTTGGCTGTCGCGGTGGTCTTACCGGAGCCCTGCAGGCCCGCCATCACGACGATCGTCGGCGGCCGCGGCGAGAACGAGAGGTCCCCGCCCGCTCCACCCATGAGCTCGGTGAGCTGATCGGAGACGATCTTGACGACCTGCTGGCCGGGATTGAGTTTGCCAATCACCTCCGCGCCGAGCGCCTTCTCCTTGATCGCGGCCGTGAACTCCCTGACGACCTTGAAGTTGACGTCCGCCTCGAGCAGGGCCAGCCGGATCTCGCGCATCGCGGCCGTGACGTCTGACTCTGTCAGCGTGCCGCGCCCGCGAACGTCCTGCAGCGCCGTCTGGAGCTTGTCGGAGAGGGTTTCGAACATCTGCTGGTGAGCGTAGCGGGGGGACTCAGGCTGCCACGAGCGCCCGCGCGAACTCGGCCGGCTCGAACGGGCGCAGGTCCTCCAGCCGCTCACCGATCCCGATCAACTTGACGGGGATGCCCAGCTCCTGGGCGATTGCAAGCGCGATGCCGCCCTTTGCCGTTCCATCGAGCTTTGTCAGCACGAGTCCGGTAACGGGAACGGCCTCGGAGAACAGACGCGCCTGAAGGAGTCCGTTCTGGCCGGTCGTGGCATCGACCGTCAGAAGCGTCTCATGCGGCGCGTCGGGAATCTGCTTGGCGATCACACGGCTCACCTTGGCCAGCTCGCCCATCAGGTCCTGCTGTGTGTGGAGCCTGCCCGCGGTGTCGATCACGACAACATCGGCGCCTTCACGCATCCCAACCTCCACGGCGTCGTAGGCGACCGCGCCGGGATCGGCCCCCGGGTGGCGGCTCACGAATGTGGCTCCCGAGCGATGCGCCCAGATCTCGAGCTGCTCGATCCCCGCGGCGCGGAACGTGTCGGCGGCCGCCATGACCACCGAGAGTCCGAGTTCCTGGCGCAGGTGCCAGGCGAGCTTGCCAACCGTTGTGGTCTTGCCGGTCCCGTTTACCCCGGCGACCAGGATCACCGTCGGGTGCGCCCTCAGGTCGATCGTGTCCTGCCCCGTCCTGGCCGTGTCCGCGAGCAGCTCGACCAGTCGCTCGGTCAACTGCGGCCCGCCGGTGAGGCTGCCCGCACCGGCCTCGCGCTCGAGCTCCTCGACAACCTGCGCTGTGGTGCGCGCGCCCACGTCGGCGTAGATGAGCGCCTCCTCGAGCCGTTCCCAGGTCTCATCGTCGAGCTCTTCGAACAGCGTGGCCTGGACCTCGGCGGTGAGCGCCTGGCGGGTCCTGCGCAGGTTCTCGCGCAGGCGCCGGAAGCGCCCGCCCCGCCGCTCGCGCTCGCCGTCATCCGAAGCTCGTACGGGACGCGGGTGCTCAGACCCGCGGCCGTCGACGATGAAGAGGTCGCTCCACTCCCTGGCCATCCGCCCGAGTCCCGCGCTAGTAGTTCACGCCCGGAAAGTCGTACTCGGGCCCGCGTCCTTGGGGGGTCATGTCGAGCACGCTCCAGATCGGCCAGATGGAATCGACGTGGCGAGGATCCTCTCCCTCGTCGCGTGCAACAAACATGAGCTCCGTGGCCCACCTGTGCCGCATACCGCTGCCATCACGAGTGAAGACGTTGAGGATCGGCCGCTGCGAGCCGTCCGCCGTCTCCGCGTGGTAGTCGCGGTTGTAGTCGTTGCTGCGGGAGGAGAGAAGACGCAGGTGCCGCCAGCCGCGCTCTTGGGCGTAGGTGCGGATTCGCTCGGGCTCAGATTTCGCCACCACCGCGAGGTTGAGCCGCCGGGCCAGGTGAGGCGCGGCGCCGTCGAGCGAGTCGAGGATCGACGTGCACGACGGACACGGAGTCTCCTCCAGCGGCAAGCGACCCGTCTCCCCTCCCGGTCCCGGTCGGGTGTCTCCCGAGTAGCGCGGAAACATGAAGCTGTAGATCACGAGCGTGTCCTTCCCGGCCGCGAACAGCTCTGACAATGCCACCGTGCCCCCGTCCGAAGCCTCCTCAAAGCGATAGTCGGCGGGCACGGCTCCACCCGGAGGGAGGGCCCGTCGCTGTGCTGCGACGCGCTCGATCGCCCGCCGCAGCTCTACCTCGGCCTCGAGCAGACGGTCGCGTTCGCGGCGGTACTCCTCGGACTCGCCGGGGAAACGGATGTCATGGTCGACGGGCAACAGCCGCGAGTCTACGCGCCAACTCGGGACGAGCCTCGTCCCGGGCGCGCTCGAACCCTCCGGGGCGCTACGCGGCCGCCGCCGCGGGCAGGCGACGCGAGACAACCTTCGAAATCCCGTCCGCGCCCATCACCACGCCGTAAAGCGAGTCCGCGGCCTCCATGGTTCGCTTCTGATGGGTGACCACGATGAACTGTGCGCGGTCGGCGTAGGAGCGCAGCAAGTCGAGAAAGCGGTCGATGTTGAGGTCATCGAGCGCGGCCTCAACCTCGTCGAGGATGTAGAAGGGGCAGGGTCGGGCGAGAAAGACGGCGAACAGGAACGCCAGCGCCGTGAGCGACTTCTCGCCCCCGGAGAGCAGCGACAGCCGCTGCATGCGCTTGCCCGCCGGCATGATCTCGATCTCGATCCCGAGCGCCTCTGGCTCCTCCCCCTCGGAGTCTTGGCCTCCGGGCGCCGCTCCGTCTCCGTCTCCGTCTGCAACCTGCTGCCCCCCCAACGCGGCGCTCGGCCCGGCGCGCTCGGCGACCAGGCGCAGCCTCCCGGTTCCGCCCGGGAACAGCCTCCCCACCAGCTCGTCGAAGTTGCGCGCGGTGGCGGCGAAGGTCCGCTCGAAGCATTCCTCGATCTGCCGGTCCGTGTCGCGGATCAGCTTCTCCAGCTCGCGTAGCGCGGTTTCGAGGTCCTCGCGCTGGCGTTCGAGCTCTTCCACGTGTGCCACGGCCTCGGCGTACTCGTCGGCGGCCAGCGGGTTGACCGGCCCGAGCTGCGAGCGGCGCCGCGCCAGCCGCTCGAGCCGCGAGTTGAGGGCTTCTCGCTCCTCATCGGCCAGCGGCTCGACCCTCGGCTCGGGCGCAAGCTCGAGGCGCGTGGCCAACTCCCCCAACTGGGCGAGCGCTTCCTGCATCTGGTCGCGCGCGCGCTGGGCGGCGACCTCGGCATCGGTAAGCGCTTCACCAAGGCGATGAAGCTCCGCTTGGAGGGTGGCCTCGCGCTGGGCGCAAGTCCGGAGGTCCGCCGCAATCTGGTCCGCGGCCTGCCGGTCTTCGGCGAGCTCACGCTCGAACCGCTCACCCTGTAGCGCGATCGCCTCGGCAGCTGCGCTCAGGGCGGAGACGGCCTCGCGCATCACCGGCAGGCGCTGCTCCTCGTCGCCAAGGATTCGTTCGAGCTCGGTCACCGCTGCACTGCGCCGCGCCCGCTCCTGCGCGGCGCGGTCGCGGATCAGCCTCTGCGCTGCCAGCTCAGCCTGCAACTGACTGTGGCGGGCGCCCACGTCGTCGCCGGCCTCGCGCTGGCGGCGGTTGATCAACTGGGCGAGGCGGTGCTCTTCCTCGGTCGCCTCGTCGCGGGCGCGCACCGCGGCGCGGTGGGCGGAAAGGGCCTGCTCACGCGCACTCTCGCATTGGGAGAGCTCCTCGATAGCGCGTTCGTGAGCGGTGCGGGCCTGGATCTCGTCCGCAGCGGCCCGCTCGGTCTCGGAAAGCAACTGGTCGCGGCGATTGCGGTGTGCGAGCAGCTGCTCGTCGCCCGCTGCGGGCGCCTGACGAAGTTCCCCGGCCCGCGGGGACCAGGCCCGGCCCGTACGCGTGACCGCCACTCCCTCAAATGCGGCGGAGAGGCCCTCGAGGTTCTCCACTATCCAGGCATCGTGCAACAGCGCTCGGACCACGGCGGCGGCCTCGCCGTCGCCGCGCACGTGCTCGGCCATCGGGACGGCCCCCGGCGCCGGAGGGGCGCCGGGCAAGCTGTCGCGGAGAATCTCGTCCGCCACCAGTACCCGTCCGCCGTCTGCGGCCGCGGTCGAGTCGAGCAGCCGCTGCGCCGCGTGACGGTCAGGCGCCAGCGCCGCGGCGAGGCGGCCGTCGAGCGCCGCCGCGAGCGCGAGCTCGTATCCCTCCTCGACGTCGACCTCGTCGGCGAGCGTGGAGACGCCGCGGGCGGCGGCCTCGTGGCCGCGGATCAGCTGGTTTACCGAGTGGAGCTCCGCGCCCACCCGTGCGGCCTGCAGGCGCGCCCGCTCGACGACCCGCGCCGTCTCGCCGACCGCGCCGTGGGCGCTCTCGCTGCGGCCCTCGGCGGCCTGGCGGGCGCCGAGCGCAACAGCGACCTCGGCCTGGCGCTCTGAAAGGCCGAGCTGTGCCTCTGCGCGCTGGCGCTCGAGCTCCTCGACCTCGCGCGCGATCTCTGCTTCGCGCTCCCGTGTGGCCTCTTCGACGGCGGCCTCGAGCGCGGCGATCCTCTCATGCACCGCGCCGTCGTCAGGGCCCGTGGCCTCCGCTGTCCGCAGCCGCACCAGCCGCTCGCGGGCGCGGCCGATCCGAGCCTCGGTCGCCTCCGCCGCGCCGCCGAGCGCTTCGGCGCGCTCCCCAACCCGCTCGCCCGCTCCACGCGCGGAGAAGCACCGTCGCGAGAGCTCCTCGCGGCGGGCGGCACGCGCGGTCAGCGCCCGCTCCGCCGACTCGCGGCTGTTGGACACCTCCTCGAGCTCGCCCTCGATCCGCTGGCGTCCGGACCTCAACTCGCCGACGCGGGACTCGTGCGCGGCCACGCCCTCGCTTCGCTCGCGGACCTCGTCGCGGACCAGCTCCCAGCGGGCCTCGAGCGTCTGGCGCTCGAGGCGCGCGTGCAGCTCCGCGGCCTCGGCCTGGCGCTTGAGCGGGCGCAGCCGGGCCCGCGCCTCGCGCTCGACGTCGAGCGCCCGATCGAGGTTGTGCTCGGTGCGCTCGAGCTTTAGCTGGGTGCGGCGCCGCCGCTTGCGGTGCTTGCCCAGGCCGGCCGCCTCCTCGACCAGTGCGCGCCTGTCGCGCGGCTTGGAGGTGACGATCGATTCGACGCGGCCCTGGGAGATGACCGAGTGCATCTCCTTGCCCAGCCCCGTATCCGAAAGCACCTCGATCACGTCGACGAGCCGGCAGCGGGCGCCGGACAGCCGGTACTCGCCTTCGCCGGCGCGGTCGAGACGCCGCACGATGGAGACCTCGGGCCCCAATCCGAGCAGACCCTCGCTGTCGTCCAGCACCAGCTCCACCTCGGCCCTGGGAGCCGACTGACGTCCCGGAGCGCCGCCGAAGATCACGTCCTGCATCGACTGACCCCTGACCGCCACAGGAGACTGTTCGCCGAGCGCCCACAGCACCGCGTCGGTCACGTTCGACTTCCCCGATCCATTGGGACCCACGATCACGCTCACGCCGGGCCTGAACTCGAGCACCGTGCGGTCGGGGAAGGACTTAAAGCCCTTGAGTGTCAGCGATTTCAGGTGCATTTCCGAACCAGTGCCTTCATCAGGACGCGCGTATTCATCTCAGACTCTCCAGCGCTTCTCTGGCTGCTTCCTGCTCGGCGTCCTTCTTGCTGCGACCCGTCCCGCGCCCCATCTCTGACCCGGCGACGACGGCGCTGATTTGAAAGCGCCGGTCGTGGGGCGGCCCGCGCTCGTCGACGACCTCGTAGGAAACAAGCTCGCCCCGGCGTGCAAGCCGCTCCTGGAGTGTCGACTTGTAGTCGGCGGGGTTCTCGAGGGCTTCCTCGATTTCAGGCTCAAACGCCTTTACCACCGCCACGGCGGTGCGGTCGTAGCCGTAAGCGAGATAGCAGGCGCCGATCACTGCCTCGATCACCGAGGCCGCAACGCGCTCGGTACTGATCAGCGACTCGACGGAGGAGGAGGCCTCCTCCGGGGCCGCGGCTCGGAGCCGCTCGGGAATCCCGAGGCGCTCCGCCACCGAACGACAGGCCCTGCCGGATACCGACTGCGCCCTGATCTTGGTGAGTTCGCCGGCGCCGAACTCGTCCGCGTCCAGCCGCGGATAAAGGTGGGTGGTGATAGCCAGCGAGAGCACGCTGTCGCCGAGGAAGGCGAGCCTTTCGTAGGACTCCGATCGACGTGGCGTCCATGACGCGTGCGTGAAGACGGGAGTCTGCAGCTCCTCGGGCAGGCCGTCCAGAAGGTCCTGCAACGTTGGCTTTGCGTCCTTCGTGCGCCGCCCGCGCTTTGCGCTCACTCGTCGGGGCCTTGCGTAGCGGTCGTGGAAGGCCGCGCGCCTGGCCCCACGGTGGCGAGCACGAAATCCACCGCCTGTCCTACCGTGAGTATCTTGGCCGCCTGCTCATCGGACATCCTGACCCCATAGGTGTCCTCGAGCTCCTGCACGAGCGTGTAGAGATCGAGCGAATCTGCATCGAGGTCCTCCCTGAACCGGGTCTCCTCGGTGATCGAGGCCGGGTCGATCTCGAGCTCCTCGGCGAGGTGTGAACGAATCAGCGCGACGACCCGGGGTCGGTCCAGCCCCGTGCTGTTGCCCGGATCCATCAGATGGCTCTGTTCGTGTGCGCGGACAGGGCCACTAGAACGTAGCGGCGTGTTCGGACGGTAGGTGGGCCTGAGCGGCCGGGGGCGGTTTGCGCAGTGCGCCGGCCTTCTCGAGCGCCGCCCGGGTGCGGGCGATGACGTCTTCGCGAACGCCCCGCGCGGCGACCTCGATTGCCTGCGCGAAGCCTCGTCGCGTAAAGCGCCCATGCGCGACCACGCCGAGCTGGCGCAAACCGAGCATGTACGCACCACCGGGAGTCTCCGGGTCGATCTCCGCTCGCAGCCCTGCCATCGCGGGTCCGAGCAGATGACTGCCCAGGCGCGCTTGGATCGACCCCTCGGCGAGCTCCGCGATGGCGCGCATTGTGCGCGCCGAGACGCCTTCGATCACTTTGAGCGTGATGTTGCCGGTGAACCCGTCCATCACCACGACGTCGGCAATTCCCGAGGTGATGTGCGTGCCCTCGATGTTGCCGATGAAGTTCAGCCCCTCGCCGTTTGGTCCCATCAGCTGGTCGTGAACCGCGATCAGGTCGGGCGTGCCCTTCCCCGGTTCTTCGCCGTTCGAGAGCAGGGCCACGCGCGGCTTGTCAAAGCCGAGCACCGCCTGGCAGAAGGCCGAGCCCATGTGGGCGAACTGGACCAGGTGCTCTGGTCGGCACGCCACGTTGGCGCCGACATCGAGCAGCAGCACCGGCCGGGCCGACGGAATCGGAAGCGGCAACGCCAGCGCAGGCCGGTAGATGCCGCGGTCGCGGCGGATGTTGAATAGCCCCGCGGCCAGCGCCGAGCCCGTTGACCCTCCCGACACAAGCGCCTGAGCGCGGCCCTCGGCCACCGCCCGCGTGGCCTGCACGATCGAAGCCTCCGGCGTCGAGCGTACCGCGAATGCGGGGTCCTGAGTCTTGGCAATGGAGACCGGCGCGTCCACCACCTCCACCCCCGCAGGGACCGGCCCGATCTCCCCGGCCGGCCCGAACAGCAGCACGCCGACGCCGCGGTCGGCAGCCATCGCCGCCCCGGCCGCGACTTCTTTGGGGCCTAGATCGGCCCCGCCCGCGTCGACCGCCACCTGGGCCATCGCGCGCCCGTTGGCCCTAGTCGGCGTCACCGTAGATGCAGCCACTCTTACGCGGAGGGCTCACCCGTATCTGGTTCTACGACCTCGCGGCCTTTGTAATAGCCACACACCGGACATACCCGGTGAGGCAACCTCGGGCTGTGGCACTGTGGGCACGCGTTGTACGCCGGGGCGCCGATCTTGTGCTGCGCCCTGCGACGGGCTGTGCGGGCATGGGATTGCTTTTGCTTTGGAACGGCCATCGCCCTGCCAGTGTACCCCGCCGGGAGTCGGCTCCTATGGTCGAGCCCCGGCTCGCCAGACCGGGTGGGCTATCGAAGGCGCAACTCGGAGAGCTTGGCCCAGCGCTGATCGGGCTGACGCGGCCCGTGTGCGTGCTCGGGGCCGGCCGTGTTGAGGTTCGCGCCGCACTCGACGCACAGGCCGGCGCAGTCGGGGCGGCACAGGACCTGCGTCGAAAGCGAGAGCGCCAGCGCGTCGCGTGCCCAGGCGCGCAGGTCCAGGATCTCGCCGTCCAGATAAGGAGAGCGAAGGTCGGCATCGCCGCCAGGCTGCGACACCTCGCGCGAGTCGACCGCAAACGTTGGTGCGGCGGGCTCGAGGCAGCGCATGCACGGCCCGGATAAGGTCGCGTCGAAGCGCAGGCGAAGCGCGTAGCCCTCGCCGGTGGTCCGGGAGACATCGAGCTTCACCGGGATCAGCGCGGGTCTGACCACGTACCGTTCTCCACCCAGCACGAATGGATCGATGCCCACGTGGAGATCCAGCCGGCGGCCCGCGCCAGAGCCGAGATGAAGCCCGCGAAGATCGAAGCTGTCAGTACGCACGGGCATACCGTTCAGATTAGAGATGCTGTTCGGCCGCGCACATGTGCGCGGCCGCCGGCCGAGCATGCTCGGCCGGGCCCGCGGCGCATGCGCCGCGGGCGCCTTTGACACCTTCAGTCCCCGGCCCGCAGCTCCCGTTTGAGCACCTTGCCCGTGGCGTTGCGCGGAAGCTCGTCCACGAACACGACGTCGCGGGGAACCTTGTACCCCGCGAGATTGGCCCTGATGTGCTCCTTCAGCGTTTCCTCGCTGAGCGACGCGCCGTCGCTCAGTGCCACGAACGCACGCAGTCGCTGGCCCCATTGCTCGTCCTCCACGCCGATCACCGCGGTCTCGCGAACTCCAGGCATGTCCTCCAAGAGCTCCTCCACCTCGCCCGGGTACACGTTTTCGCCGCCCGAGACGATCATGTCGTCGTCGCGGCCGTCGATGAACAGGCGTCCGCTCGCGTCGAAGTGGCCGACGTCCCCCGTCGACATGAGCGCCCCGAACCGGGGCTTGTCGGCGCCACCCGTATATCCCTCGAACAGCAGCTCTGAGCCGACGAAGATCTCACCGGTCTCCCCGGTGGGCAGCTCCTGGTGGTGGTCGTCGAGGATCTTGACGGTGGTGCCACGGGGCGGTCGCCCGGCCGTGCCGGGGGCGCTTCGAAGGTCCACCGGATCGGCGATCGTGGCCCAGGCGACCTCGGTCGATCCATACAGGTTGTAGACCACATCGCCCAGGCGGTCCATGGCCCGCCGCGCGAGCGCCCCCGAGAGCGCTGACCCGCTCACCGCGATCACCCGTAGCGAAGAGGTGTCGTGGCGGTCGAGCACCTCATCGGGGAGCTCGAGGATGCGCTGGAGCATCACGGGCACCACGACCAAGGCGTCCGCGCGCTGCTCGGCGATCACGCGCACGGTCGCCGCGGGGTCGAAGCGCCGCGTCAACGCGAGGGTCGACCCGAGCGGGGTCGAGAGGAACATGTGGGCGAACCCCCAGGCGTGGAACAGCGGAGCCGCGATCATGGTGGTCCCCTCGGCCTGGAGAGGAATGCGTGAGAGCAGACCGGCCGCTGGCGCCAGCGACCCCGGGCTGGGGCGGTTTGCCCCCTTGGGCGGACCCGTGGTGCCCGAGGTCAGGATTACCGTCCGGCCCGGCTCGGAGGGAGGCGACGGCCTGGAGTCCTCTGCGCTCCAGATCAGCTCCTCAAGCGAGGGATGGGCGCAGCCGGCACGGTCGTCGACCCACGCCACGAAAGCCCGGCGGCCCTCGCATGCTGCCTCGACCACCGCCGCGAACTCCTGGTCGTAGACGACCGCAGCGGGATCCTCGCGCTCCATAACCGCGCTGACCAGCGGCGCGGCGAAGGCCGTGTTGAGGTACAGGGCGTGGGCGCCCAGCTTGGAGCAGGCCAGGCTCGCCTCGATGAAGCCGCGGTGATTGCGGCACATGATCGCAACACCGTCCCCCTCGCCGACCCCGCGGGTGGCGAAGCCATTCGCGAGCGCGTTGGTGCGAACGTCGAGCTGCGCGAATGTCAGCGCGCCGAGCTCGTCCACGACCGCCCGCCGGTTCGGATGGCGGGCGGCCGCGCCCATGTAGCCGGCGGCGAGAGTGGTTCCCCAGCGGTGCAGGGCCAGGCCCACGCGCGCCACTCGGTCCGGGCGCGAGGGCTTGAGCATCCCGGCGCGAGCAAACGTGCGCACGAGGAACAGCGCGTCCGAGATCAAGCCTTTCACGGCGCCTAATGCAATCACGCCATCATTTCCCGACGTGTCCTCGTGGTTTCGCACCTACGGCTTCGCGGACGTCTTTGACGGGCTGCTGGTCGGCGCCTATCCGCTCGACGAGGAAGACGTGGCGATGCTGCACTGGGCGGGCGTGGAGCGGGTGCTCAACCTGGTAGAGGACGAGGAGTACCGCCGCGAAGAGCGCGAGGCCGTCGAGCGGGCCTTCGCCGAGGCGGGCATTCAGGAGCGCCGTGTGCCGTTCGCCGACTTCGGCGGCCTGCCCGTTGAGCCGCTTGACCAGGCGGTTGCGCTTGTCAGCGGCTGGCTCGGCGAAAGCCGCCGGATCTACGTGCACTGCCGAGCAGGGTGGCAGCGCGCGCCGGCGATCGCGGCGGCGCTGGTGGCGCTGCGCAATGGGGTCGATATAGACGAGGCGCTCGAGACGGTGCGAGTGCGAAAGCCCTCGGCGGATCCCCTGCCCCACCAACGTGAGGACCTGTGGCGGTGGTGGCGGGCGCAGGGCGGCCACTCAACGCCAAGCGCCGTGGACGCGTCCGGAGAGTAGTAGCCTAGCCGGCCGCGCGCAGCGGGTGGATCTCGGAATCGTCGTCGTCGCCGATGTCGTCGGCCGCAACCGTGCGTGCGCTGACGGTCACCTGCTCGAGCGCGTGCAGGTCGCCGCCGGCGCTGGTCACGCCGTGCTCGGCGAACCTGCGCGCCCCGGGGAGAACACGGGCCTCGTAGGAGCCCACCGCCTCGTTGTAGGCGCGCACCGCGCCATTGAGCTGCCGACCGAGCTTGGCCAGCAGCGAGGAAAGCTTCACGAGCCGTGTGTGCAGCTCGCGGCCGAGGTCCGAGATGGCCTGGGCCGACTCGGCCACGCGTTCCTGCTGCCATCCATAGGCGACGGCGTAGAGGACCGCCAGCAGGGTGGTCGGGGTGACGATCAGGACGCGCCGTGCCATCGCCTCCTCGATGAGCGTTGGGTCTACTTCAAGCGCGGAGCCGTAGAGGTGCTCGGCAGGAAGGAACATCACAACGAAATCGGGGGCCGATTCGAGCTGGTCCCAGTAGGCCTTCTCGGCCAGCGCGCGGAAGTGCTTGCGCAGCAGCCGAGCGTGGTCGCGTAGGTATCGTTGGCGCTCCTCCTCGTCGCGAGCCTCATAGGCGTCGAGCACGCCCTGCAGGGGGGCCTTGGCGTCGATCATCACGTGTTTGCCCCCGGGCATGCGGACGATCGCATCCGGGCGCAGCCCCTCTTCCCCAGACAGCGAGGTCTGCTCGAGGAAGTCACAGTGCTTGACCATCCCCGCCAGCTCGACCACGTTGCGCAGCTGCATCTGTCCCCACTGGCCGCGGGTATTGGGTTTGCGCAGCGCGGTCACCAGGGCGCCCGTCTCGGTGCGCAGCTTCTCGCCGGTCTCGGTCAGCGTCCGCAGCTGCGCTTCAAGCCGCCCGCGGGACTCACGTCGCTCCTGGTCGAGGTGGGTGAGCTGGGCGTCCACTCGGCCGAGTTGGTCCTTTAGCGGCGCGACCAGCTGCTCGACCGCCTGCTGTCGCTTCTCGAGCTCTCCCCTAGCCTCGGCCTGGGCGCTTTGCAGCTGGTTCTTTGCAAGCTCTGAGAGTTGCGCCATGCCCGCTTGCAGCGCCTCGGCACTGAGCGCCTTGAAGGTGTCAGAAAGGCGGTTCTGGGCGTCGCCCAGTGTGTTGAGGCGTTCCTCTGCGAGTTGATGTTCGTGCTCGAGATCGGCCTGCGCGCGGACCAGGTCGCGCTCGAGCTCGGACGCACGCGCGGTGATTCGGCGCGTTCGCGGGGCGAACAGGAGCGCCGCCGCGGCGGCGCCGAGGATCAGACCTACGATGAGCCAGGTTGCGTTCATGTCGGCTCTTCAGCATGGCGCGGCGGCCGGACGGAAGCCGTCCGCCGTCAACGATGGTGCGAAAATCGCGCGTCCATGAGCGACGAGGTGATCCGTCGACGAGTCAAGGTCTACGGTCGGGTTCAGGGCGTGTTTTTTCGCGACTCCACGCGCGAGCGAGCCAACGCCCACGGCGTGAGCGGCTGGGCACGCAACATGCGGGACGGCTCCGTCGAGGCGGTGCTCGAAGGAGAACCGGACGCGGTTGAACGCGTGGTGCGATTTCTGCACACAGGGCCATCCCATGCGGACGTCGATCGGATCGATGTGGATGACGAGGAGCCGGAAGGACTGACCGGCTTCTCGATCCGATGAGTCAGCCCTTGGCCGGCAGCGATTTGGCGTAGGCGATGCCGCGCGCGACCCAGCGCTCGAGTTGTCGCTTGGTCTTCAAGCCCTCCGGCCCGACCCGAAGCCAGCCAGTCATCGGACGGCCCCGCATCACCGCCACCTCTGCATGAGGCTTGGCGGCCAGCGCGCCGCCCTCTCCGGGATCGACGCGCAGCAAGATCCCGCCCTGGCCACTCGCGGCGACCGCCATGTTTCCTCCGATGAGGAACGCCAGACCACCGAACATCTTCTTCTCGGTGACGCCCGGCTCATCCGCGACGAGTTCGCGGATGCGGTTGGCTAGGTCGACGTCGTAGGCCACCGTCACCGCTCCAGAGCCTGCTCAAAGGCCTCGCGGGCGTCGGCGCCGCGCACCGCGAAAACGACCCGCTCGAGCCCGCTGTCGCGCTCGAGATGACGTCGTACCTCTTCGACCTCGATCCTCGCCGCTTCGCGCAGCGGGAACCCTCCCACGCCGGTACCGAACGCGACCAACGCGAGCGATCGCGCGCCGAGCTCGTCCGCCGTGCGCAGCGTGCTTGCCGTGGCGCGGCGAATGATCTCGGCGGAGGTCGGCCCGCCGAGCTCCATGGTGGCGGCATGGATGACCCATCGACACGGCATGGCGCCGCCGCCTGTTTCGACGGCTTCGCCGAGGCCGATGGGAGCGCGTTGTCGGCTCTCGCGCTCGAGCTCGGGGCCGCCCGCCCGCGCGATCGCTCCGGCCACACCCCCGCCGTGCATCAGCGACGTGTTCGCCGCGTTGGCGATCGCATCGACCTCGAGCTGGGTGATGTCAGCTTCGAGAACTTCGACGTCGGCCATGAGGCCGGCTAGGAAACCTCTACCGGCTCTTCCTTGCCGGCCAGCCGGTCGCGACCGCGCTGCACAGCGGCAATGAACTTGGAGAGGTTGACCTCGAGTGTGTTGAGAATCTCGTCGGCGTAATCCTCGGCGCCGAGCCGGATCTCACGCTCGCGGGCGCGGGCGTCCTCGACGATGTCCTCGGCGGCGCGCTCAGCCTGCTTGGTGATCTCCTCCTGCGAGATCAGCCGCTCCTGCCGTTCGCGCGCCTCCTTGACGATGCGCTCGGCCTCGCGCTTGGCTTCGGCCAACATCTCCTGACGCTCCTTTACGATCCACCGCGCCTGCTTGATCTCCTCGGGGATCGTCGCGCGCATCTGATCGAGGATGTCGTAGATCTCCTCTCGGTCCACCCGCACCTGATCGGTCAGCGGGACCGGCTTGGCGTTGTGGACGAGATCGTCAAGTTTGTCAATCAATACGAGGACATCCATCGCAGAACCTCTGTTTCGTCAGCGGCTTAGCCGTTCCTTCAAAGCCTTGGCGACCTCATCGGGCACGAGCTCGTCTATCTCGCCGCCAAACGTGGCCAGCTCCTTAACTCCGCTGGAGCGCAGGAAACTGTACTTTGCCGAGGCCATTAGGTAAACCGACTCTATCTCCGGGGCCTGCCGGCGATTGAGCTGATTCATCTCGAGCTCGTACTCGAAATCGGAGATCGCGCGCAGTCCCTTGATGATCGCCATGGCCCCGCGGTCGCGTGCGAAGTCGACCAAGAGCGTGCTGAACGGTTCGACCTCGACGTTGCTCAGCTCGCGGGTGGCGTTCCGGATGAACTGGCACCGCTGCTCGGCCGAGAACATTGTCTCGCCCTTGCGCCAGGGGAGATTTACGACGCCCACGATCAGCTTGTCGAACATCGCTGAGCCACGCCTGATGACGTCCAGGTGGCCGTTGGTGATGGGGTCGAATGTGCCCGGGCAGACGGCGATGCGGTTATCGGGAGGGTTCATCCGGAAACTCCGCGTGTGCGGCTGGGGTTTTCGGATGGGCCCTTAACCATCGTAGATGCGGATCAGTGTGTCTCCGTAGCGGCGCTCGAAACCGAGCGCCAGTTCGAGCGCGAGCGGGCTTCTGCTGTCGCTCTCGACGATCACTCGAGCCTGTGGCGCGAGCACCGCGGGGAGCGCTGCCGACAGCCGTTCGCGCAGACCGCTTGCGCGGCTGTATGGGGGGTCGACGAAGACGAGATCGTATTGACGATGCTCGCGGCGTGCGCGGGTGAGGAACGCCTCCGCGGTCTGATGTCGGACCTCGGCGCCGACCTCGAGCTCGTCCAGGTTGCGCCGGATCGCAGCGATCGCTTGCGGCGACGAGTCGACAAGCG
Source organism: Solirubrobacteraceae bacterium (assembly GCA_035650455.1). Classification (GTDB taxonomy): domain Bacteria; phylum Actinomycetota; class Thermoleophilia; order Solirubrobacterales; family Solirubrobacteraceae; genus Palsa-465. Next base: position 74,895 of record DASRHQ010000047.1, read on the forward strand.
TGGCTGCGGAGGCCCCTCGGGAGAGCGCCTCGATCGCCAGCGCACCCGAGCCGGCGAACAGGTCGAGCACCAGCGCGCCTTGCACGTGCCCGAGGACCGAAAAGAGCGCCTCGCGGACGCGGTCTTGTGTCGGCCGGGTCTCCCTGCCGAGCGGTGAGTGCAGGGTCCGGCCCTTGAGCGAGCCCGCGACCACTCTCATGGGCAAGCGCTTCCCTCGGACGTTTGCCGGCAGCTCATGCCCGGATGGGGGCGAGCGCATCGGGTCCGTAACGCTCGGCAAGCGCATCCAGCAGCAGCGCGTGCTCGCTGCGCTCCAATCGAGCGTCCTGCTCGCCGATGGTTCTGGCATGCCGGCCGGCGCGCTCGAGCAGTTGCGCATCGCGCGGCAACTCGGCCACTCGGAACTCGGCCATGCCGTGCTGGCGCACCCCCGTGAGCTCTCCCTCTCCGCGCAGCCGCAGATCGATCTCGGCCAGCTCGAAGCCGTCCGAAGAGCCTTCGAGCGCGCGCAGACGCGGGGAGCCCTTGGGCCCAAACATCAGGCACACCGACGGATGGCCACCTCGCCCGATCCGGCCCCGAAGCTGGTGGAGCTGAGAGATGCCGTAACGGTCGGCGTCCTCGATCAGCATCACGGTCGCATTGGGCACATCGATGCCGACCTCGATCACCGATGTGGCGACCAATACCTGCGCCGCACCCCCGCTGAACGCGGCCATCGCGGCCTGCTTGGCGGCTGGGCGAAGCTGGCCGTGTAAGAGCACGACCTCCAATCCGTCAAGCTCTTCGCCACGCAGACGTTCGTACTCCGCGGTCGCGGCACGCGCCTGGAGCGACTCGGACTCCTCGACGAGGGGGCAAACCACGAACGCTTGACGACCCGCCCGTGCCTCTTCGCGGATCCGCTCGTAAGCGCGCATCCGCTCCGGCGCGCTCGAGCAGACGAACGTCTGCACCGGTTTGCGTCCTCGCGGCAGCTCGCGGAGCACGGTGAAATCGAGGTCGCCGTACCCGGCGAGCGCCAGCGTTCGAGGGATTGGGGTGGCGCTCATGTGGAGCATGTGGAGGCTCGATCCCGGCTTGGATTTGCGGTCGAGCGCTGCCCGTTGCGAGACGCCGAAGCGGTGCTGTTCGTCGACGACGGCCACGCCCAAGGACGCGAAGCGAACCGGCTCCTCAATCAGCGCGTGTGTGCCGACGACCAGCTGCAGCTCACCGCTGGAGAGCTTTCCGGTGATGTCCGCGCGGCGCCGGCCGGGGGTCGAGCCCGTGAGCAGCCCGGCCGGGATAGCGGTCCCGGGCAGCAGCGCGCCAAGGGTGGCGAAATGCTGCTCGGCGAGCGTTTCGGTCGGGGCCATCAGCGCCGCCTGCATGCCGTGCTCGACGGCCCTCAGCATCGCGTATAGAGCCACCACGGTCTTGCCTGACCCGACCTCGCCCATCAGCAGTCGCTGCATCGGCCGACTCGAGGCGAGGTCCCGATCGACGTCTTCGATCGCGCGCGCCTGGTCGCCGGTGAGGCGGAAAGGCAGCAGCTCCTCAAGCCAGCGCGCGCTGAAGGTCGGGGGCTCCGAGAGGATGGGAGCGGCAGCGGTCGCTCGGGCGGCTCGCCGCCTGAGCAGGGCGAGCTGAAGCAGCAGCAGCTCCTCGAACGCGAGGCGGGCGCGAGCGGGATCGGCGTCCTGCTCGCCGGCTCGATCGGGGAAGTGGACGGCCGCGAGCGCGGCCTCGCGGTCGGGCAGGCGCTCGCGGGCGCGCAGCTCCGCTGGAAGCGGCTCGATCATCTCGTGCAGAGCCGCCGCGTGTTCTCGGACCAGCGAGTGGATCTGCGTCGAAGAGAGGCCGTCTGTGGCCGGATAGTGCGAGACGAGACCGGCACCGCCGCCGAGCGCCTCGCTTGTGCGCGCGTGGGCCTCGACGTTGAAGCTCGCGCGGGAGCGCAGCCTGCCGTGAAGGAGCAAACGCGTGCCGGGTGGATAGCGGCGCACCAGCCAGGGTTGGTTAAAAAAGGTCGCCTTGACCGTCCCGGTGTCGTCGGCGACGACTGCCTCAACGAGCGGCCGCATCCCGCGCCGCCGAACGGCTCGCGAGGAGATCGACCTCACCTCGACCACGACGGTGGCGGCTTCTCCGCGCCCCAGCTCGGAGAGCGACCGCGCCTCGCGTCGATCCCTGGGCAGGTGCCAGAGCAGGTCGCCGACGGTGTGCAGGCCCAGAGCGGCTGCGGCGTTTCCGGCTTTTTGACCGTCGACCTTCAGCGGCGCGTCGAGCCGGGAGGGCCGCGGGTAGCGGACCGGCGCCGACTCGAGTTCGTCGGGCGCCAGCGGGCGCGAGCTTGCGAATGCTGTCGCGGGCATCTCGCTCGCGGATGATGATGGCGGGGGCGGCGCCGGATTCGGGGCGGGTGGGTGCGAGATGCGGGCGGGTGAGTGCGCGCTGCAGGGCGGATGGGTGCGAGATGCGGGCGGGTGGGTGCGCTACTCGGCTGCGAGCAGCCACCAGGCCCCACGCTGGCCACCGTCGGAGAGCTCGAACTCGACCTCGCCGGCGGCCAGCGTCTCGACCGTCCGGTCGTCAAGCGGCGCGTCGGCGCCGCGGAGGCAGGTGATCAGCTCCGCACCATCGGCCAGTCGCTCGAGCACCTCTCGAAGCGCTTCTCGCGGCTGACCCCATGCGACGAGGTCATCGCCCAGGAACCCGATGGCATCTCCGGCGTGAAAGCGGCCGCCCACGTCGTCGGCAGCGGCTGGAGCCACCGACCCGGTCCTGAGGCTCGCGATCGTGCGCGTCATCCGCGCCGCGTTCTCACGCGCCCCGAGGTATGGATCGAGAACGGCGGCAGCGGCGAGACCAGCCTGGTTCGAGTGGGAATCGACCACCCAGGTGGCTTTCTCTGAGAGCTCAGCGGCGCGGCGCGCGGCTGCGAAGGTCTCGGGGCTACTGGGCAGCACGATCACCTCTCCGGCATCGACAGCGTGGATCGCGGCGAGGAGCTCGTACGGCGTCGGAGCTCTGCTCTCGGCGCCGTCGCCGTCGCGACCATCGTGGGCGAAGTCGTCGCCGTCGACCACGTGCGCGCCGAAGCTCTCGAAAAGCGACCGTATCCCCGGTCCGGTGGCGACCGCCACCAGCCCGCAGACCTCCTGCTTGCGTGCGCTGAAGCCGCTGTCTTCGCTCGCCTGCGACGGCACGCGCATATCGGCGATATCGAGGTGCGAGACACTTCCCGCACGGGAGAAGAGCGCCGTGGCGGATTTCGGATTGTCCGTGTGGAGGTGCACCCGCAGCGTCGAGGCATCGCCGACGACCAGAACCGAATCGCCCACCGCTTCCAGCCGGGGCACGTAGCGCGCAGCCTGAAGCCCGGTCCCCGAGACCACGAAGTTCGTGCAGTACCGGTAGGTGGACGAGGAGTGCTGAGGATGCGTGACGCGCACGCCTCCGGCATGCTCGAACGGCCTGGGGGCCGCGCCGCGAAGCGCTCCCACGATTCCCGAGAGCATCACCACGAGGCCGTAGCCTCCAGCATCGACGACGCCTGCCTCGCGCAGCACGGGTAGGAGTTCCGGGCCCCGCTCCAGGGCCTCGCGACCCGCGTCGAGCGCGCGTTCAACCAGCTCGGCGATTACCGCGTTCTGCTCGAAGGCCGAGGCGTCGCCAGGCAGACGCGCCTCGCGCATGTGGGCGAGGTCCGAGGCCATGCGAGCGGTCATCTCGCGCACGACCGTCAGCATTGTTCCTTCGGCGGGACTTCTCACCGAGCCGTAGGCCTGGTCGGCCGCTCTGGCCATGGCGGCGCAGATGAGCACGGGGTCGACCAGCTCCCCGGGACGGCTCGCCAGCTCCTCGGCCGCTCCTCGCACCAGCTGAGAGACGATCACGCCAGAGCTTCCCCGTGCCCCCAGCAGGGCAGCCCGTGCAACGGACGCGACGATGTCCTCGCGGTCGATCTCGTGCGTCGCGCCGCCGGGTGAAGGGCTTACGAGTCGATCCAACTCTTGGACGACGGCCCGCAGCGTGAGCACCATGTTGTCGCCCGTGTCTGCGTCGGCAACCGGGAACACATTGAGCGCGTTGACCTCTTCGCGGCGCGCCTCGAGCGCCGTCAGTCCCGCCTCGATAACCGCGCGGAAGCGAACGATGCTCGCGTCGGACATCTAGCTTCCGAGCGGGCCGCAAGCCCGCGCAGGGGCCGCCGGGGGCGGCTCGACTGTGGTCGTGTCTGCGAACAGAGCCACCAACGCGGAGGCTATAGCCTCAGCACGACTTCCGGGTGGCAAACGCGCCCGACGCTATGCGGCCTTGGTCACCTTGCCGGCCTTCAGGCAGCGCGTGCAGACGTAGACCCTCCGCGGCGTGCCGCCATCATCGATGCGGACGCGCTGCAGGTTGGGCTCGAACCGTCGCTTGGTAGCCACCATGGAATGGCTGCGGCTGTTACCGAACGCCGGGCCCCGAGAGCAGACATGGCAGACCTTCGGCATGGCGGGCGAGTATAGAGGGGGCGAAGCGGCGCTCGCGCCCACGGTGCGGCAATGCCTCCATCGCCGGCCGCGGCGGTCGCGGGCGGTCGCGGGCGGTCGCGGCGTGTCGCGGCGTGGAGAAAATCGCCAACTCACTGTGCTCGGCGACCAAGCGTGGGTCGATTTGGCCCTCCAGCGCTATCAAAAAGCCAAAGCGTGCGCCGGGACCCGCAGGTTTGGGTACTTTTATCCGCTCGGGGGCGGCCGGCGTGGCCGATGCTCGGGGGCGGCCGGGCCGGGCCGACGCCCGGGGGCGGCAGGCCCGGCCGATGCTCGGGGGCGGCCGGCGTGGCCGACTCACGGCCCGACGCGCGTTTGCACCGTCTCCCTGATCGCGATCGCGGCCAGCACCGCTTCCACGGCCTGACGGCCGGTGTCGCGCTTTGAGCCGCCGCTCACGCGCTCGATTCCCTGCGCCATCGTGTCGACGGTGAGAAGTCCGAATCCGCACGGCACCTCGGTTTCCAGCGCGACGTCCTGAATGCCGCGCGCTGCCTCGGCGCTGACGTAGGCGTAGTGGTCTGTCTCGCCTCGGATCACGGCGCCCAGACAGACCACTCCGTCGAAACGACCGGAGCGCGCGACGTATTTGGCGGCCAGCGGCAGCTCGAACGCCCCGGGAACCTCGAACGCCTCGATCTCTGAGACGCCGGCATCGGAAAGGGCCGCCCGGGCCCCCGCCTCGAGCTTGTCCGCCAGCTCGGAGTAGAAGCGCGCTATGCAGAGCGCTATGCGGAGGGGGTCACCTCCGCGAGTCATTCCGTTCGGTCACGGGACTCGCGGGTGCGGCGGCGATCATGCTCGTACTCGGCGTGGAGCATCTCCTCGTCGAGCGGCAGTCCCTGATGGTGAAGGGTGTGACCGAGCCGGTCGCGCTTGGCTCGCAGGTAGGCCTCGTTGTGCCGATTGGGCAGGTGCTCGATTGGTATCTGGTCGGTGACCGACAGCCCGTACCCAGACATGCCGGAGATCTTCTTCGGGTTGTTGGTGAGAATGCGGATGCTCGTCAGCCCAAGATCGGAAAGGATCTGGGCGCCGATTCCATAGTCGCGCAGGTCCGCTGGCAGGCCCAGGCGCAGGTTGGCATCGACCGTGTCAAGGCCCTCCTCCTGGAGCTTGTAAGCGCGCAGCTTGTTGAGCAACCCGATTCCGCGGCCCTCCTGGCTCAGATAGAGCAGCACGCCCTGACCCTCCCGCTCAATCATCTGGAGCGCCGACGAGAGCTGCTCGCCACAGTCGCAACGCAGCGAATGGAACACGTCACCCGTCAGGCATTCCGAGTGGACGCGCACCAGGACATCGGGCTTGCCCACCACGTCGCCCTTTACCAGTGCGACGTGGTGCTTGTTGTCGACCAGCGAGCGGTAGCCGATCGCGACGAAGTCACCGAAGGCAGTCGGCAACGTCGTCGAGACCACCCGCTCGATCAGCTTGTCGTGCTGGCGGCGGTACGCGACGAGCGCGGCGACGGTCACCATCCTCAAATCGTGGCGCTCGCAATAGGGCTCGAGGTCCCCGACGCGGGCCATCGTGCCGTCGTCGTTCATGATCTCGCAGATCACTCCGGCCGGGATGACCCCCGCGAGCCGAGCGAGATCGACCGCTGCCTCGGTCTGGCCCACCCGCTCGAGTACCCCGCCCACCCGCGCCTTCAGCGGGAACACATGGCCGGGCTGGACGAGATCGCGGGGCGACGAGTTCGGATCGATTGCGACCTGGATCGTGCGCGCCCGGTCTTGTGCCGAGATACCGGTGGTCACCCCATCGCGCGCTTCAATTGAGACGGTGAACGCGGTCTCAAAGGCTGACTCGTTTTTTGCCGCCATCACATCGAGTCCAAGCTCGTCGCACCGCTCCGGGGTCAAGGCCAGGCAGATGAGGCCGCCACCCTCCTTCCTCATGAAGTTGATCGCCTCGGGCGTCACGAACTGTGCCGCGATCGTGAGGTCGCCCTCGTTCTCGCGGTTCTCGTCATCGACGACGACGACCATGCGGCCGCGACGGATGTCCTCGATGGCCTCCTCGATCGTCGCGAAAGGAGCCTTGATCGAGCTCATCGCGCCAGCAACCTCTCCACGTACTTGGCCAGCAAATCGACCTCCAGATTGACGCGCGTACCGGCTCTCGCCTGGCCGAGCGTGGTTCGTTTGAGCGTTTCGGGAATCAGAGACACCGTAAATGATCGTGGACGTAGCCCGGTCACCGTGAGCGAAACTCCGTCTATCGCGATAGAGCCCTTCTCCACGACGTAGCGCAGCACCTGCTGGGGTGCCTCCACCTCGAGGATGCGCGCGAAACCGTCGTCCGCGACCGAGGTGACCGTGCCGGTGCCGTCCACGTGACCCTGGACGATGTGGCCTCCAAGGCGGTCGGATGGCCGCAGCGGCAGCTCCAGGTTGACCGAGGTTCCCTGCTGCGCCTCAGCGAGCGAAGTCCGCGTCAACGTCTCGTTCATGGCGTCGGCGCGGAAGGATTCTGTCCCCGCGGGCAGCGCCGTCAAGCAGACCCCGTTGATGGCGATCGATTCGCCGGCGTCCATCCCATCCGCGAGCTCGCTCGCGATCGTGATCCGCGCTCCGTCGCCGCCGCGGTCGATCCGCTCGATTCGTCCCACGCTCTGAACGATGCCGGTGAACATCCGTTTAGTGGCTGCCTTCGGGTGCGTGCTGGCAACGGGAGATCATTTCTCACCACTCCTTGAGCCGGGCGGAGATGAGGAGATCGTCGCCCAGGGACTCGCAGTCGACGGAGAGGGCGTGCGGGGCCTCGGCGATGGTCTCTACGCCCTCGCCCTCGAGCGCCGAGCGGGCCGTTCGCCCGCCCAGTACGATCGGCGCCACAAACAGGCGCAGCTCGTCGATCTCTCCAGCGTCGAGGAATGCGCCCGCCAGGCGAGGACCGCCCTCCAGGAGAATCGAGGTGATCCCGGTCTCGCCGAGCTGGACCAGGGCGGCACGGACGCGAGCGGTCTCGTTCTCGCCGGGCGCGACGATCACCTCGGCTCCGTGGGCTTGGAGCGTGTCGGTGGACGTGCGCGGCGCGGCGCGCGAGACCACAACGGTAAGCGGAATCCGGCGCGCCTCCCGCATCAGCTGGGAGTCGGGCGGTAGCCGGCCCAAGGAGTCGAACACGACCCGCCGGGGCTGCCGGACCACCTGCTCGACGCGGGCGGTGAGGCGCGGATTGTCAGTCAGCGCGGTTCCGATCCCGACGGCTATGGCATCCACCTCGGCGCGCCAGTGATGAGCCACCCCCCGGCTGTCTTGCGAGGAGATCCATTTCGAGTCGCCGGTTCCAGTCGCGACCTTGCCGTCGAGCGTCATCGCCGCCTTCCAAAGCACCCACGGCTTGCCGGTGCGAGCGTGCTTGCGGAAGGGCTGGTTGAGGAGTCTGGCGCGTGCGGCGAGATCACCGTCGGCGACCACCACCTCGACGCCCTCGTCCCGGAGGATGCCCGGGCCCCGACCGGAGGCATGGGCACTGGGATCATCCGAAGCGATAACGATGCGGCGGATCCCAGCATGGACAATTGCTTCAGTGCAGGGCGGCGTCTTGCCATGGTGAGCGCAAGGCTCGAGCGAGATGTACAGCGTGGCGTCTTCAAACTCTCCGCTGCCGGCGGCCCGGATCGCCTCAACCTCGGCGTGCGGAGCCCCAAAGGCGGTGTGGTAACCCTCCCCCAGCGTTTCGGAGTCACGCGCCAGGACGGCGCCGGCCAGTGGGTTGGGGCTCACGCGCCCTCGGCCCTGCTCTGCAAGCTCGATAGCGCGAGCGAGGTGGCGGCGATCGGTCTCGGTTTTCAGCGTCATGCTGCTCAGGATGAGCATATCTCCGGCTATCGGGCGCCCAAGCCGGCTGGTGCACGCGTTGCCGTGAGGACTAGCCGAGGGCTCGCAGCCGCTGGCAGCTCGGATCCTTCAGTGCGGCCGCGTGGAGCTGCGGGTTCTTCTGCGGCGCAAGCGCCGACATGCTTTGCAGGGAGCGCTGAACAGTCGACTGGATACCGCCGGCGGCAGCCTCAAAAGCCGCACTACTTGTTGTTGGCGCCTTGCGAACCGAAGCAGCCGCGGACTTCAGCCCGTGCTGGGCGCGGTGAAAGGCGTTTACGACCTCGTTCGAGATCTGCTTTCCGCCGTTGACCGATGGGGTACCTGCACCCTTGATCTGCTGTTGCGCCCGCTGCGTGGCATGAAGCAAAGCGTCCACGAAGCCGACGTAGGCACTCTTGACGTCCGATAGCGACTTCGACGTGCGGACGGTCGACTGGAGCTTTGCGCCCGCAGCCTGGACGGTCCGATACCAGCCCGCGGTGGCTGAGCAGACCGACCCGACATAGGACGCCGCCGAGACCTTCGACGAGGACGAGCCACAGCCGGCAACGGCGAGCACGGCGGCTAGGACCGCGAAAGAGGAACAAATGCGACGGCTACGGATGGGGGCTGACACCGCATCCGAATCTAGCGAGACTCGCTAAGCGCTCCCGCCGTTGCGAGGCTGCGAGAGCGCTGCGGCCGCCGTTAGCGAGGCTGCTACAGCGCTCCGGCCGCCGCGGCGATCTCGGTGTATGCGCCGCCGGGGTCATCGGACTCGAAGACGGCCGAGCCCGCCACCAGCAGATTCGCCCCCGCCGCCGTGCAGGCAGCGGCGGTCTCGCTGTGCACACCTCCGTCCACCTCGAGCGCGACCCGGCGCGGGAGCATGTCCCTCATCCGTTCGAGCTTCCCGAGGGAGGCGGGGATGAGCTCCTGTGCCCCCCAGCCCGGGTCAACGCTCATACAGAGCGCAACGCCCAGGAGGTCGTCGGCTACTTCCGCGAGCGCGTCGGCGGGTGTCGCGGGGCAGATCGCGGCCCCCGCGCTCACGCCGGCGTCGCGGAGCTTCATCAACGCATAGTGGACGTGAGGCGTCGCCTCGGCATGAATGGTGACGTTGTCGGCACCGGCCCGGGCGAATTCCTCCACCTGCCTCTCGGGCCGCTCGATCATGAGGTGCACGTCGATGGCCGCCCCGGCGTCGTGGACGAGATCCGCGATCGCCCCCACGATCAAGGCGCCGAAGGTAATCGGAGGGACGAAATGGCCATCCATCACATCGACGTGGATGATCCGCGCGCCCGCATCGAGCACGTCCTTCACCTGGGATCCGAGGCGCGCGAAGTCGGCCGATAGGATCGAGGGCGCCACGTGGCGCTCGGCAAAGATGCCGGACCGGGAGGGCTGGGAATGCACCCGCCTAGACCGCCTTCAGCATGCTGCCCTGGCAGTGGTTGCAGGCGACGCTCGCGGTGCTCGACATGCGCACGATCGTGGAATGTTCGCCGCAGTTCGGACACACAGAGACCAGCTCGTAACGCTGCAGACACCAGAGACAGCGATAGCGACCGGCCAGGGCCGTGGGCCTCAACCACGGCTCGCCGCAGCGCGGGCACGCTGGACCGGTCTGAAACTCTCCGTTGGTCACGGCCCTACTAGCGTAAAGATCGCGTCACCCGGATCGCTTTAGCCGCGCGCCCTCGCGTGCTCGGCTAGCGGTCCAAACTCACCCGGATCGCCGGAGCCGCGCGCCCTCGGGTGCTCGGCTAGCGGTCCAAACTCACCCGGATCGCCGGAGCCGCGCCACGTAGAAGCCGTCCGTGCCGTCGCGGTGCGGCAGCAGCTGAAAGGCGTCCTCGAGTCCGAACGCTCCGTGGTCCGACAGGAACCCCTCGATCACCGAGACAGTCTCGGCACGAGAGATCGTGCACACGGAATAGACGACCACCGAGCCGGCCGCCGTCGCAGCCGCAGCAGCCTCGAGCATGCCCCGCTGCAGCCGGGCGAGCGCCTCGATCTGCTCGGGGCTGGCCCGCCAGCGGATATCGGGCCGCGATTGGAGCGTCCCCAGCCCCGAACACGGCGGATCCAAGAGCACGCCGGCAAAGGGCCCGTCCATCCTCGCCTCGGAGGCGTCTGCCACCTCCACGCGGACACACCCGGCACGCATACGCACGCAGGTCTCCTCAAGCGACCGCGCCCGGCGCGGATTGCGCTCCACCGCGACGATCTCGCCCCGAGCTTCCATCAGCGCGGCCATGTGCGTGGTCTTGGCGCCGGGCGCGGAGCAGAGCTCGAGCACGCGGTCGCCCGGCTGCGGGTCAAGGGCGTGCGCGACCGCCATCGAGCCCCGGGACTGGCCCATGATTGCCCCCTCCCTCCACATCTCCGAGTCCTCGAGCGCCAGCGGCCCACCCAGCACGAGTCCTTCGGGAATTCCGGGCGCCGGGCTGTTGTGCACCGGCAGGTCCCGGCTCACCTGCGCGGGCGAGGTCACGAGCGTGTTGACCCGTATCGCGGACTCCGCGGGCTCGTTGATGACGCGCAGCAGCGCACGCGCCTCCCCCGCCCCGAGCTCCTGCCACAGCTGCGTGGCCAGCCACACGGGCACAGAGTGAGCCTCAGCGGCGCCCGCGGGGGTGGAGTCGTCGAGTTCGGCGAGCACCTCCTCCTTCTCGCGCACGGCGCGCCTGAGCACGGCGTTGACCAGTCCCGCCGGCGAGCCGGCCACCTTGGCCAGCTCGACGGACTCGTTGACGGCTGCGTGGTCGGCAACGCCGTCCATGAAGAGGATTTGGAGCAGGCCCAGACGGAGCGCCGCGCGTAGCGCCGGTTGGAGCCGACGGGGGGAGCGGCCTGTGAGACGGCGAGTAATCGCGTCGAGCGTCGCCTTTCGCTGCACGGCCCCATACGTCAAGCGCATCGCGAGCGCCCGGTCGCGCGGATCCAGGTCGGCGGCCTCAGACGCGAAGGCGCGGTCGGCATAGGCGCCCTGCTCGAAGACACGGCGCAACACCACGAACGCGCACTCACGCGCCGGCGAAATCGCGTTCACTTCCGAAGTCCGCGCAGGTAAGCCTCGCCGCTCATCGGCCGGCGCCCGGCCGGGTGGACCGACACGAGCTCCAGCGCGCCGTCCGCGCACCCCAGAATCGGTCGTGGCCCGCTGAGCAACAGCGACCCAGGCGAGGGGGCGCTATCTACTACGGCAGCCTCAAGTACCCCGAGCATGCTTCCGTCGGGAAGCACGAGCCGCGCACCGATGTGGGGCGCAAGCGCGCGTACCTTTCGCTCGAGTGCAGCCGCCGGCTCCAGCGGGTCAAGCAGCCTGTCGGTAGCCGAGATCTTCTCGGCGTAGGTCGCGAGCTGGTCATCCTGCTCGCGGCAGGGCGGCCGGTCCTCCAGCGTGCCGACCAGGAGCATCGCGCCGAGCTCCTGCAAGCGCGGCGCGACCGTGCCATAAGTATCAGTGGAGCCGATCGGCACCTGTCCCTGAGCGCATACCGGGCCGCTGTCGAGCCCCGCGGTCATCTGCAAGATGGAGACGCCGGTCTCGCGGTCGCCGGCCATGATGGCGCGCTCGATCGGCGCGGCTCCACGCCAGCGCGGGAGAAGCGAGGGATGCACGTTTAGCATCGTGTGCTCCGAGAGCAGGGGCTCCTTGATCAGCGCCCCGAAGGCGCAAACACACACAGCATCCGGACGCGCGGCTGAGATGCGCAGACGCGCTTGTTCGTCATTGACGGACTGCGGCTGGAACAGGTCGATCCCCAGAGCGCAGGACGCGCGGGCCACCGGAGGTGGCGTGACGCGACGGCCGCGGCCCTTCGGACGGTCCGGCCGCGTGACGACCAGGTGCGGCCTGTGCTCGGTGGCGGCAAGCTGCTCAAGCACAGCCGCCGCGAACTCGGAGGTCCCGAGGAAGACGGTTCGCACTCTGAGGGCTACTCGACCGCGGCTTCGCGCGGCACGTGAACTACGCCGGCCATGGCTTCGCGACCCATGCGCACTACGCCGCCTCGGCCTCCCGCAGCGCGCGCACCGCCGCTTTGCGCTGCTCGCGGGACGTGCGGTCGAGGATCAAAACGCCGTCGAGGTGGTCGATCTCGTGCTGAATTACCCGCGCCTCGAGTCCCGACGCCTCGATCAAGACCCGCTTACCCGCCTCGTCGACGGCGCGCACCCGGAGATAGATGGGGCGCTCAACGTCGACGAGCACGCCGGGCAGGCTGAGACACCCTTCTTCGGCGATTTCCTTGTCCCGGCTGGTCCATTCGATCTCGGGGTTCACGAGCGCGGCCGGCTCGAGCGCGGGAGGTACCCGGTAGATCAAAAGACGGTGGAGCACCCCCACCTGCGGGGCCGCGAGGCCCACGCCCAAAGCCCCGTCCATGATCTCCCCCATGCGGTCCACCTCGTGCAGTAGCGCATCGTCGAAGCGGTCCACCTGCCGGGCACGCGTGCGTAGAGCCGGGTCCCCAAACTTGCGAACCCGCGCGAGCGCCGCCGCGCGACGCGCCTCGACCTCGGGATCGAGCTGGGGCTCCCGCTGGATCTCCCCCTCTATCTCGGGCTCGGTCACGGTCTGCTCGTTGCTCATGGGCCCAGTTTAAGGGCGCGGGACTGGGCCGCGGTCGCGCGCACCCCGCGCTTCGCTCAGTTTGTTCCCGAGCGCGGCCCAGCCCCACGCGAAAGCTCACACCGGATCGACGTCGACAGACACGCTGACGCCTCGCACAAGCGCACGTTCGCGAGCGAGCGCGTCGACCGCTTCGCCCACCGCAGCGATCGCCGCGGACCGGTCGTGGGCCTTGAGTAGGAGCTGCCGACGGGCTCGACCGCGCACCGCGAACAGGGGGGCCGGACCGAGAACCATCGTCTGCGGCGGTGCGATCCGTGCCGCCAGCCACGCGGCTGCGGCTTGCGCGGCCGCAGCCTCGCCGGCGGCGCACACGATGCGGATCAGCGACGCGAACGGCGGGTAGTGCAGCGCCTCGCGGCGTTGGAGCTCGTCGGCGAGGAAACCCTCTGAGTCATGGTGGGCGGCGTAGCGGATCGAGCGCGCCGCGGGAGCGAGGGTTTGCACCAACACCCGCCCGCCCCGTTCGCCGCGGCCGGCGCGGCCGGCCAACTGAGTGATCAGCGCAAAGGTCCGCTCCTCGGCGCGGAAATCGGGAAACCGCAGCGTCTGGTCAGCGTCGAGCACTACTCCCAGCGTGACCTCCGGGAAGTCGTGGCCCTTGGCCACCATCTGCGTACCGACGAGCAGACCGCTGCGCGCGGCGCGGAAGCTGTCGAGGGCTCGCTCGCGGTCCGCCGGACCAACCGCATCGGCGTCGAGGCGGACGACCTCGAAACCGTCGTCTCCCAGCGCATCTCGCAGGTCGTGCTCGAGCCGTTCGGTCCCGGCTCCATGGCGCGCGACCGTGGTGGAGGCGCACCTTGGACAGCGACTCGGAGCCGATTCGCGGTGGCCGCAGTGGTGGCAGGAGACATTCCCGGAGCGATGCAGCACGAGCGCGACCTCGCACTGTGGGCACATCCACACGTGCCCGCAGGAACGGCACGAGAGGAAGTTGGACCAGCCGCGCCGATTCAGCAGCACGATTCCCTTCTCGCGCGCGCGCCGCAGCTCGGCCAGCGCCGCGCGCGTCTGAGGATGCAGCGGGCGGTCGGTACCGCGCATGTCGAGCAGGGTCACCGGCGGCAGCGGCCTTGAGTCGATCCGCTCACCCAGCCGCAACCGAGGCATGCGGCGGACCGTCTCGGGACGCGGCGTGGCGCTGCCCAGCAGCAGCACCGCGCCATGCGCACGGGCCCTGTGCTCGGCGACGACGCGGGCGTCGTAGCCAGGGTCGCCTTCGTGCTTGAAGGATCCTTCATGCTCCTCGTCGACGACGATCAACCCGATGTCAGGCAGGGGCGCAAACACCGCCGAGCGGGGACCTACGCAGACCCGCGCGTCCGCCGTCCGCAGCCGGGTCCATTCGTCGTGGCGGCGCGCCGGGCGCTGCCCCGAATGAAGCACGGCGACCGTGTCACCGAAGCGCCCCGCAAACCGTTCCACCGTCTGCGGGGTGAGGGCGATCTCCGGAACCAGGACGATCGCCCCTCGCCCGGCGGCAAGCGCGGCCTCGACGGCCCTCAGATAAACCTCTGTCTTACCCGAGCCGGTGATCCCGTGGAGTAGAAGTCGCTTATCGCCGTTCGGTTGCCCGAGCACCGCGAGCACCTGCTCGAGGGCCGCCTCCTGGCCGGAGGTCAGCTCGGGCGGCACTGGACGGGTGACCGGGCTGATGCTGCGGCGCGAAGTGACCTTGCGCGGACGCACCCGCCCCTGCGCTCCGGGGGCCAGCACCAGACGCAGCGCCCGGGCGGGGGTGGAGCAGTACTCGGCCGCCATCCAGCGCGCCAGCTTCACCAGGTCCGCCGGCACCGCGTCGGGGAGCACCGCCTCGGCCTCCACGAGCTGCTCCGGTTTGACCTGCGAGTCGCCCGCGAGCTCGACCACCACGCCGACCGTGCGGCTTCGCCCGAACGGCACCCGCAAGAGCGAGCCGACCTCAACGGCCGCCTGGCCGTCCCCCAAGAGGTAATCGAACGGACCCCGGATCGCGCGCGTGCGTGTGAGCGGTTCTACGCGGGCGATGCGCATGGCCGCCCACGGTAGAGACAGGAGAGGCCGATAAGACGCGGCGGCGCACCCGAAGTCGCTCCTGCCGCGAATGTTGGCGATCCCGTTCCACCTGTCGGGACGGGATCGCCATCGTTCGCGTTCAGCGAAGGGTCAGCTTATGAGCAGGCCGGCCCAGCGTTGCTCTTGAAGGTGCCGCGCGAGGAGAACCATCCGTTGAGCCCCACCGACTTGGTCCGGTAGAACCAGTCGCGGAACGCCAGTTCCTGGTTGTGATAGGTGACGCCGTTGGCCATCTTGACGTTGACCGACGGCTTCCCGCTCAGCGGATCGCCGACCTCCAGGTTGCTCTGACAGCCGCTGACCTGGCCGACATGTCCCCAGGCCGGGGTGGCGTTGTTGACGAACGGGTCGTTAATCCATTCTCCGACCTCGTGACTCGCCGCGTAGATGTCAGTCATTGAGCCCGGGAACAGGCCCTTGCTGATGTAGTCGGTGGTCGCGTAGGTCTGAACCCCGCCGCTGGCCTGGAAGCCCGAGTGGTAGCCGATGATGCAGCAGCTTCCACCGCTTTCCATCACGACGTTGTAGAGCAGAAACACCGGGAACTGGTTGGGCTTGATCTCGCTCGAAAGAGAGGGCAGCAATGTGCTCTGCAGGAAGCTGTCCCACACGGATATGTCGAGCTCGCCCACCGCTCCGTCGCATCCGCCGGAGGCCGTGAAGCCGGCCGACGGATTGACGCTGACCGAGACCTTCGGCTCATTGTGGACCGGACTCAGATTTACGTGATACCCCGGATTGATCGCGCCACTGTTGAGGATGTACTTCGCAAACTCCTCGCGCTGGAAGCCATCGAGGTATTGCACGGTGCCGAGGCTCTTGCCGCTCACGGTGTAGGAGTGCTTGCCGAAGATCGACGAGTTCAGTAGCAGCGAGTCGGGGCTGCCGCTGCCGTTCAGGCAGCCCGGGTCGGCCTTGGTCGGGTCAAACGAGACGCCCGAGTCCTTGAAGGTCAGCTTGACGGGGATGACGTCGGCGGTCACGTTCGTCACGGGGTTGCTCTCCTTGACCAGCGGAGAGTTGCCGACCATGCGATAGGTGAATGTCCCACCGAGTCCCGACGTGATCGAAGAGCTCCAGGTCTTGACAGTTGCATTTGCGGCGATCTCGGCCCTCAGCGCCGTCGTGCTCACATCCTTGAGCGGAAGGGCTGTAAAGCGCGGCGGACCCAGGTGGCCCGATAGCCGGGCGCCGTGGGCCCCGATCACGTCGGCCGCGGACGCCGCCCCCGCCCCAACCCCCATCAGGATTGCCATGCAGGCAACACACCATCCCAGCAAACGAAGTCGCATGTGCACAACCCCCCCGGTTGTTTTGTTTTGGAACGCCAGACCGGGCGGAACCGCCCCCGGTCAAGAACGCTTCGTCGGCGCGCAGTCTTTCCGGTTTTATCCCGCTTCGCCCCAGGGAACCACCCCAGGATTTCCGGGCCGGCGATCGGCGCTAACACCGGCGGTTTACAGGTAAACGGCATCAGGGTGGGCCCCAGCGCGTCTGAAACCCCGGGTACATTCATCGCAGCATGACGACCGGAGAGCTTGGTGGGGCGCTCGGCGATGATGCGCCGGCACCACGGCAGGAGTCAGACCGGGCCCCCGGAGATAGCGGGCTCGGCATTCCCGAGATCCTCGACCTGACGGACCTGCTCCTGGCAGAGCGGGGGCGACGGTCGCACCTGTTCACCTGGCTCAAGCGCCCCGGGGGCGGCCCCGCCGATTGGCTTGCCGTAGACGCCTACTACCCGGGCAACAAGCTGGTCGTGGTCTGCCGGGACACAGCCGGCCCCAACTGGGCAGTTTTCGGCGAGCTCATACCCGCCCACGGCCTGCGGCTGCTCGAAGTCGACCGCGACCAGCTCGTCGGCGGACGCGAACCCGCGCGGCAGGCGCTCGAACAACGGATCGCCCAGCTGGGCCCGCCACCCGATCGCGCCGCGGCGACCAGTCGGACGTCGCAGGCTCCCACCACCTCGAGCCCATCCGAGCGTGAAGTCCCTCGGCCCGCCGGCGAGCGACAGGTGGCTGGGGTGTTCGCGGGGTTGGCGCTCGCCGCCGTGCTGGTGGCGGAGGTGTACGCAGGCGTTGCTCGCGCCGGCTTTGACTCAGGCCACGTGCTGCTCGCGTTCGGGCTGGCTCTCGATGTCTGCTCCCGTGGCCTTGGAACGATCGCGGCGGGACGCGAGGGGTCCTCGGAGTGGGCCTGGTGGTGCGCGCTCGGGGGAAGCCCCGTGGTTGCATGGTTCGCGCTGTTCCAGCAGGACGGCCCGGTACGGACCGAGCCGGCGCCGTTGGCCGGCCTGATCGGCATCTTGGCCCTGGTCGTGCTGGCGGTCGCGCTCGCGACCGCCGCACTTTGACCTGCATCTGACGGGGTCCCTGTTGGGCACCTGATGGCGACCGCCACGGTCTCGATACTTCGCGCTCATGGCCAGCGAGGACACCTTCGGCGCCAACGAATCGGCTCCCGAGCGCGCGTTCGATTACGACCGAACGGTCGCATTGAGCGACGGCGTGTTCGCAATCGCGCTGACACTGCTGGTTCTGAGCCTGACCACTCCCATCCTCAAGGCGGGGCACACCAGCCAGCTCGGGAGCAAGCTCGTGCGCCAGCACGATGAGTTCGTCGCTTACGGCATCAGCTTTGCCGTGATCGCCCTGCTCTGGGTCCGGCACCACCTCTTGTTTCGCACGTTTACCAGGATCGATATGAGGGTCACGGGCCTCAACCTGGCCTATCTCGCGTTCGTGGCGTTTTTGCCCTTTCCGACGCGCGTCCTCGCGGTCTACGGCGAAGAGCCCACTGCAGTGGCTCTCTACGCCGCAACGGGCGCAGTCATCAGCCTGCTGGCGGGCTTGATTCGCCGTCACATGCTGCGAGCCGGCCTTGTCCACCCCTCTCGCGTGCACGAGCTCGGCGACCGCGAACACTGGATCTTCACCCCGGCGGTGTTCATCGCCTCGATTCCGATTGCGTATGCAAACCCCTCGGTCGCGAAGTTCTTCTGGCTGTTGTTGGCAGCGCAGAACGCAACCGAGCGCTGGTTTCGCAAACGCTCGTCTCCACCCGCTGATCCGGCCTAGGCGAACGTCCCTGGGAACTACACCTAAGCTCGTAGCGCCGTGCTGCCGAGCCCGGCAGCTTCGCGGAGAGCCTGGGCCTTGTCGGTCCGCTCCCACGTGAAGTCGTGATCGTCGCGGCCGAAGTGCCCGTACGCGGCCGTCTTCTGAAAGATCGGACGGTGGAGTCGCAGGTAGTGGCGAAAGGCGCCGGGCCGCAGGTCGAAGTGTTCCGAGATCAGCTCCAGGATGCGGGACCGTCCGATCTTCTCGGTGCCGAAGGTCTCCACCATCACCGAGACGGGGTGGGCGACGCCGATGGCGTAAGCAACCTGTACTTCGACACGGTCGGCGAGCCCGGCCGCGACCACGTTCTTGGCGACGTAGCGGGCGGCGTACGCGGCCGAGCGGTCGACTTTGGAGGGATCTTTCCCTGAGAACGCTCCGCCGCCGTGACGGGCCATCCCGCCGTAGGTATCGACGATCACCTTGCGCCCGGTTAGTCCGCAGTCGCCCATCGGGCCGCCGATCACGAACCGGCCCGTGGGGTTGACCAAGAACTGCCGATGGAGCTTGCGAGGCTCATACAGCTGCGGTGTTTCGTGCAGCACCGGCTCCACGACGTGCTCCCATAAATCGCCCTTCAGCAGCGACTCCGCGCCGTCGCGGTGCTGGCACGAGATCAAAAGCTTCTCCACCTCCACGGGCCAGCCGTCGACATAGCGGACGGTGACCTGGGTCTTGCCGTCGGGTCGCAGGTAAGGGACCGTCCCGGCCTTGCGGACGTCCGCCAGCCGCCTGGCGAGCTTGTGCGCGAGCGAAATCGGCAGCGGCATCAGCTCTTCGGTTTCGCTCGTCGCGTAGCCGAACATCATGCCCTGGTCGCCGGCGCCGGCGACATCGAGCTCATCGTCGTCGGCTGGGTCCGTGCGCGCCTCGTACGCTCGCTCCACTCCTTGGGCGATGTCGGGCGATTGCTTGTCGATCGCGTTGATCACCGCACAGGTGTGATAGTCGAAGCCGTACTCCGCATCGGTGTAGCCGATCCGCTTGATGGTCTCCCGCGCCACGGAGGGGATGTCCACGTAGGTCTCGGTGGTGATCTCGCCCGAGACCAGAACCAGCCCGGTGTTGACAAGGGTCTCGCAGGCGACCCGGCCGGCCGGATCGTCGCGCATCACGGCGTCCAGGACCCCGTCCGAGATCTGGTCGGCGATCTTGTCCGGGTGGCCTTCGGTGACCGACTCCGACGTGAATAGGAACTCGTTATCCGAAAACTCGGTCATGGAATGTCGAGCGTGATCTGCGCAGTGGAGTCCTCCTGGCCCCTCGCCGTCTGGAGCCCGACCGCCCGAATGCGGTTCAAGTCCGGCCGCAGTGCCTGATAGGTGGCGCCACGCACCAGGCCGGTTCTCGCAGCGAGGCGGAGCAGCTGACTGAAGTCGGCAAAGACTAGCGAGGTGACCGGCCGCGGTTGACCAGCCAGGGTCTGAGAGTAAACGGACTCGCTACGAAGCGACCCCGAATGATGCGCGACGGCGGCAATTCCACCGAGGCTCGTAGAGACCACCATCAACCTTCTGAAGACGGCGTAGTCGAGGGTGAGCCCTGGGGCGAGCATGACCTGATGGGCGGACACGCCATCGACCTGATGGGCGCTGAACTCGGGCACCTGGCCAGACCCCTCCTTGGGGGTCGGGAAGAGCTGCGAGAGGGGAACCTCGAGGTTGGCCAACTGTTCGCGTACCTTGCGCTCATCCTTGACGCGCGCGAGCACCACCAGGGCGGGAGTCCCCTTGCTCACGGGGGCGATCGCGACCGCTGTCTCGCCACTGAACAGAGCCTCGATGGAGTGCACGTTGACCCCTTCCGAGGCGAGCGCGGTGCCGAGGTGCCCGAGCAGCGGCCCGAGCCTGCCCGCAATGCCCGCCTCTGCCCCGGCTCCGAGCACGCGCGGTGCCACCCGGTCCAGGCCGCTCACGTCGAGCACGAGCAACGAGCCAGATGGCAGCTCCGAAGCCAGCGTTGGTGTAAACGCACGACCCCTGACACCGCCGGGCCCCTGCAGTGCCGTGTGCACGTAGAGCCTTGCCTCGGCCCCGGCGGCCGAGACAGACACGGTGCTGCCTAGCTCCGAGGGCTCGTACAGGAGCGCGCCGAGGGCCCCGACGAGCCCACCTTGCGGAGCGAGCAGGCGCGTGATCCCGGCGGTCGAGAAGTACAGATCGAGTACGCGCGTGGCCGGCTCGCCCGTGGCCGCACGCTGATACGCGGTGGACCCGGCCAGGGAGGATGCGCGGTCTCGCGCGGCATCGATCGCGCCATCCACGGTCGCCGGGGCGCCGAGCACGAGGTAGTGACGTACGAACGCCAGCTCGGTTCCCGATCTCAAGCGATAGCGGTTGACTCCACGGTGGGCGCCCGCGGGTGACGCGCCGCTACGCGCCACAAAAGCGCGTGCCTTGGCCAAAGAACTCACGTCCAGCACGATCTCGGACCCCGCCCTCGAGCTGGAGGTCTCCAAAAAAGCGATCGCAGCCTCCTTGCCGAGCCAGGGGCGGATGTCGTCCTGGTAATTGAGAGACGAGGAGGCTCCGCTCCCGGTGCTGCCGCCGGCGATCGCAGCCAGACGCGAGGTCACGACTCCGCTCAGCACGGAAAAGGTGGGCAAGCGGCCTGCGAGCCGGAGGGCATCTCGGACGGCCGGCCGCGAGCGGTCGGTGGAGAAATGCACGTAGGCCAACGCATCGCCGGGGACAACCGTCGCGGCGCCCGTGGCCGGCGGCTCGGTCGAGCTCCCCGTCGCCGCCACCACGAGGATCACCACGCCCGCGACGATGACCGCTGCGCCGACGGCCAGAAGGACCTGCAAGCGGCGACTCCTCAGCGACGCGTCAACGCCCCCACGCTCGTGGCGCTCTTGTGAGCCCGCCGTCACCACTAGCGCTATACCACGCTTGCGCGGCGTTCGCGCCGCTGCACAAAGTCGATCACCAGCGGCACGCCCTCAAGCCGGAAGCGTTCCCGCAGACGGTTCTCGAGGTAGTAGGCGTAGTCCCGGGTGACCCGCTGGCGGGAGTTGACCTGGATTGAGAACCGCGGCGGTGCGACTCCGGTCTGCGTGATCAGCAGCAGCTTGAGCCGTTTCCCCTGCCGGTGCGGGGGCTGACGCGCCCCCACGGCCTCGGCGAGCGCGCGATTGAGGCGCGGCGTCGGGATACGCGTCGCGCGGCGGTCGGCGAGAGTCACCGCTTCCAACAGCAACCGGCTGACGTTGCGTCCGGTTTTCGCACTCGCGGTGAGCACCCGGGGACGGAGGCGCAACTTCTGCGCGACCCTCGCGCGCTCGTGGTCGAGGTCGAGCTCGGGCGCGAGGTCCCACTTATTGAGCACCAGCGTCGTCGCGCAGCCGGAGCGCATGGCGAGCTCGGCGACGCGCAGATCCTGGCTGGTCACCGCTGCCGTGGCGTCACAGACAACCAGCGCGACATCTGCGCGCTCGGCGGCGCTGCGCGAGCGCAGCGTGGTGTAGTACTCGAGCGACCCGGAGACCTTCCGAGCTGGGCGCAGGCCCGCGGTGTCGATCAAGATCAGCTCGCGACCGTCGAAGTGCATGCGCGTGTCGATTGCGTCGCGTGTGGTGCCTGCGCTCTCGGAGACGATCACGCGCTCTTCTCCGGCGAAGCGGTTGACGAGTGAGGACTTGCCCACGTTGGGGCGGCCGATGACCGCGAGACGGACCGTCTCTTCCGCCTCGGGCGCCGGGCCTTCTCCCTCTGGCCCGAGTTCGACCACGCGGTCGAGCAGGTCCCCCGAGCCCAGGCCGTGGGCCGCGGAGACCGCCACCGGCTCCCCGAGCCCCAGCGAATAAAACTCCGCCGCCAGCGGCAACTCGCGCGCCGAGTCGACCTTGTTGGCGGCGACTACGACCGGCGTCAGCGCGCGGCGCAGGAGGTCGGCGAGCTCGTGGTCACCCGGCCGGGGGCCGCTCTTGGCATCCACAACGAGGACGGCAACGTCGGCATCCTGCAGCGCGAGTCGCGCCTGCGCCTGCACCTGGCGAGCGAGTTGATTGGAGTCTTCGAGGTCCACGCCGCCGGTGTCCAGGAGCGTGAGCTCACGCCCGTTCCAGTCCGTCGACACCTCCTTGCGGTCTCGCGTGACCCCGGCGAGCTCGTGGACGATCGCCTCGCGACTAGAGCTCAGCCTGTTGACCAGCGAGGACTTTCCGACATTGGGATAGCCGATGACCGCAACCTTCATCTCCAGCTGAGGCTAGTGAGTCGATCGGGAAGCCTCATTAGCTTTCACCAGCGCAACCACCCGGGCCACAACCTCCTCGAAGCTCAGACCGGTGGTGTCAAGCACAACCGCTCCGGCGGCCGGCTTGAGCGGCGAGTGCTCGCGCTCGGCGTCTCGCCGGTCGCGGATCGCCTGCTCTGCGAGCACGGTCTTTGGATCAGCGCCGAGCTCGGCAGCTCGGCGCTGCGCTCGTTCCTCAGGCGAGGCGGTTAGAAAGACTTTCACTTCGGCGTCCGGCGAGACCACGGTCCCGATATCGCGCCCTTCCGCCACCCAGTCGCCGTTCAAAAGCATCCGGCGTTGAAGGGCCACCAGGGCGCGCCGCACCTCGGGGTCGGTGGCAGCGCGGGAGGCGGCCTCTGTGACGGCCGGCGCACGGATCGCCTCGGTCACGTCGCGGCCGTCAAGCAGCACCCGATCGCCGGGCCGTATGTTGAGCGTAGGAGCGAGCGCAGCCGGCGAGGCATCCCGCTCGAGCGCCGCGAGCGCCACGGACCTGTACATCGCTCCCGAGTTGAGGTAGGTGAATCCGAGCTCACGAGCGGCCGCGCGGGCCACGCTCGACTTTCCCGCACCCGCCGGTCCGTCGATCGCCAAGACCATGGTTAAGCTGCTCGTGCCCGCACGACCATCGCTACGGCATCAGGGTGGCAAGGTCCTCGGCGAAGCCGGGGTACGAGACCGTTGCCGCCTCCATATCGACGACCTCCACTCCGTCCTTCGATGCCAGGCCGGCAACCGCTCCCAGGAGGGCAAGCCGGTGGTCCCCGTAGGTCTGAAGCCTCCCCCCCGCAAGGCCGCCGGTGCCGCGCACCGCGAACCCGTCAGGGGCGTCCTCGATGTCCGCCCCCAGCCCCCGCAACCCCTCCACCACCGCGGCGATGCGGTCCGATTCCTTGATGCGGAGCTCCTGCGCCCCTCGGACAATCGTCTCTCCCTCTGCAAAGCACCCCAGCAACGCGATCAGGGGCAACTCGTCGATCGCCAGAGGAACCTCCTCCGGGCCGACCTCGACCCCCTCGAGCGGGCCGTGGCTGATGTCGATCTCAGCGGCCGGCTCCTGCTCTGAAAACGTGCCGTCCGGCTCCGCGTCAGTGATGACAACCGCTCCCATCCGGCCGACAATGCGCAGAAACCCGGAACGGGTCCAGTTGACGCCCACGTTCTCGAGCACCAGGCGAGAGCCCGCCACGAGCACTCCGGCGGTGATCAGAAACGCCGCGGAGGAGAGGTCGCCGGGGACGTCGATGACCTCCAACTCGAGCTCGTCGGCGTTGCGAATGGTGGTTTGCAGCTGTCCGCCGGCGAGCGTTTGGCGCTCGATCGAGGCGCCGGATCGTGCCAGCAGTCGCTCGGTGTGGTCCCTGGTCGGGTTCGGTTCGACCACCGTGGTCATGTCCGTGGTGAGGCCTGCGAGCAGCACGCAGGACTTCACCTGCGCGCTGGCCACCGGCAGCTCGTAGACGATCCCATCGAGCGAGGCTCCGTGGACCGTGAAGGGTGGATAGCGGCCCTCCCGCGCCTCGATCGTCGCCCCCATCAAGTGGAGGGGCTCGGCGATCCGGTCAACTGGTCGCCGCCGGATCGACTCATCGCCGTCCAGCGTGAACGCGTGCCCGCGCTGAAATGACAGCCACCCCGGGAGCAGACGCATGAGCGTGCCGGCGTTGCCGACGTAGATCGGGAGCGTGGGCGGCTGGACGTTGCGCAGACCCCCGCCGCGGATCACCAGCTCCGAATGCCGGCGCTCCACGATCGCGCCGAGCGTGCCGATCGCGTGGAGCGTCGACTCGGTGTCGGCGGCGTGGAGGTAGTTGCGAATGCACACGGGATCCGAGGCCATCGCTCCGACCAGGGCCGCGCGATGTGAGATCGACTTGTCGGGTGGCGGCGTGAGGCGGCCGCGGAGCCTCGAGGCGGGCTCAAACCGGGCGTTCATCTCGGCCCCTGCTCAAGTCGCGCCCGGGCCGTGGCGGCGACCTCGATGAACGTGACGATGCCGGCGGGGTCGCCTGAGCGCAAGGCCTCCTGAAATGCGCGTAGGCGCGCGACCATGTCCTCGACCGCGAGCGCCAGCTTGTCCGCGTTGGTCGCGTAAATGTCGGCCCAGATCTCCGCCGGTGCCCCGGCGACGCGGGTGGCATCGCGAAAGCTCGGACCCGCCGAGGAGAACGTTTGGAGGCCTGGGGAAAGCGTCGCCTCCGCCTGCAAGATGAGCACGTTGGCGACCACGTGCGGCAGGTGCGAGAGGACGGCCACGAGCCTGTCGTGGCTTTCGGCGTCGATCACATTGGGGCGCGCGCCAACCGTCTCGAGCAGCCCGCGCAGACGCTCGAGCAGCGTGTTCGAGGACACGTCGCTGGGCGTGAGAAACCAAGTCGCGTCGTCAAACAAATCCCCGCGCGCGTGCCGTAGCCCGGAATGCTCCAAGCCGGCCATGGGATGCCCGCCCACGAAGCGGGGGTCGGCCTGTGCGGCGACGATCGCACGCTTCGTTGAGCCCACATCGCTGACAACGCATTCCTGCGGCGCATGCTTCAGCACAGCCCCCACGGCATCGGGCAAGCCGCCGACGGGGACCGCCACAAAGGCGGCGTTTGCTCCCTGCACCGCTTCGGCGGCCGTCGGGCAGGTCCGGTCGACCGCGCCACCCGCCAGCGCAGCCTCCCTGATGGTCGGATCGATGTCGGTCCCCACGACCTCTGCACCCAGCCGCTGCCGGGCGGCAAGGGCGATCGAGCCACCGATCAGCCCCAGCCCGATGACGGCGATCCGCATTCGACGAAGTCCCTGGAGTTAAGCGCCGTGCGCCCCGCGGCGCTCACGCACTGCAAGAGCGAGGTTGTCGAGCACCTCAACCGTCGTGTCCCAGTCGATGCATCCGTCGGTGATCGACTGGCCGTATGTGAGCGTTCCGGCGCCCGGATTCTGCCGGCCCGCGACCAGGAATGACTCGAGCATTACGCCCGCGATCTCGTCGTTGCCGCTGCCTATCTGGTCCGCCACTTCCGCGGCAACCAGCGGCTGGCGCCTGTAGTCCTTAGCGCTGTTGTCGTGCGAGACGTCGACGACGACTCGCTCGCGCAGGCCCGCGGCGCGCAGCAGCCCGAGAGCATTCGCGATGTCGGCGGAGTGGTAGTTCGGCCGCTCGTGCCCACCGCGCAAAATGATGTGGCAGTCGTCGTTGCCGCGCGTGTACATGATGGCCGGCGCGCCGTCCACTGCAACGCCCGCGAACGCATGCGGGACGGCCGCGGCCCTGACCGCGTCGACCGCCACCTGCACGTTGCCGTCGGTGCGGTTCTTGAAGCCGACGGGCATGGAGAGTCCCGACCCAAGCTGGCGGTGGATCTGGCTCTCGGTGGTGCGGGCTCCGATCGCTCCCCAGCAGACGGCGTCGGAGATGTATTGCGGAGTGATGGGATCAAGGAATTCGCAGCCCACGGAGAGGCCCAGCGACAGCACTTCGAGCAGGAGCCTGCGCGCCACACGCAGGCCGGCATTGACGTCATTGGAGCCGTCCATGTAAGGGTCGTTGATGAGACCCTTCCAGCCCGTGGTGGTGCGCGGCTTCTCGAAGTACACCCGCATCGCCACGCAGACGTCGCGTTCGATCGCGCGAGCGTGGGCGCTGAGCCGACTCGCGTAGTCGAGAGTCGCGTCGACGTCGTGGACGCTACACGGGCCGACCACCGCGAGCAGGCGGTCGTCGGCGCCGCTCAGGATCGCCTGGATCGCCGCCCGGCCGTGCACGACCGCCTCCACCTGCGCTTCGGACAGCGCGAGCTCGTCGAGGAGGTCGCGCGGCGGCAACAACGGGTCAAGCCGCTCGATCCGCTGATCGCGCACCGACTCACGCGAGATCGCGTACTGGCTAGGTCTCATACCGATCATCTTGCAAATGGTCCTTTCAGCGCCTGAAACTGTAGGGAAGGCCCGCGAGCGGACCGCCCGGCGATGACGTTCTGCAAAAACGTCGCCGGGAAGCGGAACGGCGCTCGGTCTACCTGCGATCGGCCCGAGATGCCACGGGCCGTTGGGAGCGAGGCCGAGCGCCTACGTAAATCGCCACCACCACAGACGCGCGCTGAAGCGGCCGCCGGAGGGCGCCAGCCGGTGAGCCGAATAGGAGGTGCGGCGGCCGCGTCGCATCGCGCCACACATGTAGCAGACGACGGGCGCCGGGGCAAGCGCGGCGCGCCTTTGGCCGGACGCCGCGTGCTAGGGCAAGGCGCGGCGCGCGTTTGGCCGGACGCCGCGTGCTAGGGCAAGGCGCGGCGCTAAAGCAACTCGCGCATCGCGGCGATGAACCGCCGGTTCTCCTCGGGCATCCCAACGGTCACGCGCATCGCGCCCGCCTGTCCGAGCGAAACACCGGCGCGGACCAGTACGCCGCGCTGGGCCAGGCCCGCCACCACCGATTTTTCCTGCTCGGGAGGGTCATCGTCGTCAGGCAGGTGAACCCAGATGAAGTTCGCGTCAGAGGAGGCCATGCGCAAGCCGAGCTCCGCGACGCCCTGCTCGAGCTCCAGCCGCGCGGCCAGCGTGTTGGTCACGCGCCGTTCAACGGCGTCCTGGTGGCGCAGGGCCTCGGTCGCCGCAGCCTGCGCGGCGACGTTGAGGTAGAAGGGCTGGCGCACCTGATCGACCGCCTCACGGAACTCGGGCGCGCCGCACAGCGCGTACCCGACCCGCAGGCCGGCGAGGCCGTAGACCTTGGAGAACGTCCGCAGCACCACGAGATTTGGCCACTGGCGCAGGAGCTCCACCGAGGCATACGTGTCGCCGAGCGCGAGCGAGAACTCGGCGTAGGCCTCATCAAGGACCACGCAGACGTGCGGCGGGCAGCGCTCGAGCAAACCCTCGATCTCCTCCAAGCTGTGAGCGGTGGAGGTGGGATTGTTGGGGTTGCACACCAGCACAAGCCGGGTCGCCACCGTGATCTCGCGCGCCATTGCCTCCAGGTCGTGGCGGTCCTCAGAGTCGAGGTGGATCTGAATCGCCCGCGCACCCGAGGTCGCCGCCAGGTGCGGGTAAATGCTGAACGCGGGCCACGCATAGACCAGCTCGGCCCCTGGCTCGAGGAGCGCCTCGGCCGCCGCCAGCAGGATGTCGCAGGACCCGTTCCCGAGCGCAATCCGCTCAGGCGGTACGCCGTAGCGGTCCGCGAGCGCGCGGCGTAGGATCTGGTAGGAAGGATCGGGGTAACGATTCGCGTGCGAGAGAGCGCTCGAGACGGCGTCGAAGACCTCGGGCACGGGACCGAACGGAGACTCGTTAGAAGCTAGAAGGGCGACCTCGCGCCCCAGGTCGTATCCCGCGGCGACGGGATAGACCGGGATCCGCCTGAGCCGCTGCGCGAACTCGAGTGGCATCGCCGTTATTGTGCCGCGTCCAGGTCTGAGCGCAGCGAGCGCGCCTCGCGGAGGTACACATGCTGGGGATGGTGGTCGTCCTCGTCGTAGTAGTGGACGAGCACGCGGACTACGCGTGGAAGCGAGCCGGGTACTGCCACTTCTCGCGCACAAAGGAGCGGCACCCGATCAAACCCCAGGCGCCGCGCCGCGACCGCGGGAAATTCGGCGTCGAGATCAGGGGTCATCGTGAAGATGCAGCTGACGATCTCTTCGGTCTGCAGTCGGTTTCGTTCCATCAGCTCGCGCATGAGCTCGTCAGTGGCGTCGAGGATCGCCTGCGCCTTGTTTTCCTCCACGGTGTTGGCCCCCCGGAGCGCGTGCAGCCGCATGAGGGCGGCATTGTGGCGGATGGCCGCCGCAGATGCGCGGCGGTACTCGGACCGTGATTTAGTGCTCAGACTCCAGCGCGATCGGCTCGCTAGGCGCAGACCCGTCACCACTGACGACACCGCTGTGTTGTGTGGGGGTGGTGCCGCGGGTTCGGGGCCATAGCGCCTCAGCGAGCATGAACCGCACGTGGCGCGCCCCATCACGCCACCGCCGCAACTTGGTCTCACCCAACCGCGGGTGATACGTAATCGGCACCTCAGTCACCCGCAACCCAGTCCGCGCCGCCGCGATCACGATCTCAGACGCAAACTCCATCCCATCACACTGCAACCCCATCCGCTCAAACGCATCCCGCGTAAACGCCCGCATCCCACTATGCGCATCCGAAGTCTCAAGACCAAACAAACGATTCAACAAACCCGTCAACACCGGATTACCCACATACCGATTCAAAAACGGCATCGCCCCCGGCAAGATCGTCCCCGCAAACCGAGACCCCAACACATAGTCATAACCCTCCAACAACGGCCCCACCAACCGATGCAACTCAAAAAAGTCATACGAATAATCCGAATCCCCAATCACCACAATCCGCCCCACCGACGCCTCAATCCCCGTCAAATACGCCCGCCCATACCCCCGCCTACCCTCACGCACAACCCGCGCACCCTCACCCAACGCCAACTCCACCGACCGATCAACCGACCCGTTATCACAAACCACCACCTCCCCCCCCAAACCAGACCGCTCAATCCCCCGCCACGCCCGCTGCACACACCAAGCGATACTGACCTCCTCATTCAAACAAGGCATCACCACCGACAAATCAACCCCAGAAGCCCGACCACCACTAGTCATCAAGAGAATTCCCGTCCTCTCCCGGGTTCGATATCGCGCGCATGCCCCATAGTGGCATGCAGGAAATGATCTCTGCCGCGAAGTATTGTCTTTCAATCCTCTTGAGACCGGGTCGGTTCGATCAGGTTAGGGCGCGGAGCGGTCGAGCCGCCCGCCCGGCATTCGTCAGACGGGCGCCCAACAGCCTGGACTCCGACCCGGAGCCACTCCCCGCCGCTCGTGCTCCGGGGAGCCCCTAGTCTTTACAACATCGTCCCTTCAATGAGATTTCAGCCGGCGCGAACGAGATTTGAAACCCGCGCTGCGACACGGCTAACCGCGTCGTAGCCATGATCCAGAGCACGTATGCCTGAGGAGAAGCGGCGCCGCCGGACGACGCTGTTGGCCACAGACGTGACCGAAGCCGATCGGTCTGACGGCGCCGTCGCGCTGCGACGCGGTCCGCTGTTGCCCAAGATTGCGCTCCCGGAGGCGCCGGCTTCGTGGCAACGAATCGCGCCCCGGATCGCTCTGGCCACGATCTTCGGCTGCTGCGCCGCGCTCGTGATCTTCGCCTCCAGCGGCCCGACCGTCCTGGTGTGGCACAGCCAAACCGCCTTCCCCAGCTGGATGGCGGGGCCACTGGGGGGATTGTTCGGTCAGCTGCCCCACCACGTGAAGACGCTCTGGATCGGATACAGCTCCGCGCTGGTAGTGATGCTGATCGCCTACGGCGTTGCGCTGCGCTATTCGCGGAGCCTCTCGATGAAGCTGATCTGGGTGTTCGTATTCGCAACGCTGGTGATCCTCCTGCTTGGGCCGCCCTTGGAGGGAACCGACCTGTTCAACTACCTCGGGTACGACCGCCTGTGGGCGCTCCACGGGCTCAATCCCTACACCCACGTGATCGCGGACGAGGCTCACGATCCGGTGTGGCTACCTGCGAGCTGGCATCACTGGCGCAGCCCGTACGGTCCGCTCTTCACCGCGATTACGTATCCACTGGGCTTGATGTCGCTGCCGGTCGCCTACTGGGTGCTCAAGGTGGTCATCGTGGCCCTGGGTTTGGTGTTCGTGTGGCTGGTATATAGCTGCGCCAAGCTCACCGGCCGCGACCCCCGTTGGGCGGTCTTGCTGGTCGCAGCCAACCCCCTCTTCCTAGTGCAGGAGGTGGGCGGCTTTCACAACGACTTCTTCATGATCGTGCCTTCGATGGCGGCGATCCTCCTGCTACTGAAACGCCGCGATCGGTGGTCGGGGGCGGCGATCGCGGTCGCGATCGCGGTCAAGTACACCGCGATCGTCATCTTTCCCTTCATGCTCCTGGCCGCACGGCCGGCGACTCGGCGATGGCGTGTCCTGAGCGGGTTCGCGCTCGCCGGCGTCCCGCTCGCGGTGGCGAGCCTTGCGCTGTTCGGCACGGCCTTGCCCAACGTGGCCGGCCAGAGCAAGATGCTCACCGCGTTCAGCATCGCGAACCTGCTCGGGTGGGTGTTCGGGTTCGGCGGGGGAGCGCCGATTTTCCTTACGGCCCTCGAGGTCTGCGTCGTCCTTGTGATCGTCTACCTGCTGTTGCGAAACCGCGATTGGCTGTCCGGCGCGGGGTGGGCCACCGCCGCGCTGATCGCGAGCCTCGGCTCGCTCTGGCCGTGGTACGTGGTCTGGCTCTTGCCCCTCGCTGCGATCGCCTCGAGCGCTCGCCTGCGCGCCGTCGCGCTGATCTTGACCACATTCGTTGTGATCACTTCGGTTCCGTACACGCAGAAGTTCCTGGGCTCGGAAGGCATCAACCCGATGGCCGGCCCGGTGGGTCGGGCGGCCAACGCGCTGGTTCAGCAGTACACCCGTTAGCCGAGCTTGATCGCCCGCGAGCTGCCGCCTGCCAGCGCCTTGCCCTTCTTGCCCAGGGCCTGCACCCTGACATAGGCGGCTTTGCTCGATATGGCAATCCTGGTCTCAAAGCTCGCCCACGAGACCGTCCGTTTCGCTTTGAACGGACCCGTCTTCGACGGTCCCACCAATACGCGCCACCTGCCGACCTGGGTCGACCCATTCCAACTCGCGTAGACGTTGAACTGGTTGGCGGAGGCGCCCTTGCGCACAGCGATCCCGGGCGCCCACGGCGGATGGCCGCTCCAAGGCTCCCGGTAGGCCCGATAGGACTCGATCGGACGGGCGAATCCGTCGCTGAAGATCTGCGCGTGGCTCCCGCCACCCTTGTATTCGCCGAAGTAGGGCGCCTGGCCCCAGTCCACGAAGACGTTGTGGTTGGGCAGGATCTGGACGCTGCCGGCGGCTGTGGACAGGACGGGCCGGTTATGCGTGTAGGCGTGGATGAGGGTGGCCTGATGGTTGGCGAGGTGGATCTCAAGCGCACGCGACTGCTGCTCTTCCTTGGGGGTGGCGGCGTCGTCGAACAGGGTCAGAAGGCCGTGGCCGTGGAGGGACGCGTCGTGCTGCCACTCAAAGTTTGTCCCGCTCCCCATCCTGAAGCTTGAGTGCTTGCCGCCCAGCTCCCAGGCGATCCTCCCTGTCTTCTTCACGATCGAATAGACGGCCCAGGTGTGGCGGGCAGAGATCAGGATGCGCCCGCTGGGAAGCTGCTGGATCGAGTTCAGATGGAAGTAGTCGTACGGCTGACCCGGCGCATACCTCTCATACGAGTCGGTGAGGGGGACGTGACCGAGCGCGTGCCACTGCCAGATGACTTTGCCGGTGGCGATATCGATCTCCTGGATGATCCAGTCAAACACCGTCCCGTTGGCCGGTCCGCCCACGGACGTCAGGTTGCGCTGAACCGGCGACCAGATCTGAACAAACGCCGTGGCCTCCTTACCCTCGTGGCCCAGAGTGAACTCGTGCAGGTCGGTGCCCTGGTTCGCATAGCCGTTTCCTGCTTTCACCGTGTGAATCACCTTGTATGAGCTGTTCATGATCACGCCCTCGCCCCGGCCGCCGCACGGTGGGCAGACGTACTTGCCCTGCCAGAACGTGATCACACGGTGGCCCTTGTAATTCTCGACGCGCGTCATCCGCGCCGCGGGACCGGCTCCCTTGCTCGCGGTCGGGTGGTACCACAGGATCTGGCCTCTCCCGTTGACCATGTACACGGCGTTCTGCTGTGAGTTCTGCGTGTTCAAGAAGATGCGCCCCGAGGTGGTGTCGGTGTCGTTCCCGCTGGTCGTTATCCAGGGCACATGCCAGGTGGGATGAGTCACGAACGAGTGCGTCTTGCTCGAGCCCGCGGTGGCACCACCTCCCGACTGACCGGCGGCGGCAGCACTCGATTCGATCGTCTGAGCGATGTGCGCCGGCCGTGCCACCGTGAACGAAAACGCAAGCCGCCGCGAACCCGCAGCGCCCGAAGCGGCACCCGCGGTCACCGAACGCAAATTCGCGGTCACCGAAACCTGCTCACCCGCCACAAACGGTTGCCTGGGCGAAAACGCGGCTCCCTGGCCCGCGGGCTGCGCGCTCAACCGTCCCGCATGCACCCCGCTACGAGACCCAACCACCTTCACAGAGGCGATCTGGCCCGGGGAAACCGCGGGAAAATCGATATCGGTACCTGACGGAGCATCAGGCGTCCCGGGAAACGGCAGCACATCCAGCGCCCGCGAAGGGTTCGAGGTGCCGCCCGAGGAGCGGGCCGCCGCCGGCGCCAGGGCACCGCTGCCCAGAGCGGCACCTGCCGCCCCGATCAAGATCGAAGCGCACGCGGCCGTGCGCATCCGTGACCGCCGGAGGCGCTTGAGTGCCGGTCTACACCGTTGCCCGAGCATGCATATCACCCCGCCCGGACTGGCCGCGAGGTGCCGTGGGGAAGCACCTTCTTCCCGTGCAGGCCAAGGGCCTGCACTTTGATGTACGCGGCCTTCGTCGACACCGCGATCCGGGTCTCAAAACTCGCCCACGAGACCGTCCGTATCGCCTTGAAGCGACCCGACTTCGACGGTCCCCCAAGCACCCGCCAGGCGCCCAGCTCGGTCGCCCCGTTCCAGCTTGCATATACGTTGAAATGGTTGGCGGAGGAGGTCTTGCGCACGGCGATCCCGGGCGACCACGGCGGATGGCCGGTCCACGGCAAGCGGTAAGCGCGATAGGACTCGATCGGATGGTCGAACCCGTCGCTGAAGATCTGCCTGCCGCCCGGGGTGTACTCGGAGAAGAAGGGGGCCGAGCCCCAGCCCACGAACACGTTGTGGTTGCCGAGGAGTTCCACGCTGCCCTCGCTGCTCGCCAGCACCGGTTTCTTGTGCGTATAGGCGTGCATCACGGTCGCCTGATGCGTCTTGGTCGAGATGTGCAACTCCAGCGCCCTCGACTGCGGCTCTTCTCTGGGAGAGGAGCCGTCGTCGAAGACGGTCAAGCGCCCGCCCGATCGCAGGGTCGCGTGATGCTGCCAGTAGAACTGGGCACCAGGGCCCATCCTGAAGCTCGAGTGCTTGCCGCCCAGGGTCCACATGATCCTGCCGGTCTTCTTGTTGATCTCGTAGACCGCCCAGGTGTTGCGGGCTGAGATCACGATGTTTCCACCCGCAACCTGCTCGATCGAGTTGAGGTGGAAGTACTCGAGGGTGCCGCCGGGGACGACCCTGTTGTAGGTGTACTTGATCGGGACATGACCGAGTGCGTGCCACTCCCAGACCACCTTGCCCGTGGCCACGTCGATCTCCTGGATGATCCAGTCGAATACCGTCCCGTTCACCGGCCCTCCCACCGAGGTCAGGTTGCGATGGACGGGCGTCCACACCGCCGCGAACGCCGTTCCCTGCGGTGTCAGCGTGAAATCGTGCAGATCGAAGCCCTGTTTCTCAAAGCCGTTGCCGGGGCGGACCGTGTGAAGGGTCTTATACGAGCTGTTGAGGATCAGGTCCTCGCCCCTGCCGGCCCCGGGCGGTGAGGAAAATCCTCCCTGCCAGAAGGTGATGACCGGGTGGTGCTTGTATTGCTGAACGCGCGTGTTGGCGGCGAGTCCCTTGGTCGGGTGATACCACTGGATCTGGCCCTTGCCGTTGACCATGTAGGCGGCGTTCTGCCCGGAGTTCTGGGCGGAGAGGAAGATGCGTCCCGAGGTCGTGTCGGTGTCGTCTCCGCTGGTCGTTATCCAGGGAACGTGCCAAGTGGGATGGGTCACGAACGAGTGCGTACCCGACGACGAGGTGCTTGCTGCGCGCTTCCCCGCGCCACCCATCATGTCCGACTCAGTCGTCCCGGGGACGCCGGCAGGCCGCTCCACGGAGAAGGAAAAAGCAAGCCGCCGGGAGCCGGGAGCCCCGGACGCGGCGCCCGCCACGACCGAACGCAGATTCGCGGTCACCGAAACCCGCTCGCCCTGCACAAACTGGCGCTTGGGGGTAAACGCGGTTCCCCCGTGATCGGGCTGCGCGCTCAACCGTCCTGCGTGGATCCCGCTACGAGACCCAACCACCTTCACAGAAGCGATCTGCCTCGGCGAAACCGCGGGAAAATCGACGCTTGTTCCCGGCGATGCATCCGGCGTGCCTGGAAACGGCAACACATCCAGCCCCTCCGAGGACGGAGCAGGACGTGAGGGCTTGTTCAGCGAGTGCGCGCCCGTTTGCTTCGTGTTTGCGGCCGCGCCCGGCCCGCTAGCGATACCCAGGACGACCACGGCGCCAATCGTCGCGCCGGCGCCCACGGCTCGCATTGCAGGGCGGGGCAGAGCCTTCCCCGACATCCCCAACATGTAGCGCCAGTCTACGAAAATCGCCGGCGAAACGCGCCGGTAGCCCGCCTCGGCCCCTGCGGTGACCCGAGTGGGCCCCTGTGTATCCTCATCCGCGCAATCGGTCGCGCCCATTCGGCCCAACCATGGCGCGGCGCAGCCGCAGTCCAGGAGAAGAAATGCGAGTCCACATACGTTCCGGAGGCAATCAGTGACGGGCGCATCGACGCCGTCGAGCGCGCTCGACGGCGAGCTCGCGCAGATGCATCCGGCAGAGCGTTCGGCCGCTGCGTCTTTCTTGGCCCAACACCCGCCCGGAGCCGGCGCCCCAGTGGCGGTGGTGATCCCTGCCTACAACGAGGAACCCACCGTGGCGACCGTCGTAGAGGAGATCCCCAGCCAGATCGCGGGTCTCGCGGCCGAGGTTATCGTGGTCGTGGACGGTGCGACGGATGCCACCGCCGAGAAGGCCGCCTCTGCGGGCGCGCTGGTGTGCGATGTCAAGGTCAACCGCGGCCAGGGGCTGGTGTTCAAACTCGGCTACTGGTTGGCGCGCAAGCGGGGCGCCGAGGTGATCGCCACCATCGATGCGGACGGCCAATACGAGCCGCTTGAGCTCGACCGGTTGGTGGAGCCGATCATCTCCGGTCGCGCCGATTTCGTGAATGGTTCACGCCGATTGGGGACCGAGCTTACGACCGATCCGATGCGTCACGCAGGCGTGATCTTCTTCGGCGGGGTGGTGAGCGTGCTGCTCCGGCAGCGAATCACCGATCCGGCGTGCGGGATCCGCGCGTTCCGGGCCAGCCTTACGGGCGCGATCACACTTGAACAGCGCCAGTACCAGACCTCGGAGGCGTTGATCGCCTCGGCCATGAGCGGCTTTCGTGTGATCGAGGTGGCGACGACGATGCGCGATCGCCCCACCGGCGCCACGAAGACGAAGAAGGGCCCGAACCTGCTCTACGGGCTGCGATTCGCCCGGGCGATCCTGCGCACCTGGAGCAGAGAGCGCAGGGCAGCGCGCACCCGGCTGCGCTCCGAGAACACCCAGTACTCGTAGATCGCGAACTTCACCACGAAGAGCGCGATCGTCACCGCGACGTAAGAGGCGGTCACGATCAGCAGCCGGAGCCCATGGTGATTCGGGATGGACTGCACCTGGGCGTTGGTCCAGCCGGTCGCGGCGGATGTCGCCACCAGCACACCGATGGAGACCGCGATGTAGCCGACTATCTGGCGGGCGGGTGGACGTCCCTGCCGCTGCCAGGCCCATCGGCGGTTGAGGATCCAGTTGGGAATCGCCGCCGCGATGAACCCTCCCACCGAGCACACCGTCGTCGAAGTCCCCGCGACATACAGGAGCATGAAGGCGATGTTGCCCGTGATGAACGCCACCACGGAGCCCAGGGCGTACTTGACGACCCGAGCGTGCAACGGCTTGCGGGTGACCTTGATCCAGAGCGGATGCCTGCTCATGCGGGTTGAAACGGCAGGCCAGAGGCGCGCCCAAAGGGGGCGTTGCGCGTACTTCTCCGCAAGGGCGGGCCTCCGCCCCCTGGGCAGATCGTCCAACATTGAGCGTCAATCCTAGCTATTCGAACGGTTTCGTCCCGTCCCTGCCCCAAACTACCCCTCTGTCGGCGGGCGCGGAACCGCCACACTTACCAGTAATGGCTTCGCCTCACGGCATCGCGACTGGCGACATCGGCACGCTTGGCCGCGTGCCGGCACCCCCGCCTCCGCGGGAGCGGCCGGCTCGTCGGATAACCGATCTCGACTACCCAAAAATCGCCGCCTGGGTCGCTATCGGCTTCCTGATCGCGGTCACCGCAACCACCGCACTGTTCGCGTCGAGTGGGCCTTCGATCCTCGTGCCTCGCTCGACCGCCTCCTTCCCGAACTGGATGGCGGGTCCGCTCCACGGCCTGTTCGGACATCTGCCGGAGGCGCGGCCCTCGCTCGAGATTCTCTCGAGCATCGCTCTGATCGCGATGTTCTGCGCCTATGGCATGGCCTTGGCGTTCATCCGGACGGTGTCGATGCGCGCCCTGTGGGTGGTGGTCGGAGTGCTCGCGGTCCTCGTGTTGCTGACACCGCCATTGCAGCTGACCGATGTTTTCGACTACCTCGGCTATGCGCGCCTGGGCGCGTTGCACGGTCTGAACCCTTACACGCATGTGCTCGGGGACATGGGTCGCGACCCCGTGAACGTATTCAGCACCTGGCACAACCTGCACAGCCCGTACGGCGAACTGTGGACAGTTTTGTCCTACCCGCTCGGGTTGCTGCCGCTTTCGGTCGCCACGTGGACGCTGAAGGTGGTGACGATCGGCGCAGGCGTTGCGCTGCTCTGGTTGGTGGCGGCCTGCGCCAGGCGGCTCGGACGCGACGAGCGCTTCCCGGTTGCGTTCCTCGCGCTTAACCCGATCTTCATCGCCTATGCGCTCGGGGGGTTCCACAACGACGTGTTTATGCTGGTCGCCTCGACCGCGGCGATCGCGCTGTTCCTTGACCGCCACGACCGCGCCGCGGGCGCGCTCGTGATCATCGGGGTGGCGATCAAGTTCATGGCGCTTTTGATCTTGCCGTTCATGGTCCTGGTCGCATGGCGCGCAGGGCGGCGCTGGCGTGTGCTGCAGGGCGCACTGCTCGCCGCGGTCCCGCTCGTCGCGCTCAGCCTGTTGCTATTCGGGCCCACGCTGCCGAACGTGGCCACGCAGACCAAGATCCTGACGCCGTTCAGCATCCCCAATCTGCTCGGTCTCGCGGTCGGAGTGGGCGGGGGCACGCACTCGGTGTTGCGTGACATGACCATTGCCGTCGCGTTGGTGACGATCTACCAACTCGTCCGTTACATGCGCGATCCCACACGGGATTGGCTTGCCGGGGCTGGATGGGCGACGCTCGTCCTGATCGCGAGCGCTTCGTGGCTGATGCCGTGGTATGTAATCTGGCTTTTGCCGCTTGCCGCGCTCGGCCGCAGCCGTGCGCTGCGAGGAGCCGCGCTGGCGCTGACCCTGTTCCTGATCCTGACCGTGGGTCCCGGGACGACCTACTTGCTCGAGATACACAACATCAGCCCGCTGCATACCCCTGCCGGAAGGGCCTCGAGGGCGCTTGAGCACCGGCTGGTGGGCGGAGGTTGATGGCCACTTCGGCCGAGCGCGGGCGCGCGCCGCTGGCGTCGCCACAGCCGGAAGCGCCCACCCGCGGCGCGCAGCGCAGCGCGCACGGTGACGGCATCGGCGGAGGCGAGCGCCGCCGGCCCGGATGGTTCGAGTGGGTGATCCTGGTCGCGTTCGCCGCCGTCTGCTGCTGGCTGATCTTCGTCAACCTCCACTACGCGGTACATGGCTTGCAGTGGACGGGGATCGACGGCGAGTTCCCGGTCGACCAGATGCAGTTCCTGGCTTGGATTCAGGACGCCTCACATCACGTGCTCACTTCGGACCTGTTCGTGCTGCGGCCCACAGGCCACGTCTACTTGCAGCCGATGTTCGCCCTCTCCGGCGGCCTGGTGGCGCTTGGTGTGCCCTCCTGGGTGGCATTGCTCGCGTGGAAGCCCGTCGCGATCCTCGCGGTCTTCTTCGCCATCTGGGTGTGGTGCGGACGGCTGCTCGAGGGTCGGTGGGAGCGGCGCGTCGCCCTCGTGCTCGCGCTGTTCGCAGGTGGCGGGGGCGTGCTCGGCGACGAGTGGCTGCCGTTCATGGCGTGGGGGTATCCGCACGCGGTGCTCGGGGTTGCCCTGGTCGTGGTCGCTCTCCTAGCGTACGACCGCGCGTACCGCGAGCAGCGACTCTCAGTCCTGGCTCCGGCCATGGGATTTCTGGCGAGCTGGGTCCACCCCTGGCAAGGGGAGGTCCTGCTCGTAATTCTCGGCGGGGTGGAGCTGGTGAGACTGCGCGAGTCGCTGCGCGCCGGCCTCGTGCGCAGCTTGCGTCAGCCGGCGCTGATGGTGGTTGCCACGGCCATACCGCTCGTCTACTACGGAATCCTCGGCCGCATCGACCTGGCGTGGCGACTGGGCCAGGGTGCGCTCTTGCACTCGTGGCCACTCGGTCGCATCCTCGTTCCGCTGATCCCGTTGCTGGTGCTCTCGGTGCCCGCGTATTTCAGGCGTCCGCGAGGTGTTCTGCAGGCGTCGGCGATGGCCTGGCCGATTGCTGCGTTCATCGTCTATGGCATCAATGCGTCCGGATTTGCGGGGGCCCCACAGCACGCCTGGGTGGGAATCGCTGTCCCGCTTGGGGTGCTCGCGGTCCAAGCGGTCCGGAGCTTCTGGCTGCCCGCACTGGCCCGCATCCCGGTTCCCGGGCACGCCGAGCACGGCGGTCTCGCCGGCCGCCTGCGCGACGTCCCAGCCTGGCGAGCGCTGGGCGTTTTGGTGGCCGCGCTCGCGGTCGCGGCGCTGACGATCCCGGGAAGCGCGTCCACGATGGCCGACGCGTACAAGTTCGTTGGTCCAGCCACCCACAACCAGAACCTGCTCGCCTCCTCGGAGGTCCGTGCGATTGACTACCTCGCCGGCGATCCCGTACCGGGCGGGGTGCTGAGCTCGCCCTATCTGGGCGACTCCGTTCCCGGCATGACGGGCAGGCGCGTGTACGACTCGGACGACTGGCGGTGGTCGCAACCCAATGCCTTCGAACGCGCCCATACTGCTCGGCGGCTGCTGGCCGGAGAGCTCTCGCCGGCCGCGGCACGGCATTTCGTCCTTCAGTCGGGCGCGCGCTTCGTGCTCCAGAACTGCGGCTCGCGAGCCGACCTCGAGCGGGCGCTTCGCCCCATCACCAGCTCAGTGCACCGGTTCGGGTGCGCCACGCTGTTCCGAGTGAGCTGACAGCCCGCGCGAAGACGTGACCCTCCGCCGCGCACGGATGGCGTCGAGACCGATGTCGGCCGCGACGGCGCCCGCGGGCGGGAGGAGCACCAGCAGCGGGAGCCCGTACCGGTAACTGAACTGCGCGAAGACCGAGGAGCTGAGGACAACCAGAACCGCGCTGACCGCGAGCACCAGCGCCGCCCAGCGAGCATGACGCCTTCCGGTGCGTTTGCGCGCCAAGCCCAGGGCGATCGCCAGCGCCCCGACGAGGCACGCGAGCAGTAGCGGGCCGGGGGTGTAGAAGATGGATTGGTAGGTGCGCAGGGGACCCATGAGGGCAGTGTTCGGCTTGGCCTTCAGGCGAGAGTTGTTGAAGCCGGTGTTCGCGAATGTGACGTGGTAGCCGTGGCCGTACGTGTGGAAGTGAGGCGGGGGAAAGACCCACCGGGTCATATCGACGTGGTCGGCGTTCTGCCAACGCCCCGGGGTGAAGTAGTGCCATGTGTCCGCCAGCACGGCGCCGGCGTACGCGAGCGGCTGGTGCTCAATGACGGTAATGGCGAAGCGCTGGCCAAGCGCGTTGCGCTGGCGTCCATTCGCGACCGCCACGGTGTGAATCGGCGAGTCCCGAGAGTCCGCCCAGAACTCAGGGTTGACCGAGCGCTTGCCGACCGGCTGAGAGGGACACAGCTTGGCCTCCTCGTGCGACAACGAGTAGTGGCAGGTCGCAAACGGGGCCACCCTGCCGTAGAGCCAGACACCCGTGTAACCGGAGTAGCCGAAGTAGCCGTTGTTGGCCGCGTACCAGCCTCCGTAGCCAACCAGCAACACCGCGGCCGCGGCGCAGCACGAGACCAGCGGCCGCCAGCGGGGGCGGTGCACAAGCAGATAGAGCACGGCCACGGCCAGGACGGGCAGGGTCGCCGTGCGCGTCAGGGCGGCTGCCGCGAGCAGCAGCCCCGCGGCGGCCGCGCGCTTGGCACCGACGTCCTCTCGCCACAGCAAAACCGCCACGCCACTGAGCAGCAGCAGGTCGGTCAGGGTCTCGGCCAGGACGTACTGCTCCAGGTCGACCTGGTAGGCGTCCAGGAGCACTGGCAGGGCCGCGAGCGCCGCCAGCCACCGCCGTGCCCCCAGCCGCAGGGTCAGCGTGTACACGATCACCCCCATGGCGATGCCCATGAGATGCTGGACGATCACCACCAGGCCGATGCTCCGAGCGAGCGACAAAAGCGCGAGTAACAGCGGATAGCCCGAGGGGTGCCACACCCCGGGCGTCAGGCTGTGTGCGAGCGAGAGGTAGTCGTAGGAATCCGCGTGCAGTTCAAGTGCCGGCCAATACGCAACCGAAGCGGCCGCCCGCAGGCCGATCCCCAGCAATACAAAGACCGCGAACAGCCAGTTGCGCTGTAACGCACCGCGGGCATGGGGGCCCCAGGAGCGGACCCTGTGCAGCGCCCCACCGGCCGGGGCAGACTGCGCCGGTGCGACGGACGCCATCAGCTACCGGGCGGGGTGGGCGCCGTCTCCGTGGTGCTCGAGCCCTCGCGGCCGCGGGTATCGGTCCCGCCTGTCCGCCCGCCGCTGCCGTTGGCCGATACGCCGGCGCTGTCGCTCCCAACCGGAACGCGCTGGCGCTCCGAAAGGTCCGTGCTGTGTTGTGTGGGGGTGGTGCCGCGGGTTCGGGGCCATAGCGCCTCAGCGAGCATGAACCGCACGTGG
Source organism: Solirubrobacteraceae bacterium (assembly GCA_035650455.1). Lineage (GTDB taxonomy): Bacteria > Actinomycetota > Thermoleophilia > Solirubrobacterales > Solirubrobacteraceae > Palsa-465. The sequence goes on from DASRHQ010000047.1 coordinate 116,105, forward strand.
CGCGCCCCATCACGCCACCGCCGCAACTTGGTCTCACCCAACCGCGG
>DASRHQ010000048.1:0-13185 GCA_035650455.1 Solirubrobacteraceae bacterium
TTGCTCACGCTCCCGCAGGGCATGAGTCGAGAGCGGGAGGGTCTGCTGAGGCTCTATGGGGCCGAAGTTGAGGTGACCGAGTCACTCGGCGGGATGACCGAGGCTGTCGCTGCCGCCCGCCGCCTGGCCTCGCGTGAGGACGTGTTCCTTCCCGACCAATTCTCCAACCCGGCAAACCCTGAGATTCATCGGCGAACCACCGGGCCGGAGCTGTGGGACGCCCTCGACGGCCGCATCGACGTATTCGTTGCCGGGGTGGGCACCGGCGGCACGATCACCGGCGCAGGGGAGGTTTTCAAGGAGCGCCGACCGGGATGCAAACTTGTGGCCGTCGAGCCCAAGGCCTCCGCCGTACTGTCAGGGGGCCGCGCCGGGCCACACAAGATTCAGGGAATCGGGGCGGGCTTCGTGCCGGCGGTACTCAACCGCGAGCTGATCGACGAAGTGATTGCGGTGCAGGACGATGATGCGATCGAAACCGCACGAGCGCTCGCGCGCCGGGAGGGGATCCTTTCAGGAATCTCAGGCGGTGCCGCCCTCTGGGCGGCGCTGGCCGTCGCACGGCGACCGGAGTCAGCCGGCGCGAGGATTGCCGTGGTCCTCCCGGACTCGGGCGAGCGGTACGTCTCCACGCCCTTTTTTGCGCCCTGACTTGGGCGCCCTTCGGCTGGGACAGCGCGGTAGCGCGGGAGAGCGCCCTCGCTACGCTTGGTCAGTGTCCGGGCTGGGCCTTATCCGGCGTGCCGCGCTTGAGATTCGTGGCGCCGTCATGGCGGCGCACGGCCGCGATCCAGCCGCCCGAGATGTCGCCGGGCTCGAGATTCTGGCGACGTGGCCCGGGGTGCACGCGGTTCTGGCCCATCGGCTGGCCCACACGCTGCACGGCGCCTCGGTGCCGCTGGTGCCGAGGGTGATCGCCGCGGTCACACGCTCGGCGACGGGGATCGAGGTGCACCCGGCAGCAAAGATCGGCCGAGGATTCTTCATCGACCACGGGATGGGCGTGGTGATCGGGGAAACGGCCGAGATTGGCGACAACGTGACCCTGTATCAGGGTGTGACGCTCGGCGGCACGGGCTTTCAGACGGGAAAGCGACACCCGACGGTGCAGGACAACGTGACCGTTGGGTCCGGAGCGAAGCTGCTTGGGCCGATCACGGTCGGTCATGGATCGAAGATCGGTGCGAACACCGTGGTCATCCACGACGTACCACCCAACTCGACCGTCGTGGGAAATCCAGGCCACCCTGTGCGAGTGGAGGGGCGCCGACCAGAGGGCCCAGATGCGGACTGGGTCCACCTGCCCGATCCGATCGCCGACGCGCTGAAGGCACTCGCAGCGCGAATAGCCGCACTGGAGCGCACCGTCGAGCGGCTCGCGGGCGAGACCGGTGCCGGAGACGGGTCCGTTGGCGACGGCACGGCTCCAAAACAGAGCGTGACCGCGGGCCACGGTGGATCGCGATCTGTCGGCCCTAACCCCGCAGGCGGCTAGCTCGACCTCGCCGACACGACCGCGCTCTCGGGCTGTTCCAAGGCGTTCAGGTGACTGTGGACGCGGCGCACCCAGTCCTCTGAAAGCTCGTCGGCCTGAGCCGCAAGCCGTGGTGCCCCTAGATGGAGCGGCTCCGGCGCCGGGATGCCGAGGTGCTCGAGCACGCGGTGGACGACGGGCTTCGGGTCGGCCGCCAGCTCCTCGTATGTCACCTTCAGCTGCGGAGGTTGGCCCAGCCCCAGGAAATATGCGTCCCAGGAGGCGTCGTGGGCGGTGAGCAGGCGTACCAGGTAGTTGATCGCCCGGAAGGAGAACACCGGCTCGCGTGCCGGGGCCGTACGGACGTCCTGGCGCCAGGCTTGGGTCTGCACCGCCTTCCACAGCGAGACTGCTTGACGGACTTTGTCCTCACGGGTGATTTGGATGTAGCGCAAGCCCGGAAAAGCCCGTCCCAACACGGCCGGCAGGGGCAGGTCGGCCATTCCCTCGATGGTGCGCAACAGATCCGCGAAGTCGCCGAGATAGCCCCACATCAGCTTCGCGCCAAAGACACCATTCTCGGTCGTGCCCTGCTCGAGCGCCCACTCCAAGTAACGGCCGTAGTCGCTGGGGTTCCACAGGGGATTGGCCGGGCGGACGATCCCGTCGGGCATCTCCCGGAAGGCGAGGCGCTCGATGATGTTGGCGTGGCGCTCGGGGTCGAAGTACTCGTGCGGCCGCCGCGGGACGCCGGAATGTCGGAGCGCTTCGAAATACTCCTCGGGACGGCCTGCCACGCCTGTCTGGTCGAGCAGCTCGCACAACAGTGTGCTCCCGCTCCGAGGCGTCGCGCAGACCAGGTAAGAAAGCATCGGCACCATTAACACCATAAAGTCTGGCGAATTCGTTGACAATGCCTAGAACCCTTCCTCATATCCTCTATCTTCACTCGCACGACACCGGTCGGTACGTGCAGCCCTATGGACATCAGGTGCTCATGCCGAATGTCCAGGCCCTCGCCGACCAGGGTGTGCTGTTCCGGCAGGCCTTTTGCGCCGCCCCGACATGCTCGGCCTCCCGGGCCTGCCTCCTGACAGGCCAGTACGGCCAGACCAACGGGATGCTCGGCCTGGCTCATCGCGGTTGGTCGCTGCGGGACTACTCCCACCACATCGTGCACACGCTGCGCGGCGCGGGATACAGCTCGGTGCTGATTGGCGAGCAGCACATCTCCAAAGATCCGGAGGCGATCGGCTACGACGAGGTGTTCAAGATTCCCACAACACACGTCGAAACGGTCGCGCCGCTCGCCATGGAGGTCTTGCGCCGCGGCCACGAGCGCCCGCTCTTCCTTTCGGTCGGGTTCTTCGAGACTCACAGGGAGTTCCTCGGTCCGGGCTCGCTGCGTGACGTCCATTACTCCCAGGTGCCACCAAACCTGCCCGACACTCGGGAGGTCCGCGCCGACATGGCGGGCCTGAAGGCCAGCGCCCGCTCGCTCGATCACGGCGTGGGGCTCGTCCTGAACGCACTCGACGAGACGGGCATGGGCGACGACACGCTGGTGATCTTCACGACGGACCACGGAATGCCGTTCCCCGGGGCCAAGGCAACGCTCTATGACCGAGGCCTCGGGGTGTTCTTGATTCTTCGCGGACGCTATCCCTTCGACGGGGGCCGGGTGATCGACTCCCTCGTCTCGCACATTGATCTCTTTCCCACGGTGTGCGAGTTCCTGGGCATCGAGCGACCCCACTTCCTCCAAGGGGTGTCGCTGCTTCCGCTGCTCCATGGAGAGGTCCCCGCCGTGCGCGACGAGGTCTTCGCGGGCTCCACCTGGCACGCCGCCTATGAGCCACAGCGGGCGGTGCGAACCACCCGCTACAAATACATCCGCCGCTGGGGCGAGAAGCACACTCCGGTGCTACCCAACACCGACGATGGTCCCAGCAAAGACCTGCTGCTGCGGTACGGGTGGGATCAGCACGAGATCCCGCGCGAGGAACTCTTCGATCTCATCTTCGACCCCAATGAAGCCAACAATCTCGCCTCCGATCCCGGCCACCAGAGCACCCTGGCGCAGCTGCGCGAGCGGCTGGAAGGGTGGATGCGCGAGACCGACGATCCGCTGCTCGCCGGGCGAGTCGATCCGCCGCCGGGAGTCGAGCTCAACGATCCCGGCCAGCGCTCATCGACCGAACAGACGACCCGGGTCGGCTAACGGGAATCCGGGCCAGCGGCGCGACGCCGGGGCTGCGGGCGGTGGCCCGTCCGCGGGCGCGGGTCAGTCCGCGGACGCGGGTCAGTCCGCGGACGTGGGCTCGGGACTGCCGGCCTCGCTCGATTGGGTCGCGGGCCCTTCTCGTACGGCGGCGCGAGTAGCGGACTCCGCTTGGGCAGGCCGCGTTGTACGTTCGCCTTCTGGAATCGCGATCTGGTCCTGATGGTGCGGAGCCCTGCGGGCATGGATGCCATCGGGCAACAAGTTACGGCGGGCGCGGACGAGGTACAGCGGTCGGCCTTTGACCTCGTCGTAGATCCGCCCCACGTACTCGCCCATGATGCCGACCGCGATCAGCTGGATACCGCCGAGCAGAAGGATCACGATGGTGATCGTCGCGAACCCTGGGATATATGAGTTCAGCAGCCGCAAGATGATCACCACGGGGATCGCCACGAACGCCAGCGCGGAAAAGATGAAGCCCATCAGGGTCGCCAGCTGCAGCGGTCTGTGCGAAAACGAGAAGATCGCGTCCAGCGAGAAGCGGATCATCCGGGGTAGCGTGTACTTGGTCTCCCCGGCGTAGCGTGCATCGCGTTCGTAGGGGACCGCGGCCTGGGTAAAGCCCACCCACACCGTCATGCCACGCAGGAAGCGATGCCGCTCGCGCATGGAGTTCAGGGCGTCCAGCGCGCGGCGGTCCAGAAGGCGGAAGTCACCGGAATTGTGTTGGAGCTGGACCTGGGCCAGCGCGCCGAAGAGCTTGTAGAACCACTTGGCGGTCTTGAGCTTGAAAGCCGACTCGCCCGCCCGCTCGCGCCTCACCGCGTAGACGACGTCGCACCCTCGCCGCCAATAGTCGACCATCTCCGGGATCAGCTCCGGCGGATCTTGTAGGTCGGCGTCGATCATCACGACCGCGTCGCCGCGGGCGTGGTCTAGGCCGGCACTGAGCGCGGTCTGGTGTCCGAAGTTGCGCGAGAGAAAAACGACGCACACCCTCGGATCGGAATCCGCGAGCCGCTCCAGGATCTGCGGCGAAGAATCGCGAGAGCCGTCGTCCACCAGCACGAGCTCGAATGGGATTGCCCGGAGCGCGGTGCATACGCGGGAATAGAAGGCCTCCAGCCCCGCCTCTTCGTCGTACACGGGTGCCACCACACTGAGCAGCCCCAGCCTTCGGGCGCCATCGGAGTTCCGACCAGCGTCGTCAGCCATCGAGTCCATGGTAGGGCGGCTCCTGCCCTCGGTCTAGAACGTCATCCGCTGAGACGTATTCCCGACCCTGGAAGGTGCTCGCGCCAATCCGCCACCCACACGCGCGGGCAGCTTCGAATGGGCTCCCGCTCACATCGGTGTCCCGACGTGCGGGATATATCCGATCAGCTGGATGGCGAGGATCACTCCAGACAGGACCAGCGCAGTTCGTCGCAGCCGCTGGTCCCTGCTCAGCGCGGCCAGCGGCATAAGCCAGGCCACATACCACGGCAACAGCGAGCCGGCCGTGACCAGCATCGCGAAGGTCGCCCACGCGGCTCCGTCAAGCCAGTCGAGTTGGCCTCGCCGCACCCGGATGAGCAGCCACACGCAGATCGCGGCAAACACGCATTCCAGCACGATGCCGAACACGTGACCCACGGTAGGCAGCCCCACGACGTTGACGATGAAGCCCGGAATGCTGTGCCAATCCCCGTCGCGCTGGTTCTGCGCGATCGTTGAAGGAAGGTGCAACGGGCCAGTCCCGAAGAGGATCGCGCTTATCAGCCCGACCGCCACGGTGACGGCAACCGCGCCAATTAAGATCTCGCGCCGGCCGCGCAGGCGTTTGCCGGGCTCGCCCAAGAGTGCGAAGGGAAACAGCAGCGCCCCGCTCAGCTTCACCCAAGTTCCGGCCGCGAGCATGCCGCCGCCGGCGACATTGCGCCGCTGAACGAGTGCATATACGCCCGCAACCGATGCGGCGAGCATGAGCAGGTCGTTGTGGGCTCCCCCGACTCCGTAGATGATGAGCAGCGGGTTAAGCCCGACCAGCGCCGCCGCCTTCGCCGCATCCACGCCGCGCCACCGGGCAGCGTTCCATACGAAGGCAACGATCGCGAGGCTCGACAGCGCGGCAATCGCCTTATAGGCGAGCACGTTTGCGGCGATCGAAAGCGGCGCCAGCACGTAAGACACCGCGGTGAATAGAGGCCCATACACGGAGGGAGTGTTGACCCACTTCGCGCCGATGAAGGGGTAGAGGGGATCCATCGAGATCGCATAGGGCCCATGGAGGTAAGGGTTGGCTCCATAGAGCGTGCCCATGCGGCCATAGGCGCCATAGCTGAAGACGTCGGTGGAGAGCAGAGGCGGAGCAAGCAGCATGAGCGCCACGAGCGCCGCTATGCACATCAGCACGGTCCTGGGCGAAAGCCGATCTGATCGCTGCACCGCGATCACGTAGAAGAGGAACATCGCCGCCAGCGTGATCATCACGCCGACCCCGCCGAGATTGATTCCGGCGCCTCCAAACGGGCCCGCGAGCCAGGTTGGAATCGGTCGCACGGAAAGCGGCAACAACGCATCGGTGCTGGCGGCGCTGAGTGCGATCAGCAGACCGGCCGCCAAGAGCCCCGCGATCGCGAGCGCCCCGACCGGGTCGCGGATGAGCACGCGCCTTGCGGTGCGGGCTGTTTCCAGCTCGTATGCGCCGTGCTGCGGTGTGGCGCCGAGAGGGCTACGCACGCTCATGACCTAAAAATGCCCGCTGGGCGGGTCGGTTTCAGCCAGAACATGTTTGTTTCACGTTAGGTGGCATCGGCCACATCAGATCGGTACGCGTCCCACGCAGCAGGCGCGGTGTCTTGACCTCCGAGACGCCGAGGCGCCGGACGGCCTACAAGGGCAACACTAATTTTTCCAGACGACCAGGTCGGTCTTCAAACCCGTGAGTCCAATTGTGCCCGAGAACCGTCGGGCGACCACCCGCGTAGGCGCGGCACGAGCCACATGGCTTCAATCGCAATCTGGGCCGACATCTTGCTGGTACCGGCCCGTCGGTCGGCGAAGATGATCGGCACCTCGACCACCCTGAAGCCGGCCCTTAGGGCACGGTAGGTGACCTCGATCTGGAACCCGTATCCCTCGGCTCTGATCGAGCCCAGATCGATGGTCTCAAGCACCTCGCGACGGATGCACTTGAAGCCCCCAGTCAGGTCGCGGACCGGAACGCCCAGGATCGCGCGCGCGTAGACGCCGCCGCCGCGGCTGACCGCTCTGCGCAGAAATCCCCAGTCGCGAACTCCTCCGCCGGGGATGTAGCGGGAGCCCAGGACGATGTCCGCTCCGGGCGCGGCTTTGAGGAGATCGCCCAGGTAGCGCGGATCGTGAGAGAAATCGGCGTCCATCTGGACCAGCAGGTGCGCGCCGCCGGCAAGGGCGTGGGCGAATCCCTCCCGGTAAGCCTGTCCGAGGCCCTGCTTGCCGGGGCGATGAAGCACTTGCACCCACTCGAGTTCCGCGGCCAGGCCGTCGGCGATCGCGCCGGTCCCGTCCGGCGAGTTGTCGTCTACGACCAGGACCCGATAGTCGTGGCCGACAAACGGTTCGAGCTCCGCACCCACGGCCCGCACGATGGAATCGAGGTTGGGAGCCTCGTTGTAAGTGGGCATGACGATCCAGGTGCGGGCCAGCATCGCCGAGAACGGTAGCTCCCGAGCATGGGCCGCCGACGCGCCGGTGAGCGAGACCTAATGCCTGCCGTAGGCGACGCGGTTCCAGCTGGGCTCGGGTGCGAGCTCGATCGGCTCCCCGCCGCGCTCAGGTTGGGTGTACACGAACCCGTGCCTCTCGTCATCGAAGCAGACGTCGAGCTCTCCCTCCTTGACGCGCTGGTCAAGCCAAGCACCGCGAAAGATCAGCCTTCGCAGCCAATGGACGAGCGAGCGCTCCGAGGGCCCCACCAGCTCGGGCCAACAGTCGTTGACGTGCTCACCGAGCGGCGAAGCGGGATCGGTCACCTCGCCGTTGACTACAAGGCTGACGAGGTCCTCGGCCTCGTCGTCCTCGACCGGACCCCAGAGAAACCCGACCTTGCGCGCCGCCTGCTCACAGCGTTCGCGGAAATCTCGCTCATTGAATGTGAACCGCAGCTCCCCGTACTCGAGCACGAAGTCTTCACCTGAGCTGTAGTTCCCACGCCGGTACATGAGGCGTCGGGATCATATGTCCGATTCCTTCTCCGGCGGGCGGATGAACGCGATGTTGCATCTACGGGCGGCGCGTGCGCTGCACAAGGATCCCGCGCCTCAACGATCGCTCGCAAATAGCGAATGCAACGTTGCAGACCCCTGCGGGGTGGGGGGCGAAACCCCGACGCCGGCGCGCTCAGGGATGCATGAACGAACCCTGCGCCACCATCCTGCTGATCGAAGACCACTCCGCCACCCGGACGTTTTTGTCCGACAACCTCTCGGCGGACGGCTATGAGGTCCTGGAGGCGGAGACCGCCTGCGACGCCGAGCACATGATCGCCTCGGAGTTTCCGGACCTAGCGATCCTCGATCTGGCCCTCCCGGACCGCGACGGGCTGGAGCTTCTACGCGAAGTGCGCGAGTCGGATCGCGTCGCCGGAAGGTTTGACCCAGACCTCCCGATCCTCGTTGTAACCGGCCGAACCAGCGAGCTCGACTGCTTGCGCGGCTTCCGTCGGGGGGCTGATGATTACGTGCGAAAGCCTTTCTCCTACCCCGAACTCCAGGCCCGGGTCGCAGCGTTGCTCAGGCGGGGCGAACACAGGACCGGGCCCGGGCGCATGAGGATCGGCTCCCTTGAGCTCGATCCTCTCGCCCGTCAGGTCTGGCTGCATGGAAACGAGGTCAAGCTGTCGAAGAAGGAGTACGCGTTGCTGCGAGCGCTCGCAGGCGACCCCACGCGGGTCTTCACGCGCGAGGAGCTTCTGCGCGGCGTGTGGGGATACAGGTCCATGGGCATAACGCGGACCTTGGACTCCCACGCTTCACGGCTGCGCCGAAAGCTTTCCGTGGCCGGGGACCGCTTCGTGGTCAACGTGTGGGGGGTGGGGTACCGGTTGGTCGACGGAACGCTGCCGTGAGCGTGGGCGTGGCTCTCGTGGGGTGGGGGCTGGCCGTGCTCGCGATGGCGCTGGCTTTGGGCGCCGAGTTGCGTCGCAGCCGACGGCTCGAGGCGGTCGCGCGCGCCGCCCACGAACTTCGAGGCTCGATCGCCGCCGCTCGCCTGGGGGTCGGGCTCGGCGTGCGGCGAGGCGGGCTGACCGCTTCGCCACTGCGGGGGGTAGAGCTCGAGCTTGAGCGTGCCGCGCTGGCGCTCGAGGATTTCGCCGCTGTGGGCGGCGGCTCGCCGGCGCCGCAACGCTTTGGTGACGTGGACCTTGCCGCGTTGCTGGCTGACTGCGCCGAGGCGTGGCGTCCGGCGGCCGCGACGAACGGTGGCGGGATCGATGTCAGCTGCGCGGCGGGGGCGGCGGTGGTCCACGGCGACCGGCTGAGACTCGCCCAGGCTTTCGACAACCTGATCGCGAACGCAATCGAGCATGGTGGTGGAGCCGTCGCGGTCTGCGCACGGATGGATAGGAGTTCCGTCAGGGTCGAGGTGACAGACGGCGGGCCCGGACTGCCCGCGCCCGTGACAGAGTTGTCGCGCCGGGCCCGCCGCGGGCGCGGGTCGCGGGGCCGGGGTCTTGCGATCGCGTCCGCGGTCGCGCACGAACACGGCGGTCGTCTGGCGTCTGCGCCCAGCGACCGTGGCGCGAGGCTCTCGTTGGAACTCCCGCTCGCCGGCGATGGACACCCCATGCGCCTTCCGAAGCAATAGCCGCACGCACCTAAGCCCGACGAAGTCCATCGTGTTTCGGAAACCGAAGCGAAATGGACATAGACCGAGGGGGGCGGCGGCGCGCCCCTAGACCCGCCCCGGCGCCAATAGACCCGCGCGGCAGGCCCGAAACCCGCAACTTCCCGCCCAGCCGTTAATCCTGCACGAGAACGTGCACGACGAGCGCGGCCGCATGCCCCTCTGAGTCTTCTGCGGCGAGGCCCGTAATCACCCGCCGTTTCGGCCTTCAGGGGGTGCTGGTGTGTCCCTGTGGGACAGCAGATGAGATTTGGGTTGCAAAGTGGGGGAAAGTGGGATATCGTGGCGACCGCATGCAGAACCCGGGTGGCAGGGCTCCTCCCACCCAGCCACCCGGGTTCGAGTTTCCCCGGCTTTCGAACGAGAACCATTGACCTTCCGCGGAACGTTCGAACACGCGCTTGACGCGAAACACCGACTGACTGTTCCAGCGAAGTTTCGCGCCGCCTTGGCCGATGGGGTCGTGCTTGCCGCCTCGCCGGAGATCAACGCCGACGCGCCCCGCTCGATCGCCATCTGGACGCCGACCGCCTATGACGTTTACACAACCGCCACCCTCCAGAACCTCAGCCCCATGTCGCCCAAGGCACGGGAGCTCAAGCGGTTCTTCTTCGGCAACTCCCATGACACCGAACTTGATTCCGCCAACCGCGTGATGATCCCCCCGCCGCTGATGAGATACGCCGGACTCGACCGCGAGGTCGTGGTAACGGGCGCCGGCGACTGCCTCGAGGTGTGGGATCGAGGCGCGTACCACTCCTACTACGAAGACGTTCTGGTCCGGATTCCCGACATCGCCGCGAGCCTTGCCGACACTGCTTGATATGACAGAAACGCACGTCCCCGTGCTCGCCGGCGAGCTGATCGCAGTGCTCGACCCGCAGCCAGGCGATGTGGCCGTGGACTGCACGCTCGGAGGTGGAGGTCACGCCCGGCTGGTCGCGGATCGCATCGGCCCGGAGGGGCTGCTCGTGGCGATCGACCGCGATCCCGAGGCCGAAGAGCGATTTGTGCACCTGGCGGCGGAGGTCCCGTGCAAGACGCGCTTCCTGCGCGAAGACTTCAGCGCAGCGCTGCACGGGTTGCGCCAGGAGGGGTTTGCCGCGGACGTCGTCTACTTCGACCTCGGGATGTCCTCGCTCCAGCTCGGGGCCTGGGAGCGCGGGTTCTCCTACGCATATGACGCTCCGCTCGACATGCGGATGGACCCCAACCAGGAGCTCACGGCCCGCGAGATCGTCAACGGCTGGGATGAAAGACGCATCGCAAACGTTCTGCGCGAGTACGGAGAGGAGCGGTATGCGCCCCGCATCGCTCGCACCATAGTGCGGGCTCGCCGGCAGGGCGAGCTGGCAACGACGCAGCAACTGGTGGATGCGATCAAGGCGGCGATCCCAACCCCCGCCCAGTTCGGGGCCGGTCACCCCGCGCGTCGCACCTTCCAGGCCCTGCGCATAGCCGTCAACGACGAGCTCGCGCAGCTGGCTGCGGCGCTTCCCGGCGCTTGGGAGTTGCTGAGGCCGGGTGGCAGGTTGGCCGCGATCGCATTTCACTCACTGGAGGATCGGCAGGTCAAGAGGTTCCTTGCCGAACGGGCGCGTGGATGCGTGTGCCCGCCCGAACTGCCCGTATGCGTCTGCGGCCGTCGTCCTGAGGCCGAGCTACTGACCCGCCGGGCTCTCGCTCCTTCCGCCGGAGAGGTGTCGGCGAATCCTCGGTCCCGCTCGGCCCACTTGCGGGCCGCTCGCAAATTGGAGGTAGAACCATGACGCCCGCCGCCCCCGCAGGCGCCGAACAGGCCCCCCATCACACAGGCGCCAAACCGCCCCCCCATAAGACGGCCGCGGAGCGCACCGCCCCCGCCCGGCGCCGCAAGTCACCCGGATCGCCGAGCGGTCCGGTGCCGCGGCGCGTTTCCGGTCCGGTCGCTGCGCCCGCGGCCCAGCCGAGGCGGGAGCCCGCCGAGCCGCGGCTGCCGCGGTCTCGGCCCGCGCGCAAGCAAACCCTCTCCCAGCGACTTGCGACACTCCTGCGGTCGCTCCCCGACCACCCCCTGCTTGACCGCCTCGTCCGGGGCCGTGCCTGGATTCCTCTGCTCGGGGTGATGCTGGTCGGGATCGTCGCTATGCAGGTGGAGCTGCTCAAGCTCAACGCGTCCACGGGCCGATCGATCGAGCTGATCGGCTCATTGCAGGGCCGCAACGACCTCTTGCATGCGCAGGTCGCCTCGGCCTCCGATCCAAACCGGATCGAGCGCCTGGCCGGCCGCATGGGAATGACCATGCCGGGTCCCGCGTCGATCACCTTCGTGAAGGCGCGATCGGCGAGCGCCCGCCGTGCGCTGGCGGGGATCCGTGTCCCGAATCTGGCTGCCTTCGAAGCGGCCCTGCGCGCGTCGAACGCCGCAACGCAACTTCCGGCAGCGAGCCCCCCGCAAACGGCGGGGCCCGCAAACGGCGCGGGCCAGGCAGCGAACACCACCTCGACGGCTTCTGGAGCTCAAACGAACTCCACGGCTCAGACCACCAGCACCACCACGGCTCCGGCCACGACATCGTCTCCCGGCGCTTCAACGGGCGCAGCGTCTCCGCCTCCCGCGACCGCGCCGTGACCGCGGTGGCTTCGATCGATCGTCGACTGAGAGTTCTATTCGTAGCGTTCTTGGGGCTGCTGGCCTTCGGCGTGCTGCGCGCGACCGAGCTGGGCACAGTCAAGGCCGCCAGCCTTCGGCGGGCGGCAGCCAGCGAGCAGGTGACTATCAGAACCGTCCCCGCCCCGCGGGGCACCATCATGGACCGAAACGGCGTGGAGCTCGCGCTCTCCGAATCAGCGGACGACGTGGTTGCGGATCCCTATCTGATCCGGCATCCGCAGTCGGTGGCCGACCGTCTCGCGCCGCTGCTCCAAGCCCCCGTGCCAAAGCTGCTGAGCGAGTTGACCAAGCCCCACAGCGGCTTCGTCTATCTCGCTCATCAGCTCGTGGCCGAGCGCGCGCAGGCGATCATGAACCTGCGGATCAACGGCCTCTCACTGGTGCCGGAAGTCAAGCGGGTCTACCCGCGAGGAGCGATGGCGGGTCAGGTGATCGGGACGGTCGGATGGGGCGACAAGGGGCTAAGTGGCCTTGAGTACCTCTACAACCGCGCGCTGCGCGGGACAAACGGCCTGCGAAAGACGGTCGATGACGCGATCGGCCAGCCCATCTCGATCGACGATTTGCGGCCGACGAAGGCGGGGCAGAGCATTCGGCTGACGCTCGACTCCGCACTCCAGAACGAGGTCGAACGTGTGCTCGCGGGCGTGGCCGCCAAGTACCACCCGAAGGGCGCCACCGCGATCGTGATGAACCCCAACACGAGCCAGATCCTCGCGCTCGCCAATTGGCCGCGCCTGGACCCCAACAACGTGGGTTCGGCCCCGGCTCCATCCTTCGACGACCTCGCGGTTGGTCTCGACTACGAGCCCGGCTCGACGTTCAAGGCGATCACCGTGGGCGCGGCGCTTCAAGATCACCTGATCACCCCGTCCACCAAGTTCAACATCCCGCCCATGCTGAGCTACGCGGGCCGTCAGATCCACGACGCGGAACCTCATGGCTTCGAGAACCTGACCGCCGCTC
>DASRHQ010000049.1:0-2593 GCA_035650455.1 Solirubrobacteraceae bacterium
TGGCGCGGATCGTCTCGGGCAGCCGCCGGATGAATGGGCGCTCGAGGAAGCGCTCGCGGTCGAACTTCGGGAACGGCCCCTTCTCGGCCGCCAGATCGGCGGAGGCGTCGTAGGCCGCGTCGCGGATGGTGCGGTAGATCTCCTCGATCGCCACCAGCGACTCGTCCGAGCCGTAGCGCACGCCCAGGGCGATCAGCGCGTCGGCCAGCCCCATCGTGCCGAGCCCGACCCGGCGCACCCCCTTCTGCGCGCCCTCGTTCTCGGGTAGGAAGTACGGGGTGGCATCGATCACATTGTCGAGGAAGCGGACGGCCACCTGCGTCGTCTCGGACAGCGCTCCGGCGTCGAGCTGTCCGTCGCGGACGAAGGCCGCGAGGTTCAGCGCCCCCAGGTTGCAGACATTGAACGGGGCGAGCGGCTCTTCCCCGCATGGGTTGCAGCAGCGTATCGTCTCGCAGTAAGCCAGGTTGTTGAGCGCGTTGACCCGGTCGATGAAGAGGAGGCCGGGCTCGGCACTCTGCCACGCCGCAGTGCAAATCCTGTCCCACAGCGCACGCGCGCGCACGACCTTCTTCACCTCGCCCTGCCACACCAGCGGCCAGTCGGCATTGTCCTTGACCGCCTGCATGAACTGGTCGGAGATACAGACCGACAGGTTGGCGTGCAGCAGTCGCCGCAGGTTGGTCTTGACGGTGATGAACTCCTCGATGTCTGGATGCCAGTCGTCCAGCATGAGCATGAGGGCGCCGCGCCGACTGCCCCCTTGCTGGATCACGTCGCCCGTGGCCACCGAGTACAGCTCGGCCCAGGCGCAGGGGCCGGAGCTGGTGCCGTTCACCGTGCGGATGTAGCTCCCGCGCGGACGGAGCGAGGACAGGTTGACTCCGACGCCGCCGCCCCGGGCCATGATCTCGACCAGCAGCTTGAGGTTGTCGAGGATCCCCGCGCGGCTGTCCTCCGGGGAGGGCACCACGAAACAATTGAACAGCGTCACGGCGTGGCCGCTGCCCGCGCCCGAGAGGATACGCCCGCCTGGCACGAACCTGAACCCGCGCAGCACGGCCGCGAAGCGCTCCGCCCAGGTGCGTTCGAGCGCTGGCGTCGGCTCCACGGCGGCGATCGCTGCGGCGACACGCCGCCACATGTCGTCGGGTGTCCGCTCCAGTGGCTGTCCGTCGCTGCCTTTCAGGGCGTAGCGGTCCAGAAAAACGCGCTCCTGCACCGCGTCGAGGACCGCTACGCCCTCGTCGCCGGACCGAGGTGGGTACTGAGTGGTCACGATCATGCACTCCTCCTGTCGCTGTGCGCCGTCTCCAGCGGTAGGTCGCCAGCGAAACGGCCGTGCTCGACCAGCCAGCGGAGAAACCGCAGCCGGTCGTGGTCGGTCAGCTCGCGGAACTCGCCGCGCTCGTAGCGCAGCTTGAGCGCGACGAGCCGCTCGGCCTCCCGTGGCGCGAAGCCGCGGGCGCGCAGCCCAAAGGCGGCTGCCGTCGGACCGAGAGTCCAGAAGTCGATCATCCCGTTCCTCCTTGCCTCGTGCTGACCAGCCGTGTAGCCGGACCAGGCGGAAGCTGCCTGCTGGCCGAACGCCAGCAGCCGGTGGCAGCGCTCCGCAGGCGAAGTGGAAGGCTCAGCGCGATCATGGTCCGCGGCCTATCTCGTCGCGTCTGTGTGGCTTCGTCCTCCCTGGCGCTGCGTTGTCGATTGGCTCCGATCGCCGGTGCTGGAGAGCACGCTCCTTCTGGCCCCACTGGGCCGATCCAGCGCCGCCGCGGCCGAGCCGTGCCGTTGGTCCCTTCGGATCGCGCGGGAGAGCATGCTCGCGGGCCGGTAAGCTGCGCCGACCACGATCCCGCGTCGCCCGGGGATGGGGACCGTTCTCGTCGGCTTTTCGGCCAAAGCCGACCAAACCCAACTCACGCCTCCAGCCTAAGGACGGCCAATCACTTCCCAGGCACGCCAGCGTCACTTCCCAGGCACTTTGCGCTGGTTCGGGAAATTCCTCGCAGTCGGCGGGAGCGGTGGCCGGGGCAAGCCGGCGAGGGTCGCCGGGGGGCGCGCCGACGCTGAGTCACTTTCGCGTCACGTGCGGCCTGCCGCCACTCTGGGGCGAGCAAGGGCCGCCGAGCCGGGCGTCCGCATGGGTCGAAAATCACCAACGCGAAATGCCACGCGGTTGGGGCCGATTCCTGCGTTCTGATGGCCAGAAGCTCCCGAAATTGGGGTTGGCTCTATCAGTACAAACCTCTGCTCTCCGGACGTTGCTTCGCTGCTGCTGGACACCCGGCGTCGCAGCCGGTGGACCCGTCAGTTTCCCATCGAGCGCCAAGGGACGGCACCCGTCCAGTGCCCTACGGTTCTACAACCCTCGGTGTCAATCAAATCCGGAGGCAGGGCGTCAATGCGTAAGTTCCCACGCACTCGATGCGAGCAGCCGGATCAGCCGATGGCCACGAAAGCGAAAACCTTTTCTCGCCACGAGCACCGTCCATCGGTCCCGCGTACCGATAGCTGCGGGATCAGCGAACAGGCCAGCCCGCTCCTCTTGGGCTGTCAGGCGGGCGAACCTGTCCCGTCCGGGGTAGTCGGCTGC
>DASRHQ010000050.1:0-7682 GCA_035650455.1 Solirubrobacteraceae bacterium
CACCCCCTCCGAGTGCCGCGCCGCCATCCCCTCCACATGCTGCGCCACCACCGCCGCCTCCGAGTGCCGCGCCGCCATCCCCTCCACATGCTGCGCCACCACCACCGCCTCCGAGTGCGCCTCCTCCTCCATCAAAGGACGCCCTCGATGCCGGGCAGCTCGCGCGCAGCGTGGTCGCCGGCCGCCTGCGCGAACCTCGGACCGTGCTGTCCGCGGCCGCTCTGCTGGCGCTCGCGTCCGTGGCGGTGGGATTCAGGCTGGGGAGGCGTTCCGGCCGGCGGTGATCGCCGGTCTGATCCTGGCGGCGGGCGCCGGCAGCCGCTACGGCCGCTCGCCGAAACTGCTCGCCGATCTGGGCGGCCGGCCATTGCTCGAGCACGCGATCGATGCACAGTGCTCTGTCCCCGAGCTCCAGTCGATTGTCGTGGTGCTCGGCGCACACTCGGCTGCCATCCTCGAACGCGTCGACTTCATGCGCGCCCGACCGATCGTGTGCGCGAGCTGGCGCGAGGGCATTGCCGCCTCATTGCGCTGCGGGAGCGAGGCTCTGCCGGACGCTGAGCGGGTCATCCTCACGCTTGGCGACGAGCCGCTGATGACCCCGGAGATCATCTCGAGGTTCGTCGCGGCCGCGCCGGGGACGCGAGCGACGTACAACGGACAGCCCGCTCATCCGGTCGTGCTCGGCCGCGAGCAGCTCCGGAGCGTCGCGAGCCTCACCGGCGATCGGGGCGCCCGGGAGCTGCTTCGCGGCGGCCCCACGATCGAATGCGCCGGGATGGGCGCCCGCGGCGACGTCGACACACCCGAGGACCTCGCCGCGATCCGCCAACGGGAGCACAGCCGCGATTGACCCCGCGCTTACGGCATGTCATGCCGCGGCGCGTGCCTCCCGCAGGGGCGGCCGCTCTGTCGCCGAGACCGATTGCACGCGCAGGTCGTCGGTCTCGGGGATCAGCAGTCCCGAGGGCAGGGGGCCGTGGAGGCGGCCCTCGCGCTCCAGGCGCAGCGCAACCGCCCCCAGCACAGCCGAGGCCATCCCAGCGAGTTCGCGCAACGGCTGGTGGGCGTTCTGGCGCAGGTCGAGGTTCACCTGGGCCAGACCATCCAGCCCCACGGCTGCGTAAGCGTCGATCAGCAGAGCGATGTCGACGCCGTAACCGGTCGCAAACGGGAGGCGCTCGAGCAGCGTCCGCCGCATGGCAACCTCTCCGGCGAGCGGCTGCTCGAAGCCGGCCAGGTCCGGATAGAAGAGGTTCAACAGCGGGCGGGCCGTGAGCTCGGTCACGCGGCCACCCTCGTCCGGAAGCGTGAGCTCACCGAAGCGAAACGGGCGCCGGTAATGGGCCTTGACAAACGCTACCCGCGGATCGTCGACGAGAGGTCCGAGCAGGCCGGTGACGAAGTGAGGGCCGAAGTGCTCGGAGTCGGCGTCAAGGAAGCAAACGATCTCGCCTCGGAGCACTGGCAGCGCCCGCCACAGGGCGTCGCCCTTGCCGAGCACCTCCCCGAGCTCTGGTCTCAGCTCGCGCTGTGCATGGACCTCTGCCCCAAGCTGGCGTGCGACCTCGGCCGTGCCGTCAACGGAGTCGTCAACTACCACGATCTGGTCGATCAGCCCGAGCTCGCGCAACTCTCTGAGGCAGCTGAGGATGGGCCCAATCGTGCGCACCTCGTTGCGAGCCGGCAGGCAGACGGACACAGGACCCATCTCCGCGGCGCGCAGCCGCGCCGCGAGTGCGGACGCGGAGCCGAATTGGCGGTGGTGAAAGGTATTGCGCTGGTGCCAGCTCAGGGCGCGCATCGTCATGAGCACAGCATGACGGAGCCTTGGCGGCGGCGGCAGCCTCCGGCCGAGAGGGGATCCGGTCAGTTGCCGACGAGGATGTCGCTAAGCGGCGCGGACCTGCTCGGGCGCCGAGGCCGGCGCCGAAGGCGAAGGAGCCGTTGACGCAGGGGCCGGAGCGTCGGCCGCGTGAACATACTTCGCGCCCCGCATCCAGGAGGCGAGTGCGGCCACTAGGCAGCAGCCGGCGGCGAAGTAGAAGGCCTCATGAATTCCCGATGCGAACGGCTGCGAGACGAGCGTGGGGAAGAAGCGGTGGCCTGTGAGATACGCGGCCTTGGCGTGTGACATGTGCCCGAGGATCGGGTGAAGCATCGTCCCGATCGGGTTGTAGCCGAGGAAGGCGGCAAACAGGCTGCCAACCGGTGGGAGGTGCGCAACCCGCTCTGCATACGTGTGGGGAACACCGTGAGCGGTGAGGCCGTGGTAGAGCGTCGAAGGCAGCGACGAGGCAAGACCGACGATGATCAGGCTGAAGAAAATCCCGATCGACAGCACCATGGCCGAGTTCATGAAGGTGGCGGCCATACCAGCTCCCGCTCCGCGCTGATCGGCGGGAAGGCTGTTCATGATCCCGGTCTGGTTGGGGGCGGCGAACAGCCCCATCGCGAACCCGTTGAGGAAGATCACCAACGCGAAGGCCCAGTAGGCAAACGTGACGGGAAGGGAGATCAGCAGTAAGAACGACCCGGCGGCGAGGATCATGCCCCCCGTGGTGAATGGGCGCGCGCCGAAATGGTCGGAAAGGCGCCCGGCAAACGGCCCGGCGATCAGGAACCCGACCGACAACGGCAGCATGTAGATGCCCGCCCACAGCGGTGTCTGGGCGAAGCTGTAGCCGTGCTCCGGCAGCCAGATCCCCTGTAGCCAGATGATCAGCATGAACATCAGGCCACCCCGCGACAGCGCGGATAACAGCGTGGCGAAGACGCCCGCGCTGAACGCGCGGATCTTGAACAGCGGTATGCGGAACATCGGTGCGCTCACCCGCCGCTCGATCACGATGAATACGGCCAGGATCGCCACGCCGCCGGCGAGTTCGGCGATCACCTTGGGGTTCGTCCACCCCATGTCGTGTCCGCCGTAGGGCAGGATGCCGTAGGTGATCCCCACCAGCACCGCAATCAGCCCGACGGCGAAAGTCAGATTGCCCCACCAATCGATCTTCGAAGGCGAGCGCACTCCGCGTTCCTCAAGCATCAGGTAGGCCCACACCGTGCCCAGGATTCCGATCGGGACCGACACCAGGAAGACCAAGCGCCAGGCCAGCGGTGCCAATACGCCCCCCAGCACCAGGCCGATAAAGGATCCCGCGATCGCCGCGACCATGTTGATGCCCAGCGCGAGCCCGCGCTCGTTGGCCGGGAAGGCGTCCGTCAGGATGGCTGAAGAGTTTGCGAACAGGAATGCCGCGCCGATCCCCTGCACGATTCGCATGACGATCATCCACAGGGCGCCGGCGGAGCCGTGCAGCCATGTCACCGACAGCAAGATGCAGCCAATGGTGAATACGGCGAAGCCCAGGTTGTACATCCGCACCCGCCCGAACATGTCGCCCACGCGGCCCAGACTCACCACGAGTACGGCGCCGACCACGAGGAAGCCGAGCAGCATCCACAGCAGATAGCTCGTGTTCGACGAGACCAGCGGGTTTAGCTGAATACCCCGGAAGATGGCCGGCAGGGCGATGATCACGATCGAAGAGTTGATCGTCGCCATCAGCATCCCGAGCGTGGTGTTCGACAGCGCGACCCACTTGTAGTGGTCGGGATTGGTGTGCAGATGGAGGCGGATGCGAGCCGCCGGACTCC
Organism: Solirubrobacteraceae bacterium; assembly: GCA_035650455.1. Lineage (GTDB taxonomy): Bacteria > Actinomycetota > Thermoleophilia > Solirubrobacterales > Solirubrobacteraceae > Palsa-465. The sequence goes on from DASRHQ010000050.1 coordinate 3,658, forward strand.
GTCGCGTTGCGGTCACTCCGATCAGCCTAGCAAATTTACGTTTACGTAAAAAGCTAGACGGGGGAGGAAAAGGCCCCGATCGAGATCAGACGGGCGAGGATGCCCCGATCGAGATCGCATCGAGACGGTCGAGCTCGGCCGGCGGGCTCCCCATCAGCAACCACGCATCGCCATTCCAGGCCACCAATCCCTGTGCCGCCAGGTCTCCCAGCGCCTTGCTGACTGTCTGGCGCTGAGCCGCCACCAGGTCGGCTAGCACCGAGTGCGTGAGCCGGAGCGGCAGCCGCACCCCGTCGCGGCGAACCGTGCCCCAGCGGTCGGCCAGCTCCCAGAAGAGCATGTGCAAACGCACGTCGACCCGGGGATGGTGCACGATCGCGATGTTGACCGCCAGCATCCGTGAGCGTCTTAGCACGCGCGAGAAGAGCCCCGAGATAACCTCGGGATAGCGCCCGGCGCGAAGCGCGAAGGCGCCGTCGAGTAGCGCAAAGCGGCACGGGTCGATCGCGTGCCAGCCACCGCTGCGAGGGAGCGATGTGGCGATGTCCTCGCGCTGCCAGGGCCGCAGAATGTCGCCTTCCCCCAGCAACTCCGCACTGAACCGCTCGGCGAGGCCGACTCGCCGAACCAGCAAGCCATCCAAGACCAGCAGTCCAATGCCGGCCTGAAAGCTGGCGAGCTCGTCCCCCGGGTGCCATGCGCCGCGAGGGACGTTAATCGTCGCAGCCACACAGTCGCGAATGGCCGCGCTCAGGCGGTCGCCGCTCAATGCCTCCGCGAGGCCCGGGTCGTCGACCAAGATCTCGGTGCGGTCCCTCATCGTCAGTTTTGGACTACCCGTCGTGGGTGGCCATTCCTCGCTCGGCGCGAGCGGCCGCCCAAGTCCGTGTGAGATGCGGCGAGACGCTACTGCTCGTAGTGACGCACGCGCGTCGGCGTGACCACGAACTTGATGCGCTGTTCGCCGGGCTGCCGGAAAGGATATTCGTGCTCCCCAATGTACTTCTTGCTGAGCAGGTCGATGTGCTCATCGGCCCCGTCCATGGTGGCCTGGGCAGTTCCACGGATCTCAACGTAGTGGTTGGGGTTGTCGGCCTCCTGCACCAACAACGTCACACGCCCATCGCGTTGGAGGTTGGACGGCCACAGGCGTCCGGTCGCACTGTTGATGCTAACCGTGCGGCCGTCCTCGAGGGCGATCCAGATGATCGCCGAGTGAATGGAGCCGTTCTCGTTGTAGGTGGACACAACCGCGTAGTTGGGCTGCTCGAGCAACTCGCGGACGCCGGCGTCATTAAATGTCGTCATATCGCCGAAGGCTGCCCGTCAACGCCGGCCACTACGCACGGCTCGGGGCTCGCCGCTACCAGCCGCCACGCCAGTCGGCGTTGGCCGCGCGACGCTTCTGCGCGTCGAGCCGCTCGTGCTTGCGCTTGTCCAACCGCGACTGGATGATGGTCAGAACGGTCACCAGCACGGCGAAGAAGGCGATTGTCAAAAACATCACGTTGGTGACGGCCTTGTCGTTTGTTTCGCCGTACCAACCCTGGCCCGCATCCGCGAGTGCGTTCGGCACTGAAAGCAACAGCGCCGCGCCTGAGGCGCTCACCACACCGATGACTCTGACTGCTCGCATCAGGGGCCTAAGCGTACCCCACGGCGTCGGCCGTCGCGCGCGGCGATCCGTCGTCCAGCGTCCCCAGGCGTTCCTGCACGGAGGAGATCGCCTGGAGGAGAGCGGGGTTGTATCGCTTGGGTCGCGAGGTCACCTGGATGTGATCAATCGGAGCCTCAAACACAGCCGCGTACAGCGCCGCCGCGAGCTCGCGCTGTTTGCGGGGAGGCACGGTGTGGTCTTCTGTCGTGACGATCACCGCGGCGGGGACGTCGAGGCGCGATAGCCATGGTCGCGAATCGAAACGGCTCAGCTCGCGGCCCGCCTCGGCGATGTCCATGGCGGAGTGGCGGATGAGCTCGGCCAGGACCCACGCCGTCCGCGGAGATTCGCGCAGCCCGACGTATCGGAGCCCCATGCGCCACGTTGTCCTCGGCGCTACGGCAAGGGCGAGGCTGAGTGGCCACATGGTGCGCCAGTAACGCCGCAATCCCGGATCCTGCCAGTGCTGGGAGGTCGCGCTGAGCACGAGGCCGGAGACCGCATCGGGATGATCGCGCGCGACCAGCTGCGCGATCGCGCCTCCCATCGAATAACCAACGACGGTCGCGGGCGCGCAGTCCAGCGCCTCGATCGCCGCGGCGGGTCAGCCGCGCAGGCCGTCAGCGTAAACGGGTCGTACGTCCGCAACCCTCGCCCGTGTCCGCGGTGGTCGATGGCGAGCACCCGATAACCGGCGTCCTGCAGGTCGCGATAGCACGCCCACCAGTTGAGGTCGGCGCTCGCGGTCCAGCCGTGCAACAGCATCACCGGCGGGCCGCTGCCTCCGCTGTCGCGCACAAACAACTCGCCCACGCCGTCGACTACAAGGGTCCGGGCGGGCGGCGGCTCGAAGGGTGGCACCGGAGGCCATGACTTGTGGCGCACCTCTCCATCGTAGGGCCCGAAAGGGGGCGGTCCTACCATCGCCCGTTGTGGCTGTAGTGATTGCATCGAACCTGGTCAAGGAGATGGCTGGCCGTCCGCTGCTGCGAAGCGTCTCCTTCAAGCTCGAGCGGTCGGATCGCATGTCGCTTTCCGGCCCCAACGGCGTTGGCAAGACGACCTTGCTACGGATGCTCGCAGGCGACGAGTCGATAGACGGAGGCGATCTGGTATTCGGCAAGAGCGTCAGAGTCGCGCTGGCGGACCAGAGGCCGCCCGATTCCAGCCAGGCACTCTCACTACGCGAGTACGTCCTCTGCGGCGCCGGTGATCTTGCGGCGATCGAAGCGGAGCTGTCGAGACTCGAGGATCAGATGGCTGCGGGCGCCCATGACCGCGCAACACTCGATCGCTACGCCGACGCGCAGGCGCGACTGGAGCACGCGGGGGGCTACGACTGGCGTGACCGGGCGCTCGGGGCGCTTCCCGGTCTCGGCTTCGGACCGGACACCGACTTGGAGCGCCGCCTGGCCACCTTCTCCGGCGGCGAGCTGACCCGCGCCGCGCTCGCTCGGGCGCTGGCCGGGGACCCCGACTTGCTGCTGCTCGACGAACCCACAAATCACCTCGATGTCGCGGCCCTCGAATGGCTCGAGCAGACGCTGACCAAGCTCGACGCCGCGGTTGTGCTTGTCGCCCACGACCGCTGGTTTTTGGAGGCGGTCGCGACCTCCGTGCTGGAGTTGGAGGGTGGCCGGGGAAAGTACTTCCCCGGCCCCTGGCACGCATGGCGCCGCGAGAAGGCCGCACGTGAGCTCGCGATCGGACGCGCGACTGAGCGCGAGCAGGCCGAAATGGAGCGGCTCGAACGCTTCGTCACCCGTTTCCGAGCCGGCACTCGCGCGCGTCAGGCCAAGTCGCGAGCCCGCCGGCTTCAGAAGATGGACCGCAGTCCGCGGCAACCCGCTGTCCGCGGGGACAAAGCGCTCGACTTCGAGTTTGCACGACCGCAGCGAACGGGTCGCGTCGTGTTTGAGCTGCTCGATGGGCACATCGAGGTCGACGGACGCGTTCTCCTGGACCGGGGAGAGCTGTGGCTCGAGCGCGGTGAGCACATCTCGCTCGTGGGCCCGAACGGAGCCGGGAAGACCACCCTGATCGAAACCTTGGCGGGGCAGCGTGAGCTCGCAGGTGACGGGTCCAGTGCGGGCGGGCCCAGAGTGCAAGGCAAGCTCAGAAGCGGCCATAACGTCCAGGTGGGCTTTCTTTCTCAGCAGGACGACCTGCCGGCGGGGAATGCGCGAACTGCGCTGGAGGCGACCCAACGCGCCACCGGGCTCACGCCCGGGAAGGCGCGTGCTCTGCTGGGCAGGTTTCTGTTCTCTGGCGAAGATGCGGAGAAGCCGCTGACAGGATTGTCGGGCGGGGAGCGACGTCGGCTCTCGCTCGCGATCCTCGTCGGGTCCGGTGCGAACGTCCTTGTCCT
>DASRHQ010000051.1:0-86717 GCA_035650455.1 Solirubrobacteraceae bacterium
CCACCAGCAGGCGAGTGATAGCCCGGTCGTTGACCACGCGCAGCAACTCCTCGGAGCTGTCCTTGCCGACCACCACCTCTTTGTGCGAAGGCCAGACGTCGAGCATGCCGTGATCGCCCCAGCGTTCGCCGACGTGAAATATGAAGTAGTCGGGATATATAAAGAACCCCTCGCAGCCGTGCCGCTCCCGCTGGACGTCGTAGAACGCCGTCACGGCGGCGAGGATCAATGCGCTGGCACCGGTCGCGCCGCACGGCCGGCGGACGATGACCCCGAGACGGTCGCGCTCGTCGAAGTCGCGAAAGACATCTTGGAGACTCGCGGGTCGCCCCGCGACCTCAATCACAAAGTCGGAGCCGGCGAGTTCGGCCGCGGTGTGCATCAGGGGAGCTCCCCCTCGCCGCTGAGCTCGTGCCGCGGAAGCCCGTCTTCCGGGATGTCGTAGTAGTCGGCGGCCTGCGAGACGTACCAGTGGCTCGCCATACGCAGGCCCGTCTGACCGTCCAGCGTCCCCGCCGCGATGCTCACCGTCTCGCGCGCGGGAGCGTCCCAGAACAGGCTCGAACCGCACTGCGCACAGAAACCGCGCCGCGCGCGGGCGTCGCTATGCGGGCTTTCGATCCAGCTCAGAGCGCTCCCGTCTTTGATCACGAGGTCCCCCCTCTTCGCCGCCGAGGTCGCGGACGCGTGGCCGTGCCAGCGGCGGCACTCTTCGCAGTGACACACCAGTACGTCCCGGAGGGGGCCACTCACCTCGTAGGAAACAGCGCCACACAGACATCGACCGGTTGCCATCGCGGATAGCTTAGGCTGGAGAGATGGCGACGACGCCGGCGACGGGGGACGAGTTAGAACGCAAGAGCTGGTGGCTGCGGGAGGTCGCTCCCGTGGCCGACGTGACTCCGCTCCAAAGGTCGAGGGGGGCCGATGTGTGCATCGTGGGAGGCGGCTTCACCGGATTGTGGACAGCATTACGGATAAAGGAGCTCGACCCATCCGCGGAGGTCGTCCTGATCGAAGCCGATGTGTGCGGTGCCGGAGCGAGCGGTCGCAACGGGGGCTTCGCGATGACTTTTTGGCACCACTTCCTAGGGCTCGAGAGTGCCTGCGGAAGTGCGGCGGCGCTGTGGCTTGCGCGAGCCTCTACGGATGCTGTGGAGGAGCTCGGGACTTTCTGCCAGCAGAACTCGATCGATGCACACTACCGGCGCGACGGCTGGCTCTGGACCGCAACCAACGCGGCTCAGCTCGGCGCGTGGGAGCGAACAATCGCGGCTATCGAACGCCACGGCGACGAGCCGTTTATCCGGGTCGCGGCCGAGGAGCTTCAGGCGCGCAGCGGGTCACGTGCGCACATCGCCGGGGTCTTGGAACCGCTGTCGGCGACCGTCCAGCCCGCCGCGCTCGCGCGCGGACTGGTGCGGGTCGCACGGCAGCGGGGAGTTGAAATCTTCGAGCGCTCGCCGATGATCGCTCTCGACCGCTCAGCGACACTCGCCGTCCGTACCGCGGGCGGGAACGTCGCCGCCGATCGGGTCGTGATCGCGATGAACGCTTGGTCGTTGCGGCTGCGGGAACTGCGCCGAGCGCTCGTCGTCGTGGGGAGCGACGTCGCGATCACCGACCCGGCGCCGGAAGAGCTCGCCCGAACCGGCTGGCGCGACGGCGTGAGCATCTCGGATTCCCGCCTGATGGTTCACTACTACCGCACCACGCTCGACGGGCGGATCGCGTTCGGCAAGGGCGGTGGCCGGCTTGGGTACGACGCGAGGATCGGCACCTCGTTCACCGGGTCCTCGCCGATGGAGCAAGAGCTCGCTGCGCGTCTGCGCGATCTCTATCCCGCGTTCGCCGCAGTCCCAATCGCGGCAAGCTGGACGGGACCCATCGACCGGACGGTCGACGGTCTGCCCTTTTTTCACGCCCTGGGCCGCCCTGACCTTCTGTGCGGCGCCGGTTACTCCGGTAACGGCGTCGCGCCGTCTCTGCTCGGCGGGCGCATCCTCGCATCGATGGCACTCGGGCGCGATGACGAGTGGGCGCGCTGCGGCCTCGTCCGGCGTCCCCCGCGCGGGCTTCCCGCCGAGCCCTTCCGGTACGTCGGCGGACGTATCGTCAGGAGCGCCGTCGCGCGCAAGGAACGCGCGGAGGAGGCCGGTCGCCGGCCGGCCCGGATCGACCGCGCCGTGGCGCGACTCGCTCCGGCGGGGCTGGTCCCGCTGGATTGAGCCGGGCGCGCGCTCGGCTCAGATGCGCCTGGGCGCGGCTTCCCTCAGCCCTCGGCCTCTATCTCGGCAAGCAATTCCTCGCCCGAGAGTTTTGAGTCCGCGAAGTGATCGTGCATCCAGGCCAGGTGCTCCCAGCGGTTTTCCACGATGCGGTTGAACTCCCAGTTGGGGATGTTTTGCTGGTGGACGTGCTCGGTCATGAGCGCCGGATCGACCTCGTAGACGTGCTCGAAACGAGTGACGACCACGTCGGTGACGCGATGCGCCTCTGGCGGTTTCTCCGCTGACAGCCTGAAGCCGAACATGTCTACTCCTCCTCGTAGGCCTGGTCGAGCAGGTACTTGCTGGGATTCATGACGTTGTTCGGGTCAAGGGATCGCTTGATCGTCTTCATCACCTCGTAGCCTCCTCCCAGTTCCGTCGGGACGAGATCGACCTCGCCGGCGCGGCAGGACCCATGGCACGCCGAGATCGAGCCACCGTGCTCGATCGAGACCCGCGCGAGATCACGCTTGGCGTCGACCCATGCGGCCCAACTCTCATCGTCCCACTTCATCTCCCAGATGCCGATGTCGACTTCGGCGAGGTAGTCGCCCCACGGCTTGAACGCGCCGTTGGTGTAGGCGAACATGCCCCAGTCGTCGAACATGTCGAACCGCTCGCGCAGCGAGTCGGCGATCGCGTGCCACTTCTCTCGCACGGCCGGCAGTTCGGGGTACGGGATCGACGCGTCCTCGCAATGCCAGCTCATAAGGGCAACCTGTCCATCGCGCGTGCGCCCGTGCTGCGGCGTGGCGTATCGGTCATGGCGCGAGGCCCAGTCGCCTTGGCCGATCTCGTCGCCCATGTACGCACCGCCAGAGGCTTTGGCCATTCGTAGCAGGCGCTTTGCTCCTACCCGCACCTCGTCTGCGTTTCCATAGGCTGCGCAGGCGATCACGGCTTTCACGGAGTCCGGCTGGGGAATGTAAGCCTCGTCGTCCCGGCGCAGGTACTTGACCTTCTCCTCGTCGAAGAGGACTACGCCGGCGAGCGTCGCGACTCCCGAACGCGCAAGATCCCCGGTCGCTCGCCAGGCATCCATGTAGTTGTCATAGGAGAAAAACATCGAGAACTCGGCCTCGGGCCGCTTGACCAGCTCGAGGGTCGCCTCGGTGACGATTCCGAGCGTCCCCTGATGACCCATGAAGAGGTGCTTGAGCTGGTACCCGCTCGAGGATTTGCGCACCTTCGGGCCACCCCCATCGCCCACGCGGATGATCTCCCCGGTGGGCAGCACGATCTCAAACGAGATCACCAGGTCGCGCGTGTGCCCGTAGCGCCCGCCGATCAGCGACCAGCCGCTCGTGCCGATCCGCCCGCCGACCAGCGAACACGGATACGACGCCGGGTCGTCGGGATAGATGTACCCGTGCTTGCGCAGTTCCTCGTTGAGCTTGAGCATGTTGATTCCCGGGCCCACGGTCACGGTCCGGTTCTCATGATCCAGCTCGAGGATCTCGTTCATGAGCTTGATGTCGACGACGATGCCGTGGCGCAGCGGCACCGCGCCATCGGTCAGGCCGGTGGCACCGGCACGGGGCACCACCGGGATGCCGTGCCGGTTGGCCAGCTTGACCACCTCTGAGACCTGCTCGGCCGAGGTGGGCAGGACCACCGCACTGGGAATGTGGTCCTCCCAGCGGTGGGCCGGGAACGGCGCCGGCACCCGGGCTCGGTTGAACACCGCAGACCGACCTGTGAACACGTGGTCGGGCCCGCAGATCGCGGTGAGCTCGTCGACGACGCCATCTAGGAGCGCAATCGTTGCCATGTCACACCTCGAATCCCGCCGCCTCGGCGACCAGCTCGAAGATGTCGAATACCTCTATTCCTTGTGCCTCGCCCTGCTCGGTCAACGGCCGCTCCGACCATGGACACGCCGACACAAGCGTGTCGACGCCGTCGAGCTCGCGCACCTTGGCCACGCGGCGGCGGCTGATCTCGGCGGTCAGCTCAGGCTTCTCCACCCCCAGATTCGAGCCTGCTCCTGAGCAGTAGGACCACTGCGTGACGTGGTCGACGTCGACGAACGTCAGGCCCGGGATCGCACGCAAAATCTCCCGCGGCGCCTTCCATACCCCCATCCGCTTGTTCAGCCGACAGGGGTCGTGATAGGTCACGGTGCGCTCAATCGGGGTGGTCAGCTTGAGCTTCCCCTCCCGGATCTGCTCGGCGATCAAATCGACCGCCAGCACGATCTCGAAATCGTCGAAATTCGGGTCCAGAGCGGGGTACTGCTCAACGATCGTGATGTAGTCGTGCGGGTCGAGGCAGACGATCCGCCTGGTGTTCGTCTTGCGCCAGTCGAGCATGTTGTGCTCCGCCATCGCGTGCGCAACGTCCACGTAGCCGGTCTCCCACATGGGCCCGCCGCAGCACCACTGCTGATTCATGAGCCCGAACTCCACGCCGGCCGCGGTCAGGAGCTGCGCGACCGACCGCGGAACCGAGGGGCGATAGAACGCCGCCTCGCAGTCCGCGAAGAGCACGGTCTCGCCGCCGGTGGGAATGTCAAGCCCCACGGCCCACGCACGCACCTTGCTGCCCGATGTCTCCTTTGTCCAGCCGAGAACTGGCTCGTTGCCCCAGCGGTTGGTCAGCTCCGCCCATCGCTTCCAGTTCTTCTGGTGGACGCCGCTCTGGACCGCCAGCGCGCGCATCGCCTTGACCACGTCGATCGTGCGCTGCCGGAAGCGGTAGAAGTCGCCGGTGAAGAGACTGTTCGGGCACCGCAGCTCGCAGGCTCCACACATCGTGCAGTGCACATAGTCCTCGGCCACGTCCTCGATCGAGAGATGACCCTTCTCCATCGCCACCACGTTGGCGTGGAATGCGGTCGGGGTATGCCGCTCGTCTCGAGTGACCTGCATAACAGGACACACCTCGCGGCAGAATTTGTGCCCGGAGCTGAAGCAGTTGTAAGCGACATCACGCCACTCCTCGATGAGCGCCTCCACCGCCCCGTTCGTCTCCTGGGTGCCCTTCGTCTGGGCGCCATTCGTCCGCTGATCAGAGGACGTCGTTTCCGCCATCGGTTCTCTCCTCTCCTAGGTCTTCCCGCGGAGCAGATCGATCATAAACAAATTTGTCCACCGCGAAAAGCCGCCCTCGCCGTGCACTAGGCGCCGTCGCGCACGTACATCCCAAGCGGGAACGCGCGGTACCGAAGCGGTGGCAGCTTCTCGATGGTGATGAAGCCCGGCGGCGCGTTGATCACGTCGGGAATCCGGTTGACCAGCTGAGTGCAGGTGGTCACGCCCGTGGGCACCGCCGGATTGAGGAGGTGCAGCTCCGGCTCGCCCGTGACCGTCCAGTCATTGATGTCCGCCTCTCCCTCCAGGTACAGCCTCCCGGTCATCTCAAAGGTCAGCGTGATGCCCTGGTGCGAGCGGACCGTGTCAACGTCCGTGAACCCGATCACCCGCCCCGTGTCGACGGTGATCCCCAGGCTCTTTGACTGGACCGGCTCCTTGGCGACCTCGGGACGAGTCGTGGTCTCCTGCGCCGCGACGCTCAGCCCCAGGTCCTCCACCAGCGCGCCAAGGGTGTTGCGACCGAAGCTCGGTGGACGGTCCGCCTCGGCCAGCCAACGATCGAAGTCCTCGACGCTGCTGTCTACGCGCTGATCTTTGACGACCTCCGGGCCGAAGTCGTCGACGTTCCAGCTGGCCCGCCCCGTGACGGTCTCGATCCGGTGGGAGGTGCCCAGGACCATGCTCACCAGGTTGACCCAATAGACGTCCTGGTGCCCGGTACCTGTCAGCGTGACTCCGTGACGACGCGCCAGGCGATCAAGCTCCGCCGTCGCCATCGGCGACGAGTTCCACGGGTACAGCGCCTCTTCGGAGATCGTGACTGCGTTCACACCGTGTTCTGCGCAGCGACGCAGGTGCTCGAACATGTCTGACATGTAGCTCGCCACGGCGATCACCGCGATGTCGACTTGGCGAGTCGACAGCACGCGCTCGGGGTCGTCCTCGATGATCACGCCGGTCTCGAAGCCGAGGCCCGCGACCTCACCCAGGTCTCGGCCGACCTTCTCCGGGCTCCGAGCGAGCGCCCCGACGATGTCGACGCCCTTGTCGAGCATCATGCGGGCCGCGACCGAACCCATCGAGCCGACCCCGTAGACCACAGCTTTGATCCGCCTCATCCACCCTCCTTAGATCACACCCGCCGCCCGCCGGGGCAGCATAACCCGGCTGTCAACGGGTCCCAGAGAGCGATGCGCGCAGCGAACTGAGCGCGTGGTCGAGTGCTTCGGTGATCAACTCGAAGTGCTCGGGCGTCGCGGTCAACGGAGGCGAGACAGCGACGCCGCGACCTTGGGTCCGCACGATGACGCCGGCTTCGCGCGCCGCGCTCGCCACCTTGGCGACCGCGCCAGGCTGCGCGTCGAGGACGTCGGCACCGAGTTCCAAAGCCGCAAGCATCCCCGTCCCGCCCCGGACCTCCGCGACCACGTCGTGCCGAGTGAGTGGCGTGAGCGCATCGAACAACGCTCTTTCCAAATCGCGGCCGCGTTCCACCAGTCGCTCCCGGCCAAGCAAGGCGAGGTTGGCAAGCGCAGCGGCGCAACAGGTCGGGTGGCCGGCGTAGGTGGGACCGTGACGGAGAACCGGACCGCCGGCTTTGGCCCAGAACGGCTCGGCAACCCGGTCTGAGACGATCACCCCTCCGAGCGGGAGGTATCCGCTGGTGACGCCTTTCGCAAAGACGATCATCGCCGGATCGGCCTCCCAGCGCTCGATCCCGAACCAGGTCCCCAGCCGGCCGAAACCGCAGATCACCGCGTCCGCCACGAGGAGCGCTCCGGTTTGCCGGCACAGCTCCGACAACCCCTCCAGGTAGCCCGGCATCGGCGGGTAGACGCCGCCCGCGCCGATCACGGGCTCCACAAAGACGGCCGCTATCCGCTGCGGCCCTACCTTGTCCACCTCGGCGTACACGGCCTCGATGGAGTCGTGGGGGACCTGCACCGTCTCGACCTGCGGTCCGAATCCCTCACGATTGGCGGGGATTCCGGCGAGGGCGGTCCCGAAGCCGTGCGTGCCGTGATATCCGGCGGTCCGGCTTACCAGGACCGTTCGATCTGGCTCACCTACCTGCGACCAGTACTGCCGCGCGAGCTTGGCCGCGGTGTCGATCGCGTCGCCTCCCCCGGAGACGAGGAACACCCGCGCGGGCATGGGTGCCAGGTCCGCGAGCGTCGCGGCGAGTTCGAGTGCCGGTTCGTTGGCAAATTCGCCGAAGGTGGAGTAAGCCTCCAGACGCGCCAACTGGGCGGCGATGGCCTCCGCGATCTCCTTGCGCCCATGGCCGACGTTGGCGTACCAAAGGCTCGCGGTGGCGTCGAGGTAGCGACGACCCTCCCGATCCCAAATCCAGACATCCTCGCCTCGCTCGATCACGAACTCGGCGCGGCGCACCGACGCCATGTCGGCGAACGGATGCCAGAGATGGGTGTCTTGCGCTGCGGTCAGTGGGTCGAGCGTAACCAATCCGCCCGCGCCGCTCAATCACGGCTCCTTCAGACTGAGCCGTCGAGCAGCGTCGATCCCTCGACCACCTCGGCCGCTCTAAGCGCGAGCCACAGCTCGACCACGTCCTCTGTGCGCGAAAGGCTCCGTGATGTCAGCTCCTCGATCCTCCGTATGCGGTAGACCAGCGTCTGCCGGTGGATGAACAGCTCCGCCGCCGTCGAAGTCGGCGAGCGGTTGTTGCGCAACAGGACTGCGAGCGTTCGCACGAGCTCTGTCTGGTGGATGCGGTCGTAGTCACGCAGCGGACCGAGCACGTGCTCCAAAAGCTCCTCGGATCCCTCGAGTGGGAGCGTCCAAGGCGATGCGCCGGCCTCGCCGTAGCGGACGATCCGCGTCCGGCGGGTCCTGGCGCCCGCAAGCGCCCAGCGCGCCTCCCGTACAGCTCTCGGCAGCCCATCGACGGCGCCTACGGCTGCGCTCAATCCGACCGGAGAGTCGTCGGGAAGGAGATCCAGCAGCGCCGCCGATGAGGCCTCGCCGGCAGGTATCAGCGCCAGACTCGCCGACTGCCGGTCGCCGACCCTGAGCAAGTGCGGCACTCCGCGTGCGAACAGGTCCTCCGACAACCCCGCGCCCACAGGCGTCATGCGGCCCGCACCGTCTCCGGCGGGCTCGCGTCCCTCGTCCGGGCGTGTCCATGCGGCCACGACAAGCGGCCTGTCGGCCATTGCAAAGGCCTCCAGCCGCTTGGTGGCTTGGACGGAGTCCACTCTCTGGGCCAGAAGATCGCCCAGCAGCTCGTGGCCGGAACGGCTCAACGAATCCCGCTCGGAGGCGAGGCGTTCAAGCTCGAGCGCGGCAACGGTGGAGGCGTGCTGAAGCACGCTCAGTTCGGGCGATTCGTGGAAGTCGCTTGCGATCAACGCGGCGGAACGCCGGGAGGGAACGGGAACCGCCAACGCTGCAGAGCCACGGAAGTGAAGCCGCAAGATCGCGGGAAGACGGCCGGCGCAGCGATCCAGCGCATCGAGCAGGACCTCACGGATCGAGGCGTCCGCGGTGAGCCGCGGGGCGAACGCGAATCGCCACGCTTTCATGTCCAGCACCTCCAACCGGCACCCCAGCTCGGCTCCGATTTCGTCCAAGAGCCAGTTGGCGTCGCGGCGGTCAATCGTCGCGGTGCGCACAGACTCGTAGATGCGCGCCGTCTTCAGGAGCCGCGAGCGCTCCTCGTGGTCGGTACGCGAATCGGCAACCACACGCGCCACTGCAGCGAACGGCACCTCGTAGGCGGTCAGCAAGATCGGCAGCGCCCGCCGCTCCGAGGCCATGGCCATCTCCGCGGAGATGCCCGGCGCCCCCACATCCTCGCCGACCGCGATCGCGCTGATGCCCGCATCGGCGAGACGGCTGACGTAGTCCGCCTGCTCCCTGGGCTCGGTCGGCATGCCGAGGCCGTTGGTCATCAGCATGTCGAATGGCTCAAGCCAATGCCATGGATCGGGCATTTCGCACGTGTGCGCCCAGTTGATCACCTGCTGCCCACCCGCTCGGCCGGCGTGAAAATGCGTTCTCAGGTGGGGCGTCTCAACGATTTGCCTGACGGTGATCGCCACCCCGTTTTCATACCACTGTATGAGCGATCTGTGCAACTTCGTCGGCCTGCGGATTGCGCCGGCAAGGCGCTGCTCAGACAATCGCCTCTGGGTATGCGCATCGTGGTCGTCGGCGGAGCCGGAGAGGTCGGGGCGGAGCTGGTTCGCGACCTCGCTGACGTCGAGGGCATCGATTCGCTCTTGGTCGCGGACCTAAACGAGGACGGCGCCGCCTCGATCGCGGCGGCCGTCAACGATCGGCGGGTCAGCGCCCGCCGGCTGGACGTGAACGACCGCGAATCGGCGCTGGGACTCTTGGAGGGCGCGGACGTCTTGATGAACTGCACCAGCTTCTCGCTGTTCGACACGGTCTTCGACCTGGCGGTGGAGGCGGGGGTCGATTACGCAGATCTCATCTCCGAGCCAAATGAGCGGCAGCGTGCTGCGGCGCAGCGAGCCGGAATCACCGCGATCTCCGGCCTGGGCGCATCACCCGGTCTGTCGAATGTGTTGGTCCGCCACGCCGCCGAGCAGCTCGACGAGCTGCTCGCGGTCAATATCTCGTGGGTCAGCTCGCGAACGGCTGCGCCCACGCCGGGGCTGTTGGACACGATTCTCTGGGAAGTGTCGGAAGGCTGCTCAACGCGCTGCTTCTTCAGGGACGGACGCCACGAGCAGGCGGAGTTTCTCGAGGGCTCCAGGATCGTCGAGTTTGCCCAGCCCGTCGGGCGGCAGTTCGTCTACTACGTACCGCATCCGGAGGTGAGAACGCTTCCGGCTCATTTTCCGACGCTGCGAGAGTGCGCCGTCAGGGGCACCTGGCGACCGGAGCTCATGCAGGACATGCTCGTGCTTCAACGCTACGGACTGCTGTCGCCGGCAGCTCTGGAATCGACAAAGCAGGCGATCTGGGAACGCTTGGGAGGAGCGCGCGACGGGTCGTCCTGGCTGCTATATGTCAACGTCGAAGTGAGCGGTGCCCGCGGCGGAGACCTCGTCAGACGCACCTATAACGTGAGTCACCCGCCCGCCTGGGGAGAGCAGGGGATGGGCAGAATGACCGGCATCCCCGCCGCCGTCGGAGCGCAGCTGCTCGCGCGCGACGGCCGCACCGCGGTCGGGTTCGTCGACCCGGAGGAGTACTACGAGCCAACGGACTTTCTTGCGCACCTGCAACGGCGCGGCACCATCGACATCGAGTATGAGGAGCGCATGATCGTCCCAGGGCGCGGCCAGCCAGCAACAGCCTGAGAGCATTAGGAGGAGACCCTGATGGAGAGCCTGTTTATCGACGGGGAATACGTTCAAAGCCGGTCAGCACATGCGATCGAGGTCGAGAACCCGGCCACGGAGGAGCTCATAGCCGAGGTGCCCGACGCCGACGCGGCGGACGTCGACTGCGCCGTCGAGGCCGCTCGCCGGTCGCAGCGCCAATGGCGTCTGGTGGACGGACTCGAGCGAGCCGGGCTTATGCACGAGTGCGCCGACCGCCTGGCAGCGCACGCCGACGAGCTGGCGGTTCTGCTCACCCGTGAAGGCGGCAAGACGCTCAAGGAAAACCGCGACGAAATCGACTGGAGCGTGACCGCGTTCCGGCACCTGGGCGAGATCGCCCGCGGCTCCAAGGGCCGCGTGGTGGGAACAACCAAACCCGGGCAGATGAACTTCGTGCTCAACGAGCCGCTCGGCGTCGTCGTTCACATCCTCCCGTTCAACTACCCGATCGTGCTCCTCGCCTGGCAGGTCGCGGCCGCGCTGGCGGCCGGCAATGCCTGCATCGTCAAGCCCAGCGAGCAGACTCCGCTCGCGACCCTACGCCTCGGCGAGATCTTCTCGCCCCTTCCGGCTGGGGTCTTCAACGTGGTGACCGCGACCGGGACCGGCGCCGGCCGGCTCGTCGAGCACCCGGGTACCGACATGATCGCCTTCACGGGGTCCGTGGCAGTGGGATCGCGAATCATGGCCGCGGCCGCGCCGCGGATCAAGAAGCTTCTGCTGGAGCTCGGCGGATCCGATCCGTTCATCGTCCTCGGGGATGCAAAGCTCGACGTGGCGGCGCAAGGTGGTGTCTTCGCGGCGTTCCTCAACGCGGGCCAGGTATGCACTTCGGCCGAGCGATTCTTCATCGAGGACTCCGTCTACGACGACTTCATGGCCCGCGCCGTCGATGCGATGGGGTCGCTTCGCGTGGGCGACCCATTCGGCGACGTGGACGTGGGGGCGCTCATCTCCAGCGCCGCGCGGGACCAGGTGGGGCGCGTCATCGACGACGTCGCAACCCGAGGCGCGCGGGTGGTCCGCGGGGGGAGGGTCCCGGACCAGCTCGAGAAGGGCTACTTCTACGAGCCAACCCTGATCGAGGTAACCGACCCGAGGCGCCAGCGCTTCGAGAACGAGATCTTTGGGCCGCTCGCCACGGTCACCCGGGTGCGCGACATCGACCACGCGATCGAGCTCGCCAACGACTCGATCTTCGGCCTTGGTGCCAACATCTACACGTCGAGCTTGGAGACGGCGATGCGCGCCGCAACGGAGCTCCAGGCAGGGACTGTGTGGATCAACGATCCGCTCAAAGACAACGATGCCGCTCCGTTCGGCGGGATGAAGTTCTCGGGCCTCGGCCGGGAGCTGGGCTCCGAGGGCATAAGCGCATTCACGCAGCCTAAGCACGTGCACCTGGACTTCGCCCAGGCGCCCTCGCCCGAGTGGTGGTTCCCCTACGAGCGGCCGGCTATCGCGCAAGGCGAGATCGCCGGCGTCAAGACTGCTTCGGTCTGAACGTTCGTGCGGGCAGTCGTCTATGGCGTGGGCGCCATGGGGTCAATCATCACCAGGCTGCTGGTCGAGAAGGGCGCGACCGTCGTCGGGGCCGTGGGACGAAGCCCGTCGAAGGTCGGGCGCGACCTCGGGGAGGTCGTGGGACTGGGCTACGACCTCGGCATTACGGTGGACGAGGATCCCGACGCGGTCATGTCGCGGGCAGCCGCAGACGTGGCGGTCGTCGCCGTCTCGAGCTATCTGGAGACCATGTTCGATCATTTCCGCACGTGCATCGAGCACGGCGCGAATGTGGTGACGATCGAGGAGGAGAGCTTCTTTCCGTGGTCCACGGCCCCGGCGCTGGCGCAGCGCCTTGATCGGCTCGCCAAGCGCCACGAGGTCACGATCATGGGGTCCGGGGCTCAGGATCTCTATTGGATGACGCTCCCCTGTGCGCTTATGGGCGCGGCTCACAGAGTCGACTCGGTCCACGGCCGCACCACCTGGAACGTCGACGACTACGGACCCGAGGTCGCCAACCACGTCCAAGCGGGTTCCACCCTGGACGAGTTCGACTCGCATGTGGCTCGCGAAGGGTGGCCCTCGTTCGTAGTTCGCAACACCGTGGACGCGCTCGTCGCCGATGCGGGTCTGACCGCCGCGCAGGTGCAGACGTCGGTGCAACCGGTGCTCGCGTCGAGCGAAACGCCGTCGCGGAGCCTCGGTCGCGAAATCGCCCCGGGCAGCCTGCTCGGGGTTACGGATACGGCGACCATCACCACCCACGAGGGGCCTTCATTTACCTTCGAGCAGACCGGGTGCGTCTATCGCCCCGGCCAGACCGATATGAACGAGTGGGTGGTCAGAGGCGAACCGGCCGAGCTGAAGTTGCGAAACGACAACGTCCCCACGCGCGTCGCGACGTGCACGCAGGTGGTCAACCGGATCCCGGATGTCATCAACGCGCCCCCCGGGTTCGCCACCGTTGCCGAGTTGCCGCGGCTGCGATACCGACATTTTGCCCTTGACTCCTATGTCGAGAGCGCCTGATGCTGTCATTTGAGCCGCTGACACCAACGGCTTTTTTGCGTCGGTGCGCCTCGGTGAATCCAGAGCGGATCGCGGTCGTCGACGGCGCTTTCAGAGCGACCTACGGAGAGCTGTGGGCGCGCGCCCGCAGGCTCGCCGGCGCCCTCGGAGCGCTCGAGGTGCCGTCGGGCGGCCGCGTCGCGGTGCTTGCGGCGAACTCCCACATTTTGCTGGAGGCGCACTACGGCGTCCCCCTGGCAGGAGCCGTTCTCGTCGCGCTCAACATGCGGCTCTCGCCGCGCGAACTCGGCTACATCCTCGAGCACAGCGAGGCGAGTGTCCTGCTCTGCGACTCCGAGTTAGAGCGGCTGGGGCACGATGCGATCGCTGCCTCGGACAGCGGTGCACGGTTCGTCGGCGCCGACGAGTACGAGCGTCTTGTGGAGGGGTCGTCCGAGAGGGCCTGCGTCGTCGGCGACGAGCGTCAGCTGCTGTCGATCGACTACACGAGCGGGACGACCGGGCGCCCCAAGGGGGTCATGTACCACCACCGCGGCGCGTACCTGCAAGCGCTCGCAATGGCATACCACTTTAGGCTGGCGGCGAGCAGCGTCTACCTCTGGACGCTGCCGATGTTCCACTGCAACGGTTGGTGCTTTACCTGGGCGGTGACGGCGGCGGGAGCCCGCCATGTGTGCATCCCCCGGCCTGATCCCGCCGCGGTATGGCGGCTGATCGATGAGCAGGAGGTCAGCCATCTCTGCGCTGCGCCAACCGTGCTAATCGACCTGGCCAGCCATGAGGCGGCCCATCGCCCGCGCCGCCCGGTGCGGATCGCGACCGGCGGAGCACCCCCCTCACCGGCCCTGTTGGAGCGCTTCGCGACGCTCAATGTCGACCTCGAGCACCTCTACGGCCTGACCGAAACCTTCGGCCCGGTGATGATCTGCGACTGGAAGCCCGAGTGGGACACCCTCGCACCAGAGCGGCGTGCCCGGCTCAAGGCTCGCCAGGGCGTCGCCAACGTGATCGCCGAGATGCCGCGCGTCGTCAGCGAGCACGGTGACGATGTCCCGGCCGACGGCGAGACGCTGGGCGAGGTGGCGCTACGCGGCAACGACCTCATGCTCGGCTACTACAAGGACCCCGAGGCGACCGCGGCCGCCGTACCCGACGGCTGGTTTCGCACCGGCGATCTCGGCGTGATGCACCCCGACGGCTACGTCGAATTGCGCGATCGCCTCAAGGACGTGATCATCTCGGGCGGCGAGAACATCGCCTCGATCGAGGTGGAGCAGGCTATCGCCAGCCACCCCGCGGTGCTGGAGGTGGCCGTCGTGGCGCGCTCCGATGAGCGGTTCGGAGAGCGTCCGGTCGCGTTCGTCAGGCTGGCCGCAGGAGCGGAGGCCTCACAGCGGGACATCATCGAACACGTCCGCGCGCAGTTGGCCAACTTCAAGGCTCCCAGCGAGGTTCTGTTCGTCGAGGACCTCCCACGAACATCCACCGGGAAGGTGCAGAAGTTCATGCTGCGCGACCAGTTGATGCTGGAACGGGCGCAGCCAACCACAAAGGAGTGAGAGTGGACTACGAAGCGATAGTGATCGGAGCAGGGTTCGGCGGGATGACCGCAGCCCGTGACCTGCACGACGCCGGACACCGTGTGCTCGTGCTCGAGGCCCGCAACCGACTCGGCGGCCGCACGTGGTACAAGCCGTTCCGGGGCAGCGAAAAGAGCATCGAGTTCGGTGGAACGTGGGTGGCTCCGCGCTGGCAGCCACACATCGGCGCCGAGATCGAGCGCTACTCCGCTGAGCTGATCGAGAGTCCGGTCCCGTCGGAGTTCGCATGGTCTCTCGGCGGTGACTTCAGCACCGCTGCGAACCCGATACCCACGGAGGAGTGGCTGGACTTCGAGCGCGCCATCCGCGCTATCGACAATGCGGCGGAGCGCATACGCTTCGGCGAGACGCCCCTCGACCAGCGCGGTCTCGAGGACCTCGACGTCCCGTTTGACTCGTGGCTGGCCGGCCTCGACCTGCCGCCTAAGTCACGAGACTTCCTCATGGGTTGGGCGGGGTTCTTCTTTGGCGCGCCCTGCTCGGAGGTGTCGGGCCTGCACATCCTCTCCTGGGTCGCGGGATTCGAGAACAGCGCCGTGGCGTGGTACGTGGCCGTGAGCCAGAAACTCGCCGCCGGCACCGCCGGGCTGATCGACGCGCTTGCCGAGGACTCGGCCGCAGACATCAGACTCGGTACGCATGTGGAGCGGATCGAGAACAACGACGACGGGGTGACGGTGACCGCGAGCGGCGGGGAGCGATTCACGGCTCACGCTGCCGTCGTGGCGACGCCGGTCAACACGTGGCACGCGCTCACGACGAACCCGTCGCTGGGTGCGAGCAAGACGGCCATCGCACAGGAGCGAATGGCCGGTCACGCCACCAAGATCTGGGCGCTGGTCCAGGGTGTCAGCGGAAACTTCTACGGAGTGGGATGGGATACGAAGATCAAGTGGTTGGCAACCGAGTACTCCATTGAAGAGGGTGACCTGCTGGTGGGATTCGGGACCTCCCCGGAGGCGCTCGACGTCAGCGACGAGGCGGCCGTCGCCGCGGCCGTCCGGGAATTTCTGCCCGACGTCGAGGTCGTGAGGACCGATGCCCACGACTGGAACGCCGACGATCTCTCGCAGGGAACATGGATGGCCTACCGCCCCGGTCAGGTGATGCGCCACGCCTCGGCGCTTCAGCGGCCGGAAGGACGGCTCGCCTTCGCGGGCTCAGATCTCGCGTCGGGTTGGTGCGGATGGATCGACGGTGCCGTCGAGAGCGGGCACCGCGCGGCGCGAGCGGTACAGGAGATGCTTTCGACGCGAGCTATGGCGTGAGTTTCGTAGCCCCAGCGAAGCGCCTTTTCGGCTGGATTCGCCTGCCTGCGCCCGGATAGGATCGGGAGCACGGGGCAGTTGCCCAAAACTTCGGGAGAGGGAGTTCCGTGATGTCCACATCAGGCGAGGGAGCGCTGCGGTTCAGCTACTGCATGCTGCCGGACTATTCCATGGCCGACTCCATCGAGATGATCAAGGTGGCGGATGAGCTGGGCTATTTCGCCTGCTACTCGGTCGATGAGACCTGGCATAAGGATCTGTGGTGCCTGTTCGCCGCGGCCGCCGACAAGACCCGCAATATCCGATTCGGCCCCAACGTCACCCATGTCTTTCTGCGCGAGCCGACGCTGATCTGCCAACAGCTGGCGACCCTCGACGAGCTCTCCGGCGGCCGAGCCGAGGCCGTCGTGTCCACCGGAAACTTCGTGATGATGCAGCAGTACCACCTCGACTGGGCGAGGCGCAAGCCGCTCTCCCGCCTACGCGAGGCGATGCACGTGATGCGGACCTTCCTCGACGACGGCAAGATCGATTTCGAGGGAGACTTCTTCAAGTACACGGGCCTGTTCACCGCAGCGCGCCCAGTGCAGGACAGAATCCCATTGAAGATGGGAGGCATGAAGGGGCCACGCTCGTTCGAGGTCGCGGGCGAGATCGCCGATGGGCTCCATCACGCCCTTTCCTACTCGCGGGAGGCGTATGACTACGTCGTCGACCGAGTCAAGGCCGGCGCGCAGCGCGCCGACCGCGACTGGCGGGAACTCGATCTCGGCGCCTGGATTGTCTCGGTCGTGTCCGATGACTCGGCCGCGGCCAAGCGCGCTGCGCGCATCCTGGTCGCGTTCTACATCCCGTCGATGCCGCCCGAGCAACTCGCCCGCCACGGCATCGACCAGGCCGAGCTGCAGCCAATCTTCGACGCGTTTGCCGCCGGCGACGTGGCTAAGGCGATCGAGATGTTCAGCCCCGAACTTGCCGAGAAGCTGTCGGTCGCCGGAACACCGGAGGAATGCGCGGAGCAGATCGCCCGCGACATCCTTCCCAGCGGGATCAATCACATCATCCTGGCGCTGGCCGACGCACCGCTGGTGGAGTTCTTCTCGGGCCGGGCGATCGAGGGCGTACCGCCGATAACCGGCCAGTTGCGACTGGTCGCTGAGCGCATGATGCCCGCACTGCGATGACCCGGCCCGCGGGTTGCCCGGGTAGGGATCAGAGGGGCGTCAAGCGCCGCGGCGTCCGCTCAGGACGGCGGGCTGGATGACGCACCGGGCGACGCTGACGGCGGTGTCGGTCTCTGAGCGCACCGGGTCCGCGGAGCCGGAAGCGCGATTGTTCGGCGTCGGGAAGCGGAGCTGGTTTCGGTGGCGGACTGGGCGGACCGGGGGGCCCGCCACCGCCCGGACCGTCGTTGGTACCGGAATCGCCGGGGCCCTTGGGGGACCCAAACCGGCTAAGCAGCACCGGAAGGAACGCCACCACGACGATGAACGCTGGGTAGGCGAGCGCCAACAGGTTAAAGCCGCTGTGCACCCTCTCGGGCATCAAAACAGAGTATCGCTACCCGCCGAGAGTGGCCAGATGACATCTCTCGAGGAACCGCTCGTGGACTGCGGCCGGAAGGTGATCTGACCACCACCTCGAAGCGACTCGCTCGGCAAACGGCTGTAAAGGAGGCTTGAATTGACGGACACCGCACCACATACCGATCCGACCATGTGGACCGGCCTATTGCACGCTGGACTGACGGGCTCTTTCCTGGGTCTCCCCCACGTCGCCGCCAACGCAGATGCGCTCAGGAAACACAGTGCGCAGGCTGCAATCTACGGACTGCCGTTCGATGCCACGAACATCAGCCGCACCGGCGCGAACTACGGCCCCCGAGGCATCCGCGAGGTCTCCTGTCAGTTCCTCACCTACTACGCGACCTTTGACTTCGATCTCGTGGAAGCGCTAAATCCGGTCGACTGCGGCGACTGCTCGGTGGCGCTGGCGAACCCGGAGCGCACATTTGAGCGCGCCCAGGCTGACATCGGTGCGATTCTCGATGCAGATGCTCTGCCAGTGACGCTCGGCGGAGACCACTCGATCACGATTCCCGCTGTTCGCGCGGTCGCAGAACGACGCTCTAGCCCGGGCTTGGTCCTCATCGACACGCATCTGGACACCGCGCCCGACGTTGGTGGAGAGCTGCTGAACCACTGCTGCCCGATCACGCGCGCGGTGGACGCCGGGTTCGACCCTCAGAAGATCGCGCTCGTGGGCATCTCCGGATGGATGAACCCACGTACCGAGCTCGCCTACTGCCGGGAGCGCGGGATCACCGTGCTCTGGCTGGACGATCTGTGGGAGAAGGGCTCTGCGAGGATCGTGGAAGAGGCGCTGGCGGTCGCCGGAGCAGGAGACGGCCTGTACCTCTCGTTCGACGTGGACTCGCTCGACGCCGCACATGCGCCGGGGACATGTTGCCCGACCCCCGGCGGTCTCACCACGCGCGAAGCACTCGAGCTGGTCAGAGGAATCGCTCGCCACGGCCTGGTGGGACTAGACGTGGTCGAGACGGCGCCCAGCCTCGACGCGACGCCCGCGAGCGCCCTGATCGCGGGCCGGGTCGCGCTCGAAGCAATGGCGTTCCACGCCGGAGCTGGGACTTAGACCAAGCCCGGCATCAAGAGTCGGTGTTGTGCCACATGTCCACAACACACTCCCAGCTGCCGTCCGGCTTGCGCTGATATGACTCGTGTGTAAGCCCTGGATGGGCAACGCCCGCCGCATCCGTGAAGACGTAGTTGCCGACCAGATACCCCAGGTCGCCTTCGGCGTACGTGTCGATCACCCCAAGCTCAAAGCGCACGTCGCCGGAGTTGCGGACTTCTTCGAGAAAGCGAGTGATTTCGGCGCGGCCCCGGACGATGTCGCTCCCGCCGGGAAGTGCGCAGGCAGCGTCCGCGTAGAACAGCTCGCCCAGCTCCGAGATCTTGCCGGCGTTGAAGTGTGGCGCCCACTGCTCGCGCAGCGCCTGAATTCCTGCGATCCCCTCGCGGTTCGTTGATGTCGACATACGATCCCTCCTTGTTGACTTGTAATCGCTCCGCTCAGAGTGGCTCCTTCAAAAACTGGATGACCAGATCTGAGAACGCCTCGGGTTGCTCCCAAAAAATCATGTGTGCGGCAGGCAGGAGCTTCATGCGAGCCGCTGGAATCGAGTTGACGATCCGCTCCGAGAGCGCCGGTCGCGTGAGGATGTCGTATTCACCGGCGACGATCAGCGTCGGATGCGTGATCAATGGAAGCTCCGCGAGCGTCTCGTGTGCCCTGCACGCGTGTGCGGCGCCCACAAACCCGGTGAGCGGCGGCGGCGGGAGGGCCACGAAGTCCGCAACGAACCGCGGATGCGCCCGCATGTGGTCCGGGGAAAAACAGAACAGGAAAAGGCTCTCCATGATCCGCCGCCCGCTGCCGTCCTCTCCGAGCGCGATCCAATGCGAGAACAGCTCGTCCAGGAATGGGTCTTGCTCGGCCCACGTGTTCGTGAGGACAAGTCGCTCGAGGTCGTCCCCGTAGCGAAGTGCCCACCGTTGGCAGATCGCTCCTCCCATCGAGGAGCCAACCGCGCTCACCGGGCCAAGTCCGAGCTCTTTCACGACGGCGTGCGCGTCGTCGGCCATCTCATCTATGGAGTACGGGCCATCTGGGACTGAGCTGTTTCCGATCCCTCGGTTGTCAAAGACGATCACCAAGTGATCCTCGGACAATGCTGGTATCTGCTCGGACCAGGATGTCCGGTCATCAGCGAGCCCGGCCACTAGGACGACAGGCGGCCCCTCCCCCATGATCTCGTAGTAGATCTTGACGCCGCTCGGTCGAGAGACATAGCCCGACCGTACCACCGGCGAAATCACGCCCTGAGTCTATGCGAACCCCCATCCACCCAGGTCATCTGCGTGCGATCGGGCTGGGTACACTGGCCCCGATGGCGACCGACCAGGCCAAGCTGCCTCGATCGGTCCGAAAGGGACCGCTGATCACCGTCACGTGCGAATGCGGCGAGCGCCGCGAGCTGCGCTACGGCGAGCTCTGGCAGTGCGAGGGATGTGGTCGCCGCTTCGACACCAACAAGATTCCGCTCGAGGAGTACGCGGCGATTCGCCGCGCGCAGATTCGCTATCGCCTCTTCCCGATCGGAGCGGGACTCATTCTGTTGGCCGCGATGATCGCGTTCTTCATCGCGGGAAGTGCGCTTCGCGCGGTGGTCTTTGGGGCCTTCCTGCTCGCCTCGTGGAGTATGTTGGGACGTCCGTTCTTTCGCTCGCGCTATCGCAAAAAGCTTCGCGAGAACCTGCCCACCTGGAATCTCAAGGCGGATTAGCTGCCACGAGCCAGGTTGGCCCTCCAGCCGGGAGCGCGTCCCAAGCTGCGGACTCAGCGCACGATCAGCACGTCGCCGTCGACCCTGTGCGCCACCGACTCGCTCACGCTCTGTCCGAGCAGGCGGCGAATGGCCGTCTCGTGCGTGCCAAGGATGATGAGGTCCGCACCACGCTCTTGGGCAAGCTCCACGATCGTGTCGGCCGGGCGCCCCAGGGCGGGCACGTAGTCAGCCGTGATGCCCTGCCCTTCGAGATATGCCTGCGCGTGCTTGAGCTCCTCAATGTGCTCCGACGGTGGATCGGTCGGGTCGGTTGGCCCCGCAGATCGGCCTATGCTCGTCATCGCCGGCGCAACGCTGGTGACGATCAGCTCCGAGTCGAAGGCCTTCGCGATCTGCGCAGCACGCTCGAGCGCACGCTTTGCGGCGTCGGACTCGTCGTAGCCGAGAACAATCTTCTTCATCTCTCTCCTCCTGACACGGTGCGGCCGCGCCTTGAGCGCTTAGCTTCCTACCGGCACCTGGGCAGGCGTCTCCTGGGCCGTCCAGCCAACCTGCATCAGAGCCTCCCTGTCTGCGCCTTCAGGCACCGTGGGAGTCGACTCCTTCCAGTGCACCCGCTCCTTGTCCTCGACGATCCGGCGGTAGAAGAACAACAGCACGGACGCAACGAGGATTCCGACGCCGATGGCGAAGTCGGTCCAGGTGCCGTAGCCGTTCAGAGCCGGCGAGCCCGCACCGACGACCAGGATCGCGATGCAATAGGCCGTCAGAAAAGCGCAGATTCCCACCCAAACCTTGCTGAGCTTGAGTGGTCGCGGCCAGTTCGGCCGGTCCTTGCGCAGCAGCAGGAAGGCGCTGAGCGCAAACACGTTGGCCAGCACGTAGCCGATGTTGCTCATGTAGAGGATCGCCAGGTTGCTCGAGATGAACAGGATCAGGCACGTGTTGACCACCAGGTCGACGGTCATCGCGTTGCCAGGCACGTGGAACCTGTTGAGCCTGCCCAACCACTTGATCGTGAGGCCTGACTTGGAGATGCCATAGAGCGCACGTCCGGCGTCAGCCGTGGAACTTGACATCGAAAGGAGGAAAGAGAGGATCAGGAAGACGAGCAGGACGTCGGTGACGCCGTGGCCGACGATCAGGTTCATCGCGGTCACATATGAGGAGTTCGCAAGGATCGCCGAAGTTCCAGGAACCCCGGTGACTCCGCCGAGCCCCAGTGGCAGCAGGATGAATACCAGCAGCGAGAAGCTCCCCGCGGTACGCAGCGCAATCGTGCTGTCGTTGCGGGATTTGTATTCGGGCGTGAACGTCGCACACGCCTCGATTCCGTTTGATGACCACATCATGATGAACAGCCACACCAGTGCGATCTTGACGCCGCCCCACTGGTTGCTGGCCAGCGCCCAGTGGACGTTGGAGGAGTGCCAATGTCCCGACACGAAGCCGCCGAACATCAGAACCAGGAGCGGGATCATCATGAGTATTCCGGTGACGTACGTGAACCACGCGAACGGCCGGATGCCGAAGATGTTGAACAGCCACACCAGCACGATGCAGCCGATGCCGATGAAGTTGAACAGCTGCAGGTGGACCACGCCGTCATAGGCCGTCCAGGTTGAGCTGGAGAACCACTGCGCCTGGATCAGCGAGCCGATGACGTTGCCGAAGATCGCCAGCACCACAGACCAGCCGATCCAGTAGCCGAAGGTCGCGATCGGACCGACCAGCGTCGTGTACTTGCGCCAGGCCTCGTTCGCGTAGATCGAGATCCCGCCCGACCGGCCGGGGAACATCATCGCCATCTCCGAATAGACCCACACGTTGAGCAACGACATGAGCGCCGCGATTCCCCAGAGCGTGGTCGCCCCGGTGACGCCGAGGGCCCCGTACGCGCCCAGCAGAGAGCCCAGCAGGAAGCCCGGGTTTGCGAGGCAGATCGTGAACCCGTCCCACCACCTGAGTGTCTTCAGCAACTGACGTTCTTCGACAACCGCGGTAGCCATTTCTCCTCCAGACTCGGCCGGCTCTTCACACCCCTCAGGGCCGGACTTATACCAGTTTGTACAGAATGCGTCAACGCATTCCTGGGCCTTTCAAATCATCGACAATCCGCGGTGTTATCGCTGTTTTTGAGGACTAGGCCGGCGGCGTAGAATTCGCCCGTCTATGGCGCAGGTGCTCGGCTCGGAGGGGACGTCTGAGGCGCCCCCCGCGGCGGACGCAATTCGCAGGCGTCCCGTCGTACTGGCGACCCTGTCGGTGCGCGTCGACCCCAGGGCCGAGCGGATGGCGATCGACACCGCGCTTGAGTCCGGCGCGCCTCTGATCATCGCCAACATGCTGACCCTGCAGCCGTATCCGACGACCGTCATGCTCGCGCGGCAATACATGACGCTCCCACACGAGGAGGACCTCGAGGAGGTCAGGGCGACAGCGCACCGCGCCGCCGCGCTGGGGATCAAGACCGAGCTCTTGCGGATCACAAGCCGGCGCCCGCTGGCAGCGCTGATTGAGCTGGTCCACGAACGTCGCGCCGGGCTGCTGGTGCTCGGGCCCGACGTTCGCCGGACCCCGCGGTGGCTTCTGTGGCTCGCCGCTCGCCGTGTCCGGCGCCAGGCTGAGTGTCTGATCTGGATCGCGCCCGACGGATAGGGGCGCCCGGACCCTCCGGCGCAACGGACGCGGGCCGGGGTCGGTGGACAGCGGGCAGGCAATCCGCTAGAAATGCCGTGCACCTATTTGTTCAGGGGC
The DNA here is from genome assembly GCA_035650455.1 of Solirubrobacteraceae bacterium. Taxonomy (GTDB): domain Bacteria; phylum Actinomycetota; class Thermoleophilia; order Solirubrobacterales; family Solirubrobacteraceae; genus Palsa-465. The sequence continues at coordinate 23,157 of DASRHQ010000051.1, forward strand.
ATTCCCGAGGAAGGAGAGAGAAGCAGTGGCGCGCGACCCAAAGTACGACGTCCTGTTTGAGCAGGTCCAGATCGGGCCCAAGACGCTCAAGAACCGCTTCTACCAGGTCCCGCACTGCATCGGTGCCGGGTCGGAGAAGCCCGGCATGCAGGCTTACCACCGCGGCATGAAGGCCGAGGGCGGGTGGGCCGGCATCTGCACCGAGTATTGCTCAATTCACCCCGAGTCAGATGACACCTCGCGCGTGTCGGCACGAATCTGGGATGAGGGCGACGTACGCAACCTGGCCGCCATGTGCGACCTCCTGCACGAGCACCGGGCGCTCGCCGGAATCGAGCTCTGGTACGGCGGCCCACACGCCCCATGCATGGAAACCCGTCACACCCCTCGCGGCCCCTCGCAGATCGCTTCGGACTTCGAGCTCAACACCTTTCCTCGCTACATGGACAAGGACGACATCGAGACGCTTCAGCAGATGTACGTCGACGCCGCCATCCGCTCGCGCGAGGCCGGCTTCGACATCGTCTACGTTTACGGCGCCCACGCCTACCTTCCGTTCCAGTTCCTCTCGCCTTACTACAACAGGCGCACCGACGAGTACGGCGGCTCGTTCGAGAACAGGGCGCGCTTCTGGCGCGAAAGCCTCTACAAGGTGCGTGAGGCGGTTGGCGATGACTGTGCGATCGCTTCACGGTTTGCGGTCGACCACCTGATGGGCCCCGTATCGATCGAGGCCAAAAAGGACGGAGCCCGATTCGTCGAGCACTGCGACGACCTCGTCGACCTGTGGGACTTCACCGTCGGCGATATCGCCGAGTGGGGCCAGAACGCGGGGCCGTCACGGTTTTTCGAGGAGAACCACGAAAAGCCCTATAGCGGCACCATCAAGCCGGGTAACCACACCAACAAACCCGTGGTTGGCGTGGGCAGGGTGACCAACCCCGACACGATGGTCGCGATCGTTCGCTCGGGCCAGTTCGACATCATCGGTGCGGCGCGGCCGTCCATCTCCGACCCCTTCCTGCCCAAGAAGATCGAGGAGGGACGTTTCGACGACATCCGCGAGTGCATCGGCTGCAACCAGTGCATCTCACGCTGGGAAATCGGGGGTCCCCCCCTGGTCTGTACCCAAAACGCGACCGCAGGCGAGGAGTACCGCCGGGGCTGGCACCCCGAGAAGTTCCATCCGGCGGGCAATCGCGAGAAGAGCGTGCTGGTCGTTGGCGCCGGGCCCGCGGGGATGGAGTGCGCGATGGTGCTGGGCAAGCGTCAGATGGAGGCCGTGCACCTGATCGAAGCCGGTCCCGAGATCGGGGGCTGCGTGAACTGGATCTCGTTGCTCGGCCATTCGGACGGAAAGGCCAATCTCCATCGTGGTACCGCGCGCGGCCTTGGCGAGTGGAAGCGGATCGTCAACTATCGCCAAATCCAGCTCGACAAGCTGCGCAACGTCGAAGTTCACACGAACTCGCGGTTGACGTCAGAGGACGTCTTCAGCTACGGCGCCGAGATCGTCATCGTCGCGACCGGATGCCACTTCGCTACCGACGGGCTCAACGCCGCGACGCACGCCCCAATCCCCGGGGCGGATGCCTCGCTTGACTGGCAGATGACCCCCGACGAGGTGGCGCTGGGCACCAAGCAGGTCGGCAAGCGAGTGCTCGTGCTGGAGAACGAGGGCTACTTCATGGGCGCCTCGATCGCGCAGAAGCTTGCGGGCGAGGGGCACGACGTGACGCTCGTGACCCAGGCTGGAGAAATCGCCGGGTACATGGAATACACCCTGGAGGCGCCGATGCTCCACCGCGACCTCCACCGCGTGGGCGTGGACATCCAGGTCTACACGATGCTCGATCGCATCGAGCCCGGCGTCTGCCACGCGTACAACATCTGGGATCCCGACCACAAGCAGGCCTTCGAGGTCGACTCGGTGGTGCTCTGTACCGCGCGGCTCTCGGATGATCAGCTCTACCGCGAGATCAAGGGTGACCAGGGTCGCCTCGAGCAGGAGGGCATCGAGGCGGTATACGTCATCGGCGACGCGGCCGCACCGCGCATGATCGTTGACTCGGTCTTCGACGGTCACCGGCTCGGGCGCGAGATCGACTCGCCCAACCCGGAGATGCCGCTCCCGTTCATCCGTGAACGGCGGTTGTGGGGCGAGACGAGCAACGAGGACTATGTGCGCCAGCTTGCGAACACGGCTGATGTCGCGCTCGTCTGAGTACGCCTCCCCGAGAGTCGTCAAGCACGTCCGCTCACTGTGAAGATCGTCGTTTGCGTCAAGCAGGTGGCCTCGCTGGACGAGGAGTTCGAGTTGCTCGAGGGGGACGGTGGCGTCGATCCCGATTTCATCGAGTGGGACCTGAACGAATGGGACACGTTCTCGCTCGAGGCGGCCCTTCAGCTGCATGAGGGCGACGGGGCCGGCGGTGGCGAAGTGGTGGCGGTCACCTTGGGCGACGAGGAGGCCGAGGAGGGCCTGCTCGCGTGCTTGGCGCGCGGGGCGGATCGCGCGGTGCGTGTCTGGGACGAGGCGCTCGAAGGCGCGGATTTGCTCGCGGTCGCGCGCGTGCTGGCCGCGGCGGTGCAGCGCGAGTCGCCTGATCTCGTCCTGTGCGGTGTGCAGTCCTCCGATGCGGTCACCGGCTCCACCGGGACCGCGCTGGCCGGCTATCTCGATTTGGCGCACGTCGCCGTGGTCAAGGAGCTCTCCTACGATGCGGCGAGCGCCACGCTGACGGTCGATCGCGAGCTCGAGAGCGGACTGGTCGAGGTCGTACGGATCGGGCTGCCGGCGCTTTTGACAATCCAGACGGGGATCAACGAGCCGCGGTATGCGACGCTCCGGGCGATCAAGCAGGCACGGGACAAGCCGCTCGCCACCTATGGCCTCGAGGACCTCGGCTTGGACGCTTCGGGGCTGGCGGCGGCAGCCGGGGCGCGCGTGGTGGGCTTGCAGACGCCCGAGCGCGGCGCGGGAGCGCAGTTGCTCGAGGGGTCTCCCGCCGAGATGGCTGACCGGATCGTGGAGATCGTGCAGGAGCGGATGAGCGGATGAGCGCGGGCGTGCTAGTTCTAGCTGAGGCGCGGCGGGGAGAGCTGCGGGAGGTCTCGCTCGAGCTGGTGAGCGCGGCTCGCGGGGTCGCCCAGGGCGCCGGTGGGCGCGTTGTCGTCGCCGTGATCGACCACGACCCGCAGCGCTTTGCCAAAGGTGTGGCGGCAGACGGAGTCGACGAGGTGCTCACCGTGGCCGCCCCCACCGAGCACTTTGAGCCCCACGTATGGCAGCGGGCCCTGGAGACCCTGATCGAAACCGAGCGCCCGGCCATCGTGCTCGCGGGCCACACCATCGATTCGCTCGGCTTCGTGCCCGCAGTGGCAGCGCGAAAGGGACTCGGCTTCACCTCCGACGTGACAGCGGTCTGGTGGGCGGACGGGCCGCGTGCGCAGCGCGGTGCCTACGGCGACAAGCTCCACGCCGAGCTCGAATTCCCCGGTAAGGAATGCACGCTCATGACCGTGCGAGCCGGGATCTTCGAGCCCGCGGCTGCGGGCTCGGGTGGGGCCTCCGCGCGAGCGGTCGAGGTGGACCTCGAAGGCGCGGCACGGTCTGAGCACGTCTCGTTTGAGGAAGTCGCCGTCGGGGACGTGGACATCACCCAGGCAGAGTTCCTTTTGTCGATCGGCCGGGGAATCGAGGATAAGGACAACATCCCCCGCTTCGAGCGCTTGGCTGACAAGTTCGGCGCCACCTTGAGTGTGTCCCGCCCGATAGTCGACGCCGGCTGGATGACAAATGCGCGCCAGGTCGGCCAGTCGGGCAAGACGGTCAAGCCGCGGGTCTACCTGGCCCTCGGCATCTCCGGGGCGGTCCAGCATCTCGCGGGCATGCGCAACGCAGACACCATCATCGCCGTCAACACCGACGCTGAGGCGCCGATTTTCGGGGTGGCGCACTTCGGCGCGGTCGCCGACCTGTTTGACGTCGCTGACGAACTGGAGCGGGCGCTCGACTGACCGTGCCCGGCGGCGGCGCGCTCCTTCAGGCTGCGGTGAAAACCCGCCCGGTCTTCTGGCACTTCACTGTCGGGCTGAAGATAGCCTGGTACGCGCTGGCGGTCCTATCCGTGCTGGTGTTCCTTTACGGGGTCGCCCGCCCGCTCTACAAATGGAGCCGAGGGCACGGCGGCCCATGGCCCCCGTATCCGTGGCGCGAGCTGCCTGGAAAGCTCTGGCGGGGCCTACGCACCACGCTCTCACACGCCACGATCGCGCGCCGCGACCCGCTGGCCGGGTGGGCTCACCGCGGGATCTTCTACGGGTGGATCGTCCTATTCGCGGGCACGATCGTCCTCGGCTTCGACACCGACTTCACCGACCCCGTATTCGGCTGGAATTACTTTCACGGGAACTTCTATCTGGGCTACAAGGAGGTTCTGAACGTCCTGGGGACCGTGCTGATCGCCGGCGTGCTCGTGATGATGTTTCGCCGGGGGGTTCTGCGCCCGCGCAAGCTGGACTACGCGCGGCCTGACCGCGCACCGGCCGAAGCCCAGTTCGAGCGGCGGACGTACCGCGTGGGCGACTGGGCTTTCGTATCGATCCTTTTGGTTATCGCGTTGACGGGCTTCGTGCTGGAGGGGGTGCGCATCGCGATGAGCCACCCGGGCTACGGCGGCACGCAGTTCGGCGGATGGATCGTGGCCCAGGCTTTCAGCGGCACCAGCGAAGCGACGCTGGCGGGGCTGCGGCACGGGCTGTGGTGGTTCCACGGCTTGCTGGCAATCACGTTCGTGGCCAGCATTCCCTACACCAAGGCGGCGCACATGATCACCAGCTACCTGTCGCTGTCGCTGCGCGATCCGCTCGCCGGCAAGCGGCTCGCTGTGATCCCGCCCGAGCGCTCCTCCGAGCCTGCCGGATACGGGAAGCTTGAGGACTTCAGCCCACTGCACCTGCTCCAGTTGGACGCTTGCACCAAGTGCGGTCGTTGCCATGCCGCCTGTCCGGCTAACGCGACCGGCCGTCCGCTGTCGCCGCGCGACGTGGTGCTGGAGCTTCACGAGCAGTCCAACGTCGCCCTCGGCGGGGTGCTGGGTGCGCTGATGACTGGCCGCCTTGACGGCGGCGCCCGGCCGGACGGCGATGGGACAGCCGACGCAGACGCAACCACAGGCGACGGAGGCGTTATCGGCCAAGACGGTGTGCGCACTGAGACCGTCTGGTCGTGCATGCAGTGCAACGCCTGCGTCGAAGCATGCCCGGTCGGGATCCAGCAGGCACCCATCATCAACCAGTTGCGGCGACGGCTGGTCGAGGAGGGCGACCTTGACCCCAACCTGCAGTCGGTGCTCCAGACCATCCATAAATCGGGCAACTCCTTCGGCGAGCGCAACCGGCGGCGTGGGCGCTGGACCGAGGAGCTCGACTTCGACGTCAAGGACGCCCGCCGCGAACCGGTAGAAGTCCTGTGGTTCGTCGGCGACTACGCGAGCTTTGACCCTCGCTCCCAGCGTGTATCACGCACCCTGGCCCGACTCCTGCAAGCGGCCGGTGTCGACTTCGGGATTCTCTACGACGGCGAGCGCAACTCCGGCAACGATGTCCGACGGATCGGCGAGGAGGGGCTATTCGAGTCGCTCGCCGAGCAAAACATCGCCACGCTGTCGGAGTGCGAGTTCGAGCGGATCATGACCACCGATCCCCATTCGCTCAACACGCTCCGAAACGAGTATTCACAGCTCGGACCCGAGTGGCAGGTGCTCCATCACACCGAGCTTTTGCTCGAGCTGATCCGTACTGGACGCCTGGACGTCGGAGGCCGCCTGTCGTACCGCGCCACCTACCACGACCCCTGCTACCTCGGACGCCACAACGGCGTGTACGAGGCACCGCGCGAAATTCTGCGAGAGCTCGGCTGCGCGCTGGTCGAGATGCCGCGCAACCGCTCCAACTCGTTCTGCTGCGGCGCCGGTGGGGGCCGCATCTGGATCCCGGATCAGCCCGGCCAGGAGCGGCCCTCCGAGAACCGCATCCGCGAGGCCGTCGCGCTGCCGGATGTGGAGCTCTTCGTGGTCTGTTGTCCCAAGGACGTGACGATGTTCGAGGACGCGATCAAGACCTCGGGCCACGCCGACCGGATCGAGCTGCGCGAACTCACCGAGCTCGTCGACGAGGCGCTCTTGCCCCAGGAGGTTGTAGCGGCGACTTAGGGCGCGCGTCTGGGGGCCGGTCAGCCCCTCTTCGCAACGAACCTGCCTTGGCAGATTTTGCCCGCGTGCGCAAGCTGCTGGATGAAGACCATCTCCCCGCCGAGCGATTGCATCAGCTCCATGTCGAAGCCGATGATCTTGAGCGCGTCGTAGGTCAGCTGCTTGTTCAACATGTCCAGGTACAGATCGACGTGCGAGGGGAAGCGGTCCGTGTTGTCCGCCGCCTCCACGTGGCACCCGTGCTCCTCCAGCAGCGCCCGATAGTCGTCAATCGCAAGGATGTTGGGGAACTTCATGAACCGTAGGTAGCGCTCGGCCTCGTCATCGCTCATTTGCTCGGATCCGGCCACCCAATCGGTGAACGCGACGGTACCGCCGGGGCGAACGAGTCGCGCTGCCTCGCCGATCAACTGCCCTTTGTCCTCGACATAGCACCAGGCGTCCTCGCCCCACACGAAGTCGAACTCGGCGTCAGGCAGCCCCGTGTCGGTCGCATCGCCGAGGACGAAGTCGACCGAGTCAGATAACCCCTCCTCAGCGGTCCGTTGGCGACCGCGCTCGACGATGCGCTCCGTCGCGTCCACGCCGGTCATGTGAGCTACTTGCCGAAACCTCACGAGGAACCGCATTCCTGCGCCGTTACAGCAACACAGATCCAGTCCCCGGCTGCCTTCGGGAATGCCGGCTCGGTCAGCCAGTTCCATTGACGAGCTCAACCCGCCGATGTGAATCTGCTCGCCCATCACGAGCTCCCACAAGTCCCCCTCAGCCCCCGCATAAACGGCTTGCACGTCCGCCAAGCCGACACCCGTCAACGTATGCATTATTGGCCTCCAGTCCCGAGTTGCCCAAACTCGCCGGGGCCAATCGTCCTCTCTGGCCCGGAGTCTGTCAACCCTGGCGAGATCGCCCGGCCATCACGGCATCGCGAGCTGCGGTGGCCCGCAAAGCGAGCTCGCGCACCTCCGCGAGGCGGCGATCGTCCGGGCGTGTCGCGAGGTTGATCTCAACCAGCCGGGCGGCGGCACGGCTTGCAGCCTCGGCAAGCACTGCCGCGGCGGTGGCGTCGCCCGCAACCGCAGACGTACTTCGCGCAGCGATGCCGGCAGCCAGTTCGGCAACCTCCGTCGACGCCCTGGCGATCGAAAGCGGCGTCTCGGAAGCCTCCGACAGCGCGAAGTCCAGCCGCTGCTCGCGAGAGGGATCGCTTTTGGGCAGTCGCACGGCGTCGAGCACGGGCGCATAGGAGGAGAGCTCGCGCTCTCCCGCGGCCAGCAACTCCCCACGCAGCGCCTTCGCTCTGGCAGCGGCTTGCGGATCATCGGCGAAGGCCGCCACCATCTCGCCGAGCGCGGCCGCCAGCGCCCCCGCCCATGCGCTCGCGCAGCCGCCTCCGGGAGCCGGCGTCTGGGCCGCCAGGTCGACTAGGAGTGAATCGAACGTTTGCTGCGCGCTGGTCGCCACGCAGGTCAGAACAGACCGACGGTGCGGCCGGTGTCGGTGATGTCGACGTGGACCGCCGCGGGCTCCTTGCCAAGACCGGGCATCTGCATGACGTCTCCGGTCAGAGCCACGACCCAGCCGGCGCCGGTGTACGGGCGCACATCGCGCACCGGCACGGTGAAACCCTCCGGTGCGTTGAGCAGCCCCGGGTCGGCCGACAGCGAGAGATGGGTCTTGGCCATGCAGACCGGTAGCTCGCCGAGTCCGTCGGCCTCGAGCTTTTTGATCTTGCGTTCAGCTTCGGGGAGGACGTACACGCCCTCCGCGCCGTACACGCGGGTGGAGATGGTCTTGATCTTCGAGGTCAACGAGTCTTGGGAGTCATAGAGGAGGTGAAAGTCGTTCTCGAGCTCGCACGCGTCGACGACCGCTTGGGCAAAGTCAATCGCTCCCTCGCCACCACGCGCGAAGCCGTCGTTGACCTCTGCCCCGTGCGCGCCGTGCTCGAGCGCGAGGCGCTTGACCAGCGCGACCTCCTCGTCGGTGTCCTCGGGACGGCGGTTGACCGCGACCACGCAGGGGACGCCGAACTCCCGGATGATCCCGAGATGTCGCTTCATGTTCTGGGCGCCAAGTTCGATCGCCGCCATCCCGCGTGCCAGATCCGACGCGGCGCCGTCGTCGTCAAGCCCGCCGTGGTGCTTCAGCGCGCGGACGGTGGCGACCAGAACCACGCAACTGGGACGCAGCCCCCCGACTCGGCACACGATGTCGAACAGCTTTTCCATCCCCATGTCGGAGCCGAAGCCCGACTCGGTCACCACGTAGTCGCCGAGGTGCAAGCCCATGGTCGTACCGATCAGCGAGGAGTTGCCGTGGGCGATGTTCGCGAACGGACCGCAGTGCATCAGGCACGGCTGGCCCTCGAGCGTCTGGATCAAGTTGGGCTTGATGGCGTCCTTGAGCAGGACGGACATCGCGCCCGCGGCCCCGAGGTCCTCGGCGCTCACGGGGCGCTGTCCGTCGTAGCTGTAGCCGACGGTGATCCGGCCAAGCCGCGCGCGCAGATCCTGCAGATCACGGGAGATTGCGGTGATCGCCATTACTTCCGATGCGGCCGTGATGTCGAACCCCGTCTCGCGCGGGTATCCGTTGGCCCTTCCGCCCAGGCCGACGGTGATCTGCCGCAGCGTCCGATCGTTGATATCGACCGCACGGCGCCACGTGATGCTGAGCGCGTCCAGGTGGTGACGGTTGCCGTGCAGGATGGAGGCATCGAGCATGGCTGCCAACAGGTTGTTGGACGCTCCAATCGCATGGATGTCGCCCGTGAAGTGCAGATTTAGGTCCTCCATCGGCACCACCTGCGTGTAGCCGCCGCCGGCTGCGCCGCCCTTGATCCCGAAGACGGGCCCTAGCGACGGTTCCCGCAGACAGAGCACCGGCTTGCGGCCGATCGCCCCAAGCCCTTGCGTGAGCGCGACCGACGTGGTGGTCTTTCCCTCGCCTGCGCGCGTGGGCGTCACCCCGGCGACGCAGATGAGCTTTCCCTGCGTGACACCGGCGAGGCGCTCCAGCGCCGCCAGGTTGATCTTCGCCTTGTAGCGGCCATACGGCTCGACCTCGTCGGGCTCGAGCCCCATTTGTTCGGCGATTGCCTCGATCGGCTGAAGCTTTGCTTCCTGAGCGATCTCCAGGCTGGAAAGTGGTGGCTTGGTCACGGCGCTCATCGCGGTCCTTCCGCTAGACAATTGCAACGTTGTATGGCCGGATGCTCATCAGTGGCTTACGGCCGCCGCGGCCAGCTCGGAGACGAGCCGGTCCTCGTAGAAACGCTCGAGTGCGAAGGGGGCGATCAGCTCGGGCGTCCTGGAGGTCGCGACGAGTTCGGCAAGCGTCTTGCCCACGATCGGCGCTGCCTTGAAGCCGTAGGTGCCCCATCCGGCACTCAGGTGGAAGTTGTCGACCTCGGTTGTGCCGAGGATCGGGCTGTAGTCGGGAGTCAGGTCGCAAAGGCCCGCCCAGCTGCGCAGAATGCGAACCCGCTCGAGCTGTGGGAACAGTTCGAGCGTATGCCGGCAGACCTCCTGCAGGAAGTTGAGGGTCCCCTGCATGCGGTAGGTCGTCCACGGCTCGATTTCGGCGCCCAGCAGAAACTCGCCGCGGTCGGTCTGGCTTATATAGCAGTGCATCTGCGAGGAGACCACGACCACGTCCAGCAGCGGCTTCAGCGCCTCGGTGACGCAGGCTTGCAGGATGTGGGTGGTGATAGGAAGATCGACCCCGGCCATCGCGCAGGTGTCGGAGCTCCATCCCGCCGTGCAGCTGAGCACCGTGCCGGCCTGGATCGTGCCGCGATTTGTGCGCACTGCGCTCACGCGGCCGTTGGAGCTCTCGAGGCCGGTCACCTCGGTGTTCTGGTGCACCTCGACTCCGCCCCTGTCGGCGCCGCGCGCAAACCCCCAAACAACGGCGTCGTGGCGAATGATGCCGCCCGGCGGGTGGTACAGCGCGCCCATCACCGGGAAGGTGGCGTCCGGGTCAAGTCGCATCGCCGGCGCCAGACGCTTGATCTCATCAGGGTAGATCAGGCTCGAGTCGATCCCGCATTGGCGGTTGACCTCGGCGCGGTTGGCCATCACGAACATGGCCCGGTCGGAATGCGCGAGCGTCAAGTGGCCGCACTGTGAGAACAGCAAGTTGAAATCGAGTTCCCCGGCGAGACCCTCATAGAGCTTCACACTCTTGTCGTAGAAGCGCGCGCCCTCCGGGGTCTTGTAGTTCGAGCGCAGGATCGTCGTGTTGCGTCCAGCCGCACCTGAGCCGATGTAGCGCTGCTCCAGCACCGCGACGCTACGTATGCCGTGATCTTTCTGCAGGTAGTAAGCAGCCGCGAGGCCATGCGAGCCGCCGCCGATGATGACGACGTCGTAGGAGCTCTTGAGCTCTTGCTGTCGACGCCACATCCGCCGCGGGCGAAAGATCTCACGCATCAACTGCGCACCTCCTCGACCGCGGCGTCCAACGAGGCCAGCGCGTCGATGCCGACGGGTGACCCACCAAGATGTCGCGTGGCCTCCTCTACCTGGCGCCACACGTACTCCGCGAGTGCCCAGCCGAACAGCATCAAGAACCTGTCCTGGTCCTCGTGCACGACTACACCTGGCTGGCGAGCGACCGAGCCTGGGCGAATTGCACCCACGGGAGTCTCTTGAGGCCGCAGATCGAGTGCGGAGAAGCGGGCGAATACCTCCCGCGACATGGGTCCGACGACTGTCAGTGCCGCAAAGGCCGTAGTCACGTCGACGAGGCTGACCGGCTTCTGCGCGGCGCCGACGGCATCTTCGATCTGGCGTCGCACCGGCGCAAACCGGGAGGGCTCGCAGATAACGAGCAGGCGGCTGGGCGCAAGCGGGCACCACCACGCGCCGTCCGTTCGGTGAGCCATGCCGAGTTCGAACTCCGCCGAGGGGTTGGAGGCGAAAATCGCCTCGACCACGTCGGGCTCCGACTGGAGCTCGAGCTTGGCTAGGTACGACGTGTCAGCCCACCCCGCGGTGCGCGAAACCGCTTGTGCCTCCTGTTCAGGGGAGGCGTAGCCCACCGCTACAGCCCATCCGTCACGCTCCTCGATCTGCGCGCCGGCCGCACGCGACAAGCGCTCCATGGGGCTGCGTGCGACAGGCGAGAAGGGCTCGGTCTTCACAGCGGCCGTCGTGTCAAGGAACTCGAGGCTCATGACCGCAGAACCTCACCGTCGGGGTCGTAGAAGGGCTTGGTTCTGACCCGCGCCTGGAGCGTCCGGCCGTGGTCGGCGATCGTGACTGTGTCGCCGTCTGCGGCGCGACCAGCGGGCACCCAGGCCATGCCGATTACCTGCTTGAGCACCGGCGAGAATCTTGAGCTGGTCACTTGGCCGATCGGCGCCCGGGCCCCGTCGAGGACCACCGACCCCTCCGTAGGCACCTGACCATCGCTCAGCGTAAATCCAACCAGCGTGGTCGAGGCCGCCTCCGTCGAGTAGCGCTCGAGCGCCCATCGGCCGATGAAGTCCTCCTCCTTGTCGAGCTTGACTATCCACGGCATGGCCGCCCCGAAGGGAGTTGACTCGGAGTCCGTGTCCTGCCCTACCAAGATGTGCATCTTCTGCAGCCGGAGGACCCGCTGCGGCTCGAGTCCGAATGGGCGTATCCCGGACTCTTCGCCTGCCTGAAGCAAGGCGTCCCAGACATGTTCCCCGTGGGCCGACGGGCAGTGGATCTCGTAGCCGAGCTCCCCCACGAAGCCGATCCTCAGGATCAGGCACGGCACCCCGGCGATCGGCGCACGCTTGCCGTCCAGGTACTTGAACGCCTCGTTGGAGCAGTCCAGTTCGGTGACCCTCGCCATGATTTCGCGGGCCTTGGGTCCAGCCAGATTGACCGCGGCCAACCCCTGGGTGATGTCTGTCAGATACACGCGCATGCCCCAGTCGGTCAGCCACCAGGAAAACCACTCCTCGACCGCGCCGGCGCCGCTCGAGGTAGTGGTGACGTAGAAGGTGTCGTCGTCGAGGCGGCAGATCGTGCCGTCGTCGACGATCCGTCCCGCGTCGCTGTTGATGACCCCGTAGCGGATTCGTCCGGGTTTGAGGTTCGATAGCCGGTTTGGATAAAGCCGGTCGAGGAACTCACCCGCGTCTGGACCTCGGACAAGCAGCTTGCCGAGCGTCGATACATCGATCAATCCCGCGGCACGGTGAACGGCCAGGACCTCGGCCTCGGGATCGCCGTAGTCGTACGCGCGACGCCAGTCTCCCGCCCACATCACGCTTGCGTTGAGCTCCCGGTGGCGGCCGTGAATCGCCGAGCGCTTGGCAGGCTCAAGCGGGGGGCCTGCGAGCACGCCCATCGGCACTGGTGTGGTTGGCGGACGCGCGGTCGTGGTCCCGATCTCATCGAGGCCACGCCCCATCTCCTGCGCCATCAGGCGGACCGACTGCAGCTCGCACATCCGCCCCTGGCATGGGCCCATCGTGACGGTCGTGTAGCGCTTGCACAGCTCGATCGAGTCATACCCCTCGGCGATGCTCTGACGGATGTCCTTTGCCGTGACGTCCTCGCAGTGACAGACGAAGCATTTGCTTGAGCCCTGGCCACTAACGGCCGGCGGCACCGCCGCGGCGGTCGGGTGGGCCGTCGCGGTCGCGGCGCGCTCGCGCAGCTCGTCGGCCGCCTTATGCGATGCCGGGTTCCCCAGGCTGAGCCCGTGCGCCGCTGTCAAGCCCGCGAGCTTGCCCGAGTACGAGAGCGAGTCGGCGTCTTCGAAGCCCGCCACCTCGCCCGCCGCGTGGACGCCCTTGGGCATTTCGCGCAGCGCGAAGTGACCGCGTCGCGAGTCATAGCGCGTCTTGGCGCCTGCCTGGAGCAGCAGTGACGCGGCCGGGACAAAGCCGCCCGAGGTGATAACCAGATCGCACTCGAACGTGCGGCCTGTCGGGAGCGCGGCGCCGTTAGCCCCGGCGGCCTGGACGGGTGCGATGGTTGCTTTTTCGACGGCCTTGCCGCCCTGGGCCTCGACCACCGTGTGCCCTGCGAACACCTCCACCCCCAGCTTCCTCACGGCGTCTGCAGGAGGGCCGGGCGTGGACCGGAGGTCCGCTACCGCGGCGAGCTCCACGCCTACTTCGCGTAGGGCAATCGCCGCCTCGAGCCCTCGGTCCGACGTGGTCGCGACCACCGCGCGGTTCCCGGGCTTCACCGCGTACAGCGACGCCAGCCGGCGGGCGCCGCCGGAGAGCATCACCCCGGGCAGGTCGTTGCCGGAGAACACGAGCGGCTGTTCGACCGCTCCCGTCGCGAAGACATGCTCTCGGGCGCGGACCTGGTGCAGTGTGCTGCCCTGCCACACGGGCACGAGGCCGTCGAAGTACCCGAGTGCGGTGGCTCCATCGAGGACCTCGACCCCGGCAGCGACCGCCTTGTCGAGGAGGCGCCGCGCCGTTCCGTGCTGGCCGTCCACGATCGCGCGTCCCCCAGGTTGCGGTCCGTTGTCCACGAGCAATACATCGGCCCCCAGCTCGGCAGCCGACGCAGCAGCACGCAGGCCTGCCAGCCCGCCGCCAACGACCAGCACATCCGTGTGACGGCGCCGGTACTCGGTCTGCCACTGTCGATCGGGTTGCACTTTCGCGATGCTCCCGAGGCCGGCCGCGTGGCGCAGGACCTTCTCGTACAGCGGCCACAGCTTCCGCGGCCGGATGAACGTCTTGTAGTAGAAGCCGGGAGGCGTAAGCGCTCCTCCGAACCTGTCCACCGCCGACATCACGTCGAATTCCAGCCCCGGCGTGGCGTTCAGATGCTCGACCCGCATCCCCTCCCTGAGGGGCTCGGTGCATGCGCGCGCCCCGGGAGCTCCATCGACCGCGACGATGCAGTTGGGACACTGGCCGGCGCAGCACATCAGACCGCGCCGACGGTGGTACTTGAAGCTCCGCGAGAACGTCCGCCGGCCGGCGGCGTAGAGCGCGGAGCCAATCGTGTCGCCCTCGTAACCCTCGGCGGGACGGCCGTCGAAGGTGAAACGGACGACTCGCTCGCGCGCGATCCGCTCCCCGGGCTGTGCTGGGAGGCGACTCATGACCCGCTCTGCCTCTTCTGCGTCCCGTCCAACTCGGCTCGGACCTCCTCAACTTCGGCGGGCCGTGCCGTAAAGAAGACCTCGTTGGTGGTGGTGTCGCGCTCGGCAATGAACCAGGCGCGGCAGCCCGAGCGGTGAAACCACCACTCCCGCTGCACGCCCGCGACGTTACGGCGAAAGTAGTTGTAGGAATTGAGCTCGCGGAAGGAGGGCCGGGAACGTGGCCGTCTGACCACTTCGCCCCCGAACCCGAAGTCCGTCACCTCCCGAGGCCCGCAATTTGGACAGCGTAGAACGAACGACATGGCCGGTCCAGACGACCGTACTCGCCCCTTTTGATCTTGTCCAATATCTGATTCAGTGCTATTGATTCGAAAAACAAACCAGAGGTAGTTTTGGAACTACGTCAGCTGCGCTACTTCATCGCGGTCGCCGAGGAGCTTCACTTCCGCCGCGCCGCGGCCCGGCTGCACATCTCGCAGCCTCCGGTCAGCCAACAGATCCGCCGGCTCGAGCAGGAGCTGGGGTGCCGATTACTCCACCGCACGCGTCGGCGCGTCGAGCTGACCGCGGCGGGGGAAGCATTTCTACGCGACGCGCGTGCCGTGCTGCATGAACTCGACGGTGCCGCCGAGACCGCTCGCAGAATCGACGCCGGTCAGAGCGGCCGTCTGCGCATAAGCTTCGTCGGCTCCGCGCTGTTGTCAATCGTCCCGATCGCCGTGCAGCAGTTTCGGGCCGTGCGCCCAGACGTCGAGATCGTGTTGCGCGAGCGCTCGACGGTCGATCAACTGCGCGCGGTCTCGGACGGGCTCGCCGATATCGGATTGATCCGACCGCCGATCGAGACCGTCGGTCGCTTGAGGACCGAGCTTGTCCTGCGTGAGCCCACGGTGGCAGCGCTGCCGCTCGACCACCCGCTCTCCAAGCTTCGTCGTATTCCCATGCGACGACTCGGCGCCGAGCCGCTCGTGCTCTTTCCGCGCAGCCAAGCGCCCGGGTTTCACGACCTGTTGATCAGCAGCTTGGCCGCCGCCGGTACCCACCCGCGAGTCGTGCAGTACGCCCCGGAGATGATCACGATCATCGGTCTGGTGGCGGCGGGCCTCGGCGTTTCGCTCGCACCAGCTTCCGTCGCGCGCCTCGCGCTGGATGGAGTCACCTACCGGCCTGTCAGCGGCATGCCCCGATCAGAGCTCGTCGCGGTCACGCGCGAAGAGGACGTCTCACCGGTGGTCCCGGCGTTCATCGAACAGCTCAAGGCCCACGGGCCCAGGACGGCTCCCGCCTCGGATAGCCGGATAGCCGCCCCCACCGCGGTCTAGAGAACGAGAGCCATCACCACTTGGCCCAGACGTAGCCGACGCCGACACCCTGAAAATGCAGCCTCCGGGCCGTCCTCTGTCCGAGGTCCCAGGTGCGGCCGGCGATGTACGGTCCCCGATCGTCAACGGTCGCAGTCACGCTGTGGCCGTCGCGCCAGAACTTCACGTGTGTGCCGCACGGCAGCTTCTTGTTCGCGACGCCGTACTTCGCGACGAAACCACACGCCGTCTGATGACCCTGGTCGTAGTACCACGAGGCGGTCCGGCGGCGATATCCGGGGGGAGCGGCGGCGCTTCGCGCGTGGCTCGCCTGCGCGCTCACGCCCGATAGGGCCTGCGACCCCGGAGCGATCAGCAACAGACCAGCGGCCGACGCCGCAAGCGTGCCCAGCGTGTAGGCGCCGATCGTTGCAGCGCGTTTGTGCAGCCTCGGCTTGAAAGGTAGGTTGAGATTGGGGCCCAAGGCTCCGGTCCTCCTGTCTTTGGTCGACGGGCGCCTACGGGGTTAGCTGTCGGGCTCGCGACCGCTTCGCGCGGCGCTTTCACACGCCGGCTAGAGCCGCTACAACCGCCGCCGCCAAGATGGCGGGCGATCGATTCGCCCCGCCCGGGTAGACCCGGATTGGATCCCCCGTTCGCCCCCGCACCGAGCAGGAGCGATTCGGCAAAGTCGCTCCGGCAGCGTAACACCGCCCCGGCGTATCAGTGCCACTCGGCGGCAGGTGCGGGTCGGCGGAGTTCGGACACCGCTCGCTGCGAAGTTCGGACACAGCCTCGCTGCAAAGACGCGACAAAGTACGCAATCCCGCGACCCATCGCTGCGGACGGTGGGATATCACCCACGATATGCGAGGGTTATATCCCACGCTACGGCGCGGACCTCACAACCGACCACACAAGGCGGACCTCACAACCGACCACACGGCAGGCGGACCTCGCAACCGCCTCGCCGACCTAGCCGCGCGATCCAGGGGCCGGCCCGAGCGAGGCAGTTCAACTTCTTTCACGAATGATGCCGTCCGTCCTGAGCGGTATTCGGTGGGCCATGAACCATTACCCGGCCTCGTTCGCCATCGCCGCGGCGCTCGCCCTCGCGGGGTGCGGAACCGCTGCCGCGCTCGCCCTTTCAATCGCGGGGTGCGGGACCTCGGGCGCCGGGAGCGAAAGCTCCACCCGAGCAACCAAGCATTTCACCCAACCATCCACCCCTTCCCCGTCTGACGCCGCTCCCTCGCGGCGGCATCTTGCGGCGCACACTGCGAGCCACCGTTCGCGATCGAGTACCAGACAGCTCGCCTATTCGAGCGCCAGCAACTCAGTGGTTCAGCCACAGCCCGCGGCCGGAAGCTGTCACGCGATCGGATCAGGTTTGTATTCGAGGCCCGATCCCTCCTGCACCCCAGGCGCGCTGAACCGCGCGGTCACTCAGGCCACGATCGACAGGACAATTTGCGTCAGTGGCTGGACAGAGAGCGTGCGCCCGCCCGAGAGTGTCACCGAGCAGGAGAAGGCCGCCAGCATGGCGGCGTACGGAGACACGGGGTCGATGGCCGCCTACGAGTACGACCATTTCGTGCCGCTCGAGCTGGGAGGTGCCACGAATGACCCTAGAAACCTCTGGCCCGAGCCGGGAGCCTCGCCCAATCCGAAGGATGCGGTCGAAGACAGCCTCAGAGAGGCGGTCTGCAATCGCCAAATCTCACTGGCTCGAGCACAGCGAGAAATCGTTCGAAACTGGACCGTGGACGCGAGCCCAAGGCCGACGAGGCGCTCGCACGGCCCGGCGGTCATCCCAAAATGCACCGTCACAGCCTCCTACAGCGATCGCTATCACGACTATGACGTCTATGTCCATTCCAATCAGCCCGACCGGACCGTCACCGTTTCCGACGCCGACGGCCACTCGGATACCTGGCATACCGACGATGCCGGCTTTGCGGATGTGTACTTCCGCGCGGGCGGGTTTGCCCCCGGACGGCGCGTAACGGCCCGGGTGGGAACGGCGACCTGCTCTACGACGCTCTAGCCCCACCGCGACCCGGAAGGCGGGCCAGTGCCAATAGGATGACTCCGTGCCCGGGAGGCTCGGGAATAAGGTTGCGCTGGTCACCGGAAGCGGATCCGGCCTGGGCCGCGAGATGGCGCTGCTGTTTGCGTCCGAGGGCGCCGCGGTCGTGGTCAACGACATCGACGTCGAGGCCGGCGAGCGGACCACGAGGGAGATCGGGGGCAATGCCACCTTCGTGCCGGGCGACGTCTCAAGCGACCCCGCCATGCAAGAGCTGTTTCAAGCGGTCCGCGAGGTGCACGGCCGCCTGGACGTGAGCGTCCACAACGCCGGCATCATGGATCCCCGGGACGAGGGAGCGGTCGAGACTCCGCTCGAGGTGTGGGACCGCGCGGTGGCGGTCGACCTCACGGGCGTCTTTCTGTGCTGCCGCCACGCGATCCCCCTCATGCTCGAGACGGAGGGCAATAGCTCGCTGATCAACATCGCCTCGTTCGTAGCGCTGATGGGTGCGGCCGCGCCACAAATCGCATACACCGCGAGCAAGGGCGGAGTGCTCTCGATGACACGGGAGATCGCGGTCCAGTACGCGCGGCGCGGCATTCGAGCCAACGCGATCTGTCCGGGCCCCATCCGAACGCCCCTGCTTGAAAATCTGATCGCGGACGAGAGCAGGCGCGCCAACAGGCTCAATCACATTCCGGCCGGTCGGTTCGGGGAGCCGCGAGACATCGCAAATGCCGCTCTCTACCTCGCCAGCGACGAGTCCGACTGGGTCACAGGCACCGAGTTTCTCGTCGACGGGGGCATCACCGCCGCCTATCTCACCGAGCCTTAGGGCACCGGGCGGATCTCACCGAGAGCATCAGCACCCCCGCGCGCCCCCCGCGCGCGCAACCGCGGCGCCAGAGGCTCAGTGCAGCTCCAGGTACTCCTGAAGCTCCCAATCGGTGACGTGGTCCTCGAAGCGCTGCAGCTCGTAGCGGCGCATCACCGTATAGGCGGTGACGAACTCGTCCCCGAGTAGGTCGACGATTTTCGTGTCGGCCTCGAGCGCGGAAAGCGACTCCTGGACCGTCGTCGGGAGCTTCGGTTTGGATTCGTCCTCCTCGGCCGGGCGAGTGGCCGGCGGCTCCAGCTCGAGTTGCTCGGAAATGCCCAGCAGCCCCGCGCCGAGCAGGGCGGCGCTTGCGAGGTACGGGTTGGACATCCCGGTGGGGGCGCGGTTCTCCACGTGCGTGCTCTTGGCGCTGCCGCCCTTGATCCGGACGAGCGCGCTGCGGTCCTCCGGGCCCCACGAGACGTTGGTCGGACTGAACGTATGGGTCCGCCTGCGCTTGAGGCAGTTCAGCGTCGGCGCAAGCAGCGCATAGGTAGAGCGCGCGTGGCGCAGCTGTCCGGCCACGAAACTGCGGCCGGCCTTTGAGAGCCCCCATTCGTCGTCCGGGTCCGACATGGCGTTTGCCCCTCCATCGCGCTCCAACAGCGCGATGTGGTTGTGGGCTCCGCAGCCGGCCGAGTCGGCGAACGGCTTGGACATGAAGGTCGCGATCAGTCCCTCCTGGTGGGCGAGCTCCTTGGCCGCGTTCTTGAAGCTGAAGGCGGTGTCGGGGCCCGCGATGCCGCTGCTGGGTCCAAACACGATCTCCCACTGAGAGCCCGCGTACTCGCAGTTGGCGGTCAAGATGTCGATCCCGAATGCCCGCGCCTCGTCGACTATCCGTTCGATCGCCGGCACCCAGGTGTTCCGAACGGTGTTGAAGATGTGGTAGCCGTCGAAGAGGGGCTGCCTGGTCTCGCCGTCGAGGAGATAGAACTCCGGCTCGATTCCGATCAGCGGCTCGTACCCGAGCTCGCCACAGCGATCGAGGACGCGGCGGAAGACATGCCGTGGGGCGGCGCCGAGCGGTCTTTCATCGTCCCAGTAGGTGTCGCAGATCATGCGGCCGGTGTGGTTGGCCCACGGGACGATCGCGGCCGTACTCGGATCTGGCTTCAGGCGTTGATCGGCGTAGCCGATCTCTTCGTTGTAAAGCGTCCCGGGCACGACGTCGGAACGCGTATCGAGCACGACCGTGCCGCCATACATGTTCAGACCCTGATCCGCGTAGTGCCCCGCGTGCTCTATCGGAATCAGCTTCGAACGGCTGTTGCCATGCATATCGGGCAGTTCGAAGCGAACATTGCGGATCCCCTGCTCACGCCAACCCGCGAGGACGTCCTCAACGGTGACCGATTGCTGCTGTGCTGTGGCCATCTAAACCGCCCTCCAGATCCTAGTCGCGGCATCGTGAAGGCCCGTGAAGAGGCGGCTGCGCTCGTTGGCCTCCGGGTGCCACTGGACGCCAAGCAGCCAACGACCATCGGCGGCTTCAACCGCCTCGACCGCGCCGTCGGCAGCTCGACCGCTGACCATCAAGCCGTCACCGAGTCTGTCGATGGCCTGATGGTGATGACAGCAGACCACGTGCCGCTCCTCACCGGCTGCGTCGGCGGCGAGCGAGCCGGACTCGAGGAGGACCTCGTGCTCGCTGCCCTGCAGGCTCCCAAGCGATTTGCGGTGCGGGTGGCTGCCGTCGGCGTCGATCAGGTCCTGCACCAGGGTCCCGCCCAGCGCCACGTTTATGACGTGGACGCCTCGGCAGATGCCAAGCACGGGAATGCTTCGCGCAAGCGCACCACGGAGCAGCGCGATCTCGAACTCATCCCGCTCGGGGTAGGTCGCTTCGGTCGCGGGGTCCAGATCGGCGCCATAGATCGCGGGATCGACATCGGCGCCGCCGATCAGGAGCAGCGCGTCGATGCGATCGAGCACTTGTAGGGGAGCTCGCGCATCCACCGGCAGCAGCACCGCGATCGCCCCCGTCCGTTGCACGGACGCGACGTAGGAATCCGCGACCAGGTGCGCCGGCTGATCCCAGAAGCTCCAGCGCGCGCGCTCGCGCACCGCGCAGATACCGATCACCGGCTCAGGCCCCATCGACGAATCCTCAGACAGTTCGTTCATAGCGTTCCCGTTCCCAGTCCGAGACCGTCTGGCGCCAGGCGGCAAGCTCCCAGGCCCGCGAGGCCCGGAAGTAGTCGCAGAACTCCGCTCCGAGCGCCCGCCGGAACTCCGCGTCTGCGTCAAATGCCGCGATCGCGCTCTCGAGCGACCCGGGTAGCGCTGCCAGGTCGTCGCGCGCGGAGGCATCGCCCACGATCGGCGGGGGCGGCGTGGCCCCATTAGAAATCCCTTCGGTCGCCGAGACCACCAGCGCGGCGAGCGCGAGGTAGGGGTTTGCGTCCGCCCCCGGGCGGCGACATTCGATCCGCCATCGCTCCAGATAAGGGCCTCGGATCGCGCGCACCGCGCAGGAGCGGTTCTCGTACCCCCAGCTCACGTTGACCGGTGCGAACCACCCCGGAACAAGCCGCTTGTATGAGTTGATCGTCGGGTTGAGCATGAGGGAGGCTGCCGGAAGATGCTCGAGCACTCCCGCGATCGCGCCCGCGAAAACGGGCGACAAGTCCGCATCATCCTCGGGGACGCCGAACGCGGTGGCGCCCTCGGACCAGCACGAGAGGTGGACGTGGCCGCTCGAGCCCTCCTCGCCCGGCGCCGTCTTGGACAAGAAGCTGGCCCGCAGTCCCATCGCCGCCGCGACCTCCTTGACCGCGAGCTTGGTGTATACGGCGTCATCGGCAGCGCGCACGCCGCTGCGCGCGGCGATATTGAGCTCGAGCAACCCTGGACCGGCCTCGGTGTGGACGGCCGAAAGCTCGACCCCCAGCGCTTCGAGGGCGGGCACCAGTGCGGCGACGAACCTTTGAAAGCAGGCGACCTCGCTGACGCTGTAGCTGAGCCCACTCGACAGTGGCCGGCCTTGGTCGTCACGGACGCGAATCTCGTACTCGAACGCCGCCCGCGTCTCATAACCCAGCGCCGCCATGCGCGCAAGCGCTCCGCGCAGGGCCTCGCGGGAAGACAGCTCGCACGGCCTGCCATCGGGCCAAGCAGGGGTGCACAGACAAATCCGCCACCCGGGCAACCACGAGAGCTCGCGCAGCGTCTGAGGATCGGGGTACACGAACAGATCACCGGCGCCTGACCGGATCCCGAACCGCTCGTACGTCGTGATCGGCTCGTCGGTCGGGTCCAGCGCGAGCAGGAGGTCGGTCATGACGGCGCCCTTGTCCAGCGCCGCATCGAACGCGTCGGGCCGCAGCGCCTTGCCACGGACCGAGCCGTGAACGTCGGGCATTCCCAGAAGCACGAACTCGGCGCCGCCACCCGCGAGCTCGCTGGCGGCGGCCGCCATTTCCGAGAGCGACAATTCAGTCACGCGGATGTTCCCGCGAGCGAATGCTTGACGGCCCGCTCCACCTCGGAGACGGTATCTGCGAATCGCCCCACCATCTCTGCGAGCTCCTCATCGGTGGCGATGAACGCGGGCGCGAGCAGGGTCTGGTCGCCGCAATAGCGGTCCGTGGTCGAGTGGGTCGAGGTCACCAGCAGTCCGTGCTCGAAGGCCTTCTGATCAATCAGCGAGGCCGCGTCGAGCTCGTCGGGCAGAAACCCCTCACCGTCCCGAGGATCGACGAACTCGACGCCGAGCAGGAACCCACTGCCGCGGACCTCCCGGACAATCGCCGAGCTCGCGAGCGCTTCCTCAAGCTCGTCACGTAGCCGTGGCCCGCGCTCGGAAACCCGCTCCACCAGGCCGTCCTGCCTCAGCGCGTCGAGGACGGCCAGGCCCACTGCGCAAGAGAGCGGCGCGCCGTCCCAGGTATGGCCGTGCTCGAAGTTGCGCGAGCCGGCGGCAAGCGCGTCGTAGATGGACCCGGTGCACAATGTGGCGGCGAGCGGCGCGTAGCCTGCCCCTAGCCCCTTGCCACCGGTGATGACGTCCGGTTCGAGCGGAAGCTGGTCGGAGGCGAACCAGCTTCCGGTCCGGCCCATGCCGGTCACAACCTCGTCGAAGCAGATGAGAAACCCGTGGCGCTCGCGCCGCTCGGCGAGCCCCTGCCAGAACGTTTCAGGGGCCTTGTGCCCGGGCAGCGCCGCCGCGCCGACCGGCTCGGCCACAAAGGCCGCGATCGTCTGGGGCCCGGCGGCATCGAGCAGCCGGTCGAACTCGTGCAGCGACTGCTCGCCCGACGGATCAAAGCGCCAAGTCGCGGGCGGGATGTGGAGGTGGCCGGGCAGGTACTCGCCGTAGGGCGCCTGCAGGCTGCGCCGGCCGGTCAGGGCGAGCGCGCCGAAGAGCGCGCCGTGGTAGGCCTGCGCGGGCGAAATGACCCGCCAGCGCCGCTCCTCGCCGCGGTCCACGTGGTACTGGCGGATCAACCTGATCGCTGTCTCGTTGGCCTCCGAGCCGCCGGAGACGAACCGCGCCCTCGCCATGTTCGGCGCGGCGACCTCGATCAGGGCGTCCGCCAGACGCTCCTGCGGCTCATTGGTGAAGTGATGGTTATAGACATACGAGATCCGGCGCGCTTGCGCCCGGGCGGCCTCGACGATCCGCGCATCTCCGTGGCCCAGACAAGCCACCATCGCTCCACCCGAGCACGCGTCCAGCACCTCGGTTCCATCGGTCGTATAGAGCCGGACGCCCTTGCCGCGCTCGATGCTCGGGTAGGCCAGATCGAGCAGTCGCGGGAAGACGTGGGTGCGCTCGGCCTGGATCACGACCGAAGCCGCCTCCGGATCGCGCTCAACAGCGCCCGCACGCTCAGCTCGCTGGCCGCGACATGCAAGTCCATGGCCTGTTCGGCGGCCCCGGCGTCCCGAGATCGGATCGCCTCGAGGATCGCCTCGTGCTCGCCGGAGAGCCGGCGGTGCCAGGTATCGGATTCGGGCAGCAGGCTCATCGCGTCGTTGAGCCGCAGGCGCACGTCCTCGATCGCGCCGATCAAAAAGCGGTTGCGTGTGGCCTGGGCGATCGAGAGGTGAAACTCCGTGTCGTGGCGCATGTAGTCGGGCTCGCTCGATGGCTGGGACATGGCCTCGATCGCCCTGGACATCGCGGCGAGGTCCTCGCGACGCCGAAGGCGGGCGGCTTCCCGCGCCACCTGGGGCTCGATCACGCGCCGGTAGATCAGCACCTCCTCGAGCTCTGGCCGCTGTCGCAGCACGCGGGTCATGAGGTCGTCCAACGCACCGGCGTCGCTGGTGGGCGCGGCCACGAAGGTGCCGCCGTTGCGCCCACGCCTGGTCTCCACCAGCCGGCCGGCTTCAAGCAGACGCAGTGCATGTTGAACCGTGGGTCGGCCCACGCCGAACGTCGCAGCGAGCTCTCGCTCGGAAGGCAGGCACTCCCCGGGCCCGATCAGCCGCAGCGCGATGTGGTGCTGAACCTGCTCGGCGACGTACTCGTGCGCGCGAAGCTGCTGAATCGGCGCAAACCGAAGCGGCGGCCTCTCTCGAGCCCGCGCGCCCCTACCCGAGATGTCAACCGCCACGAACCGCCTCCTCGACGTGGCGGGCGCGCGCCAAGAAGCCGTCGAACAGCCTCCAGGCCGCGGCGCGGGTCTCACCGGCGCGGTGGCGGGTTTCCTGCAACAGAAGATCGGGGTCGACACCCTCCTGGTCAAGCTCGTGGCGGTAGGCCGCCACCCATGAATCCATGATCTCCGGCGTCACCTCGGGGTGGAATTGGACGCCGAGGCTGCGGCCGATCGTGAATGCCTGGGGGCCAACCGCGCTGTCTGCGATGAGGCGCGCACCCGCGGGAACCGTGAAGGTGTCGAAGTGCCACTGAAACCAGGGCCCGTCGGAGAGCATCGAGTGGTCTGTGCTCCTAACCGGATGCCACCCGATCTCAGCGATCTCGCTTCGGTATGACCTTCCTCCGAGCACGCGGGCGAGGAGCTGGCTGCCGAAGCAGATTCCGAGGACGGGTACATCGTTCGCCGTCGCCTCGTGCAAAAGCTGCTTCTCCTTCGAGAGCCACGGAACCGAATCGTCGAAGGCGGCAAACTCGGATCCCAACGTGACGATCATCTGATAGTCGCGCGGATCAACGATCCTGTCCTCGACGTCGATCCGGTAGGTCTCCTGGAGTGCTCCGCGCTCTTCCAACCACTGATGCACATAGCCGCCGGGCGTGGGCTTCTCGTGCTGGACCACCAGCGCGCGCATCGGTAGCGATGTGTCTGAAGCGGTCATTGAGCGTCCGTCGCAGGAACGTACTGGGGCGCCGGCTTTTGTCCGGCGAGCTCGCCGTCAACATAGTCGGCCACCTCCCGAACGGCCACCGCGAAACGCGCCACCATCTCCTCGAGCTCCGCGTCGGTGGTGGTGAAGGGAGGCGCGAACAGGCTCTGGTCCCCCGCATAACCATCGCCGGTCGGCTGTGTGGAGAGCGTCACCAGGCCGTGGTCGAGCGCCACGTCGTCGATCCGTCCGGCAACACCTAGGGCCGGCGGCAAAAACGACTCACCATCGCGCGGGTCCACATACTCGACGCCGAGCAAGAACCCGTGCCCGCGAACCTCGCGCACCATCTCGATGCCGGCGAGCGCCGCGGCGAGACGATCGCGCAGAACGGGGCCCCGTTGCGCAACCTTTTCGATCAGCCGTTCGCGCTTGAGCGCTTCGATCACGGCCAATCCCACCGCACACGGCAGTGGCGAGCCGTCCCAGGTGTGGCCGAGGGTGAAGCGGCGCGATCCGGTGGCCACCGCGTCGTAGACATGCTGGTGACAGATCGCGGCGCCGATGGCCGCATACCCGGCTCCCAGCCCCTTGGCGGTGGCGATGATGTCCGGCGTGAAGGGCAGCTGGTCGGCCGCGAACCAGCTGCCGGCGCGACCCATGCCGGTGACCACCTCATCGAAGCAGATGAGAAAACCGTGGCGCTCGCGCCGCTCCGCGAGACCCTCCCAAAACCGCCGCGGCGGCGTATACGCGGGCAGGGCGGCGGCGCTGATCGCCTCCGAGAAGAAGGCCGAGACGTTCTGCGGTCCCACCTGCTCGAGCGCATCGTCCAGCGCTTTGAGCGCCTGCTCTCCGGAGGGATCAAATCTCCAAGTGCTCGGGGGAATGTGCGGCTGCTCGCGCAGATACGGCGTGAGCGGACCCTGCAGTCCGGCTCGTCCGGTCAGGGCCAGTGTGGCCATGGTGGGCCCGTGGTAACCCTGGGCGGGAGAGATCACGCGCCAGCGGCTGGGCTCTCCTCGCTCGACGTGGTAGCTGCGCGCCAGGCGGATGGCGCACTCGTTGGCCTCCGACCCGCCGGTGACGAAGTGGACGCGCTCCATGCCGTCCGGCGCCACTGAGGTGAGCTCGCGCGCGAGTTGCTCCTGGGCAGGATTCGTGAGGCGCTCGTTATGAACGAAAGCGATTTTTTGGGCCTGGGCTCGCGCCGCATCGATCAGATCCTCGCGGCCGTGCCCGAGCGTCAGAGCCATAGAGCCCCCGCTCATCGCGTCCAGATACCGCCGGCCGGCCGCGTCTTTGACCCATACGCCGTCGCCGGCGACGATCATCGGGTAGCGACGGTCGAACTCCGGGGGCAGCACATGGGTGGCCGAAGCACTCACGATTGTGTCTGCGGTCAGCGGTCGCTCCTCTCCGAACGAATGGTTCTGGTTGAGGTCCTTATGGCAGTAGAGTAACTGAGGTGGCAACCGGCGACGCGACGCTGGCGGTGATCGAGCCCGCGACGGAGAGGACCCTGGCGGAGCTGCAGCACGCCGGAATTGAGGAGACCGATGCGGTAGTAGCTCGCGCCAAGGCATCATTCCCGGCCTGGCGCGCAGTCGCGCCCGGGGATCGCGCGCGACTGCTGCGGACGCTCGCGGATGCGATCGCTGCCCGCGCCGATGAGCTGGCGGCCTTGGAATCGCGCAACGTGGGTAAGCCCATAGGCGACGCCCGCGGCGAGGTGGCATTGGTCGTCGACACGTTCAACTACTACGCGGCCGCGCCGGAGCGCTTGCTGGGAGCGACGATTCCGGTGGCCGGTGGCATCGACATGACGTTTCGCGAGCCCCTCGGCGTGGTCGCGCTGATCGTTCCATGGAACTTCCCGCTGGCCATCGCCTCGTGGAAGATCGCGCCGGCCCTCGCGGCGGGGAATACCGTTGTTCTCAAGCCCGCGGAGCTGACGCCGCTGACCGCGCTCGAGCTCGAGAAGCTGGCGGTCGAGGCCGGCCTTCCCGAGGGCGTCCTGAACGTTGTGGTGGGTCCCGGAAGGGTCGTTGGGGAGCGGTTGGTCGAGCATCCCGACGTGGCCAAGATTGCCTTCACCGGCTCGACCGCGGTGGGACGGCGCATCGGACAGCTCGCCTCCGAGTCGATCAAGCGAGTGACGCTCGAGCTCGGCGGCAAGTCCGCCAACCTAATCTTCGCCGACGCCGATCTTGCCTCCGCGGCACGAGCGGCTCCGCTAGCGGTCTTCGGCAACGCGGGCCAGGACTGCTGTGCGCGCTCCCGGATCCTGGTGCAGCGTTCCGCGCTCGACGAGTTCATGGCGCAGCTCGAGTCCGCGGTGAAATCACTGCGTGTCGGCGACCCCCTCGACGAGGCCACGGAGATGGGGCCGCTGATCTCCTCCGACCAGCGCGACAAGGTCGCCTCCTACCTCCAGGATGCACCGGTCGCATTTCGCGGGAGCGCCCCGGACGGCCGGGGCTACTGGTTTGCCCCCACGGTGCTGTGCCCGGTCTCAAACGACGACCGCGCGGCGCGCGAAGAGATCTTCGGCCCGATCGCGTCCGTGATCCCGTTCAAGGACGAAGACGATGCCGTCCGGCTTGCCAACGACACGATCTACGGACTCTCCGGATCGATCTGGACGCGTGACGGCGCCCGCGCACTCCGGGTGGCCCGCGCGCTGCAAAGCGGCACGCTATCGGTCAACTCGAACACCTCCGTCCGGGTCAGCACCCCCTTCGGCGGCTTCAAGCAGTCGGGAGTCGGCCGCGAGCTGGGCCCGGACGCGCTGCATTACTACACCGAGCTCAAGAACGTCTTCGTGGCGATCTAGCCGCCCGCCGGTGAGAACAACGGCCGCAGCGCGGCGTAAACGTCGCGGTAGCGCTCGTGCGCCGCGGCGTAGGCTGATTGCCGCTGCGCGTCGGGAAGCACATGCGCCCGCCGCCGCCCGCGCATCTCGCGCGCCGCGGACGCAACATTGTCGTGCAGGCCGGCCCCGACAGCCGCGAGCATGGCGGCGCCTCGGGCGGTCGTCTCCACGTCCTCGGGCCGAGTGACAGGCAGGCCGGTGACGTCCGCGCGGATCTGCAGCAACAGATCGGCCTTCGCTCCCCCGCCGACGCAGACGAGCTCCGTGGGCTCGAGGCCGGCGGTGCCCATCGCGTCCAGGACGTCCTTGAGCGCGAACGCGTTTCCCTCCAGCATCGCGCGGATCACGTGGCCACGGCCATGTGAGGCCGTCAGACCGAACCACCCGGCGCGGGCGTCGGCATTCCACTCGGGCGCCATGGCTCCGGCCAGCGCGGGGACCCAGATCACCCCATCCGCTCCGGCAGGCACGGCCGCCGCGGCGTCGTTGAGCTGCTCGTAGGCGGCGGGCTCGCCCGGCTGCTGATTGCCGAAACCGAATTCATCGCGAAACCACCGGTACGCGCCTCCAGAGAGCCAGCCCGGGTTCTCGAGCAGCCAGTCGCCGGGGCTCGCGTGAGGGTGAAGCTCCGTAACACAGCCCGGATCGAGCGACGGCTCAGCGGCCACCGCACAGACGGGCTCGGCCGTCCCCATCACGTCGCAAACCGTCCCCGGATCGATGACCCCGGCCCCGAGCGTGGCGGCCATCTCGTCGCCACACCCGAGCACGACGAGGGTTGACGCCTCGAGCCCCGCCGCTTCGCGCAGCCATGGCGCAACGGGACCCAGGCCCGCGTGCGCTGGGATGATCGGCGCGAGCCGCTCCTCATCCACCTCAAAACAGGCACATGCCTCGGTCGACCACCGGCACGTGCCCACGTCGAGCAGCATCGCCGACGACGCGTTAGAGGGGTCCACCGCGAGCCGGCCGGCCGCGCGCCAGGCGACGAAGGAGCCCGGCAACAGGAACCACCGCGCAGCCGCATATTGCTCGGGTCTGTGCTGCCGCAGCCATGCGATCTTGGCGGCGACGTGTCCCGGATCGAGGTTGCATCCAGTCAATTCGCGCAGCCGCGCGCGATCCAGTCGGGAAGCGGCCAGGTCGCACTGCGGGACGGCCCGCCGGTCCATCCAGATCAGCGCGGGTCCGGTGGGCTCGCCGTCGCCCCCCGTCAGGACCAGCCCGTCGAGCTGGGACCCGAACGCGATGCCTTTCAAGGCGCCTGCACCGACCTCGCCACGGACGTCGGCGAGCGCCTGGGCGACCGCTGCCAGCCACTCGGTGGCTTCCTGCTCCGCCCAGCCCGGGTTCGGATACGAGATGGAATGAGCCACGTAGCTTGTGAAGACGAGCGTGCCGTCGGCGGCGATGGCCTGCGCGCAGGTGCCCTGCGAGCCGACGTCGATTCCGACGACCAATTCCTCTGGCACCGTAGCTCACTCGCTGGTTTCGCCGGGCCCGCGTCGATACACGCTCACCTCGAAGGCGTCTGCGAGGTGATGTTCGAGCGAGACGAGCACGACCTCGCCCAGGATGGTGCTGTCGACCTGAAACAGCGTGAGCAGCAAGGAGCCGGGCGCGACCTTCAGGCGCCGCGCGGTCTGGCCCCTTGCGACGGTGGGCGAGATCGAGGCCACGCCGTGGTGGATCGTGACGCCTTGCGCCTGAAGGGCGTCGTACACCGAGCCGGCGCCGAGCGCGGCCAGCTCGGCGGGATCGAGGAGCTCCCGGCGACACCAGTCGATGCTTTGAACCACTCGCCTGCCGCTCGCCGTCCGCACCCGGTGCAACACGCTCAGCGCAGTCCCGGGTTCGACGCCGAAGGCCCGCGCCACGTCAGCCGGCGCCGGCTCGCATGCCGCGTGGGCGTCGGCGGTACCCGGCTCCAGTCCGGTCGCCGCGATCAGATCCGAGACGCCGAAGTTCTGGCTGAGGTCGTTGTGCAGAAGCGGTCGTTCGGTGACGAAAGTGCCCGACCCGTGCATGCGCCGCAGGATCCCGTCCGCCTCGAGCAAGGTGATCGCTGACCGCAGCGAGCTGCGCGATACCCCCAACCGCCGTGCCAGCTCCGGCTCGCTTGGAAGTCTGGTCCCAGCGACGAATTCGCCTTCCTGAACCCGCTCCCGCAGGCGGTCGGCGATGCGGTGGCGAAGGGATGGGCGAGTCGGACTGGCCACCTTCAGCGAAGCGGTCCTCTAGGGCTGACCACAATCTTGAGGACCTGCCCGGCTCGAATCCGCGTAAATGCATCGGCCGCTCCGTCCAGGTTGACCACGTCGGATATGACGCGACGGAGTCCACCGACGCCGGCGGCGAGCATGTCCAGCGCGTGTACCTGGTCGCGGTGGCGCGAGGCATACGAGCCGTGCACCTGCACCTCCTGGTAGTGCAGGACGTTCGATGGGAAATTGATGTGGGTCGTCCCCTTGGGCAGCCCCCCGAAGAAGAGCACGCGACCGCGCGGCGCCACCATTTCCATGGCCTGCTCCTGGGCGCGGCTACTCGAGCAGGCCACGATCACCACGTCCGCTCCGATCTCCCCCGTCTTTTGCTTGACGGCAGCAGTGCCGTCCGCCTGCGAGACATCGACATAGCTCATCCCCTCGTCGCCGAGGATTTCCCGAGCCAGTTCCAATCGCTCCGCGGCAGCTTCCAGTAACAACACCTCGCCCGCGCCCTCCAGTCGGGAGATCGCGGCATGCGCCGTGCCCACCGGGCCGGCCCCGATCACGGCGACGGTTTCATCGAGGCCGACCGCGATGTCCTTGTGGCCGCAAATCGCGTCCGAGAGCGGGTCGGCGAATGTCGCCTCCGCGTCGGAGAGCGATTCTGGGACCGCGAACAGATTCTTGAGCGCGATCTGGGGAATCGCCACCAATTCGGCGTAGGCGCCCTGATAGTCGAAGCCCATCAGCTCGTGCCTTACGCAGAGGTGCTCGTTGCCGCTTCTGCACATCCGGCACCGCCCGCACCACAGGGTCGAGATGCAGTGGACGTGATCCCCCACCCCGATGCCCGCCTGGGCCATTTCATCTCTGGCCTCGGTGCCGATCTCGATCACCTCGCCGCTGATCTCGTGACCCAACACCCAGGGCGGCGAGATTCTCCGATCACCGTTGAAGAACGCGCGCACATCGGTGCCGCAGATCCCACACGCCGTCACGCGCACCAGAACCCCATCCACGGGACACGTAGCGTCGGGAACCTCTCCCACTCTCATCTTCTCCGGGCCTTCCCAGATCGCTGCGCGCATGTCTCCTGCCCTATTGCCGTCTGCCTCGCTAGACGCTAATGTACCCGAAGTTGTCTGACAACTTCGGGATGTGGGCGCTTGACTGAATTCATCTTCATGTTGACCCGCGACGACTGCACGATCGCGAATGCCCGGGAGGTCTACGCCTCCGTCGCCGGCATCGGCGTCACCCACGTCGGATGCAAGGACATCGGCCTTCCGCGCGCGGAATTGGGGACGCTGCTCGATGACATTCGTAGCCACGGGCATACGTCGTATCTGGAGGTCGTATCCGAGTCCGAGGAGGCAACGCTTCAATCGGCGCGCGTGGCCGCCGAGGTCCGGCCCGACTGCCTCATCGGGGGGACGCTGATCGAGCCCGTCCAGACGATCATCGCCGGGACGGGTATCCGCTTTTTCCCGTATGTGGGCAGGGTGATCGGGCATCCCTGCCTGCTCAGAGGGGAGATTGAGGAGATCGTGGATGACGCTCGCCGCGCCGAGGAACTGGGCGTTGACGGCATCAACCTGCTCGCGTACAGGTACGACCGCGACGTGGAAGCGCTGGTCGAAGCAGTGGTGACGGCGGTCTCGGTGCCGGTAATCGCCGCGGGCTCGGTGGATTCTGTTCAGCGCATACAGGCTTTGACCGACCGCGGTGTCTGGGCGTTCACGATCGGCACAGCCGCGCTCGATGGAGAGTTCGTGCCGGGGGCACCGCTCGAGGCGCAGTTGCGCGCCGTTTTCGACGCGCTCAGCGGGGTCAGGAGCTGACACGTGGATCTTCGAACCCGGAAGCCGAGGTGAGAAATGACTG
Organism: Solirubrobacteraceae bacterium; assembly: GCA_035650455.1. Lineage (GTDB taxonomy): Bacteria > Actinomycetota > Thermoleophilia > Solirubrobacterales > Solirubrobacteraceae > Palsa-465. The sequence continues at coordinate 54,870 of DASRHQ010000051.1, forward strand.
CTGACGAGCAACGCCTTCGGGCGGACCTTGCAACCCTCGCCGCCTCCCAGCGAGGACGCCAACTGTTGCAGCTGGGGCTGCGCGGGATCGAGCGCGGCGAGCGAGATGTCACCGCGGGTTGCTGGGTCAAGCGCGGCGACGCGGGCTGCCTGTTTCAGCACGCCTATTGGGAGGGGGTACGCGAAGGAGTCTTCGCCGACACGGGCCGGCCGGGTGACTGGATCGGCAGTTTTGTCGGTCCCCACGACTACGGGATTGTGATCCGTGCCATCGAGTCCTTCGACCGACTTGCACGGTCGAGCTATGCCGATGTCGAGCGCCGGGCACTGCTCCCGGATCGCGTAAGTCTCAAACAGGAGAAGTGGAACAAGGCGGTCGCTCAGCTGCTCGTGGACGCGCTCGGCGAGGTGCAACCAACGCCGTCCAGTCGATCGGGCGCGGTGCTTACACGGGCGTAGCGCCGCCGCTCTACAAGCCGAACCGGAAACCTAGGAGGAGCAAGTGAGCACTGGACTTGAAGAGCATCACGAGGGAATGCTCCCCGTGGTCGAGAGCGTTGACGTCGCTCAGCGGTCCGATATCCAGAAATTGAAACCCGGTGCTGTGGGGCTGATCGGCGTGCTGTTCCTCACCGTGACGGGTTCGGCCCCGATCTCGGCGATGCTGTTCAACACGCCGCTCGCGGTCGGCTACGGCAACGGGATCGGTGCCCCCGCTGGCTTCTGGATCGCCGCTGTCGTCCTCACGATCTTCGGGGTGGCGTATGTGGCCATGGCGCGCAAGGTCACCACCGCGGGCGGCTTTTACAGCTTCATCAGCCACGGATTGACGCGCGAGTTAGGGATGGCGTCAGGCCTATTGATGGTCTCCGCCTACAGCGTGTTCGAGGTCTCGCTCGTCGGCGGGTTCGCCTACTTCGCTCAGCTCAAGGCGGCCTCGTACGGCGTCCACATTCAGTGGTACTGGTTCGGTTTCTTCATGATCGCTCTGATCGCGGTCCTGACCTTCTTCGACGTGAAGCTATCCGCCCGCCTGCTGGGAATCGCGCTGCTATGCGAAGTGATCTCGCTGCTGGTCTTCGACGGCTTCATGTTCACGGCGGCCTCGCACAACGTGAACTTTGCGGCTCTGAATCCCGTCAATGCCTTCAAGGGACTGCCTGGGGGCCACTTCGCCGGCGGGACACTGGCCGCCGGGGCTGCCGGAATCGGCCTCTTTTTCGCCTTCTGGTCGTGGGTCGGCTGGGAGATGGCGCCCAACTACGGAGAGGAGTCGCGTAGCCCGAAGAAGAACGTGCCGCGCGCGCTCTACATCTCGGTGATCGGGCTTGGGGTCTTCTACACGCTGACCTCGTGGGCGGGGATCACCGGGTACCACTCGATCAACGCGGCCGCGGGCGTCGCCCAGACAAACGCGGCCAATTTCTACTTCCTGCCTGCGCACCATTTTGCGGGCTCCTTTCTGCAGGGCGCACTCAGCTGGTTCATCATCACCGGATCGTTCGCCTGCGGGATGGCGTTCCACAACACCACCGCGCGCTACATGTACTCGCTTGGCCGCGAACGCATACTCCCCGCGGCCCTGGGTCGTACCCATCACAAGTTCAAGAGCGCGCACATCGCCTCCACGACGCAGTCTGTGATCGCGGCGCTGATCACGCTCGCATTCGCCGCCTTCGCGGTGGTCAACCCCAAGCTCGGAGCCGGGGACTCCGTCGCCTACCTCCAGGTCTACGGGCTGATGGCCGTTATGGGGGTGGTCTCGATTCTCGCCATCCAGGCTCTGGTCTCGATCGCCATCTTCAATTACTTCCGCGTACATCATTCAGCAGAGCAGCACTGGTGGACCACGATCCTCGCTCCGGTGATCGCGACGGTCACCCAGGCGCTGGTGCTCTATCTCGCGATCAAAAACCTGAACTTCCTTGGCTCGGGCTACAGCTACTCCAAGTGGCTGGTGTGGGGAGACCTTGCGATCTGGCTCGCCGGCCTCGGCTACGCCTTCTACCTGAAACGAAACGACCGCGCGAAATACGAGACGGTCGGTCGCATGATCAATCAGGGCCTCGACACGGTCTAGCCGTCGGCATCAAACCCCTTAGTAGTTGCCCGGCGCGCATGCGCGCCGGGCAGCGGGATGACGCGGGCGGCGCGCAATTCGGCGAGGCAGGATGCCCAGCGCGCGCCAAGCCCGCGCGGCGCATGCGCCGGTCGGCGGGCGCGCACATGTGCGCGCCCGGTCCTTTATTCAGTGCCACACCTCCATATGATCCCGGTGGGTCGACAGGTAAGCCCCGGGCCGAAAGTGACGGTCGTAGAAGTCGAGGTCGATGTGCTGAGCCTGGAGGAAATTCATGACCCAGACGCTTGGCACCGTCCCGGGGAACTTGCCCCAGGTTTCCAGGGTGTATTGACACTGCAGCGTCACACACCGCTTGAACCGCTCGTCGTGAGGCTGTGCGGACGCGCGGACCTCGGCCGAGTCTCGCCACGGACCGGGCGTGTTGGGATTAAACGGGCCGCCCGGACCGAATTTGCGCTCGCAGAAAGCCTCGACCGCGGCCGCCATATCCGAGAAATGGGGCGGGCAGAAGGCGTGGAAGGTGCCGTCGGTGCGTCCCGTCGGGTTGGGCGTGCCCCAGCGCGCATCCGTGTCATAGCGGAAGCCAAGGCCCGGCACATCGGGCTCACCCGAGGCCCCCAGCAGCGCCATGTGCTCGATGCCGTCAAACGACCAGCCGCCGAGCCCCATCGCTCCGAGCAGGAGCGCGCCGTTGTATGTGGAGGTCATCAGCTCCGCCGAAGCCTCGGTCAGCGAGTACTGCTCCACGAAGCTCAGCGGAATCGGCTCCGAGGTATCGACCAGGTCCGAGAACTCGTCCATGCCCGGAATCGCCTGCTGGTTGACATCGTCGTACAGGCAGTAGCCGTTCTGGGTGAAAAAGCACAGATTCGCGATGTGGTGCTGAGCGATGTCGGCGACAGGAATCACCAGCAGCGAACCCGGCTCGTTGACGATCCACGTGTTGTGTCCTTCGAGGTAGGGCTCCTCCCGCGGGAGATACAGGCGCTGGTCAGACAGCTTCACCACGCTGTCGCGGTGGCGCTCGAGCATCAACTCCACCGTCACCTGCTCGGCCGCCGGGTCAACGAGCGCGCCTGCGTCGCGGGTCGGCATGAAATAGAGACCCGAGTCGTCGGTGTAGAACAGCTCTGAGGTGTGAAACCCGGCGGCCGACGGAAAGGTCCTGCCGCCGGCCGCGCCACTGTAGTTGGGCAGCGCGGGCGCGTACCTCGGGTGGCGGGTGATGGCGAAGTGCCAGCCGGTGGTGCCCCCGGTGACGCAGAGCACCAGCGAGGTTTCAAGCTCGGACAACGGGAGGTGGGGATGTTTGGACCGGTACGCGAGCGGGCCTTCGGGAACCTCGCCCCCCATCGGAAAGCGGCGCGACCGACGGCCGAAGAGCGCGTCGAGCAGCGGGAACTGAGCGAGCTCAGTGAGCGCTTGCTGCTCTTTTTCGGACGGACTCAGCGGTCGCGTGGACGCCATCCCCAGTCCTCTCCTGCCCTGTCACGGGTGTCGAGCTGTCGCGCGCTAGCTCCCGTTCCAGCGCGGCTTGGGAGCGACCCAGGCAGCACCTTTCACCCAATCCGGCGAGCCCGCGATCGATCGCTGTCAGCGTTTCTACCAGTCGCTTCGGGAATGAGCTTTGGAGCATGCTTGACCCCCGCGGGACGTTAGCGTAGAGGCCATGAGTCGCATCGAGGGCATGCTCTCGCTCGATCAGCTTCGGGCCGAGGCCGATCGCGGCGAGATCGACACCGTTGTGGCGGCGTTCACGGACATGCAGGGACGGCTGATGGGAAAGCGGATCGACGCGTCCTACTTTCTCGACGACGTGGCCAGAGACGCGATCGAGGGCTGCAACTACCTTCTCGCGCTCGACATGGAGATGGAGCCGGTGGCGGGGTACGAACTGGCGAACTGGGAAAAGGGCTATGGCGACTTTGCGATCGTCCCGGATCTGAGCACCTTGCGTCGGGTCTCGTGGCTGCAGCGAACCGCGCTCGTGCTCTGCGATGTCCGCAATCACGACGGCTCACCCGTGGCTCCGTCGCCGCGCCAGGTGCTGATCGAGCAGTGCGAGCGCGCTCGGGGGATGGGGTACACACCCATGTTCGCGTCAGAGCTCGAGTTCTACCTCTACAAGGAGAGCTATTCAGAGGCCCACGAGCGCGACTACCGAGACCTGACCCCGACCATCCCGTACATCCTCGACTACCACGTCCTGGCGACGACGATGGACGAGTGGATCATCGGCCAGATCCGCCGCGGCATGCAGCATTCGGGGATCCCGGTCGAGTTCTCCAAGGGAGAGGCCTGGCAGGGCCAGCACGAGGTCAACGTCCGCTATGCCGACGCCCTGACGTCGGCCGATCGCCATGCCATCTACAAGAACGGCGTGAAGGAGATCGCGTTCCTGAACGGGATCTCGGCGACCTTCATGGCCAAGCCGTCGGAGAAGGACATCGGAAGCTCGTGCCACATCCATTCGAGCCTGGTGACGGCCGACGGCGAGAGCGCGTTTGTCGACGGGCACGAGGAGACCGACGTCTTTCGCCATTTTCTCGGCGGCATGCGCATCAGGGTCAGGGAGCTCGCGCTGCTGATCGCCCCCTCCGTCAACTCGTACAAGCGCTACGCGACCGAGAGCTGGGCCCCCACTTCGATCTCCTGGGGTCGCGACAATCGGACCTGCGGCTTTCGCATCGTCGGCCACGGTCAGTCGAGGCGGTTCGAGTGCAGAATTCCCGGGGCCGACGTCAATCCCTACCTGGGCTACGCGGCCCTTCTCGCGGCGGGGCTGGACGGAATCGAGCGCGCGGCCGATCCTGGGCCGGAGCTGATCGGCAACGCGTATGAGGCCGGTGAAGCGCAGGCCTTCCCCGCGAGTTTGCGCGAGGCAGTCGACCTGTGGGAGGGCAGTGCGTTCGCGCGGGACGCCTTTGGCGAAGAGGTGTGGCGCCACTACCTGAACTACGGCCGCGCGGAACAGCGCCTATTCGACCAGGTGGTGACCGACTACGAGCGCCGCCGCATGTTCGAGCGCGGTTAGGCTATGCCGTGATGAGCCTGACGGTTCGTTATTGCGCATTCACGAGGAGGTATACAGGCGAAGCGACGGCCGCATCGGCCACCACATGATCGGCGTCCCCACGCTCCTACTCCGCACCACGGGTCGCCGTTCCGGTGCGCTGCGTACAAACGCGCTGATCTACGCGCGCGACGGCAACGACTACCTGCTCGTCGCTTCCAACGGCGGTGCAGATCGCCCTCCGGCCTGGTTGCTCAATCTGCAAGCCAACCCCGGCGTCGAGTTTCAGATCGGCAGGGAGCGTAGATCGGGAACCGCGCAAGTCATCCAGCCCGGAGACCCTCGCTACGAGCGGCTGTGGAAGGTCGTAAACGCCCACAACCATGATCGCTACTCCGGCTATCAGCGCAAGACAACGCGGCCGATTCCTGTCGTAGCCGTCTCTCCCAGCTGATCCCAGGCTCGCGCCGGGCGCTTCTGCCTGGAGCTCGTGCAGACTGACGGGCGTGCCACGGCTGGTGCGTGACAACGTGTACCTCGGCTACGAGGATGCGGGACGCGGAGACCCGCCGCTCATGTTTGTGCATGGAGTGGCGTGCCATCGGGGTTTCTGGGCACCGCAGCTCGGTCGCTTCGCCCAAGCTCATCGCGTGGTCGCGGTGGACCTGCGCGGCCACGGCGAGAGCGACGCACCCCACGAGCCCTACACGATGCAGGTCTTCGCTGGCGATGTGGCCTGGATGTCCGGCCGGCTGGGAGTACGCCGTCCGGTCGTCGTCGGGCACAGCCTTGGTGGACTCGTCGCGCTCGAGCTCGCCGCCAGGTATCCGGAATGCGCCAGCGCGGTCGTAATCATCGACTCAGTCCTTTTGCCTTCCGCCCATAGGCCCGAAATCGTGCATGAGCTCGTCGCCTCGCTGCGCGGTCCCGCGCCGGCCGCTGCGCTGCGCGCCTATTTCGAGACCTTCTTCTCGCCGCACGATGACGCGCGCCGCAAGTCCTGGATCCTCGAGGCCGCCGTCAAGACCGCGCCGCACGTGACCAGCTCGATTTGGGAGCAATCAATCGGCTGGAACGACGCGGAAGCACTGCAGCGGTGTCGGGTACCGTTGCTCTACATCGACGCCGGCACCCCGAACGCGGACCTGGTCCGGGCCGGCGAGCTGAGGCCCGAGATGATGGTCGGCCAAACCGTGGGATCGGGACACTTCAGCCAGCTCGAAGTTCCCGATCAGGTCAACGCGATGCTCGCGCGCTTCCTCGAGATCACGGTCCCGCCGGGTTAGGCCCGTCCAAATCCCACAGATGCTCGATCTACGCCGCCTCGAAGTGCCGGTAGTCCAGGCCGGGATGGGAGCTGTCGCGCGCCACGAACTCGCGGCGGCGGTCTCCGAGGCGGGAGGGCTGGGGACCATCGGAGGAGCGCGTGCGCCGATCGCTCAAGAGGTTGCCGACGCCCGCAGGCTGACCAGCCGGCCGGTGGCGGTGAACCTCCTGCTCCCGTTCAAACGGCCCGACGATGCCAAGGCGGCGGCAGCAGCCGACGCAATCGTTACTTTCTGGGGCCGGCCACGCCGGCTTGCCGGGTCAGTATGGATCCACCAGTGCGGGTCGGTCCTGGAGGCAGAGGCAGCGGCTGCCGCCGGCGCCGACGCGGTGATCGCACAGGGGGTCGAGGCCGGCGGTCACGTTCGCGGAACGATGCCTTTGTTGGATCTGGTCGAGCGGATACGCGCAGCCGTAAGCCTGCCCGTCCTAGCGGCCGGCGGGATCGTGGACCGGGATGGGGTTCGCGCCGCACTGGAGGCCGGCGCGGTAGCGGCCGTCGTGGGTACACGGTTTCTGCTCAGCGATGAGAGCCGCGCCCACAGCGGGTACAAGAGCCGCTGCCTCCAGGCCAACACCACCCTGTTGACCGAACTCTTCGGACTCGGCTGGCCGGACGCCCCTCACCGTGTGATCCCCAACGCCGCCACCGACCGGTGGCTTGGCCACGGCTCCCTGGGACCGGGCTGGATTCGCGCCGCCAACCGCCTCACCGCGCCGGCGGTCCGCCGCCTGCCTCCGGCTCTTCAGGCGCGGGCGATCGCGGGTCAGCGCCCCTCTATACCGTTCCTGAGCTCTGCACCGCCCACCGACGACCGCCCCGGCAACCTCGTCGACGCGGGGCCGCTGTACGCGGGTGCCAATGTCGGCCGGATCACCGAGATCCGACCCGCGGCAGGTCTCGTCGGCGCGTTGACGCCGTAGACCTCAGAAGCGGTCAGGCGGCGCCATCCGGTAGAAGAACGCACCGAGACCGCCTTGGTTGATCGCAAACACGAGGCGCAGCAAGCTCTCCTGAGCCCCCGCGTTCTCAAGCGGCCCAGCGTAGATGGGCTCATAGCCGGCATCGCGGTTTAGCTGCTCCACGACGCCACGCGCCTCCTCGTCTCCGCACCACAGGTTGCCGGGCCGCTCCCGGGCGCCGGCGATCTGGTCGTAGATGGCGGCGAAGTTGATATTGAAAGACTTGGCGGTGGGGCCGCCGACCTTGGACTTGACGAACTCCGCGTTGGATTCAAATCCGTCTGGGGGGTCGGCGCCGATCACGTTGGTGGCGTCGATCGCGACCTTGCCCTCTATCCCCTGGATCTGGCCGAGCGCGTCACTCACGGCGCCGCCCGGTACCGCGATCAAAACCGCCTCGGCTCCCGAGACATCGCCTCCTTGACTGCCGATCCGCGTCACCTCGTGACCCGCTCTCTCCCAGAGATCGGCAAGACCCCCGCCGACGTTCCCCTTCCCGATCACGGCAATCCTCATCGGAGTCCTCCTTTGACGTCGGTGTGCACAGTGAGCTACAGAAGTTAGCCGCGGAGACTCGGCGCCTAGTCCGCGCGACCGTCGAGCAGGACCGTCCATTGCTCGACTGACTTGACCGTCAGCATGCCGTTCCGGGCCCAGTTGTCCTCGGCGAGGCGCGTACGAACCTCATCCTCCGACGAAGCGGAGATCGCGTGCAGCACCTCCCGGCCCCCTTCGATCGGGCCGCCCAGCACGATGAACCCTTCATCGACAAGGGCGTCCATGAAGCGCGCGTGTTCCTCGAATCCGTCCTGCTCGCGTAGACCGCGCGACCAGTCCCACGGGCCTCCGCGCTCGACACGGACCGCAAAGAACACCCCCTGAGTCTAAGCAGGCGCCGGTGGGTTACTACGATCGGATCGTGGCCTCAGTGGAGACATCTGCCCCTGCCCAGGGTCTGCTGGCGCGGACGCCGTCGCCGGCACTCGTGCTGGGCGCGATCGCCTCCGTTCAATTCGGCTCTGCGATAGCGACGACGCTGTTTGCGCGGATCGGTCCCGCCGGTGCCGTGGCCCTGCGCCTCGTGGCGGCCAGCGTCGTTTTGATGATGATCTGGCGGCCGAGCCTGCGCGGGCGGACGAGACGCGATCTGCTGCTCGCCGCCGTTTTCGGGGGTGTGCTGGCAGGGATGAACCTGGCCTTCTACGAGGCGATCCAGCGGATCCCGCTGGGCATCGCCGTCACGATCGAATTTGTCGGTCCGCTTGCGGTCGCGATCGCCGGCTCTCGTCGCCGCCTGGACCTGGTCTGGGTAGCGCTGGCCGCTGCCGGCATCGTCGGCCTCATGAAGGGCGACAGTCACGGTCTTGACACGCTTGGCGTGGTGTTGGCGCTGACCGCCGGCTGCCTCTGGGGCGCCTACATCCTCATCAACGCGCGCGTGGGCAGAACGTTCGCTGGCGGCACCGGGCTGGCGATCGCCATGTGCGTGGCCTCGGTCGTGGCGTTGCCTTTCGGGATCGCGCAAGGGGGAGCCCAGCTCGTGCAGCCTCACATACTGCTGGTCGGCGCGGCCGTCGGGATGCTCTCTTCCGCGATCCCGTACACGTTCGAAATGGAGGCGCTGCGGCGGATCGCGACCAGCGTATTCGGCGTGCTGATGAGTCTCGAGCCGGCCATGGCCGCGCTCGCGGGGTTCCTCGTCATCGGCCAGAGCTTGAGCGTCCGAGAGCTGATCGGCATCGCGCTCGTCGTGGTGGCTTCGGTCGGCGCCTCGACCGCCGCACGCAGAGCGCCGATCGCGGTCTAGGTCAGGCGGGTCGGGTGGGCCGAGGCCTCTGGTAGTCCGGGGCCCGCGGTGGGTCGGCCACCCTCGGGCTGGGTTTGCGACCCGACGCGAACCGGCTGCCTAACCTGTCCGCTGAGCCGCGCGACGTCGCGCCGGGGTTGGGGTGGCTCAAATGCCATCTGGTGGATGCTTAACCGGACCCGACTCGGTTTCGGAAGATCGCGTGGCTCACTAAGCAGGTGTCAGCCGCCGTCCGGATCGGGCGACCCGGTCGGCGACCGGGCATCTCGGGCGACCGATCGCTTGGGCCCAACACGAAAGCTAGGGCTGTTCCGCGAGCCGCTGGGCCAGCCTCGCCAAGCGCTCGTCCCACCGCGCTCCCGCGGCAGCCATCCAGCGCATCGCCCCCGCCAGCGGCTCTGGCGTGAGCCGGTAGCGGGTCTCACGACCCTCGTGGGCGGCGCTGATCAGACCCGCGTCGACCAACGTCGTGAGGTGCTTGGCGATCGCCTGGCGGGTGATCGGCAGCTCCTGAGCCAGCCCTGATGCGGTCACCGAGGGTCGTTGGGAGAGCAGCTCGACCACCCGCCGCCGCGTCGGATCCGACAAGGCGGTAAAGACCGCGTCGACCGCGGGCTGCCTTTGAGGGGCGGTGGCGCTCACGCCAGCGCGGCGACCATCTGCGGCCCACGCGCTCCGGGGCTCGAACCGCCGATGATTCGCGGCCCCTGCTCGAGCAGCGCTCCGACGGCTTCGAGCTGCACGACGGGGAGCTCGAGCACGACCAGCCGCGTCCCCTCCGGAACGTCGTCGAGGACCAGCTCGACGATGGTCTCGGGTCCGTCCTCCTCGGACCAGCGCAGCACGATCCGGCGATGGTCGACCACCTCCTCGACCATCGCTGGATGTCGCTCGCCGTCTTCCCAGCGAAGCCATCCCACGGCGCCGGCTTCGATCTCGAGCTCGACCTCGCTCGCCAGCCACGTGGCCAACTCAGCGGGATCGGCGACTGCGTCCCAGGCCGTTTCGCGGTCCACGGGCAGGACAACCTCCCGTCTGACCGCCACATCGTTGATCGCCATCTGAGTCTCCTCTTCGACGAGCGAACCGCAACCGAAAGGTTGCGCGTCTGCTAATTTCTATGCAACCTGAAGGTTGCAGTTTACAGACACCCGTCACACAGGAGGACCCATGCCACTGGTACCGATGGTCGTCGAGCAGAGCGCTCGCGGAGAACGTTCATTCGACATCTATAGCCGGTTGCTCAACGACCGCGTCGTCTTCCTCGGCTCAGAGATCGACGACCAGATCGCGAACCTCGTGGTCGCCCAACTGCTGCACCTCGAGGCCGACGATCCCGACAAGGACATCTCCCTCTACGTCAACTGCCCCGGCGGTCAGGTGTACGCCGGACTGGCGATCTACGACACGATGCAGTTCATCAAGCCCGACGTGCAGACGATCTGCTGCGGGATCTCGATGTCGATGGGCGCCATCATTTTGGCCGGTGGCGCAGCCGACAAGCGGGCCATCCTCCCCAACGGCCGCGTTCTGATCCACCAGCCGACGGGCGCCTTCCAAGGTCAGTCTTCGGACATCGAGATCCACGCGCGCGAGGCCCTGGCGGTGAGGGAGCGACTCGAGGAGATCCTGGCGACCCACACCGGCCAAGAGCGCGAGCGGGTCCATGCCGACATGGAGCGCGACAACTTCATGACCCCATCGGAGGCCGTCTCCTACCGGATCGTCGATCGGGTCCTGCGAGACCGCGGCCAGGGGAACGGCCGCCGGCGGGCGGGCATCGCCTAGGCCGGCACGCCGGCCGCGCTGGAGGCCGCCTGCGCGCGCCCGGGAGGGCCTGCGCGCAACGAGGGGATGCTCGTTGTCACCACGGCCAGCAGTGCCGCCCAGCCTGTGATCATCAGGACCGTCGCGTTCGCCCCGGCGTGCTCGAAGACGAATCCGACCACCAGCGGGCCCAGCCAAGCCAGCGACATCGTGGTCAGCGTTCCGGCGGCCTGAACCCGGCCCTGGAGGTGATCGGGCGTGGCGGCGACCCGGTAACCGGATACGAACGAATTCGTGAGTGGCGTGGGGAATTCGGCCACCGCGACGATCATTCCGATCAAGGCGGCCGCGTGTGCAATCAACAGCAGCGGCATCGCGCACCCCACCAGCCACGCCTCGCCGACCAAGGCCGCGCGCGCGCTGATGCGCCGGCGCAGCGGACTAGCGAGCAGCGCGCCGAACAACCCGCCGACCCCGACCAGAGCAAACATCGCACCGACCGCTGCGGAGGAGGCGCCGTGATGCTTGGCGAGCAGGATCGCCAGGAGATAGAGCCCTGTGTAGAGGGGGTTGCCTGCCGCAAACAGCAACGCGGCCGAGCGGAAGAACGGTTGACCCCACAACCATTTCAGCCCCTCCGCAAACCCGCTCCAAGGCTCCCGGCGAGGAGCATGCGATCGGAACTGAAAGGTCGCTCGCGTGGCGGCGACCGTCACCAGCGAGACCACAGATGAACAGGCATCCGCGACGAACGGGAGCGAGCGGCCGATGGTGTAGAGAAGGCCGCCCAAAGGCGGCCCGACGATGTTTGCGGCGAAGAGCCGCGCCTCGTTTTGGGTCACGGCGTCCGGAAGCTGCTCGGTCTCGACAACGTGCGGCAACGCTCCCCGCTCCGCCACATAGCTGACCGTGAACAGGCAGCCGTCCAGAAACGCCACTCCCGCGATTTGAAAGAAGGGTGGGTGACCGAGCCAGAGCGCAATGGGAATAGTCGCCAGCAGGAGCGCACGAATGGCGTCTGAGGCGATCATCAGTCGCTTTCGATCGAAGCGATCGGCCGCCATTCCTGCGGGCAGCGCGGTGAGCGCCAGCGGCAGCCACTTCGCCAGCCCCACGATGCCCGCTTTAGCGGCCGAGCCGGTCAGCGACAGCACCAGCAACGGGAAAGCGACCGTCGAAGCCTGCGAGCCCAGCTGCGAGACCGCCTCGCCGGTCCACAGGAGCATGAAGTCGCGGTTGTTGACGAGCCGAAGCCTGCGCATCCGCCTGACCATAAGGCAGGCGGATGCGCTCGTCCGTCAGTGTCAGCCTGATGTGACAGGAACCTGGGCCACGACCGACGCGACAAAGCGCTCGAGATGGTCGCGACCGCGCTCCGCGCTCGCTCGCGCGACTTCGCCTGCCAGTTCGGCCGAAGCTTGCTCGATCCGGACAAGCTCCGGCCGCAATGCCAGCAGCACTGACGTGAGCCATTCACCGGAATGCGCGCCCGGGGTTGGCCCGAGGTCTCCGCGAGGCGCGCACACTACGCAAGCCGGAAGACTTTCGCTCAGGCGCGCCGCAGCTGCCCGGAGGGGTTTCAAGTTGCCGCCGTGCGTAGACACAAACGCGATCACGCGCACGCCATCGCGTGCCAAGCCGTGACCGACCCCCCAGCCTAGATCGCCAATCGTCTCTGCACTCAGGCTCAGCGTGCCGGTGAGCGCCGCGTGCCCAGTCGCACACCCAACCCTGAAGCTCGGGGCTAACAGCGCACCGAGCCTGTTTGCGACTTCGAGCCCGACGGCATCGGCCACCAGTGCGTCCGCGCCGAGCGGAAGGTGCGGACCCTGGTGCTCGATCGATCCGAACGGGACGACCGCAGTCACCATCCCCGCAGCGACCGAGTCACGCAGCTGGTTCGCGGTGAGGCTCTCCAACTCCTTCACGCGGGGCCACACTACAGCGGGTGTGCCACCCGCCAAGCGCGTAGAAGCACGCGGGAGCGTTTGCGCGGCCGCTACGATCACCCTTCAACCGGCAACGGAGGAAGTAATGGCACTAGCAATTGGCGATACCGCCCCGGACTTCGAGGCGGACTCGACTGAAGGGCGTATTCATTTTCACGACTGGATCGGCGATTCGTGGGCAGTCCTGTTCTCGCATCCCAAGGACTTCACCCCGGTCTGCACCACCGAACTGGGCTACATGGCAAGGATCAAGCCTGAGTTCGACCGGCGCGATGTGAAGATCATCGGGCTCTCGGTCGACTCGAGCGAGGACCATGAGCGCTGGGCGAAGGACATCGAGGAGACCCAGGGCACGGCCCCCAACTACCCGATCATCGGCGACGCGGACTACCACGTATCGAAGCTCTACGGCATGCTGCCAGCGGATGTCTCGGGCGATGCCAAGGGCCGCACGCCCGCCGACAACCAGACCGTTCGTAACGTGTTCGTGATCGGCCCGGATAAGAAGGTGAAGCTCATCCTGGTCTATCCGATGACCACCGGCCGCAACTTCGACGAGGTCATCCGCGTGATCGACTCGCTGCAGCTGACGGCCAAGCACAAGGTCTCGACCCCGGTGAACTGGAACCGCGGCGAGGATGTGATCATCGCCGGGTCGGTCTCCGACGACCAGGCGAAGGAGATCTTCGGCGAGTGGGAGGCACCCCGGCCGTACATCCGGATCGTGCCAGAGCCGAAGTAGCCCAACCCGACTTGGGTCTGAGGGTCGGCGGCGGGCAAGCACACGTGGTGGGCACGTGATCCTCAAGCAGTACTACCTGGGATGCCTCGCGCACGCCTCGTATTTGATCGCCGACCCCGGCAGCGAGGTGGCCGCCGTGGTCGATCCGCAACGCGACGTCGAGCAATACCTGGATGATGCGGCGGAGCTCTCCTGCCGGATCGAGCACGCGTTTCTGACGCATTTCCACGCCGACTTCATCGCCGGGCACTTGGAACTGCGCGAGCGCACCCAGGCTGAGATTCATCTGGGTGCGCGAGGGCGGGCCGAATACCCCTTCGCGGCGATGGGCGACGGCGACGAGGTCCAGGTAGGTGCCATCAGGCTGGTGGTGCTAGAGACCCCCGGTCACTCGCCGGAGTCGATTTCGATCCTGGTCTACGACTCCCAAGCAAACCCCGACGTTCCGTACGCCGTGCTGACAGGGGACACCCTGTTCATCGGCGACGTAGGCAGGCCGGATCTCCGCGCCTCTCAGGGTTGGAGCGCAGACCAGCTCGCAAGCCTGCTCTATGACTCGCTTCACGACAAGCTGGCGCCGCTTCCCGACGAGACGTTGATCTACCCAGCGCATGGCGCCGGGTCCCTATGCGGGAAGGCCCTCAGCGAGGAGACCTTCTCGACGATGGGGGTCCAGCGGCAGTACAACTACGCGCTACAGCCGATGAGCCGGGAGCGGTTCATCGAGCTCGTGACCACCGATCAGCCTGACACGCCGGCCTATTTCTCTTACGACGCCGTGCTCAATGCGCGCGAACGGCCTACGCTTGAGCAGACACTCGCGCGCGAGCTCGAGCCCCTGACCTTGGAGCGAGCGCTGGAGCTGGTCGCAGACGGCGCTCAGCTGCTCGATGCGCGTGAGCCGGCGGACTTCGAGGGCGCACACGTGCGCGGGGCGATCAACGTCGGCCTGGGTGGCTCCTACGCCACGTGGTGCGGCACGATCCTTGACGAGCGCAGGCCTGTGGTGCTGATCGCCGAACCCGGGCGCGAGGTCGAGGCGGCAACGCGGCTCGGACGGATCGGGTTCGACCGCGTGGCGGGCTACCTGAAGGGCGGGATGGAGCAGCTCGACCGTGAGCCTGACTTGATCCAAAGGACTCCGCGTCTGACCGCGCAGGCCCTCGCGCAGCAGTTGGCGGATCCGGACCCGCCGTTGGTGATCGATGTGCGCACCAAGCGTGAGTGGGCCGAGCACGGCGGGATCGAAGCGGCGCAGAACGTCCCCCTCGCCGAGCTACACGCGCGGTTGGGGGCTGCGCCGATGGACCGCGACGTCGTCGTCTACTGCGCGAGTGGTTATCGCTCCGCGATCGGGGCGAGCCTCCTGCAATCGAAGGGATCCCGTGTGGCCGATCTCGTAGGTGGTCTCGCGGCCTGGGAGGCGGCGCGTCTTCCAACCGCCGCTGCCGCATGAAGGACCGCGCGTTCTTCGTCACCCAGCTGGATACGGCGGTCGGCAACGGTATCGAGGCGGCGGTCCGGCGAAAGCACCGACGGCGCCTTCGACGCCTCGCCTGGGAGCGCGCGCTCGAACCCGACGACGATGGGATCTGGGCGGCCGGCGGCCCACCACCGCGCGCCGGCTGCCGACTCGACGTCCTCGTCGACGGCGCGGAGGCGTTTCCTGCGATCGCGCAGGAGATCGAGGGTGCGCGGGAATTTGTCTACGTGATGGGTTGGCACGTCGCGCCCTATTTCGAGCTGGTGCGCGGCGAGCGCCCGGCCGTGCTCGGCGAGCTCTTGGCCGAAGCTGCGGAACGAGTCGACGTCAGAGTCCTCGTCTGGGCGGGGGCGCCGCTGCCTGCGTTTCACCCCACCCGCGCCGAGGTGAGCGAGTCGGTCAGAACGCTGACCCGCCGGACACGAATCCGCTGCGAGCCTGATCCGCGCGAACACCCATTTCACTGCCATCACGAGAAGGCTCTGATCATCGATGGCAAGGTCGCGTTCGTAGGAGGGATCGACATGACCGACTTCGCGGGCGATCGTTTCGACTCAAGCGAACACCGGGCGCGTCGTCGCCTGGGCTGGCACGACGTGGGCACGCGGCTGCACGGCCCGGCGATCGCGGACGTTCACGAGCATTTCGCGATGCGCTGGCGGGAGCTGTTGGGCGAACAACTCCCCGCGCTACAACCACCTCCAGCAGCCGGCGAGCACGAGGTACAGGTTGTGCGCACGATCTCGGATGGGATGTACGACGCCGTCCCGCATGGAGAGTTCCGCGTGCTCGAGAGCTACGTTCGCGCCATCCGCCAGGCGCAGCGGTTCATCTACCTCGAGAACCAGTTCCTGTGGTCACCCGAGATCGCCGAGCTCCTCGCGGCAAAGCTGCGCAACCCGCCGACGCCGGCCTTTCGCCTCCTCGTCGTGCTGCCATCCCGAGCCAACAACGGCCAGGACGACACAAGCGGCCAGCTGGGGATGCTTGTCGCCGCCGATGACGGCGCCGGCCGGCTGCTCGCGGTGACCCTCCGCTCGCTCAGCGGCGAGCGGGACGAGCGGCTCTACGTCCACGCCAAGGTGGGCATCGTGGACGATCGGTGGCTGACGGTGGGATCGGCCAACCTCAATTCACATTCGCTTCTCAACGACACCGAGATGAACGTCGTCACCAACGACCCGCGGCTCGCCCGGGCGACTCGCGTTCGGCTGTGGTCCGAGCACCTCGGCGTCGACCCCGCCGCGATCGCTGACGATTCTCCGGAGGAGGCCGTGGACACGCGCTTCAAGCCGATCGCAGCCGACCAGCTTCGGCGCGCACAGCGTGGTGCCCCGCCCACGCACCGGCTGCTCGAGCTGCCCGGAGTGTCAAGAAGATCACGCCGGTTGCTTGGTCCCCTCGTCGGGCTCGTGGACGACGGTTAGCGCTACCGGGACCAACCCCGGCTTTCCAGTATCTCCTTCAGCTTGGCCTGATCGACAGGAATCTGCTTGCGCGCCTGCGCCTTGACGAATGGGAGCAGAAGCTTGCCGAAGCCGTGTCCCTCCATGTCCAGGGTGACGGTCACCCGAGACCTCGCCTCGTCGAGCGCTTCGACCGTGACGGTCCCGTTCGGCCGGACCGGGCCGTCGAGCCCCTTCCATGAACTGGTCGTAGGCGGGTTGTGCGCCGTCAGCTCATATGACATCTCGCGCTCGCCGCCGGGTACCTTGCGCGTCTCGATTGCTCTGGTGCCTACCCCCACCGGGCCTTCGCCGGCCAGGCGCACCGATGTGAGCGCCTCCTGCCACTCGGCGTGCCGGTCGAGCTGGTCGAGGTAGTCGAAGACCTCCGTCTGCGGTCGGTTGATGTCCACGCTGCTTGTGATCACATGTATCCCCCGTGGTCGTTTCCTCTCGATAGACCCGTTCCCTCTCGTAGACCCCCGAGCGAGCCGTTACCTTCCCGGGGTGCTTCAGATCGTCCTCCTGCGCGGCATCAATCTGGGCCCCAAGAACCGTGTCGCGATGCCCGCTTTGCGCGAGTTGCTTGGTGAGCGCGGCTTCGAAGATGTCCGTACGTACGTTCAGAGCGGCAACATCGTGCTTTCCAGTGAGCTCTCGCCCACGCGGCTGGCCACGAAGTGCAAGCGCGTGATCAGCGACGGCTTCGGTCTCGATATTGAGGCTCTGGTCAGGACGCGCGACGAGCTGGCCGAAGTGGTCGCGCGCAACCCGCTCGCGAGGGTCGCGGTCAACCCAAAGCGCTACCAGGTCACCTTCCTCTCCGCCGAGCTCGACCGAAGCCAGCTGGAGAACCTGGAGGCTCTAGCCACCGAGTCCGAGCGCCTCGTGGCGGTCGGTCGGGAGGTGTACGCGTGGCACCCAGACGGAGTCGCGCGCTCAAAGCTATGGGCACGGCTGGGCGGCAAGGGGCTCGGCGTGTCCGCGACGTCGCGCAACTGGTCCACCGTGACGACCCTGCTTGAGATGGCTGACTCGTAGGGCCTTGCTACGCCGGCTCAGCGCGGCGCCACTCGATCCAGGTGCCGTGCGAGTCAACCCACGCGACCGGCTCGCCGTCGACGCACGCCAGAAACGCGTCCTCGCGCGCCGGTTCCCCGAACGGCTCACTCGGCGCCCCGGGGATGCTCTCGATTCCCTCGTTTGCAAGCCATACCCCACCGACGTCGGCCACGGACCGGACGAATGCCGCGCGTTCCTCGGCATCGCGGACGTAGGCGAGCACGGCGGTGTGGTAGACGACCAGCGTGGCGTCTGGCGGCGCCTCTGCAGCCAAGCGTTTGAGGTCCCGGCGCAGGTCGCCGACTACCAGCCGCGGCGGATCTGCACGTGCGATTTCGATCGCCGCACGAAGCCGCGGGATGCGGTACTCCTCGCCGGGCCAGACCAGCGCCTCGAGCCAGCGTATGTCCTCGTCATCCGCGAGCTTGAGTGGGCGGCGGTCCAGTCCGGCGCGCCAGGCGACCTCGATGTTTCGCGCGGGCAAAGGCGTGCGCGAGGACGCGTGGCAATGAAAACGGGGCGGGATGGCGGCTGACGGTGCGCTTGGTTCGATCAACGTGCCGTCGTAGTCGTAGGCATAGCGATCAACAAGTAGGCACAGCCCCGCCGAAGCCCCCACCTCGAGCAGCGCCAGCGGCTGCGGGAGGCCTGCGAGCACGGGCAGCAGCGTCGCGCAGCGCGCAGGTTCGTTGGTCTGCGTCGAGCGCACCGCCATCACCGCCGCGATGTGTTCCCACCGCTCGTGGACGAGCGAGATGAACTCGTCAGGCTCCTCGGGTGTCCCGTACAAGAAGCGGACGGCGCCGAGTAGGAGGTTCGGTTGCTGCTTGGGCTCCGGCATCGCTGCCAGCCGGTCGAGGATCTGGGCGTCGTCGGCGACGGCAGTGGTGATGCGCTCGTACACCGGCGAGCGTCCAGCGGCACCGAAGCGAGCGAAACGCCGGTAGCGCGTGGCGATCTGCGAGCGGACATCCGACTCCGGGACGGCGGCCATCGGCCTAACGTACCTGGCGCGTCCCGGATGTCGTGCGCCGGTCGAGGGACCGCCGCGCTTACGCCTGGGTCGTGCTCGCTGGGCTTCTCGCGCTCTCTTGTGCTTCGAGCGGGCGGACCGCGATCTCGAGTTCACGTATCGCGTGTAACACCTTGCGTTCAACCCTGTAGGGGCGGCCTGCGAACAGGAGCGTGTCCAGCGGATACCAAATCCCCACCCAGGCGATCACCAGGAAGACCCCCTCACCTAAGAAGACGCGGATGGTTTGAGGAAAGCGGTTTTCCGAGAAGATCGTCGAGAGCGCCAGGCCCGCGGCGAGAACGACAAGCCCGAACAGCATCGTCTGCCATCCATCACGCTGTGCAGCGCTAAGTTCGCCCTCGGCGCGTCTGATTCCGGCGTCGCAGTAGCTTGCGACCGCCTCCCGAATTCCTCGCTCCGTCTGCGGGGTGATCTGCTCACGTGGAAGCAGGACGACGAGCCGGCGCGGATTGGGCTGCGACCCCGAGCTCAATTCGTTGCGAAGCCGGTCGATGCCGGGGTAGGACCCCGGGTTCCCTTCCGCCACGTTCGGGGGTCCATAGTCGAACAGCTCGTTGGGCTCCCTCAGCGCAACGCGAAGCTCATCGTGTTCGAGCACGTCCCCATTCATGGCCGGTGCCCTGCGCCGCGCCCCCCACGCCGGCCTACGAACGCGGGCAGCACGTAGGACAGACCGCGAACGCCCTACGCCGCGAGGCACTTCGTGCCGCTCCAAGTCAGGCTGATGCTCTCCATCGCTGCCCCGTTACTGCCAAGTCGTGGGCAGGCAAGCTAGCACCTGGCAGCGTCGGAGAGCAGCCTTCGTCGCTCGGAGGCGGCGGCTCCCTCACCCTTCGTCGTCGCCCGACGGCGAGGGCCGCCGATTAACGACGAGCTCGAATGCGTCGGCTACGTGCCACTCCCCAGAAAGCATGACCGGCCTGCCGTGGTGGTCGTAGTCCACCTGATCGATGTGGAGCAGCGGAGTACCGCGCTTGATCTCGAGCAGCCTCGCCAGCCGGGCTGTCGCGACCGTCGGCATCAGGTGAGCACTCGCGCTCGTGACGGGGTGCCCGGCACGAGCAAGCAGCGTGTACAGCGAGGGATCGAGCGACTGACTGTCGGTTCCGCTGAGCAGCTGCGCCGGAATCCGATCCCGCGAGTAGATGATCGGACGGCCGTCAGCAAGACGAATCCGCTCCACGTCGACGACCATCTCGCCATCGTCGAGGACGAGCAGTTCGCGCTCGTCATCGGCCGGGCGGCGTACCTCCTTGCTCACGACCGCCTCGCCCGGCTCGTGTCCCGATGCCCGGATCATGCCGGTATAGCTCACTGTTGTCTCGAGCGGGTGACGCGTGCGAGGTGACGCGATGACATAGGTACCCGAGCCGTGCCTTCGAGCGAGCAGGCCGGCGTCCATCAGCGCCCTTACCGCTTCGCGGATGGTCGATCGGCTGACCCCAAACCGCTCCGCCAACTCGCTCTCGTTTGCAAGCTTGGCTCCGGGTTCGAGCTTGCCCGTAGCGAGGTCCTCGAGCAGGCCATGGCGTACCTGTTCGACCAGTGATGGGCGCCTGCGCGAACTCATAGATCCATTGTTCACGCTGGCAAGTGTGAGCGGCGGGATTCGAACCCCCGATCGCCGGGACCGCGACCCGGAGCCCGTGTTGCGCAACCGAAATCCGGGACTACCTCACCTTGCGCATGTCCGTGCTCGGCCGGACGGTGAGGATCATCGGCGGGCGTGGAGCCTGCTTGAAGTTGAAGTCGCTTGAGAGGTTTCCGAGCTGGGGTGCGCTTTCGCGGACATCCGGCCGTCCGTCGGGCCGCCCATCGGTCGCGGGGTCAAGCCTGGCTCCGCCCAGGAAGTCATCTTCGATGAACTTGTTGTAGGCGTCAAAGCTGAGAGTTTGGTGGTCGACGTAGCCCGGCTTGGCGTAGGGCGAGATCACCAAGCCCGGGACGCGCAGGCCGTAGCCGTTCTGGTCGACGGCCGGAGGATCCACATGGTCGTAGAACCCTCCCCAATCATCCCAGGTTAAAAAGATCGCCGTGGAGTCCCAATCGGGTGACTGCATCACCGCGTTGATGAGCCCTGTCACGTATGCCTGGCCAGCGCTGACAGGGCTCGGCGGATGCTCGGACACCGCGTCGGACGGCACCACCCAGCTAACCGCCGGGAGCGTCCCGGCCTGCGCGGCCGTGTAGAAGTTCGAGACCGGTTGAACATTGTGGACTTGGTGGTCTCGCTTGACATCGGAGAACCACGGCAGCGGATTCCAGATCCCCGGGGTGGTGCTGCTCTGCAGGGTTGGCGGGCACGTGACCCCGCCGTTCGGACAGTCTGGCGCCGATCCCGGAGCAACGTAGTACCCCCAGGAGACGCCGTACTTATGCAGCAGATACGTGAGATCCGTCCAGCGATAGTGAAGCCGGCCGTGGTCAGCTTTGCTCATATAGGTTCGCGCCTGCAGGGCAGAGTCGTTCACGCAAGAACTGGTGGTCGTGCCGCAGGCGGCGGACCACTCAGACACGGTGAAGAGATGCGACGGCAGGCTCCACGAGTTGATCGACTCGAACATGTGATCTTGCAAGACGAAGTCGTTGGCGTAGGCCCAGTAGTTGGGAATGTCCGAGCCGTCGTGGTAACCCATCACGTCCATCGTCCCCTGGGAGCATCCCGGCCGATTGATGTTCCGACACTTGGGCGCCGATTCCACCTGCGTCACGAAGCCATCCATTGCACCACCGTTGATGTCGGCGTTTGCGGATAGCTGGGAATGAGGGCCGCCATAGTTGACGTCGCTTGTGTCATGGAATGGTTGGTCACAGCCGTCGGTCTGTGGGTCCGGGACGCACGGCACCGTTCCAGGGTTGCCTGCGAGGCCGGGTATGCCATCGGCTCCGGGGTATGTGCCGAAGTAGGAGTCGAACGACCGGTTTTCCTGCATGATGATCACCACATGCTGGATCTTCCGAATGCCGGTCGGCACAATCGCACCCGTCGCCGGCGGCACCAAACCCCATTCAGCGAGCATGGCGGCAGCGCCGACGATCGCCGTCATAGCACGCAGGACCTGCAAGCCTTGCCCTCGCATCAGCCCCCACTGATCCTCGAGATCGTCGAAGCGTCTAACCGCCTCGGCGTGACAGCTTCGAACCTAACTCATCCAGCCCACGTTAAGCAAACAACCTAACGTGCCAGCGTCACGCTACCACGATGATCAGGAGGCAGCGTAGAAAACCCCGTGTTACCGGCTGTGGCCGGACGCGAGGGATTGTCAAGGGTCGATAGGCAGCGGGCGTGTTTCGCCAACCAGCGGGCGTGTTTCGCTTACATGTACGGCTGCGCGGCCGCGCCTGAAGAGGAGAACGTCACGGGTCTGGCGCGAGAATGTCACCGGCCTGCCTCAGCCGCGCATTCTCGACGGCTTCCGTGGGATATCGCTTGCGATATGCGTGGGTTATATCCATGCAAGTGGAAGCCGGCGGTTACGCCGAGCGGCGGTGACATCCGCCGTTCGCCCTAGGGCAAGGCGAGGCTGCTAGCACGGCACCGCGCCCGGGCCTGCCGCGTGCAATGCATGCACACGCTGGTGACGATTCACTCCGATCACGAGGTCGTAGCGGTGGCCGTCCCTGAAGTGCCAGAAGCCGCTATCGATACAGCCTTGGATGTACGGTGCTTGCTCTCGCTTCTTGGCTTGCGCATAGGTCATACCCACGCGAGTACCGACGGGCGTTCGGAACTCCTTGCGACTCGTATTGAATTCCGAAAAGCGCCACTTTCCGTTGCTGCGATGAAAGGCATACTGGACGTAGCTTCCACCTGTGAAGCTGTAGGTCCAAGTCTCCCAAACGGCGTGCCTCGGCCCAGTGGACCCTCCGGTCCTGTTCAGATACTGCACGGAGTCCGGCGCACCCGCGAAGGCTCGAATGCCTCCGGGAGTTGTGGTCTCGAAGTGCTGGCGGCCAACGCCGTACGTCGAGACCACCCCAGATCCACCCCGGACGCGGTTGGTGCGTCCGCTTGCTGCCATAGGTGAGGCCACGGCTATCGCTGCGACACACACCGCTGCACCCAAAACACCTGTGCTCGGTCGTCTACTCACGCTCGATCACCCCCTGGCTTGGCTTGCCGCACCAGCCCCTGCGGTGCGACGATTTCCTTAACCTCCCATATTCAGGTCGGCGAATGTGTGCGAGAGGTCACGTGGCTTGTGGCCGTGGCTCTCCGGGCAGTCCGGCCAGCCGAGGTCCGGCGTGCTATGACGGCGATCCCCGGCTTGTGAGGGGTGGGCTTGTGAGGGGTGAGCGACGGGAGTCGAACCCGCGACCGCCGGGACCACAACCCGGAGCTCTACCAGCTGAGCTACGCCCACCGTGGAGCCACTGAATCTACCAGCGGCAGTGCGACACCCAGCCTAGCCGGATCGTCGCTGGCCGCCCATACCACGGACGCTTCAGGTCGGGCGGGGGTGTCGCTGGCCGGGCGCCTTGCGGCACCCAGCCAGCGAGATAACCCCAACGACGTTCCGCCCGACGTCGTTGCCCCAGTGCCGGCCGTCAAGACCGCACGTCTCTCTCTGTGCGGTCGCCTGCGTCCCCTCAGCCCGTCGCTACTAGCCGCATGCTGGTGCCCCGTTCGAGTGAAGCTTGTGAAGGTCGGGGAAGGCAGGAGATTGGCCACGCGGGCAGGCTCAGGTTGGTTTTCAACGATACTCCCGCTCCGAAATTCTGGCTAGAGCCATAACCACGCGGGTCTGCCAGTGCTTCTGGATCCGCCGGGCCGCTCGCACGCGCTCTCGTCAGCATCGGGCCGTCCCCAAAGCTAGTCGCCAGTTGCGACAACAGCCGGGCATGTGGTATATCGACTCGTCGATGCCGCCTGGAGACGGATGGAGGCGGCGCTTCAACGAAAAGGGGGGGTTATGCGCTTTGGTCGGGTGCTCCTGGCGGCGGTAGCCGCTGGATCTGTCTGCGCCTCAGCAGCAATGGCGTCAGCCGCGAGCTCATACGTACTCAGGCCGGCCGGGAAGCACGTCAGCGTCAGCGTCACGGCGAAGACCAGCTTTGTTGTCAACGCCAAGTTCGATGGACAAAAAGCGTCGATGCGGTGCAAGGTCTTCGCTTCCACGGGAGTGACGCCACACGCCGGTCTCGTGCTCAAGATCAAGCCGCCGAAGTTCTCCGCATGCACGGACAGCCTGGGTGGGAAGGACACGATCACCACCAACTCAGAGCACGGGTCGTGGAAGCTCAGCTTCGCGGCACCGAGGGCCGGAAAGATCGCAGCGCGTCTCGGGATTCCGGAGAAAGGCGCGCGCCTGGGCTCCACCTTCGACCCATATTGCGTCATCGTGGCCGCGCCGAAGGGACCCACCTCCCCCAGAGGCACCTACAACAACGCCGGCAAGCTCACTTTCAAGCGCGCTGACTTCGCTGCCGCACCAACGACCAAGCGCGAGTGCCTGCTGACCGACGCCTCGCTGACCGGGTCGCTTACCTTGAAGCCGAACGTGACGGTGGTCAAGGATTAGCGAGCGAGCCGTGCGCCTCGCCCGTTGCAAAACAACGGGGGAACATGACGCGGTCGCCCGCCCGATACCTTCGGACCGGGAGCGGGCTCCGTGACGCTCTGCCCTGGCGGTCCGGGGTGGGACACGCGCTCCGGTCGACCCTACCGAGCGCATTTCGGGGCCTGCTCCCAGCGATTCGTTGCTTCAGGGCTCGTAGCGCGCATCTGACCGGCTCTCCAAGGGGACCGCGTCAAGCACCAGCGGGGCCTACCGACTGACTTTCGCCCCACCGCGTCGTATTTGCAGTGGGAGCGGGTACTGCAAGCGTCTGTCCTTGCTCAGTAGGACGACGGCCCGCTCCCACATTCGCCACAGAGACCAGGAGGCTTGGAATGCGCCCCCGGCAGGATTCGAACCTGCGACAACCGGATTAGAAGTCCGATGCTCTATCCAGACTGAGCTACGGGGGCTAGAAATGCCTGCAAAAGGCAATAATTCTGCCAGGGAAGGCTTAGGAATTGTAGGCGCAAAAGACTTGCCACCCTCGTGGCGGCAAGGGTCTTGAATCTCTTGTCGCCCCCTAGTTCAGGCTGCCGCAGTGCGATTTGGTTGTGCGCAGCCAGGCAGATGTTGGCCCATATAGGCCATGTGACGGTCCAGCAGCAGGATTACGAGGCGGCGTCAGATGCCGTGGGAGCTTTATCGATGGATCGGCAGACCAGTGCCTAGCAACACGCAAGTTGGACCATTGATTTAGGTGCACGACTTGCGAACTCGCTTTGGCGAATGGATCAAATGCCTTGGATTGGCGCACAGCCAACTGATGCGCAGATTTGGTCCAACGGGACTTGGCACTGCTGGCGCTGGCACTAGCCCTGCCCCCACAGCCGACAAGCAGTGCAGCGACACCGACTGCGAGCACACCGGGCGACGAAGCCGCCGTGAGCCTTCTCACCTTGGTCGATGGGCTCGACGCGATAACTGCTGCAAAGAGGTGGCGAATCGAGAGCACTCCCTCCTAGCGCTATGAGAAGATTTTATGCTTCGTGGCAAATGGCGCAAACTACCTTAAGTCCACGGAGCCCCTGGAAGCCCTACCGAGTACGGCCGCAAATTTAGGCGAGAATGTGGCGGTGGGGCCGGAGACGCGGTATGCGCTGAGCAGGGATGTGCATATCGCCTATCAGGTGATCGGCGAGGGACCGTTCGACCTCGTGTTCGTCCCCGGTTACGTCACCCACA
Source organism: Solirubrobacteraceae bacterium (assembly GCA_035650455.1). Lineage (GTDB taxonomy): Bacteria > Actinomycetota > Thermoleophilia > Solirubrobacterales > Solirubrobacteraceae > Palsa-465. The sequence goes on from DASRHQ010000051.1 coordinate 80,288, forward strand.
TGGAGCTGCAGTGGAGGCTCCCGGGTTTCGGGGAGTTCCTCACAGATTTGGGCTCGTTCTGCCGGCTGATCCGATTCGACAAGCGCGGCACCGGGATGTCCGATCCGGTCAGCGGCGCCCCCAGTCTCGAGACGCGTATGGACGATGTGCGCGCGGTTATGGATGCGGCCGACTCACAGCGCGCCGCGTTCTACGGCCTCTCAGAGGGAGCCGCGATGAGCATCCTGTTTGCCGCCACCTACCCCGAGCGCACCGGGGCACTGGTTGTGCGCAGCTGCTCGCCGCGCACGCTGTGGGCCCCTGATTTTCCCTGGGGCCGGCGCGAGAGCGCCTACCAGCGCGAGGTCGACCAGGCGCTGCGCGTCTATGCCCCACGAGCCGAAGCGCGCGAGGCGGTGCGCGCACTCGGGATGCAGGACGAAGACGAGGTCGAGGCCTTCATCGACTTCATTCGGTATGGAGCGAGCCCGGGGATGCTGGCGGCGCTGTACCGGATGAACAGGGAGATCGACATTCGCGACGTTCTGCCCACCGTCCGCGTTCCTTCCCTCGTCCTACACGGCAGCGATGACCGGATCGTTCCCGTGGAGGTCGCCGAATACACCGCACGGCGCCTGCCCTCAGCCCGCTTCGTGGAGCTTCCGGGAGTCGGCCACCTGGCGCTCAGGGCCGGCGGCACGCTCCTCCAGACCGAGGTGCAGCGGTTCCTGACCGACATCTGGCAGGCCGGCGGATGGAATGAAGTCGAGCCGGATCGGATGCTGGCGACCGTTCTCTTCACTGACATCGTCGAGTCGACGGTCAAGGCGATCGAGCTTGGCGACCGCCGCTGGCGCGAAGTGCTTGAACGCCACAACGCGCTGGTACGCCGCGAACTGTTGCGATTCCGCGGCCGCGAGGTCGACACCACAGGTGACGGATTCCTGGCCACCTTCGACGGACCGGCCCGGGCCATTCGCTGCGCCTGCTCGATTGTCGACGGCGTCCGCGATCTCGACCTCTCGATACGCGCCGGTCTCCACACCGGCGAGTGCGAAGTGGCCGACGGAAAGGTCGCGGGCATCGCGGTTCATACCGGCGCCCGCGTGGCCGCACAGGCTCAGGCCGACGAAGTGCTCGTCTCCAGCACCGTGAGGGACCTGGTCGCCGGCTCAGGGATCGCTTTCACAGAGCGTGGAGTCCACGACCTCAAGGGGATCCCGGGCGAGTGGCGGTTGTTCGCCGTCGATCGCGCGGTCTAGACAGCGAACGGATTCTTACCTTTCTCTGACGATCAGGTGGAACGATGGCGCCATGCGCAGGATCCTGCGACATCGTCTTCTGATCGGCGGGGTGGTCGTGGCCTTCGCCGCGGGTGGAGGTGTCGCGTACGCCGCGACGCAGTCGAGCAGCAACCCGCGACAAGCGTTCGTCAACGACGTCGCCAAGCGGCTGCACGTCTCCCCTCAACGGCTGACGTCCGCGATCAAGGCGGCCGAAATCGACAGGCTCAACGCGGCCGTCAAAGGCGGCAGACTGACCCAAGCGCAGGCAAATGCGATCAAGCACGCGATCGAGGCGAAGGGCCCGCCGTTCGTCGGGCCCGGTCCCGGTCCGTTCGTTGGTCCACCCGGCTCCTTTCGCGGCCCACCCGGCCCCTTCCGCGGCCCTCCCGGCCCCTTCAGCGGCGCACTCTTCCTCGGTCACGCGAGCCCAGTCGCTGCAGCCGCCGGGTACCTCGGTCTGTCCGTGAGTCAACTCTTCAACGAGCTGCGCTCGGGCCGCTCCGTTGCTCAGATCGCCAAGGCCCGTGGTAAGTCCGTCAGCGGGCTCGAGCGTGCCGCCACCGCGGCGATCAAGTCGAGACTCGACCAAGCGGTGGCTGCAAAACGCATAACCAAGGCTCAGGAGCAGAAGCTACTGGCGATGCTCTCGAGCAGGGTGCGCGACCTGATCAATGGGACTCCCCCGGCGCACGCATTTGGCCGCCGACTGCCGCCAATCCCCAGGGCGCACCTCTCAGAAGTCCCGCCGTTCTAGGTCGTTGCAGGACCAGTAATCGGGGTGGCCGGATTCGAACCGGCGACCTCGCCGCCCCAAACGGCGCGCTGCTACCAGGCTGAGCTACACCCCGCGAGGTGTCGCTGAGTCTAGTCGCCAATCTGCACGGACACGGTCGATCCAGGCTTGGAGCCGTGACCGAAGGTACGGATCGAACACCCGGATCGATAACACGCCAAAGGCTGAAACGCCAACGGCGGCCACGCAACTGGCAACTGTTCGATTTGCGCTGCAAGAGAATGACCGAGCCGTCAATGCCGAGGATATCTCCTCAGTATTGGCGTAACTGACCGAGCTGCCGGTCCGCGTAGCACTGGATTGATTAGGTCAGCTTCCTGGTGGTTAGAACACTCAGCCAACTCGCTGCCATCGCCATGACACAGCTGTCGGAGTTGGCGATGGACACTACGTTCCGATTGCGCTTGTCCCCCTCCGCGATGTAGAGCACGACGAAGTCCCTAAAAGTCGGGAGCTTGATCAGGTCGTCGTACTCGACCAGGCCCTGGTTGTAGGCGGCCTCCCGTTAGAGCCGATACTTCTTTCGCATGCCGCGGTTGCCCAGTCGCTGGCCGCCCGTGGTCCGCCGCGGGCGCCAGCGGCAGAACTTATGTTCGCATCGCGGCCGGACGGAGCCGCGGGCGTCCACGCCCTTCGACAGCGTCGAATGACCACCCCACCTCAGCCCACGACGAGTTCCACCAGCTCCTCGGCGTCGTCCGGGTCGAAGGGTCGCTCGGTCATCAGCCGCCGGTAGAAGACCGCTCCGAGAAGGGCTGTGGTGGCCAGCTCTGGGTCGACCGCGTCGCTGACTTCGCCCTCTCGGACACCACGCGCGATCAGATCGACGAGCGCTTGCCGGCGCTGCGCGGAATAACGGTGATGAAACTCGCGCATCCGCTCGTCTCGCTCGGCGCCCTCGATCAGCGCCGGGATGCACAACGAGAAGGTCGAGTCGACGACCACATCGGCAACGTGACGGATGAGCAGCGCGACCGCCTCGAGAGCCGATAGCTCACCGAGGTCGGGCACCATCTCCTCGTGAAACGTCTCGAATGCGTCGGCGATCAACGCCAGCTTGTCGGGCCAGTGCCGGTAGATGGTCGACTTGCCCACGCCCGCGCGAGCCGCGATCGACTCGATGGTGACCCCCCCGTAGCCGACGTGCCCCAGCTCCTGCACCGCGGCTTTCAAGATGACGACACGTGAGCGCTCCACGCGCGGATCGAGCTCCCTATCGCCCGCATCACTCATGCCGCGATCCAGCTATAGAGCAAACATGGTATGAGACGTTGACGTATCGCTACGAAACGCATACGTTCTACAAGTAAATCAACCCGGAGGATGTCGATGGCTAAAGTCAGCGTCCGCTACATCGTCGATGACGTCGACGCAGCAATCCCCTTCTACTGCAACCAGCTGGGATTTCGCGAGGAGATGCATCCTGCGCCCAGCTTCGCGATGCTCTCCCGCGGAGATCTGCGACTGGTGTTGAGCGCACCCGGCGACGGTCCCGGTGGTGGGCAGGCGATGCCCGACGGGACACTCCCTCGGCCCGGCGGCTGGAACCGGTTCCAGCTCGAGGTCGATGACATCGATGGGATCGTCGCGCGGTTGCGCGCGGCTGGGGTTCGGTTTCGAAACGAGGTCATCACCGGCGTGGGCGGCAAGCAGATCCTCGTTGAGGACCCGGCCGGCAATCCTGTCGAGCTCTTCGAGCCGACCATCGCCGAGGCGAAACTCTCGGAAGGCTCCTAGTCCGCGGGCACGCGCGCCGTCCTCCGCCTGGGTCGAGTAGCCTCAGCCGCCGCGATGCCCGAGCTAAAGCCGCTTCGCGCACTTCACTACAACCTCGAGCGCACGGGGGGCCTTGGACCCGTGATCGCCCCGCCCTACGACGTGATCAACGAGCGCCAGCGTGAGGAACTCGAGTCGCGCTCGCCCTACAACGTGGTGCGGATCGACCTCCCGCGAGGAAATGGAGATCCGTACGAGAACGCAGCCAGACAACTCGGCGCGTGGAAACGCGATGGCGTCATCGTGCGCGATCCGGAGGAGGCCATGTGGCTCCTCGCCCAGGAGTACACCGGTCCGGACGAAGTGAGCCGCATCCGTCACGGCATCCTCGCGCGCGTGCGGGTGGAGGATTACGGCCCGGGAAGGATCCGTCCCCACGAGCGAACTCATCCGGGGCCAAGGGAGGATCGCCTGCGGCTGACTCGTGCGACGAAGACCAACCTCTCCCCCATCTTCTCGCTCTACGACGACCCCGAGCGCGCGGTCTCCAACTCCGTCGAGCAGTTCATCTCTCAACCCACGTTCGGCGAGGCCACGGAGGCGGATGGAACGCACAACCGCCTCTGGCGGATTGAGGATCGTGAAGTGATCTCGCGCATCGCCAAGGCGCTCGGATCCACGGAGCTTCTGATCGCGGACGGCCACCATCGCTACGAGACCGCGCGCCAATACGCGCAGGAGATTGGTGGCGAGGGACCACACCGGTACGTGCTGATGTGCCTGGTTGCGCTTCAGGATCCTGGGCTAACCGTCTTTCCCACCCACCGGCTGGTCGGAGGGCTCCGTCCCGACCAGTACGAGACGCTCGCTTACGCACTGCGCGACAACTTCGACGTCGCCGCTCTGAGCGACAGCAGCGAGCTCGAGCCAGAGCCAGGCGGTGGGGTGAGGCTTGGCTATATCGACTCTCACTTCAAGCGGCCCTACATGCTCACGCTCAAGTCCCCGGAACGGGCCGCGGCAGCGTTGCCCGACCACGCCGAGCCCTACCGCCGGCTTGATACTGCCGTGCTCGAGGCGATGATCCTCAAGGGCACGCTCGAGATGAGCGATGCTGAGATTGACCACCTCGAAGGGCTGAGGTACGCGCGGGACGCGAAAGAGGCGCTCGCGCTGGTTGAGCGCGGCGATTACGACGCGGCCTTCTTCATGGCTCCCCTGCCGATCGAGCAAGTGCGCGCGGTCGCCGCCACGGGCGAGAACATGCCACCGAAATCGACCTACTTCTTCCCCAAGGTGCCAACGGGGCTTGTCTTCAACCCGCTAAGCGAATGAGAGGTATCGCGTGAAGGCGATCGCACACCGCAGCGACACGAAGGGGCTCTCCCACGACGTCGAGCTCGGGGAGCACCGCCTGGTGGTCGACGAACCGCGGGAGCAGGGGGGCGAGGACAAAGGCCCCACGCCGCAGGAGCTTCTGGCGGCGAGCCTCGCGGCCTGCACGGCGATCACCCTGGAGATGTATGCACGGCGCAAAGACTGGGATCTCGGCGATGTCGAAGGGCAGTGCGACTACGAGCAACCGGCCAGGGACAAGCCGACGCTGTTCAAGCTCGCGCTGCGGCTACCAAGCGGACTGACCCCCGAACAGGTCGAGCGGCTGGAGTCGATCGCCGGCAAGTGCCCGGTCCACCGGACACTGTCGGGCGAGACGCGCTTCGAGCAAACGGTGGAGCTGGTCGAGCCGGCGCCGGGATGAACATTGATCGGGCGCGCGCATGCGCGCGCCCGCCGGCGACGCATGCGTCGCCGGGGCCGGGCCGCATGCGGCCCGGCCAACTGACTACCGCACCACCCGGACTCCCGCCGTGAGCAGCTGTTCCACTGCTCGTTGCGCATCGCCGGGGTGCGCCTCGATGGAGCGGGTGGCATCGCGATGCACGACGACGTAGAAACCGGCGCGGCACGCATCGAGGGCGGTCTCCTTGACGCAGTAGTCGAGCGCCAAGCCGGCGACGTGTACTTCGTTGGCACCGTGCTCGCGCAAGACCCGCTCCAGCTCGGTGCCCTCGAACCCGGAGTAGCCCTCAAGATCGGGCGCCTGGCCCGCGTCTATGACCGCGTCGATCTCCTTTCGATCCAGGCGGGGGTAAAGCTCCGCCCCCTTGCTGCCCTGCACGCAGTGGACCGGCCAGGGCCCTCCGTACGCTCGGAAGGACTGGTGGTTGGGCGGGTGCCAGTCTCGAGTTGCCACCACGAATCGCGCCTCGCGGGCGAGGCGGTTGATCGGCTCGACGACGGCATCGCCGTCGGGCACGGCGAGTGCCCCGCCGGCGCAAAAGTCGTTCTGGACATCGACGACGATCAGCGCATCGATCGAGTGAGCCACGGCGCCCGAATATAGTCCCGGGATGGCGCCACTAGCCGGCGTGAAGGCCATCCGCGAAGAGCTCGCCCACGTGTTGCTGGCGCCGGCGGACGCGATCGCAATCTCGGTCCATGGACGCACGGAAGCCGCAGTCCTTGTCCCGCTCTATCTCGACGGCAAGGAGATCCACGTCGTATTCACCAAGCGCCATGAGGAGCTGCGCCGACACGGGGGCGAGATCTCGTTTCCCGGAGGCCGGCGCGAGGAGGGCGAAAGCGACCTGCGGAC
>DASRHQ010000052.1:0-41968 GCA_035650455.1 Solirubrobacteraceae bacterium
ATCACCGAGTTCATCTCGGTCCGCAAGCTCCGCGAGGAGCGCGGGGTGGAGGACGACTCCCGCGCCAACGGCGCGATCCTGACTCTGGTCGGCCCTCCGGGCACCGGCAAGACCTCGATCGGCGAATCGATCGCCCGGGCAACCGGCCGGAAATTCGTGAGGATGTCGCTGGGCGGCGTGCGCGACGAAGCTGAGATCCGCGGCCACCGTCGCACCTACATCGGCGCGTTGCCGGGTCGGCTGGTGCGTGCGCTGCGCGACGCCGGCACGATGAACCCGGTGATCATGTTGGACGAGGTCGACAAGGTCGGCGCCGACTGGCGCGGCGACCCGAGCGCAGCCCTGCTCGAGGTGCTCGACCCGGCCCAGAACCACAGCTTCCGCGATCACTACCTGGACGTGGAGCTTGACCTTTCGAGCGTGTTGTTCATCGCAACCGGCAACGTCGCCGACACCATTCCCGGCCCGCTGCTTGACCGCATGGAAGTGATCCGTTTCGACGGCTATACCACCCATGAGAAGGTGGCAATAGCGCGCGGCTATCTGTGGCCGAGACAGATCGAACGCAACGGTCTGACCCCCGAAGAGGTCGCGATCTCCGACGAGCTGCTTGAGACGGTGGCGACTGAGTACACCCGAGAGGCCGGCGTCCGCCAGCTCGAGCGAGAGTTGGGCACGCTTCTTCGAAAGACCGCGACTCGCATCGCGTCGGGTGAGGCCACCGCGCCGGTAACAATCGACCTCGACGCGGTTCGCGATGGGCTTGGTCGCCAGAAGCACTTCCAGGAGTCGGCGATCAGGACTGCGGTTCCCGGCGTGGCAACAGGTCTGGCGGTGACCGGGACGGGCGGAGACGTGCTCTTCGTCGAGGCGACCGCAATGAGCGCCGAGCATTCAGGTGGGCTCACATTGACAGGGCAGTTGGGTGACGTGATGAAGGAGTCGGCGCAGATCGCGCTCTCTTACGTGCGTGGCCACGCGGATGAGCTCGGGATCGAGCCATCGGCGTTCGAGAACCGTTCGTTCCATGTGCACGTCCCCGCCGGTGCGATCCCCAAGGACGGACCGAGCGCGGGCGTGACGATGGTCACTGCGCTGGCCTCGCTGCTGTCCGGCCGGCCCGTACGCCACACCGTGGGCATGACCGGAGAGGTCACGCTTCAGGGTCGCGTGCTCCCCATCGGCGGAGTCAAGCAGAAGGTGCTCGCAGCTCACGCCGCGGGATTGACCACGGTGATCCTGCCCGAGCGCAACCGCGGCGATCTCGATGATGTGCCTGAGGAAGTGCGCGAGGCGATGAGCTTCGACTTCGCGATGACGATCGACGAGGTGCTGCAGAACGCGCTTGAGACTGCGGCCGTCCCAGCGGCGGCGTAAACCGGCTCTTCCTCTACGGCCCACCTCTCTCCTCCCCCACGGCCCGCACGCGGCAAACCGCGTGCGGGCCGTCCGAGTCTCGGAGATGGGAGGGATGTCCGCGGTCGGGTAGTTTCCTTCCATGAGCACGATCACTTCCTCTCACGAGCAACAGGTCATTGATCAGGTCCCCAAGCAGCTCTACATCGCGGGCGAATGGCGCGATGGAGCCGAGGGGACGCTGTCAGTTGAGGATCCGGCCACCGGCGAGGCGCTGTGCGACGTCGCCGACGCGTCGGTGGATGACGCCACCCACGCGCTAGATGCGGCGGTACAGGCCGGTCCCGAATGGGCCAACCATCCTCCGCGTGAGCGTGCCGAGATCCTCCGCCGGGCGTTTGAGGCGATCATCGCGCGAACCGACGAGCTCGCGCTGCTGATGACACTTGAGATGGGCAAGCCCATCGCGGAGTCGAAGGCCGAGATAGCCTACGGGGCCGAGTTCCTGCGGTGGTTTTCAGAGCAGGCGGTCCGGATCGACGGCCGCTATGCCGTCGCCCCCAACGGACAGGGCCGGCTGCTGACCATGAAGCAGCCGGTGGGGCCCTGCCTGCTGATTACCCCATGGAACTTCCCCCTGGCGATGGGCACACGCAAGGTGGGCCCGGCGATCGCCGCCGGATGCACCATGGTCGTCAAGCCTGCCCAGCAAACGCCGCTCTCGATGCTCATGCTGGCCAAGATCCTCGAGGAGGCGGGATTGCCGGGAGGGGTGCTCAACCTGGTCACCGCTTCTTCCTCGAGCCGAACCATGGCCCCGCTGATCGAGGACCCGCGGCTGCGCAAGCTCTCCTTCACAGGCTCGACCGAGATTGGTCGCAAGCTGATGGAGCAGGCCTCGCAGAACCTGCTGCGCCTTTCGATGGAACTCGGCGGAAACGCGCCCTTCATCGTGTTTGAGGACGCCGACATCGACGCCGCCGTCGAGGGGGCGCTGATCGCGAAGATGCGCAATGTCGGCGAGGCGTGCACAGCCGCCAACCGCTTCCACGTCGCGGAGGGCGCCGCCGAGCAGTTCGCCTCTCGCCTGGCAGAGAAGCTCGGCTCTATGCGCGTAGGCCGCGGCACGGAAGACGGAGTCCAGGTCGGTCCCCTGATCGACCAGACGCAGCGCGAGAAGGTCGCGGAGCTGGTCGAGGACGCCGTCGGTCGCGGTGCGCAGGCCCTCGTCGGCGGCCACCCACGCGACGGGTCCGGCTACTTCTACGACCCGACGGTCCTCAGCGACGTACCCGACGACGCGCGGCTCCTGCGCGAAGAGATCTTTGGTCCCGTCGCGCCGGTCAAGGGCTTCACCTCCGAGGAGGAGGCGGTCGCCGCCGCCAATGACACCGAGTACGGCCTGGTCGCCTACGTCTACACCCGCGATCTCAAGCGCGCGCTGCGCGTGATCGAGGGACTCGAGACGGGGATGGTGGGCCTCAACCAGGGCATGGTCTCCAACGCCGCCGCCCCCTTTGGCGGCATCAAGCAGTCGGGCTTCGGCCGTGAAGGCGGCCCCGAAGGGATCGAGGAGTACCTCGAGACGAAGTACGTGGCCGTGAACTTGTAGAGAGCGATGGCATTTCGGAGCCTGCCAGGGGAGTAGTCGCGAACAGCGCGACGGTGAGCCACGCAGCCACCCGGTGCAGCTTGCCGTCCATCGGCGGAGCGGCCGCCCAATGCGGCCGCTCCGATACCGACGAATCAGCTCATCTCAGGCTTATTTGACGGTGATTCTCCTCACAGAAATCGGCGCGGCACCCGATCCCGGGAACGCCGAGCCGACGCCGCTGAACTGCACGACCTCGACCTTGTAGGTACCCGGACGAGCGTACGTGTGCGAGGGGAAGGTGCCCGAGCCGGTCGAGCCGTCGCCGAACTCCCAGAGGTAGTTCGTGACGGGGTGCCTGCTGATTTTCTTCCGACCGGCGAACGTCACGGGCTTGCCTGCCGTGGGGCTCGATGGCGAGAACGTGAACCCGCGCGTGAACCCGTTGTGGCCGATGCTGATGATCCCTCCGGTGCCGATCGACTGCCCGTTCTGGCCGAAGACTGCCAAACCAACCGAGTACAACCCCGAAGTGGGGAAGGTGTGGCTGATAGTGGGCTTCGTGGTCTCGACGGTCGGTGCGTTTTTCACCGCGTTCCACTGCCAGCTGAAGGCGGCGACGCCGCCCGGTGCGGTCGAGCCGGTGGCGTTGAACGACATCCCGAGCCCGCTGCCGGCCTTGACCCTCAGGGTCGCCGTCGGCACCCTAGCCGGCAGCGTGATGCGCTGCACGCACTGATTGGTGTCGTTGGTCCACTCCTCCTGGTACCAGTAAAAGTGGCCGTTGATCACCTGGTTGTAGGGCTGGCCGTTGTGCGTGCCGATCGGGGTGCCCATCTGAGTGTCGCACTGATCGCCGATCTCCGAGCCGTGGTTGACTCCAACTCCGTTCGTCCAAGCGTCGTTGGGGATCGGATCCGTGACCGACTCGTTGAGCTCGTGGCTGAGGCCGCCGTTGATCGCGCCGTCGGAGACCCCGTTCGGATGGTGCCCGTCCTCACACGCCAGCTGCCCACCTATCTTCACGCCGGTCGTAAACGGATCGTCCGCGTAGAACCGCATGGGCGAGCCGAGCGTCTCCTGGTGGTAGGCGCAGTAGGCCGCCAGCTTTGACGGAATAATGCCCACGCTGCAACCGCCAAAGTGCCGAGATGCCTGGTTGCTGAAGCAGCCCACGACGTGTGGCGGCGTGAATAAGAACATCTCCTTGTTGAGGCCAGTCGCCAAGTGGTGCACGGCGGCGACGTGCTGCAGCTCCGCCTGGAGTTGCGCGTCCGTGAGGCAATTGGTAACCGGACGGTTGACCGGACACTGGCTCGACGGATACGGGTCCCTGTCGAGGATGGCCCCGCCGAATCTGATGGCGTACCTCGCGACAGCACCGGTCAGATCGTTGTACTGCGGGTCCACGGAGTTGACGTTGTGATCGGTCCCGCTGTCGTGCTGCAGGTCCCTGAAGAACTGCTCGATCCCGCGGACATACTCCGGTGGAGAGCCGCCGCCCGGGTACGCGCCATAGCCCCTCGGGCTCCAGAACACCAAGTGGACCGTGTTTGACGGCATGATCGGGCCGCCGTTGTAATCCATGTTGTTGAACATGCTGTCGAACCGTAGGCGCGGCGCTTTGCTGCGCAGCGGCTGGTAAGAAACGACCTGCCCAGTCGGAAGCCTCTGGAGGATCGCCGACGCGCTCGACGCGGCGATCGCTGAGGCCACAACCACAGCAGCGAGCGCAGCCGCCGCCAGGAGCGCCCGACTCCGATGAATCCTTAGATGCACTGCCCCTCCTAGTCAGAGAGTAGTTTGTGGTTTGTGCACTGCGCCCCCGGCCACTCCGTTAGCACGGCAACCTACCGTACTTACGCTGCGTCAGGCTACAAACCTAATGCGCCGGCAAACGCTGACGCAAGGATCGAGCAGCAACAGTCTCGCCAGCGCTGTCGCTTCTGAGGAAACGCAGCAGTCTCGACCAGGGCCAGCGAGACGGATCACAGGGCAGGAGGGGCCAGTTTTTGACCCCCCCTGTCTCCTATCCCGTGAACTTGTAGCGGGGATAGCGGAGAGAGACCCCAATACTGGCCCCTCCGGCGCCATCCGCCCGGCGCGCTCTCCTCCTCGTCACGAAGGAGGCGCTTGTGATGGTCGGGGCGAACTCGAGGTATGGCAAGGCTGGATGCGCCGCCGCGCAGGCGAACGTCCCTGAGGCCAGTGGCGCGCCGCACAAGGAGGTTTGCACTTCTCCCTGACGTCGTCCGGGAACGGAGTGCGCGGCCTGGGCTCGGAGCCCAGCCGCCCGCCGCTACCGGCGCCCCAGCACTTGACCGCCCCGGAGTCCATGAGCGCGCAGGTGTGGCCGCCGCCGGCGCTGATCGCCTTCACGCCGATCAGGTCTGTTACGTCGACCGGGACCGAGCTGTCCGTCGCCTTGCCGTCGCCCAGCTGACCGGTGAAGTTCAGGCCCAACACTTGACCCTCGCGTCGTCTCGATTAGGGCAGCAGCCAACACTGCTTCTTCTTCGCGGTCGGGTATCCCAAGGAGGAAGAACCGAGGCGCGAGGAGGGACAGAGCTTGGTAGCCCCTAGTCCGAGGCTTTGTCGGCTGGTTGGTCCAGTCGCGTGATGAGGTCGGCCACTCGGGTGTTGATTTCGTTGCGGATTTGCCGGACGGTGGTGAGGGGCTGGCGGGCCGGGTCCGGGAGATCCCAGTCGATGTACTGCTTACCGGGGATGACGGGGCATTCGTCGCCGCAGCCCATGGTGATGATGACGTCCGCCTCTTCTCCCAGCTCGCGGATTAGGAGCGTCGGGGTTCGCTTCGTGAGGTCTATGCCGATCTCTTGCATGACCTCGATGACGGGGGGGTGTATCTGTGCTGCTGGGCTCGTGCCTGCGGAGAGCGCTCGATGTCGTCCTGCGCTGACCTGTTCGAAGAGGGCTTGAGCCATCTGCGAGCGGCCCGCGTTCTGGCCGCAAACGAACAGGACGGTGCTCATGAGGGGTGGGGGACCAGGACCGCCGCGGCGTCGGCTGGCTGAATGTCTGGGTAGAGGGCGCGGACGATTGCGGCCGCGATCGCGGCGCCGAGCAGCTGGGCGATCGCGAAGCCCGGGACGGAGGCGGGAGCGATCCCGGCGAAAGTGTTCGAGAGCATGCGGCCGATCGTGATCGCTGGGTTGGCAAAGCTGGTCGAGCTGGCGAAGAAGTAGCCAGCGGCGATATAGGCACCGACGGCGGCAGGCACCGCCGCCAAGCGACGGGTACGGGCCAGCGCGAAGATCACCACGAGCAACCCCGAGGTGGCGATCGCCTCGGCCAAGAGGTGAGCCGGGCTGGCTCGGTGGTGGGTCGAGATGCTCACGGCGGCCTTAGCGAACATGGCGTTAGCCAGGACTGCGCCGAGCGCGCATCCGACGATCTGGACGGGGATATAGGCCAGCGTGTCGCGCCAGCGAAGGCCGCCCAAGGTAGCGTCGAGCAGCGAGACGGCGGGGTTGAAGTGCCCGCCGGAGACAGGGCCAAACATGAGGATGATCGCGAACAGCCCGGCGCCGGTGGCGGCCGCGTTCTCAAACAGTTCAAGCCCGGTGTCGTGCGGTGACAACTGCTGCGCGGCGATGCCCGATCCGATGACCACCGCCGCCAGAAGCGCTGAGCCAAGGAGCTCTGCCAGCAGCCGACGGGCAAGCAGTCCGTCATCGGCTGGGGACACGCGCACACGCAAGGCCAGGAGTCTATGTATTGACGTATCTCGTTTCAATTGATAGTTGTATATCGATGGCGGTCGATTTGGAACTCGCTCCCAAGCAAAAGCGCCCGGCGGGGGAGCGCTGCTGCGAGCCGGTCGTCTACCCCGACGTGGAGCGCGAGCGGGCCGCCCGCATGGCCGAGGTGGCCAAGGCCATCGGCGACCCCATCCGGCTCCAACTCGTGGACGTGCTCAGAAAGCACGCCGGCAAGGTGTGCGTCTGCGAGCTGGTCCCACTGTTCGACATCTCCCAGCCCACCCTGTCGCACCACCTCAAGAAACTTCGAGAAGCCGGTGTTGTCGATTCCGAGCGGCGAGGGCTGTGGGCGTACTACTACGTCAAACCAGAAGCGCTAAAGGAGCTATCGGCATGGCTGAGCTGACCGAAATCCGTGAGACCGTGCGCCGAAAGTACGCCGCCGCCGCCAAGGCTGCCGCGGCGCCCCCAACCGATTTGGACGAAGCTGGTTGCTGCGGATCGGACCGAGCCTGCTGCACTCCGGCTCACGCTCAGGGCGAGTTCGGAGGGACGCTGTACAAGGAGGCGACTGGCGCCGATGTGCCCGAATCTGCGCTTAGCGCTTCACTCGGCTGCGGCGTGCCCACCGCGGTCGCCGACCTGCACCAGGGCGAGACTGTCCTAGATCTGGGGTGTGGAGCCGGCGCCGACGTGCTCATCTCGGCCCGCCGAGTCGGTCCCAGCGGAAGAGCGATCGGATTGGACATGACCGACGAGATGCTCGAGCTTGCCCGCGCCAACGCCGCCGACGCAGGAGTCGAAAACGTGAAGTTCCTCAAGGGCTACCTCGAAGACATGCCGCTCGAAGACGCAAGCGTGGACGTAGTGATCTCCAACTGCGTCATCAACCTCTCCGGCGACAAACCAAAAGTGATCAGCGAGGCTGCCCGCGTCTTGCGTCGTGGTGGCCGCTTTGCCGTATCCGATGTGATCGCCGACACCAACATGGACCAGCAAACCCGCGCGGACATGGCGGCATGGACCGGGTGCATCGCGGGCGCGCTCACCGCAGACGAATTCCGCTCGACCCTAGAGGGCGCAGGCTTCGAGGCGATCGAAATCCACCAAACCCATCGGGTCCACGAGCACGCCGCCGCCGCGATCATCCGTGCACATAAACCCACCACACCTGGCCCGCGCTAAAGGCGGGAAGCCGCGAAAACGGAGGAGCCGGTTATGTCCGAAGCGTTGCAGTGGACGGCTGCGATCGTTGTCCTTGCGGCTTTCGCCCTATCGCAAACGGGTTCGTGGGCGGTTCGCTCCTATCGCTACCCAGTCTGCAACCTCCTCGGTGGCGCCGGTCTCTCCGCTGCGGCTGCGCTCAGCCACCAATGGGGCTTCGTGCTGTTGGAGGGCGTGTGGGCCGCTGTCGCCACGCGCAGCATTTTGGCCCGGCTCGCGGGACGCGAAGGTCGCCTTCCAGCCCCATAGACCGTTTGCACGTCGTGACAACCCGCTGCGGTGGTCGTGCAGAACGAGCGCGGTCTACGATCTCGCCCGCGCTCGTTCTCGCTCAGCGCTAAGTCGACTGAGGAATGTGTCCCGGGCTCGCGGGCGGGCGTAGCCGTGGGGTACGGGAGTACAGCGCGGCGACGCATACCTCGATTCCTGCGATGGCCAACAGCGCCGGCCCCGCGCCGAGCCGGAGCAGAAGCGCGCCGCTCCACCCATCGCGCCCGCAAGCAGCACGACCACGAGGGCGCTCGCGTCCCCGGGCGGTGCAGCCCGACCAAGTTCCGCGGCTCGTGCACGAGCACGCTGGACAGCCTCGCTAAGCGCGTAGGCCCACTTCTGCTCCATCGCGATGGAGACGCGTCGGGCGAACGCTCGCTGCTGCCCCGGGGTTGTGTTTGCCCGGGGCAGCAGTCGGCGTCGTGATTTAGAACTTCTTGGCGGCGGGTGGTCCGCCTAGCTTGATCGGGCTGGCCTTGACGCATTGGCCGCTGCGGCTGCCGCCCACGGTGTTGGGCTCTGACACGCGCGGGTAAAGGCCTGACTCACCGGCGTCCGCGCTGTCCCAGATCGGCAGTGCGCCCTTGGGCTGGGTGCCCGGGTGGCGGTTGTTAGAGCACGACAGGCTGGCGCCGATGTGGTTGGCCAGCACCTCGATCGCGTCAGGATCAGCGGTCTTGTTCAGGTTGATCGTGACATAGCTCCGAACGTTGTCGCGGGCCAGTCCAAACCAACACGTCCGCAGGCCGTTCATCCTGACATCGCCGCCCACCGAGCTGTCCTCAAGATCACTGAAGGCGGGACTCTTGAAAGCGTGAAAGATCCCAGACTTGGGCACCGCGCAGGTGGCACCCCCGCCACCACCGATGTCCTTGATGCTGTTGCCGATCGCGCTGTTATGCACGATCAGCCCAAGCGCCTTGTGAGCAATGATGTTCCCCGAGATGCGATCGTGGCTGGTCAGCGTGGGATGCGATTGATCCGGGTCATCGACACAGGCCATCCCCGTGCCATTGGGATTGGCCTTACAACCCAACGCCGCCGCGCTCCCACGATCCAAAACAACATTGCCCGCGACGGTCAGGCTTGAATGGTGAGCCCCAAAAAGCGCCACCAAAGCCGACCCATTGGTCACCGTCAGCGTCCCGGTCACATGGGCCTTGCCGGCGTTCACAAAACACACGCCCTTGACCACCACACCGTTCGGATTAGCGCCCTTCAACACGCCCGGCGAGCTAAACGTCCCCGAACAAACGTGCGGCGAAGCGGCGGGGTTCGCGCCGGCAGTCGTGCCTGCAATCGCTAACACCACCCCGACAGCCGCGGTTAACGACAAGCCGCGCCCTAGCTTCATCTTGCTG
The DNA here is from genome assembly GCA_035650455.1 of Solirubrobacteraceae bacterium. Lineage (GTDB taxonomy): Bacteria > Actinomycetota > Thermoleophilia > Solirubrobacterales > Solirubrobacteraceae > Palsa-465. The sequence continues at coordinate 9,525 of DASRHQ010000052.1, forward strand.
CCCTCCATGAATTGAATCTGGCCCCGGTCCCCCTAAGACCCCTATGAGAGCAGACTCTAAAGCACGAATCTGCAGCCGTGCCATTTTTTGACCATGGAACCTTCGACCCGGACTGAGACAGCGCCGGCCACGCGGCCCTGCCCAGGAATTGATCTGGAGCACAATGCGACACTCTCGTCCCATCACCGAGAGCACAACGGGTCAAATCATCGAAGGGCTCTGGCGGTTCGAGGCCCTGCTCTGGACCGAAAACGAGGACGGCGAGGATGGCTGGGATCAAGCCGTCGCGTGGTGGGCTGTGGGGACACAGCACGGGCTCGTCTTGATCGATCCGCTGGTCCATGACTGGGACACCGTCGATCGACTCGTGGCCACGGAGGGTAGCTGTACGGGCGTCGTGCGCACTTGCTACTGGCATCAGCGGAGCGTCGCCGACGCCGCGACCCGATACGACGTGCACGTTTGGGCGAGACCCGCACCGGATGGTCGCGTCCGTCATGCCTTCGACCATCCGGTAAGCGGCCGTGACGAGCTCTTCGGGCGGTTGCGGGCGATCGACGTGGAGCGCGCGGACGAGATCGCGTTATGGCTGCCACGGCAACGGGCGCTGCTCTTTGGCGACGCGATGATTCGGACCCGCGCCGGCGAGCTTAAAGTCTGTCCGGAGTCTTGGACGCAACCCGAGGGCGGCCCCGCACGCCTGCGGTCACTGGTCGGCGCGCTCTCGGACCTTCCTGTCGAGCATGTCCTGGTATCTCACGGTCCGTTGATCCTGGGCGACGGACTCGCGTCGCTGCGCAGTGCTTCAAGCTGAACGAGGCTCAGCCCGGTGCCGAGCGGGCGAGCGCCTCAGTCGGCTCGAAGGCTTCGATTGCGCACAATCAGCGTGCCTCCGCCGAGCGCTACCACGGCGGCCGCCAAGATAATTGCCAAAACCTGCACATGCTTGAACAGCATCACAACGAGCCACACGGCGACGATGATCGCCAGGCTCCCGGCAAGTTGGCGCCCGACAAAGAAGACCGTGCTGAGGAGCGATCGACCTAGTCCCCCCTCGGGCTCCACAGTCCTGGCCCGCTCGAGGCCGGTCTCTCCGGTTCCGACCATCGTTTGGGTTGCAGTCATTAGTTCAGGTGCTCCCTTCAACGTGCTGCGATTCAGAAGCCACGCTTAACTCTGCTGACACCGACGTCAGCGGGCGCTGAGCGACCATGAGGCTGGCGTGCCCAGAGCTGACCATGCGGCCGCGGGCCTCCTTCCATTGCTCCTGGTCAGCCTAGTAGCCGCCTCGGGGCCGAACAATAAACACGCAGCAGCGCTTTCAGCACACCACGAAACATGGCGTATCTAAGACGTTTAACTACAGCAGTGCTGTACGTCTATAGCCAGCTCAACTCGACCACGTCCACCGGCTCGGCAACTCCCTTCAGAGCGAGCGATTTCGGACTAGATGCCGGATAGCTCCCGCCTACGGTCGCCATCGTCGCCGCTGTAGCGAGTATCTGCCCCGCGTCGCCCGCAGCCGCGACACGCGCTGCCACGTGGATGCCCTGCCCGAAGAAGTCCCCTCCCCGCCGGGTCGCCTCCGCAACATGAATGCCGATGCGCACTCGCGGCGCGAAGCCATGTTCGTGTCGATGCTCGTTGAGCGTTCGTTGTAGTGCGATCGCGCAGTTCAGGGCCGATCGTGGATCAGCGAAAGCGACGAAGAACCCGTCTCCCTCGTGTTTGATCTCGCGCCCCTGGTGTGCGCTAATGCCTGCTCGCACAGTGCGGTCGTGCCAGCTCAGCAGGCTGTCCCAGCCGTCGTCCCCGAGCAACTCCACCAGCCTTGTTGAGTCCACGATGTCGGTGAACATGAACGTCTGGATGTCGCGCACCCCGGGCGAGGTTTCGGCCAGCAGACGCTGGACCCGTTGTTCCTCCAGCGGCGCGTCCAGCTCGGCGAACGTAGCCCGAGCGCCCTCCCACTCCAGCCGTGCGGCGGAAGGATCGCCGCTTAGCGCATATGCCCGACCGAGCAGCGTCCGAGTCTGTGCGGCGTCGTATCGCGCGCCCAGATCGCACCACAAGCGCCACCCCTCACGCAGTGGCGCGATCGCGTCGCCGGGTAGACCCTCGGCCAACGCCAGCGCGCCGCGCGCAGCCGAGGTGCTGGCGAGGATCGCAGTCGTGTCACATTGGGCAGCCGCTTCGTCCAATTCCGCCACAGCGGTGCGCGCGAGATCGATCTCACCGGCTGCGACTGCGATCGTTACCTGAGCGGGTAGCAGCACCGCGCGGCTCTCTTGAGTAAATGCGTCGCGGTCAGCCATGCGACGGTTGATCGCCGCCAGCGCGCCGGCCGGGTCCTGCTCGTCAAGACGGAGCAGCGCCAGCCCCGGCTGCGGATCGAACCCGACATCCAGCGCTCGCGCGAAAGCGGTGCGCGCGCCGTGGAGATCGCCTCTTCGCCGCCGGACTTCACCCAGTTCGTGGTACGCCCATCCGGCCCAGCGCGGGGCCCAGCTAACCAGCTCTTCGCAGGCGTCCTGCGCGTCGCGCTCCGCCTCGGCCAGCGAACCGCGCATACGAATGATCTCGGCGCGATGCAGACGGCATAGACCAGGGAACCCGCTGACGGAATTGCGGTCGCACCAGCGCAGCGACTCGCTGGTCCACTCGGACGCCCGCTGCCAGTCGCCGATGTTGCGACAGGCGAAGATCGTGGCGCAATACACGGTGCCCGCCGTCGAGAGCTCGGTGGCACCTGTCATCGCCAGCGCCGTTGCCTCATCGAGCAGCGGCGAGCCCTCTCGCACCCGTCCGGCGGTGATTAGCGCATGTCCCTGATCCAGCAAGCCGAGGGCCTCCAAATCAGGATCGCCGAGGCGCCGGGCGAACTTGACGAGCTCGCGCGCGTGATCGAGCGCCCCCGCCACGTCGTTGGCGACAAGGAGCAGCCCGCGCAGCTTCATCCACAACAGCAAGCCTGTCTCGTGACACTCCGGCTCTCCCTCGAGCAGCTTTGCTGCCCGAGCGAGCCAGCCTCCCATTACGGCATCGTGGTTGCGCTGATAATGCTCCTGGGTGAGCCTAAGAGCCATGCGAGCAGCGCCTCGCCGGTCGCCATCGCGCTCATAGCCGGCCTCGGCCCGCTCGAGCACCTCGAGCATCTCGTCGTAGCGCCGTGTCCAACGCGCGGCCTCGGACAGGCGCTCAAGATCCGCGGGAGGAAGCCCCCGCTCTTCGTCGGCTGTGCTCAGCAGCTCGTAAGCGCGCTCCCACTGCTGAGCCAGGAATGCTTTCCGGCCAAGGGATAGCGGATCTCCGGAGACGGCGCTCATGCCCGCCTCGCGACGCTTCGAACAGGAGACCTTGGGCACCATGCCGACGGAGCCAGCATTTCCACGCCCAGCGTACCGCGGCGACTAACGATGTCCGCGCTCACGGCGGCCCGTTTGCGCGGGACACGAGGTAGAGGCCGATGCACGTGAATGCGACCATCACCATGAGCATCCATCGCTGGGACAGCGACGCGCGCCTGATCCCTCCGTAGACGGCGATCGCCTTGTCGTGGGCGAGAACGAGGCCGGTGACGTGGCCGGCGACGAGCGCACCGACCTGGACATACCAGATAAAAGTCGGGTTGAGCGTTGGCACGGTGATCTGAGCTGCGGTGCGGGTGCCCAGCGGATCGCTGATCAAGTAGGTGAACTGGCCGTGCTCCCCGTAGAAGAAGTAGCTGAAGTAGTGGGCGGTGAGGTACGCGAGGCCGATCGGGATCAGGCTGTGGACAAATTTCGTGCCGAGCTGCGATAGAGGCGGAGAGCCGTCGACGGTCCTCATCCCCGCAACCCCGATCCAGAAAATTGCCGCCACTGCGGCGATCACGAGCACCATGAACAGCGTCTCGGCGATTCTCGTTGCCGGCGCAAGGGTGAGCCCGAGATTCATTAGGCGTAACCACACGTTGGATATCGGGTGTTGGAGCGCACCCTCACTTGCACCGTCGAACGCGGTCCCACCGAGCGCGGCCACGACCACCGCGATCGAGCCAGGGACCGTCGCCCAAGCGGCGGCACCCGAGAATGGCCGGCGGAGCCCCAGCCGCCTCTCCCGGGCCTCCAAAGGCGAGAGCTCGGAGAACATTCCAAAATAGACGGAGAAGGTTTCAGCATTGGAGATCCACGACTCGATACCGAACATCGCCATCCCGCAGAAGTTGTAGGCGGTGTAGAGGAGCGCGGCGACCGCCGTTACATGCGGGGTCACTCCCGGTCCGTTCACGCCGGAGATCAGCTCGATCCACACAAACACGACGAGTCCTGTCGCCGCCGGCCAGCGCCCGAGCCGCCTCGGATAGGAGAGCGGCGGCGACGCTCGTGGGCCGAGCGTCGCGTTCACAGCCAACGCAACCGCTCGGCCCATCGCGCGCCACGGATTGAACGCTCGATACACGTTGCCCAGCAGCACGCTCACGAGAACACCGCCAAGCCAGACGGTGATGAAGACGAAGGTGACCGAGAAGTTCACTATCGCCACATTCGTGCCATAGAAACCGCTCCAGACCACCACGCCCAGCAGCGCGACTCCGCAGGCGCCCGCGAGGACCTCGGTCACCGGGTTCAGGAGCACTCGTGACAGAGCGCGTGGCAGCGGTCTCCAGTGCTCTTGCTCGAATCGAGTAGTCGGCCACAGGATCGACAGCGCGACGAACGAGACGATCAGCACCCCCGCCGCTCCGCCGATGAACAGCGAGATCGGGATCGGGACATCCGGTCGCCCGATGTCGTATGCGTGCGCCGAGGCGACGGCAGGCCATGCGAGCATCGCGAGGCCCAGCCACACCCCGATCAGGGCTACCCGGCGAACGAGCACAGCCGTCACCTCACATCGAGGGCGGCGTCAATGCAACCGGCGCTGCCCGCCGCAAACGACTGCCGCGCTCACCACAAACCGGCACTGCCCGCGACGATATCGCTCAGGACCCGCGTGAGTTGTGGTTCTCAGGCGCGAGTTGGGATCTCGCTGGCGCCGCTACCTACCTCGGTCGCGGTCGCGGGACTTCCGGACGGGCAAGGCTCCTGCGCTTCTGCGTAGCGTCCCAACTCCCGCTCGAACTGAGGCCACCAATCCGCTTCGTGGCGTCCCGGTCGCGGATCGTGTGGTCCCTCGAGACCACGGTCGTCTCGAGGGCCGTGCGGCCCCATGGGACATTGGCCGGTCTCCCCGCCGCTGCCCCCGCCCTCGTAGTAGGGATCAATCAGACGCCCACACCGAACCGTCCCGAGCGCGAACAGGATTATGCTCGCGGCTGCCCAGAGCGGCACGAGGCACAGGACACACACCAAAGCAATCACCTCTGCTTTGCTCATCTGTCCGGCTCCCGGTAAAAACGAAGCGACGTCACCATTGACGGCCAATCCTCAACGGGGTCAGCAAGCCTACTCCAGATTCCCTCTGACTGGAAGAGCCCAGCGGGGATTCGCTCTGACTGGAAGGGCGGCGAGCAGGGCCTTACTTCACCAGTCCGAAGTGGTTGGCCAGGGAAACCGTCTGTGGATCGGCAGCATGGGCGAGATAGCCGAGGCCGAAGAAGTCCTCGACCGCGCGGGTCAGCGAGTAGTGGTCAAAGAAGGTGCCGCTGCGCGCCCCAGGCTTGGTGCCGGGATAGATAACGAAGAGCGGCACATGGCAGCTGGGCTGGCTGCGAGCCAGATCGGCGGCCTTGTCGGTGCAGTCCTCTCCGATCTTCGCGTCGGCGCCGGTGCCCTCGTCGTAGGTTACGAAGATTGCCGTGCTGCCGGACCGGTATTCGGAGGATTCGGCAACCAGCGAGATGAACTTTTGCAGCCAGCTATCGGCGAGCGACAACCCACAGCTTCCGCCGCAGCTAGCTTCACCGTCATTGCTGGTGTCTGGGGTGATCCATGACACCGCGCGCAGGTGCCCGGCGTGCAGATCGTTCCAAAACGCCCCTGACCTCGCCGTCAAGCTGGTCACCGGCACATCGCGGGCCGCGCATTCGCTGCTGCTGATCCCGGTCGAGAAGATAGGCGGGTTGTGCCCGATCTTGTACAAGGGGCCGTTGGACTTATCACAGGCGGACGGCATGGCCTCTTCGTACGCCTTCCAGCCACGACCGGCCGAATCCAGCTGCTGGTAGACGCTGGTCGCGCTGCTGGCGCAGGCAGCGTAGTTGCATCCATGCACCGAGCCGCTGGGGTACTGACCGAAACTGACCGCCAGGTAGTTCGCGGCGCTCGAGTGGGTGACGCCCCACATCGAGGTGGCAACCCCGCACGCTTTGGCTAGAGAGTTCTCGAACGGGGCCGCACTGTTGCCGATCACCTGGTGATAGCTGCGGTTTTCGAGCATGACGATCAGCACGTGCCGCGGTGCCGCGGTCGGATTCTTTGTTCCACAGAGCGACCGCGCCTGGGCTGGACCTGTTGACACTGTCGCCATCAGCGCGAGCGCCGCCGCCACGGCGAAAAGCAGCCGCCAACGACGAGGTCTGCTGTCAACGCAGGCAGCCAGATGCGTCTTCGACGTCGAGTTCCCGTGAGCCGTCATGTCGACCTCGGAGATGTCGCAGCGATGTAGCCAAGATACCTAACGACCGCCCGACGTTCGTCCCCGCGTGTCGATCACTGCCGACGGGTAGGACACGATCGTGACGAATGACCAGAACATGCCTGATACCTGGACGAGTTCGCGCAGCGTCGTTCGGTCCCGCCGGACAGCAAGCTCCAGCCGCAAGACGGTGCTGATCGCTCTTGCAGCCAACGTCTTCGTAGCTATCACGAAGTTGGCCGGGGGCCTGATCAGCGGGTCGGCGGCGATGCTCGCGGAGGCCGCCCACTCCCTAGCCGACACCACGAATCAGGGATTCCTGCTGGTCTCCATCTCCCTCGCGGCGCGGGAGCCGACGCCTGAGCAACCGTTCGGATACGGACGAGTGCGCTTCCTCTGGACGTTCATCGCAGCGATCGCGATGTTTCTCGCTGGGGCGATCTTCGCGATCGGGTACGGCGTCTACGCGCTCTCCTCGGGTGAGAAATCGACCGGCTACGCGGTCGCCTACGCCACGCTGGCAATTGCACTCGTGGCCGAGGGCACCTCCTGGGTACGCGCTGTACGCCAGACGCGGGCAGAGGCGCGCAGGGCAGAGCTCCCGCTGCTTCCTTACGTGCGGGAAAGCCGTGACCCGAACGTGAAAATGGTCCTGTTCGAGGACACTGCCGCACTCCTCGGACTGGCGATTGCGTTCGTCGGCATTCTCATGGATCAACTCACCGGCGCGTCAGTGTGGGATCCCGCTGCGTCGATCGCAATCGGCGTGCTTTTGATAGCGGTCGCCGGCTGGCTGGGCCACGACACCTCGGACCTTCTAGTGGGTGCGTCAGCGAGGCCCGGGGAACGCGCCGCGCTGGCTCGAGCACTAGAGGGCTTCGACGAGATCGACAATGTGGTCGAGCTTCTCACGATGGTGCTCGGGCCTAACTCTCTGCTCGTCGCGGCACGAGTTGACTTCGCGGAGGGGCTCACGGACGAGACCGTCGAGCGCACTTCCGAACAGATCGACCAGCGGCTGCGCGACGTCGTCCCCGACGTCACGGAGGTCTTCCTCGACGCGACGACGACACCTCACCCCGTAGAAGAAGACGAGGCCACGATTAGTGGTGGCCCGCGGGCGTAGGCTGTCGCGCGTGTCTTTAGCAACCGAGGATCGCAACCGCAGGATGTTGCGGGCCCGGGACACGATGGATCGGGCGTTCGCGCAGCCGCTCGACGTACCGGCGCTCGCGCGGATGGCTCACGTATCGACAGCTCACTTCAGCCGCCAGTTCCGGGCCACGTTCGGCGAAACCCCGCATCGCTACCTTCAACGCCGACGGGTCGAGAGGGCGATGGAGTTGCTGCGCGAAACCGATCGTCCGGTGACGGAGATTTGCCTCGATGTGGGTTTCAGCAGCCTTGGCACGTTCAGCCACACCTTCCGAACGATCGTCGGTGAACCACCTTCGAGCTACCGCGCACGCTTTGCGGGCGACGGCGCGTCCCTGCGGGTTCCGGCGTGCTGGGCTATGGCGTGGCTACGACCCGCCGGCTGATGGAGCATTTTCGAAGAAGCGCTGAGCGGCCACCGCGGCTAGCGTGCGGATCATGCTCAAGCGAATCACTCACACCTTCATTCACGTGCTCGACCAGGATCAAGCGCTCGATTTCTACATCGGCAAGCTCGGGATGGTGGTCCATACCGACGCGGATCTCGGATTCATGCGCTGGCTCACCGTCAGCCCGCCCGAACAGCCCGACTTCGAGCTCGGGTTGATGTTGCCCGGACCCCCCGCATATGACTCCACCACGACCGAGCAAGTACGCGAGCTCGTCGCCAAGGGCGCGGCGGGCGGTGGCGTCATCTTTGCGACCGACGACTGCCGGGGCACCTACGACAAGCTCCGCGCCGCCGGGGTCGAGTTCACGCAGGAGCCGACGGAGCGCTTCTACGGTACGGACTGCGCGCTGCGCGACCCGTTCGGCAACCCGATCCGCTTCACGCAGCCGCCCGAGGGGCCGGTCGTCGTGCCATCCGCGAGCGAATTAAGGGACCAGGGCTAGCGCCTGGCCAGCTCCGGCACCAAACGGCCGGCGTTTACGGTGCCAACACCCGTGACGAGGTCGTAGCCACGCTTGGCGTGGTAACCCTTGAGGGTGAAGGTCTTCGTCGGCGAAATCGGGAACGTGACGGTGTTGTTCCCCTTGGCGACGTCGACGATTCCCGGGGCGTGTGCTCGCTCCAAGCGGTAGAGCGCCGGATTTAGGAGCCCCAGTCGTCTGTGCGCGTACTGGTCGGCGATCGCAACGATGCCGGCGAATTCCGGCGTGGCCCCGCTGGTACCGCCGGTGATGAGCCACCCGGCGCGCCCCCGTAGGGAGTCCACCCGAAATGACGCAAAGACCAGGACGCCGCCGCTGAGCGAGGCGCTCATGGCCACGTCGGGGACGCCTCGATGGTCTCCTACGATCGAGCGCACCGGGTCCTGGTAAGCGGGGCGGCCGAAAAGCATCGACGCGCCGCCATTGCTGGCCCATGGATCTAACTTCTCGTAGGCATACACAGCCAGGCTGTGGCTGTCGTTCCAGGCGGTGTCGGGCGAGGCTCGCCTGCCGGCCGCGTCGAGGTGCAGCTTGGTGCCTCCCACTCCTGTGACCAGGGGATCCGACGCCGGCCATTGCACGATTCGGTGGGTGTAGAAGGCGCCGGTCCGGGTCGGACCGGTCACTCCCTGATCGTTGGATGCCGCGAGCACGGTCACGTGGTGGCGGCGCGCGTTGCGGTAGGCGTAGCGCAGTGAGGTGACAAACGGGAGGCCCAGGTTCTCCTCCGGGAGGCTGAAGCTCTGGCTGATGACGTCGCCGAGCTTGTGCTTGATCACGTAGTTCTCGGCCTGCATCATCTTCGGGAAGCCGCCGCCCGCGACCGTCTCCGGCGCGGGGGTCTCGACCAGGAGGATGTTCGCTTCCGGCGCAAGCGAATGAGCCATTTCGACGTCCTCCGTCGTCTCCCCCGCCTTGGCCGTCATCTCGGGGTTGTCGGGGTTGTACGGCGGCACGCGACCGGCGGGCTGAAGAATCCGGAAGGATGGCGGCGCCGGGAGCCCCAAGGCATGATCGAACACCCGGAGGTCGTGGCGTATCGTCGGTGAGCCGAAGGGATCGACAATCACGATCGTTCGGCCTCTGCCGGTGAAACCTTTCGCGTAGAGGCTGCGCAGTTCGTAGGCTCTCTGGAGCTGCTGTGGCCAGTAGCAGGCGAGCCCGACCACCCTCTTGCACTCCGAGGATGTGGGCGGGCGCGATGCGTGGGTGAAACCGTGCCCAACGACAACCAAGCCGCCCTCGTTGGCCGGGCGCCGGGGACTCGCAGCAGTCGAGGACGTGGGGCCCGCGGCCGCCAGCCGTGCTCGAGCCCACAGCGAGGTGGCCAGGATGACTCCAGTCGTGGCTGCGAGCCCAGTCGTGGCTGCGAGCGCCACCAGCGTTAGCCGGAGCAGAGGCCGCCCGGCGATTCGGCCGCCCAGACCCGCGCGATTACGGCTGCTTCTTTCCATGTGCTCTCCTACGTTCCGCCCCGCTGAGGCCTTATGTCGAGAGCACCCCTGGCTCCGGCGACGACCCCGCCCGCAATGACGGGGTCGATCGTACCTCAGCGACTCCAGTCAGGGCCAGAAGCCGGGGTGCCGATTGCCTTCGGGCCCGGTCGCTCCAGCGCGACGCCCCCGCGCTGGAATGATTGCAGGCGTGAACGAGTCCGGTATACCGCGCGCATTCGCGACCAATCCGTCCACCGTCGCCGATCAGGCCGCGATGGTGGCTGCGGCCTGGTCCCCGGACGATGCACCAGCCACGTGGAGACTCACGGCAGCACAGTTCGAGGTGCTGCGCGCAGACCGGGAGCTCCTGGAGATCGCCGCGACCGTCCCGCCAGACAAGCTCCCCGCGCTCTTGTTCCAAGCGGCGGCCACATACCTGGTACTCGAGCTCGGGCCAGAGCCACTGCGGAGCTGGTTTCCTCAGGTCGGGCAGCCGCAACCGGCAATCGGCTCCCGTTTCGCGGCTGAGTACCGCTCCTTCTGCCTCGATCATCGCGACCGATTGCTCGACCTCTGCGACCGCCACCGCTATCAGATGAACGAAGTCGGCCGATGTGCCCACGTCGTTCCCGCACTGAGAGATGCCGCCCACGACGGTCGTGAGGTGGCACTCGTGGACATCGGGACCGGCGCCGGGCTCGGGCTGCATTTGGACCACTACCGATATCGCTACCGGCGGCCGGACGGAGGCGTGACCGTTGTCGGCGAAGCAAGCAGCGAGGTGGAGATCGAGACCGCGGTCCGCGGCTCTGCTGCCCCGCTGGAGAAAGCGGCGCTTCCGCATGTGTCGCAGCGCGTCGGAATCGATATCGAGCCGCTCGACCTCACCGACCCCGCGGTCCGCAGCTGGCTTGCGGCGTGCATCCCGCAGGAGATCGGCGCCGTGACCCGGTTTCACCAGGCAGTCCGCGTGGCGATGAGCCACCAGGCGCGCGTGGTTAGGGGCGACGCCGACAACGTCCTTCCACGTGTGCTCGACTCGCTGCCGGAGGATCTCCTGGTGTGCCTTATCGACACCTTCGTCCATGTCTTCTTCAGCGACGAGGAACTGGCGCGCTTTCACGCGATCATCGATGAAGCGGGCGCCGTGCGTGATCTCGACTGGATCTCGATCGATCCGCTGGTCCCGATGGGTAGCGCTGCCTCCAGAAGCGTGCTGGGCGTTCCTGTCCCGTCAGCACTAATCGAGCGCGGCAGACACGAAGGCGTCTTCGGCCTCATCGGCAGGCTCGCCTACCGTCGCGGGGAGCGTACGGCCGCGCTGCTTGGGGTTGCGCATCCGGGCGCGGCGTGGCTTGAGTGGCTGGCCCCGTAGAGACCAGGCCGCGACTCTAAGCGTGACTGAGGTGCTCGGCCCGCAGCCACTCGATCGTGGCGCAAAGACCGGCCTCATAGCCGACGTGAGGTTCCCAGCCCAGCAGCTCCCGCGCTTTGCGGTTACTGAAATCCTGGTCTAAGCCCATGACCTGGACAGCCTGACGAGACAGCAGAGGCGGCGTCGTCAGACCCGAGGCGGCGCGCAACAGGCGGTAGCTGTGTTCCAGTGAGAAGCCGACGGCGTTGGCAATCCAATACGGCATGCTGAACCGGGGCGCCGGGCAGCCAAGCCCGTGGGCAAGGTCTTGCGTGAACTGCTTCCACGTGACATCGAGACCGTCGCTGACGTTGAACGCCTGGCCGGGGGCGTCTCGATGGTGCAGCGCGACCAGGGCGGCGTCAATGAGATTCTCGACGTAGCACAGACCGGCCACCGCGCGCCCGTGGTCGATCAGGAGCATGCTGCGATTTCGGATTGCCCGCGCGATCTCGCCGACCACCTCCTTCGAACGAGGGCCGTAGACCGTTGCGGGTCGCAGAATGACAGCGGCGACTGACTGCGCCGCGGTCGCGCGTCGGACTTCCGCCTCCGCCTCGAGCTTCGTCTGCGCGTACCAGTTGCGAAACCGGGTGGGGTGGTATGCCTCGTCGATCGCGACGCCGCCGGGATACCCGTAGACGTCGGTCGTGCTGAAGTGGACTAGCCGCTCCACGCCCGCAGAAACTGAGGCTTCGAGCACGTGGCGGGTGCCTTCGACGTTGATCGCCGCGATCTCTTTCGCCGTGGCCCAGTCGGATACCACCGCGCCGCAGTGAAACGCGTAGCGGCAACCATCGAGCGCTTCGAGCAGCGAGCTCAAGCTGGTGAGATCACCGACCGCAAGCTCAACGTCCAGCGCGTCGAGCAGCGAGGTGTCACTGGTCGCCCGCACCAGACAGCGCAAGCGGTGGCCTTCGCGCACAAGCCGCTCCGCGAGGTGCCCGCCGATGAACCCGGTGGCGCCCGTCAGAAAGCAGGTCGCTCCAGCCGGTGGCTTCGACGCGCTGGAGGCCGGGAGGTGACCGTCGGTCACCGGCGAGCCGGGGCGATCCGGCGGCGCAGCGTTGCTTTCGCAATGCCCCGAACCACGGCCCAGTTCTTTCCTGCTTCGCCCTGGCAGTCGGCGAGAACGGCACCAAGCGCATCCAGGAAGCTGCACGCCTCCGACTCCGAGAGCGTCAGCGGAGGGAGCAACTTGATCACGTCATTGGGACCAGCCGCCATCGTGATCACGCCGTGGTCGCGATGCAGCGGAATGACCACCAGCTGCGGAAAGAGTCCTTCGCTCGCGGCATGGAACAAGCGCCAGTTCATCCTGCCGGTCATTGAGTTCGGAGCACGCAATTCGATCCCCAGCATCAGCCCGCTGGAGCGCACCTCCTTGATGATCTCAAAGCGACTCGCCAACTCGTTGAGCCCGTCCACCAGCACGGCGCTGATGCGCTCGGCGTGCTCGACCAAGCGGTCTCGCTCGATGATGCGAAGCGTCGCCAATCCCGCCGCCATCGATAGACGGTTGCGGCCATAGGTCGATTGGTGCACGTAACAGCGCTCGAGCGTTCCAACCGCCTTTTCGTAGATCTTTCGCCTCGTGACCATCGCCGCGACAGGCATGTAACCGCCGCTCAGGGCCTTTCCGATCAGCACGGCATCGGGCTCCAGCCCCCAATGCTCGAGTGCGAACCATTTCCCGGTCCGCCCCAGTCCGGTCTGGACCTCGTCCACGACGAACAACGTGCCGTACCGCCGGCACAGCGCCTGGGCGGCCTTCAGATAGCCCTCGGGCGGAAGCGCCACGGTACGGCCCTGGACCGGTTCGACGATGAACGCCGCGACATCCTCTCGCCGCAGCTCTGCCTCCAAGGACGGCAGGTCGCCGAATGGGACGCGCTCGCAACCCGGTAGCAGCGGTCCGAATCCCTGCCGGAAGTAGTCGTCGCCCACCAGCGAAAGCGGGCCGAAGGTGACGCCGTGAAAGCTCGAGTCACAGGAGATCAGGCGCGGCCGGCCGGTCGCTGCCCGCGCGAACTTCATCGCAGAATCGACTGCCTCGGCACCGGTGCTCGTGAAGTAAACCGAGTCCAGGCCGGGCGGCAGCAGCCGCGAGATTCCTTCGGCAAGGATCCCCGCCAGCGCCGAAAAGTGGATCTGCACGCCGTCGACAAGATCAGCATCGAGCACGGCGCGGAGGACCTCGCGAACGTCAGGATGATTGTGACCCAGGCTCGCAAAACCTTCGCCCGTGTGAAAGTCCAGATACGCGCGACCGGCGGAGTCATATAGATAGGAGCCCTGGGCGGCCGTGTAGTCCGCGTCAAATCCAAGTATCTGCAGGACGTCAACGAGGGACCGGTCGAGGTGGCGCGCCGCCAGCGGCAAGGTATCGTCGGCGCGCTCCATGGCATCGACGAGGACGCCAAGGGAGTCCGCGCCGGGGATTTCCCGAGCGTCGGCGTTCAAAAGCATCAGCGGCGGGACTCTACGCGAGCGGCGGACCCGGTGAGCCACACCGTGCAATCAATGCCGGCTCCTCTCAGGTTGCGCAAACCGTAGCCGCCGCCACTCCTGCAACCAGTCGGCGACGGCGGTCTCGATTGCATCGGTGTTCCTGAGCGAGTGGTTGCCTGTCACGGGCACGACTTTCCGGGCAGGGCCCGGCGGCGGCATCCCGAACGGATCGCTGTCCCCCTGCACGACGAGCACCGGCACACGCACTGCCTCGAGCTCGGAAATCCGGCTTTTGGACGGGTCATCGGCCCGGCCCGGCGGGTGCAACGGGAAAGCAAGGCAGAGCACCGCCGCCGCGCCGACCTCGCCGGCGGTCCGGCAGGCGACCCGGGCCCCGGCTGATCGGCCGCCGACCATCAGCGGCAGCCGTCTGAGCACTCCGTGTCGCAACTGTTCGATCACCGCCAGCCACGCGACATCGAGCTGCCAACGGGGCGGCTGACTGCGTCGGCCCGCTACTCGATAGGGCTGTTCAACCAACGTGACGTTGAAGCCGACTCTGCGCGCGGCCCGCGCCGCCGCCCTCAGGTCGGGCGTCTCGACGCCGCCTCCCGCCCCATGCCCAAGCACCAAGGCCCCGATGGGGTGCTCAACGAGGTACGGATGGATCCGTGCCGGCCCATGGGGCGTGTCCAGCTCGAGAATGACCCGAGAGTACCCGTCGCGGGCGGTGGGACCGAGCCGTCTGCGGACATACGCTGAGCTCCCTCTGCACCGCGGGCGGAATTCCCGTCGCCGGGCACGGATAGCTCACCGCCTCCAGTACGGGCCGCCATGATCCGCGGACCACGTGGAAGATCGCGGTCGGGTACCCCGCGTACTGCCCGCACGGGCTGGCGTGATTGAAGTCGGCGCGCGCGAATGCGTGGTCGGAGGAAGCGATCGTCACGCTCAGGCAACGAGTCGGATAGCCATAGGCCGCCGCGACCCCAGGCGAACCGCCTTGACCCGCGCCCGCCGCGAGTTCGTGCGACCTGCCGGCACCACCTGCAAAGGAAGTCGTCGTGACGATCACCGCGGCCGCCAGAACGGCCGCCGCGGCCGCCCACATCGCGGACGCGCGCCCGTGCCGTCCCGCGCCGCCGCCTCTTGCTCGCAAACGATCCCAGAGACCCCGATCGCCCGGGTCCTGCAGCACGGTGATCCGTACCTCTGATGGTGAGTCAGACCAGCCTTCGCGCCGAGGCTGCTTGCCCATTCGAGACTTCTCAAGTCCTCAGGGACTCATCATTGCGCGCTTGCGCGACGCCGCGCACGACCGCCACAACCACGACCACGACGACGAGCGCGACCGTGAGCAAGAGACTGTAATGGGTGATCTCGTGGGCGACGTTGACTGCGGAGCGCCCGATCACGTAACCGAGCCCAACGATCAGCGCGACCCAGAGAAACGTTCCGGCGAGGTCAAGCAGCAAAAAGCGGCGCAGACGCATTCCGGTCCAGCCCGCCGCCGCATAGATCAGCGCGCTTGGCACGGGCAAGATATATGCGAACAGCACCGCCCACGAGCCGTAACGCTCCGAGAAGCGGACGGCTCGCTCCATCCTCCGCTTGCCCCGGGGACCCTGCACGCCGAGATACCGGGCGACGTCCGGGCCCCACAACCGGCCAGCCCACCAGATGAACGGGTCGGTCATCATCAGGGTCGGCAGCGGAGCGAGCAGCGCGAGCACGAGTGACGCTTGGCCGATCCGAGCGAAAGCGCCGCCCGCAACCATCGCCGCGATCGATCCGCGCAAGGCCTCCAGCAGCACGGGATCGCTCCCCAACAGAGAGGGAACCAGGGGTAACAGCACCAGCGAGTAGAGCCCTCCTAGCACCAGCACCGTCGCGCAGATCGCGCGACGGCGGCGCAGGTCTTTTCGATCGGGGGCGAGTTCCACCAGTGAACTGACTAGCACACTGGTGGAACTCGGCCCAACTCCGGCTTTTCGGATCAGGCCGCGAGGAGCTCGACCACTTCGTCGGCTTCCAAGGGCTCGGGCGCGGCCTCGGCCGGAGCGTCGCGCTCGATCTCATGCTCGCGAACAAGCCATAGCGCCAGCGCTGCCCCCACAAACGCGACCACGGCCCCAATCAGGAGGATCGCGTTGAGGCCACTGAGGAAGCCCTGGTTGGTGGCGTTTACGGCCAGCTCGCGGGCCCCGTGCGGTATGGCTTGCGTGGCTGCGGCTAGGTGACCGCCCGTCAGCGCCTCGATCAACTGCCGCGGCCGGCCGGCGGCTGCACCCGGCGTCCCCGCGAGCACCGTGGCGACCTTGCCCGATCCACGGGCCAGGAAGACCGCTCCCCATGCCGCGGTCCCTACCGCCACCCCGACCTGCCTGAAGGTGTCGTTTACACCTGCCGCCATGCCGCTGCGTTCCTTGGGCACGACGCTCAGCGCGACGTCTGCGATCACGGGGTTGAGGATTCCGACCGCCAAGCCGGCGACGATGAAGCCGGGAAGCAAGACGGTCCAGCTGGATCCAGCGTCGATGCCGGACATCAGCACGAGCCCGACACCCGTTCCCGCCAGCCCCACCGCCATCAATACACGGGCTTGAACGCGCGGTAGCAGCACGCCCGCGATTGGCGCCGCGATGAACGCCCCGAGCGTGATCGGCAGGTACCGCACGCCGGCCTGCAGCGGTGAGTTGTGCAGGTAGTCCTGGAGGTACAGGGTGAGGTATAGGAAAAGCGCGAACAGCGAAGCGGAGACTCCAACGGCCGCGAGCTGAACGCCTGTGAAGGCGCGGCGACGGAACAGACCGAGCGGGAGCATCGGGTCGGGCACGCTGCGCTCGACGGCGATGAACGCTGCCAGGAGCGCGGCGGCCGCGCCGAACTCAGCGATGATCTGGGGGCTGCCCCAGCCCGCGTCATTGCCTCGCAGCAAAGCGAGGACGAGCAGGAACAGGCCGCCGCTGAGCGTGCCAAGCCCGAGCCAGTCGATTCGGCCCGCGTTCGGGTTGCGAGACTCGCGAACCTTCATGTAGGTCGTCGCCAGCGCCGCAATTCCCACTGGGACGTTGATGAAGAACACCCAACGCCAGCCCAGGCTGTCGGTGATCGCCCCGCCGACCAGCGGACCCACCGCGACGGACATGCCGATGGTCGCGCCGTAGATCGCCATGGCAGTCCCGCGTTCTCTGCCGGCCGGGAACTCCTGCGCGACCAGCGCGAGTGAGACCGCGAACATCGCGGCGCCGCCGATCCCCTCGACCGCGCGAGAGATGTTCAGGAAGGTCGCGTCCGGCGCCAGCCCGGCAGCCAACGACGCCACGGAGAAGATCGCAAGTCCGGCGGCAAACACCGCGCGGCGGCCGAGGCGGTCGGCCAGCGATCCC
Organism: Solirubrobacteraceae bacterium; assembly: GCA_035650455.1. Lineage (GTDB taxonomy): Bacteria > Actinomycetota > Thermoleophilia > Solirubrobacterales > Solirubrobacteraceae > Palsa-465. Next base: position 26,861 of record DASRHQ010000052.1, read on the forward strand.
GCGGTCAACACGATTGCGGCGAGCGCGAGCGTATAGGCGTCGATGACCCACTGAAGGTCGTTGAAGGTCGCGTGAAGGTCTTTCGCGATCGACGGAAGCGCCGTATTCACAACCGTGATATCGAGCAGCAGCATGAACGTTGCCACGCTCACCGCCATCAATGTCCACCACTTGCGTTCCATTCGAACTCTCCGATCGTTTAGCTATAATCGTCAGGCAGCTTTATAAGGTCTCCTTACAGTTCGGCCACCTTATCAGGTAACCTGACGATATGCAAGACGATCTCGAATACACGTCCCAAACACCGATGATCCGGCTGCTCGGCATCTCGTTCGATTCGTTCGCCGAGGAGCTCTACCGCCGGATGGCGGCCGAAGGACTCGGGGACATCCGGCCCGGCCATGGCTGCGTATTCGGGGGTATCGATCCCGACAACGGTTCGCGTCTGACCGAACTGGCGGAGCGCGCGTGCATGACCAAGCAATCGGTGGGAGAAGTGACTAGCGACCTCGAGAAGCGGGGTTATCTCGAGCGCATCGCCGACCCCGACGACGGCCGGGCCAAGATCATTCGTCTCACTGCGACCGGCCGCGAGGCCTACGCGATCGGTCGCCGGCTCATCGACGATCTGGAGCGCGAGTGGGCGCAGCGCTACGGCGAGGAGCGTATAGCCGCGCTCCGCGACGCACTCGAGGCGGTAACCGCCGACAGGCTGGGCGCACTACCGGCGTAGCAGCAGCGCGCGCAAGTCGTCGATGGTGTCAGCTTCGCTTGGCTGCTTATCCGGTCGGTAGCGCTTTACGCGTGCGAAGCGAAGCGCCACACCTCCCGCGTAGCGCGTCGAGGATTGGACACCGTCCAGCGCGATCTCGACCACCAGCTCCGGGCGGACGGACACGACGATCCCGCGCCGCGCGGTCTCGCGTTCGAGCAGCGCTTTCGTTTGCCACTCCAGGAGCTCGTTGGTGAGACCCTTGAAGCACTTTCCGACCATCACAAATTCGCCCGTGGCCGCGTCCTTGGCACCGAGGTGGAGATTTGAAAGCCAACCCTGCCGGCGACCGTGGCCCCACTCCGCAGCGAGGACCACAAGGTCGTAGGTACGCACGGGCTTGACCTTGTGCCAGGCCTTGCCACGCCGACCAGCTGCATAGGGCGATGCGGCATCTTTGATCACGACGCCTTCGTGTCCCGCGGCCAGCGACTCCTCGAGGACGCGCCGGCCCTCCTCGGGGTCGGATGTGACCACGGCGGGGATCTTCAGGTCTGGAGCGATTGAGCGCAGGGCGGCGGCGCGCTCGTGGAGGGGCGTGTCGAGCAGATCTCGGCCGTCCAGATGCAGTAGGTCAAAGAGGAACGTCGTGATCCCCGCCGGCGGTGCGTCGCTGTCGATTCGTGACACGGTCTCCTGGAAGGCGGCCGGTCCGTCGAGGGTCATCCACAGGGCCTCCCCGTCGAGCACCGCTTGGCTTATCGGCAGACCCCGCACGGCGGCGACGATTCCGGGCAATGCTGCGGTGATGTCGTTGAGGTTGCGGGTGTAGATGCGCACCTCGTCTTCCCGGCGATGGATCTGGATACGGATCCCGTCGAGCTTCCACTCAACGGATGCACGCTCGAACCCCGCGATCGCCTCGGCCACGCTCGCCGCCGTGGACGCGAGCATCGGGAGGATCGGCTGAAAGAGTTCGAAGCCCACTTCGCGAAGCCCCTCCTCCCCGCTCGCCATCGCGATCTCGGCGGTCCGCGGCAGGTCACCTGAGAGCATCAGCGCGCGGCGGGTGATCTCACCAGAGGCCCCCGCGGCCTTCGCGACCGCATCCGCCATCACCCCTCCCAAGGCGCCTTGCCTCAGCTGGCCGGTGACGAGCCGTCTGAGGAAGTCGCCTTCCTGCTCGGTGGCCCGGCCAAGCAGCTCGCTCAGAATCTGCTTGCGTCGGCCGGAGGAGCCGCTTCCGACGGCGAACTGAATCTCCGAGATCGCGCGGTCAACATCGCTCACTGTGAGTGACGGCTCGGTCGCGGGCCGCAACTCGACCCCGTAGATCGTCGAGTAGCCAACCCCAACGCGCCCCTGCCGCGGAGCACCGGAGAGGAACCCCACGGCGATCGCGACCTCCTCTGTGTCGAGCCGGCGCAGCAGGTCCACGAGGATCGCGACCTTTCGCGAGCGCGCGCTGACTCCAGCGACCTGCTCCGACGCGGTGACGAGATCGGCGAGCAGAGTCATGGCAGGTGTGTGGGGTTGCCGCCCTCGGGCTGCATCGAGGGGTTCTCCGAGGCTAACCGCACGGCATGCGGCCTGCGGGCCGGGCACGCCCAGACGGAATTTGGGTCGCACGGACATGCTTTGGGATCTGGGAACCCCGGGCGGCTCGGCTCGACATTCAGTCCGCAAAAGAGGCCACATCGCCCTCCATGTCGACGACATCGACCACGCCCGCGCCGAACTGGAAGCCAAGGGCGTGGAGTTTCTCGGTGAGATCTTCGACACCGGCGTGTGCAAGATGGCCTTCTTCAACGATCCCGACGGGCTACGACCTGATGCTGCGCAGCCGATACGCGCCGGTAGGCCAGAGGGCGGCGCCGCCGTCTGACACAGAGTGATGACCCTTGGCGGGAAAGATTCATCCCACCTGACGCGGCCGAAGCGGGCGGGACGAAAGTTGCCCGGCGGGCGGCAAAGATTCTTCCCGCCCCACCACGACGGTGGAGGCGGGAAGGATTTTGCCCACGGTTGGACCGCGAGGAACTCTGCTCGTCATCGGGCGCCGTGGCGAGACGCGCCCGGCTCACCTCTTGCACGGCGGCGGAGCGGGGGCGACCCGGCCAGCTGCAGCTGAGCCGGATCCGCTGCGTTCAAGAACGCCGATTGGTCCGGCCGGCCGGATCATCCGGCCAGCCGGACCACGCCCCCTCGTTAGCGTGCGGAGTTGGGAATCGCCTGCGGCTTGGTGCCGGTCCGCCAACCGCCGGACTCTCTCGGTGGCCTAGCCATGACTGCCTGCGGATGGCTGAAGTCGAAAAGGTCGAACAGATCGCCGATCGCCGGCCGGTTGGTAGGCACGTACGGATTACCGGCGGAGCTCATGGGATTCGGCAGGTTGTCGAGGCTGTGCGACGACAGCGGTGAAAGGTGCCAGTTGCGCTCGATGAACTTGAGAATCGAGACATGGTCCTCGTAGGTGTGGCTGATGTAGCCAGGCTTCGTGTACGGAGACACGACCACCATCGGCACGCGAGTCCCATCGCCGAAGAATGAAACGGGCTGGATATAGCCCGAGTCGTAATAGCCGCCGCCCTCGTCGAAGGTGACGAAGATCGCGGTGCTTTTCCAGAGCGAGGGGTTGCTCTGAACCTCGTCGATTGCATGGGTTACGAACGCCTCGAACGCCGCCAGCGTCGAGTATCCGGGGTGCCCGTCGTCATCACCGGGCTTGAGGAGCGAGACCGCGGGAAGCGTCCCGTGATCTGCCTCGTCGTCGAAAGCCTTGATTCCGTGCTGGGTGTTGCGGCGCTTTGCCGGATCGGTCATGACGGAGGTCGCGTACTGCATCGGATCGCAGATCCCGCAGTAGTTGGGCCCGGGATGACCGTTGTTGTATCCCTCGCCGAAATAACCCCACGTGATCCCGTGCGCGGAGAGTTCGTCTCCGATCGTGCGGAGCGAGTGCTGCGGAGGGACGGTGAAGGTCGAGGTGTTCAGCGAGCCGTCGGTGTTGTAGCCGGGGTTGTAATTGTTGAGTAGGTAGTAGTGACCCGGCGCACATAGGTTGACCACCTTGTAGGAGAGCGTGCTGAGGTACCTAGTCACTCCAGCGACGCCCGGAGCGGAGTGGTCCGAGCAATTGGAATAGCTGCCGCCGGCGGTAGTGCCGGTCTGGCCGTAGCCGTCCTGGGTGTACCAGTCATTGGTGCCAGGCTGGGGATTGGCGTTCTCGATCTCGCCCTTGGGCGGTTTGACGGCCTTGCCGTTCGAGTTCTGGTAGAAGGCGGCGCCTCCGGTCCCCAGCGCGATGTGGTTGGCGCCCGTGCCGCCCATCACCGCCTGGTGGTAGTTGTCGGACATCGCATAGTGCTGGGCCAGGAACTTGAAGGTGGGCGCGTCCCCGGCTGCCATGTTGTAGAAGCCCATGTCCAGGGCGCCCTGGTCCGTGGATTCACCGGTGAACGGCGTAGGCGGAGGCGCGCCATTGGAGTCGCCGGCATGCTCGTGAACCCATGTCCAGAGGTCGTTCTCCCCTCCGGAGACCTGCTGGTACATCTGGTAGAAGCGGTGGATCGGGTCTCCGACGTAGGCGCCGTTGAACTCGCAAGTGCCGTACTTGCTGTACTCGCCGTGGTCGTCGAAATACGGGACGTACTTCGTTATCTGATAAGGCGCGTTGGGCAGTGGTGGGAAACGCTTGTCGATCGTGTCTCCTCCCTGCCCATCACAGGCCTTGGACACGTATGTGGTGTTGAGGCGCGGGAGCGTCTTGTAAGCGCCCGTGCTCTGTGGGTCGACCATGTAGCTGGTCGTGTCCGACGCGGTCCGTTGGAGCGCCGCGCCCACGTTGGTGCCGGGGTTGCCCGAAGCGGTGACGATCCTCTCGGAGAGCAGGTTGCGCACTGTCTGGCCCTTTGGCGGCTGGTAGGTGCCGTACACGTTGTCGAACGTGTGGTTCTCGCCGATGATCACGATCACGTGCTTGATCGGCGTGGCCGTCGCCGTCGCATTTGTCGCGCCCTGCAACTGTGTGGCGCCGCGGGACCGACCGCGAGCCCGTGCGGATTCGCGGGCCAACGCACCGCTGGACATCGCGATCACGCCGGCTCCTGCGATTGCGAGCGTCAGGTACCACGAGCGCCGGTGGCGCCATAGCGGACGAAGCATCTGAACCTCCGGGGGACGAAACTGGAGTTCGAGTCGGAGGGCAGCCTATGCGCGCCAATGCGAGCGGTTGTTGCGCAGTGGTAAAAGTCGCGAAACGATGTCGTGAACGGTCTATGCCGCACTCGTGGCCGACCCATTCCCAGTTCCGACGTCCTTGTTCTCGGGGGCGAACTTGCTAGCGACGAACGTCGCCCCTTGGGGATCGCCGATCACGGTCATCCTCACCCACGGCGCATCAAACGGCGCGACGATCACCCGACCGCCCAACTCCGCGGCGCGGGAGGCTGTGGCGTCGGCATCGTCGACCGCGAACGTCACGCTCCAATGGACGGGGACTTCGGCCTGACCATCGGTGATGGGGTTGAGCGTCGCGACAACGTCCTCGAAGCCCGCGGGCGCTCCGCTCTGCGCCATCCGCTCGCGCAGTCCAGGGTCGCTCTGCTCAAGGAAGTCGCCGTAGCCGGGCAGCCGCCAAGCCTGCCAGTCATCCGCGGTCCGGAGCACCTCCCATCCGAACACGGACCCATAGAACGACTTCGCCCCGTTCGGGTCACGAGTGTGAAGACCGTTGAAATTGAGCGAGCCAGGTTCGTTCACGATCCTTGCGCCCCGGTGTCGTTTGGCCTGCCAGATGCAGAAGACCGCTCCCTCGGGATCCGCGCACACCGCCATCCGCCCTGCGTCCATCACGTCGAAGGGATCGCTGATCACGCGCCCGCCCACGGATTGCACCTTCGATGCGGCCTCGTCGGCGCTCTCGACCCAGATATACGTGTTCCACCGCGCAACTGGTGGACTGCTCTCCGGAAGCGAGCCGATCGCGGCGACATCGCCGCCGCGCAGGCGGGCGATGTAGTAGCTGCCGGGCGAGCCGTGTGGCATCGCGTCCTCGATCTCCCACCCGAAAATGCCGCCGTAGAAGGACACTGCGGCTTCCGGATCGGGCTGGCTGGTGTCGATCCAGCACGGAACTCCGGCCGGGTATCCGTCACGCTCACGCATCGTTGCTCCTGACTGATTGATTGACATCGCGCTCACGGTACGGACGGTTTAGGTCAGTATGCGTCCTCAATTTTCGAGACCATAGGCCCATGGCCGATACCGCCAGCCGCATGTTGGAGCTGCTCTCGCTGCTTCAAGCGCGCCGCGACTGGCCTGGAAACGAGCTGGCCGACCGACTCGGGGTGTCGGGGCGAACGATCCGGCGAGATATGGAGCGCCTGCGTCACCTCGGCTATCCCGTGCAATCGCTCAGCGGCCCAGCCGGCGGATACCGGCTTCGCGCCGGCGCCGCGATGCCTCCGCTGCTATTTGACGACGAGGAAGCGATCGCGATCGCGGTCGGCCTCCTCACTGCTGCTCATGCCTCGGTGGCCAGCATCGAGGAGACCGCTCTGCGGGCGCTCGTCAAGGTCGAGCAGATCCTGCCGTCGCACCTGCGCCGTCGCGTCCGCGCCCTTGGCTCGATGACGGTCACGCTCCCGGTATCAGGGCCAACGGTAGAGCCGCACTACTTGACCGTGATCGCCGCGGCGTGCCGCGATGCGGAGTGCCTGCGCTTTACCTATCGCCGCCGCGACCGCAGCGAGACCCGTCGAGAGGTAGAGCCCCACTCGCTCGTAAATCGTGGCCACCGTTGGTACCTCGTGGCGTGGGATCGTCTTCGCGACGACTGGCGGACCTTTCGCATCGACCGGTTGACCAAGCCCACATCGACCGGCGTGCGCTTCGAGGCCCACGAGCTGCCCACCAACGACGCCGCGGCCTTTGTCGAGCGGAGCATCGCCGCTGCGCCGAATCGATTCGAGGCCGTCCTCGTTCTTCACGCGGAAGCGGAGCAACTGGCCCGCCGGCTTCCCATTCACTGGGGCGCGATCAAGCCGATCGACGCTCACACGTCGGAGTTCAGGACTGGCGACGACGACCTCAGGTGGCTGGCGCTGCGGATCGCGATGCTCGGCGTGGACTTCGAGGTGCGAGAGCCGCCTGAGCTAGCTGACCACGTGCGCGCTTTGGCCGCCCGCTTCGACCGTGCTGCTCGCTTGCCCGGGGGCGGTACGGTCCTCCGTCCGTGAAGCGGCACGACGCGTTGCGCTTCTGCGCTTGGCGGGGAGCCGCCCAGCCTTGCGGGCCTGGTCGGTTAGCAGGTACTCGATCTGGGCGTTGATGCTGCGCAGATCATCGTCGGCCCAGCGGCGCAGGGCCTCGAACAGGCGAGGGTCGAGTCGAAGCAGAAACCGCTTGCTCTCAGGCATGTCAGCTGGCCTTCACGTGTAGAGCGAGCCCGTGTTGATCACCGGCGTGGGCGAATGGTCACCTGACAGGACCACCATCAAATTGGCAACCATGGTTGCCTTGCGCTCGGGATCGAGTTCGACCAAATCCGAGTCTGCGAGCTGCGCGAGCGCCATCTGCACGAGGCCGACCGCTCCGGTGACCATGGTCTTTCGAGCGGCGAGAATGGCCTCGGCCTGCTGCCGTCGCAGCATGACCTCGGCGATCTCCGGCGCATATGCGATGTGCGTCAGTCGCGTCTCCAGCACCTCGATGCCGGCGGTTTGGAGCCGTGTCTGCAGCTCCTGCTGCAGGCCGTCCCGGACCTCGTCGGAATTGCCGCGCAAGGAGGTGTCGTGCCGGTAATCGTCATAGGGGTATTCGTTGGCGAGATGGCGTAGGGCAGTCTCGCTCTGCACCGTCACGAATTGCTCGAAGTCCTCGACGTCGAACACCGCCTTGGCGGTATCGGTCACCCGCCAGACGACCACGGCGGCGATCTCGATCGGGTTGCCGGCTGAGTCGTTGACCTTGATGCGCTCTGACTGGAAGTTGTGTACGCGCAACGAGACCCGCTTGCGCCAAAACACGGTAAAGGGGTTGGCCCACCACAGCCTGGCCTCGCTCAGGGTTCCGACGTAGCGGCCGAACAGGATCAGCACGCGCGACTCGTTCGGCGCCACGACGACGAATCCCGGGGCCACAAGCACGACCGCCGCAATGACCACGCCCGCAACGATCCTCGCCGCCGAGCTCAGCTGCCCCGTGCCGAAGGCTATTGCCACCGCCGCCACGCCGAGCACCGCCACCGCAACCGCGACTATGGGCGGGCAGGAGAGCACCCGTGCGGGTCGCTGCTCATGGGTCTGGCGCGGCGCAAACGCCCCCTGATCCATGGGATCGTGAGCGACGGTCTTACGGCGTGCCACGCTCATGTGATATCACGGGGATACTATATCGATAACGAGCTTGGTGTCAATCGCGGGGTTTGGCAGGCGGCGAGATCGGGTGGTCCCGGCTCACCATCGGCTCGGAGATGATCCGTGCTCCACGGCCATGGGTGACGAAGCTGAAGGTCCATTGGATCAGCACAAGCAGACGGCTCTCGAAGCCAATCAGGTACCAGAGGTGCACCAGGAGCCAGACGAACCAGGCGAGCAGGCCGCTCAACCTGAACAGCTTGATCTCGGCAACCGCGGCGCCGCGGCCGATCGTGGCGAGATTCCCCTTGTCCCGATAGCGAAACGGTGGATGGCTCGCGGAGCGCAGCCGTGCGCGCACGACGTTCGCGACGTAGCGGCCCTGCTGCATGGCCACCGGCGCCACTCCCGGAAGGGTCGTCACGGAACCGTCGCTGCCGCGCACGCGGACCATGTCACCGATCGCAAACACTTCGCGGTGCCCAGGAAGCGTGAGGTCCGCCTCGACGCTGACCCGGCCCGCCCTGTCAACCTCGGCGCCGGTCAGCTCGCCAAGCTTGCCCGCGAGGCCCGAGGCCGTGACCCCCGCCGCCCACACAACGGTCCTGGCGGGGATGCGCTCCGTTTTTCCGCCGTCGGCCTCTATCGTCACGCCGTTCGCGTCCACCCCGACGACGGTCGAATCCACCATGGGCGTGACCCCCAGCTCGCGCAGCGATCGCGCGGCCTTTTTCGAAAGCGAAGGCGGGAACGTGGTGAGCAGCCGGCTCGCCGATTCGACCAGGAGGATCCGCCCCGTCCGCGTATCGATTGTGCGGAAGTCTCGACGGAGAGTGTCGCTGGCGAGCTCGCCGATCTGGCCGGCCATCTCCACTCCCGTGGGCCCTCCCCCAACCACGACGAAGGTCAGCCATGCAGCCCGGTCGTCCTCGTCCGTCTCCATTTCGGCGGCCTCGAATGCGCTCAGGATGCGGCTGCGCACTGCCAGTGCGCTCTCGAGCGATTTGACTTCGGCCGCGAACTCGCTCCACTCGTCATGGCCGAAGTACGAGTAATGGGAGCCCCCGGCGACAATCAGGGTGTCGTACTTGATCGAGCTTGGATCAGGAAGCGTGTCGGCTGAACGCACCAACAGCTCGCGCGCCTCCAGGTCGAAGTCGACAACCTCCCCTAGCAGAACCCGGACGTTGCGGTCGCGCTTGAAGATGGCCCGCAGCGGATAGGCGATCTCCCCCGGGGATAGCGCCCCCGTCGCGACCTGATAGGTGAGCGGCTGGAACAGATGAAAGTTCCGCTGGTCGACCAGCGTTACCTCGACTGGCTCGTGGCGAAGCTTCAACACTGCCTGGAGGCCGCCGAATCCTCCACCGACCACGATTACGCGGTGATTGCCCGTGTGGTGCGCGATTACTGCAAGGTACCGGCACCGAGGCACCGGCCAGCCGGCCTGCGCCGACAGCAGAGCCGGGCGTCAGGGTTGAAGGCTAAACGGCGGGTAGCGGTCCGTGATCAGAAGGAATGCGTACGCGCCGACCCGGTTGTGCCAGCGGATCACGCCCTCGATGTAGTCGAACAGCGAGCGCGGGTAGCGGCCGGTGAAGAGGATCGCGAACCAGGCGACGATCGCTGCGATCCACGCGCCGATCGTGAGGAAGAAGAGGACGAAGTAGTGAGGGATCGCCAGGAGCCATTTGATCAGCGGGAGTCCGCGGCTCAGATCGCGTTCGACGTCGGGATAGGGGAAATTGAGGCGGACGGCCTGCTCTTCGTCGGTCGACGGGTAACGGTCGTCCATCAGCGCGAAGTACACGACGATCCGGTTGGTGAAACGGGACAGTTGGAGGTTCCAGTCATACCACCAGCGCGGGTACTTCTCGCGGAACAGCAGCATCAACACCACCGGGATGAACAGAATTCCGACTCCACCGCCGACGTAGGCGGCTCCCCTCCCCCCCGAATTGGCCGCATAGCTGCCGCCCTCAATCGTCGCGGCAAGGATCACGATGGGGATGATCCAGAAGATCCGCAGAGCCGTGCTAAGACGGTCGAGGCTTCGGTCGGGATAGTCGACGGAAAACGTCAACGGGTAGTTATGGCCACCGACCGGCGAGCCGCCCGCGGGCGGCGGGGTCGCGCCTGGCGGGGGCGAACCGCCTGCGCCTGACGACCCACCCGCGCCTGGGGGCGGGGTCGCGCCTGGCGGGGTCGCGCCTGGCGGGGTCGCGCCGGGCGGGGTCGCGCCTGGCGGGGTCGGCGGGATCTGCCCGGAACTCTCCACCGCCCATGCTTTCGTCGGCGCGGTTCGCTTTCCTGCCTACGAAGCTACGCCCCGGCGGTTTTATGTAGCGCCACACCGGGTCATCTGGCATCGCGACGCTATCCACCTGATCCTGATCAGTCGGGATATTCGTCCTTGCGCCACGCGATCGGGTCCTCGGACCGGTCCTTCGGGGTCCGCTCGAGCAGGAAGCTGTGATACGGCGCGACGAACGGATCGGGAGCCATTACCGTGTAGGTGTGGTAAACGGTTCCGTTCTCGCGGGCGAAGGCAATCCAGCTCGGCCCCTCACGCAAGCCGTCCTCGAGCTTTGCCCCGATCTGGCTGGACCAGCCTTGGAGCCATTCCGGGGGGTCTTCGATCATCGCCTGGATCTGAGGGATCTCGCCAATCTGCTCGGGCCGTAGAGCGAGGCCGAAGTCGAAGGGAAAGTCCGTTCCGTACGTGGAGACGTATGGGAACGTCCAGCCCATTCGCTCCTTGTAGGCGGTGAGCCGATCGATGGGCGCACGTGAGAAGCAGACGAGCGTCACGTCGCGGTGACTCAGGTGCACGAGCGTGCCGTCGAGCTCATCCCCGAGGTTCGTGCACCCGGGGCATGCGCCGAGCTCGTAATCGGGGCCGAACATGATGTTGTAGGCGAGCAGCTGAGAGCGGCCGTCGAAGAGCTCGGCAAGCGATTTCTTACCCTGCTCGGTGTCAAACCGGTACTCCTTCTCCACCGGGACCCACGGGAGCTGCCGGCGCTGCTCGGTGACCTTCTGGCCGAGCGTCGCGTGCTCGGCTTCGAGCTTCGCGAGTTCGGAGCGAGCAGCCTGCCATTCTTCGCGCGTTCCAATCTTGACTTCGGCCATCGCTGAACTCCTTTCGTGTGGTTATCAGTTTGCGCGGCGGGCGTAAGCTGCCCGGGTTGTGCACCCGCCTGCCGAGTTAAGACTGTTCGGACACGGATAATTCATCGCCGCCTCGGCGATCGCTCAGGGGAGCCGGATATCACGATGCTCGGCGGCGGTACGCCGCTCCTCGTCGGTCAGGTTCGCTTCTTTGACCGGTGAGACAACGGCCCAGTGGTGACCGACCGGACAGCGCTGAAGCCTCCAGAACCCAAGCCGGAGAGACTTGACCGAGGCGCCCGGGATCCAGATCGTGGTGAAAAGGTGTCCCGCTCGGCATCGCACCACTAGATGGCCACCCAGCCGGCCGCTGCGCAGCCAGGTGGCAAGCGTCTCAAGCAGGACGCCCGCGATCACAAGCGCCCACGGCCTCGCGCGGATACGCTCGCTCGATCGGGAGGCCCGCGACTTGCTGGGCTTACGGAATCTCACACGGCCGTGTTCTACCACGCCGCGATCACTGCGCCGTAAAGCTCAGAAGGGCAGGCTGTGGACGACGACGCGGCCCGTCGGCCACTCCCGCTTTTCGTGTAACGGCCGCCACATGGTTTGCTGCGGCATCGGGGCGTAGCCGGCGGATTGCCAGACGACGACCTCGGCATCGACGGGCGTGAAGCCGAGCTTTCGGTAAAGCCCCGCCCGATCGTCGTGACAGAAGAGGATCGCGAATGCGGGACCAAGCTTTCTTGCCTTCGTGAGCGCGGCCTGCACGACCCGGCGTCCGAGCCCGCGGCCGCGGTACCCCGCGTTCACGATCACGCCGCCCAATCCCACAACTGGAAACCGCTCGCGGTCGACCTCGACCTCAGCCAGCACTATCCCGGTGCTGGCCACGAGCCTTCCCGAATCGTCCCTAAGCCCGACGTGCCGGTCCTTGGGCTGGAAGTGCAGCGTGATGCCGCCGGCATCAAACGGGTCCTGCTCGTCCCCCTCGAGCTCGCGCCGCAGCGCATCTGTCAACGGTCCGAACTCGACGATCTCCACGCCACTATGCAACCAAAGAGTGGGTCCTTTCGGCCACGTCTCCCCGGTGCCGACCCCATCGCCCTGCGTCAGGCGCTGCTGAAGGCCGCCCAGGCTCTGCTCCGACCCCGACGGACGCGCGCCCCGCGCTAGCGCGATAATCCTGTCTGTGCACGGACCATTCGCTGGGAGCCGGGCGCGACGGCGTAGTGAACTCAGGATCCAGACCGCCCGGGTCGGTACTCGTACTGAGCTCTCGCTCGCAGGCGAGCTTGACCTGATCTCCGCCCCGCAGCTTGAGAGCGAACTGATTGCCGTGGAGTCGTCTGATGCGGGAGAGCTGCTCATCGACCTCGAAGAGGTCCAATTCATCGACAGCACCGGCCTGCGCAGCCTCCTGGGCGCGACGAAGCGCGCGAACGAAACCGGCCAGAAGCTGCTCGTACGTCACGTTCGCGGTCAGGCACGGCGCCTGTTCGAGATCGCAGGCGTCACCGAGCAGTTCTCGTTCGAAGACGACTAGAGCGGAATGTTCTTCACCGTGCCACCGGTGCGGCGGTTTGACAGCGCATCCAGCGCCCAAATCAGGCGCATGCGCGTCTGCGACGGCTCGATCACTTCATCGATGAACCCGTCATGCGCTGCTACGTCCGCCCGCAGGTGCTGCTCGGCGTAGCCGGTCGCCAGCTCGGCGCGCTCGGCATCCGAGTCTCTCTCGAGCTCGGCCAATCGGCGCCTGTGGATGATGCCCACGGCCTGGCTCGCCGCCATCACGCCGATCTCGGCCTGGGGCCACGCGAATGTGAAGTCGGCGCCGAGGTCGCGGGCGTTCATCGAGATGTACGCGCCGCCGAAGGCCTTGCGCAGCACAACCGTTACCCGAGGAGCTCGTGACTCGGCAAATGCGTGCAGAAGCTTTGCGCCATGTCGAATTACGCCGCCGCGTTCCTGCCGGCTACCGGGCATGAAGCCCGGGGTGTCAACGAGGACCACCAGCGGAACACCAAATGCGTTGCACATCCGGACAAACCGTGCTCCCTTGGACGCTGACTCCGAATCCAGCGTGCCGCCCAGGAATTTCGGCTGATTGGCGAGGACGCCGATGGTCCGGCCGTTGAGACGACACAATGCAGTCACGATGTTGCGGGCCCAGCGCGCCGAGGGCTCCAGGAACTCGCCGCCGTCGGCGAGGGCGCGGATCACGTCGCGGACGTCGTACACCCGTCGGTGCTCCTTCGGCACGACCGCGCTGGGGTCGGCGCTGGGCGGCTCTACGGCTGAGCGCTCTGGTCCCGGCGACGATGCGTTAGGCGGCAGGTAACCGAGAATCTCGCGGACATGAGCGACCGCATCCAGGTCGTCTTTCGCAACGAAATTGCACACGCCGTTGCGCTCATGCACGCTTGCCCCCCCGAGGCTCTCCGCGCTTGCGTCTTCGCCAAGCGCTTCCTTGACCACCCTAGGCCCGGTGAGAAACATCGTGGCCGACTCGGTCATCACCACGAAATCCGTCAGTGCGGGCGAATAGGAGCCGCCGCCGGCGGAGGTTCCCGTGATCACTGAGATCTGAGGGACTCGCCCCGAAAGCGCCACGTTCTCGAAGAAGATGCGACCGTATCCGGCGAGCCCGGCCACTCCCTCCTGCATTCGCGCGCCGCCGGACTCGATGAAGCCGACTACGGGAGCACCTGCGTTCCCCGCGAGCCGCATGACTCGCACGATCGTGTCCGCGTGCGCCTCACCGAGCGAGCCGCCCACAAACCTTTGATCCTGCGCGTAGACGAAGATTGGACGGCCCCCGACCCGCCCGGCCGCGCCGATCACGCCGTCCCCAGGACGACTCTTCTCTCCGAGGCGCCGCGAGGTCACGCCCGAGCGGATTACCTGGACAGTCCCCTCGTCGCAGAGCCGCTCAATGCGCTCGAGCGGGGCCAGCTTCGTGGGTGTCGCTTGCGTCGTGGCACTCATCGCAGCAAGGCGGCGGCTCTGCCGGTCGAAATCCGCCGGATCACGCGGCTCGCTCCACAACCAGGGCCACGACCTCGCCGACAGTGCCGACCTTTTTCATGTCGTCGCCCTTGATCTCGACGCCGAACTGGTCCTGGATCACCTGGCCGACCTCGACCAGGTCAAGCGAGTCGACGTCGAGTGACTCGAAGCTGGACTCGCGCGTGATCTGATCGCGCTCGGCTCCGAGTTCCGCCAGCGCGTTGGCGATCGTCTCAAACACCCTGTCGTCAGAGATGGTTGTGGTGCTCATCGTTTCCTCCTTTTGCTCAGTCATCCATCGCCCGATTGAGCGACGATCGGTCGCCTGGGTGCAGCGACTCTTCGGCCCCATCGAGACCCCAATCGACGACCACCCCGCCCCATGTGAAGCCGGCGCCGAACGCCGCCAACAGCAGACGTGAGCCATCGACCAGCGTTCCGGCTGCCTCCGCCTCGGCCAGCGCCAGCGGAATCGAGGCCGCCGACGTGTTCCCGTAGCGCTCGATGCAATCGACCACCCGTTCCTCGGGCAGGCCTAGCCGCTCGCCAACCGCCGACAGTATTCGCCGGTTGGCCTGGTGGTAGACGAAGAGGTCGATGTCCTCGATCTCGGTCTCTGCCAGCGACACCGCTTGTCCGGTCACTTCGGTCAGACGCTGAACAGCGTTTTGGAAAGTCTCGTGTCCCTGCATCCTGATCTTGCGCTCGTCATGGGTCGCGTAGATCAGCTCGGCCTGCGCGCCGTCCGCCCGCAGCACCGGATTGCTGATCCGGCCCGGCGGCTCTACAGCCGCCACCACCACGGCCCCCGCGCCGTCGCCAAAGAGCGCCGCCGTGCGCTTGTCGTCCGGATCCAAATAGCGAACCAGCGCGTCCGCGCCGACAACGAGTACGCGCTCGGCAGTCCCCGCCTCG